>JBBQLM010000025.1:0-63534 GCA_038327925.1 Burkholderiales bacterium | reverse complement strand
GATGATGCTGATCTTCTTGGCGATTTGTTTCATGGCTGCCACGGTGGCGTTCACCGACTCTCCACCATCCGCGGCGTCTTGGGCGGCCTTGCTGGCCATGCTTTCGGTCACTTTGGCGTTTTCGGTGTTCTGGGCGATGCTCGATGTCATCTGTTCGATGGAGGCAGATGTCTCTTCCACACCGGCCGCCTGTTCGCTGGCGGCCTGAGACAGGGCCTGGGCGGTCGCGCTCACCTCTTCCGAAGCGCTGGCCAAGGCTTGTGCACCACCGTTCACGTCAGCTACCACTTCGGACAGCTTGCCAACCATCATCTTCATGGCATAGAGCAGACTGGAGTTGTCCTTGGGATGGGTTTCCAGCTTCATCGTCAGGTCGCCTTGAGACAGACGCACCACCATGTCACGGGCGTAGTCGGGCTCCCCACCGAGTTGCTTGAGCACGCTGCGGGTGATAACCCAACCTACCAAAAGTGAAATGAGGACGGCAGCAATGCCCAAAGTCACGATAAGTTTCTCGGTCGCGCCAACCAAGTCGTCAGCGTGCTTACCTGCCTCGTTCATCAATTCGGTCTGCAAGTCGACCATGCTGACAACCGCCTTCATATAGTCGCCCTGCGCCTTGCGCAAGTCACCGGACAGCAAGGCGGCAAAGTCTGCCTGTTTGGCATCGGCCTTGATCATTTCAATGGCCTTTTCCTGCTGTATGACGTAGGCCGCGCGCGTCGTCTGGATCTCCTTCATGAGTCCACGTCCCTTGTCGGACGTGACGATCTTCTCCAGTTTTTCCAGCCGGTCACTGATGATCTTGCGTTGCTCGGGAATGGTATCAAGTGCCTTCGCTTTTTCGCTGCCGGTCATGATGTACCCGTTGCGCAGCTGGCGTGCTATCAAATTCAATGCATCGATGATGTCGTTGGCCATAACCGTCTTGGGAAACTTGTCATTGACCATGTCTTCAATTTCTGTATTCAAGGCGCCTAGCCGTGAGTAGCTGGTCACCGCAATGATGATCAGCAAAGCCAGGGTGATGGCAAAGCCGATTCCCAGCCTGACTCCGAGTTTGAGATTGTTTAACATTGCATGACTCCTGGTAACAAAGCGAAAGTGGGTTAACTACGTTCTTTTAAGATTTCTGACCGTCAAGGGCGCGACCATCACTGTTTGAGCCTCTGCCCTGGCTCCCGACCGAATGGCGCACCAGTTGGGGCACATCCAATATCAGGGCCACATCGCCACTGCCCAGAATGGTGGAGCCGCTGATGCATGCCACCTGATTGAAAATTTGGCCCAACGGCTTGATGACCGTCTGAAACTCGCCCAAGAGCGTATCCACCACCAACCCGGCCTTTTGCCCTGCATACTTCAGCACCACAATGTTTTCACCCTTGACCGGTGCCGGTGCCTTGATGCCAAAGAGCTCACGCAGACGGATGAAGGGCAGCACCTGACCGCGCAGATTGGTGTAGTCGTGGTCCGGCTCGGCGGTGTAGGCCACACACTCTTCGATCATGTCCAGGGGGATGGCAAACACGCGCTTGCCCACTTCCACCAGGAAGCCATCGATGATGGCCAGTGTCAGCGGCAGACGCACGGTCACGGTCGTGCCAACGCCCTCCTCGCTGGCCAGGCTGACCGTGCCGCGCAGGGCGGTGATGTTGCGCTTGACCACATCCAGACCCACACCACGGCCAGACAGGTTGGTCACCTTCTCAGCGGTGGAAAACCCGGGTTCAAAAATCAGGGCGTAGACTTCGGAGTCACTCAGATGGTGGCCGGCCTCAACCAGGCCCCGCTCTATCGCCTTGGCCAGAATACGCTCGCGCTTCAAGCCTCCGCCGTCGTCCTGCACCGTAATGACAATGGCACCCGAATCGTGGAATGCATTGAGCTTGAGGATGCCCTGGGCTGGCTTGCCGCGTGCAATCCGGACTTCTGCGCTTTCGATCCCGTGGTCCATGGAATTGCGAACCAGGTGCATCAAGGGGTCGCCAATCTTTTCGACCACGGTCTTGTCCAGCTCGGTGTCTTCTCCATCCACGATCAGGGCTACTTCCTTACCCAGATCACGCGAAACATCATGCACCACGCGTTGGAAACGGCTGAAGGTTGCACCAATTTTGACCATTCGCAATTGCAGCGCGCTATCACGCACATCTTCAACCAGCATGGAGAGTTTGGAGGTCGCCTCCTGCAACTCGACAACCTTTGCGCGGTGGGCAATCATATTGACGCTGGCCCCTGCAATGATGAGTTCACCCACCAGATTGATCAGCTGGTCCAGCTTGTCTGCATCCACCCGCACCGAACGGCTCTCCTGGGCCTGCACTTCCTTGACGCGCTTTTGCTTTTGCAGGGCTGCGTCCACCACCTCAGAGGGGACGGCCTGCTGCTCGACCAGGATGGCACCGATCTGGCGCGTTGGAACGGAGTCAGCCTGGATATTCAGCGCGGTGGTGAGTTCCTGCCGGGTCAATGCGCCACTGCGCACCATCAGCTCGCCAATCCGTTCCGCGATTTCTGGAGAGTCCTTGATGAGGCGGATGTATTCCTCAACCTGGCTATTGGGTGGGACGATGCGCAATTGGCATTCGTCACGAACAAACTCGAAGGCACGCTCAATACTGGCCTTGTCAGCCTTGGTATCGAACTCCAACTCAAACGCAAGGTAGCAGACCTCGGGGTCCATGTTGGCTGCATCTGGCAATTTGTGGTGCAGTGTCAATATGTCAACGATCTGACCCATTGTGTTGAGGTAGCGCAAGAACGACAACGGATCCATCCCGAGCCGAAGCACCTCGGGACCAAACTGCAAAGAAATGTGCCAGTAGTCGGACCCGGACCCATTGCCAGCTATCCGCTGGGTTGCATCAACTTCCGGTTCCGATACCAGGGCACCCCCCGTTGCTGCTGGTGTGCCCAGCACAGCATGCAACTTGACAAGCAGAGGCGCGCCTGCTGCGCTAGAGGCAGCGTCTGCCTCGGTCTGCCCTGTCTCCACCCCATCGATCAGTGACTTGATATGGTCACAGCACAGAAGCAGCGTTGCAACCAGATCGTCACCTATGACCAGCTTGCCCGCCCGTACGCGATCCAGTACGTTCTCCACGACATGGGTAAAGCCAACCACATGATCCAGACTGAAAAGCCCGGAAGAGCCTTTGATGGTGTGTGCGGCTCGGAAAATCGAATTGATCAGCTCGGTCTTCTCATCCGCCTGTTCCAGTGACAAGAGAGAGCTCTCCATGTCTTCGAGCAATTCGCGGCTCTCGGCGATGAATATCAGCAGGGCTTGGTCGAGGTTCATGACAGACTTCTTCGCTTCAATGGGTCAATATTCGCTGCAAAGGTACTTCACGCCTTGCCAGACACCGACTTGGGTTCAATGACCAGATGGTCCCCAAAGAATGCTGCCACGTTCAGAAGCTCAAAGACCTCCAGAACAGCAGGGCTGTGCCCTACAAGACTCAATTCGGCACCAACCGCCTTTGCCGTGCGCTTGGCAAGCATCAGCAATTGCATGCCGCAGGTATCAAACTCCGTGACACCCACAAGGTTGACCACCAATCGGATTCCACTCTGCAAAGGGTCTATGAGCGCATGCTTGAGCTCATCTGCGCGGTAGATACTCAGTTCGCCTTCAATGCTGAGGTCAACCTGACCCATGGGTGTTTCATTTGACATAGCTTTGCTCCGTATCGCCTGAGATCAAGGCAAGCACAATTTCTGCACTGCGCCCAGCATTTGCTCTGGCTTGAAGGGTTTCACCACCCATGCTCTTGCACCCGCAGCTTGTCCCTCTCGCTTCTTCGACTCATCCGATTCCGTGGTGAGCATGATGATGGGTGTGAAGCGGTAGGCCGGCATCTGCTTGACATGCTTGACGAACGTGATGCCGTCCATGATGGGCATGTTGACGTCGCTGATGATCAAGTTCATCTTTTGACCCGTCAGTTTGTTGATGGCGTCCTGGCCGTTGATGGCTTCGACGACGTCGTATCCGGCGCCCCGCAACGCAATGCCGACCACCGTTCGGATGGATGCGGAGTCGTCCACAATCATGATGGTTTTTGCCATGTTCTTTCTCGCTTCGATCTATTGGTTCAACGACCCTGGATGTAGCTCGCAACCTCTGCGTCGGCATAGGGAATGTGATTGAGTGTCCAGTCCATCAGGAGAGCACTAACCGCATCCGGATTCACTTCGTTCCTGCCAATCGACTGACTGACCGCGTTTAACGCAGCCAGCATCCTGTTGTGCGATTCCACGTGCTCGGCGTACCCTGAGAAACCCACTTTGCGCATCAGCGCCTCTTCCTCTGCAAAGTGCTCGCGGACATGCTGGTAGAGCCGGATGGCAGCCAGCCGAAGGGCTGCCTGGTCCTTGGCGTCATGCATGGCGTTAGCCAGATCAAACATCTGCTGGTGTTGCTGATCGACTTTCTCGTGACCAATGCGATAGTTGTCTTTCCATTCAAGTTTCATGGTGTTCTGCCTGGCTTGGGGTGGATTCAGAAGAAAGTGATTTCCTCGTCGTCCTGCTTGCTGACTTTTCCGCCCTCATGAACAATGTGCTGGTCTTTCATCACATACGTTTTCTTGAGTTCTTCCAGAAATTCCTGCGCATTCAGCGGCGAGACGTCCGGACCTTGCTCGAGTTGCTGCATGCGCCCATCCAGGAACGTGGGCCAGTGTTCGATATTGGCCTTGACAAGATTCAGGGTCTGACTGACACGGTCCTGAAACTGCAACTGAACCAGGGCCTGACCAACCTCAGACTGGATAGCGATGCTTTCGCTCTTCAGAAGCGCGCTGGATTGCTCAAGACCGCCGGCAATGTCCTTGATCTCGCTGAGAACGTGGCCAATCGTCGCTTCGGTTCTCTGCACCCGTGACTCCCTCTGCTCAACCGAATCACGCACCACATCGCAGGCATCAGCAATCGCAGCACTGATCACCTTTACTTTGGCTGCAATATTGCGCCCGGTGTCACCTGACTGATTCGCCAGCATCCGGAATTCCTTGGCGACCACGGCAAATCCGCGTCCCAAATCCCCAGCGCGCGCGGCTTCTATTGCAGCATTCAACGAGAGCAAATTAGATTGCTGCGCTATCTTGGCAACATCGTGCGCCATGCTTTGCAATTCTTCGGTGAAGCGATCCAGACCCTGCACCTTGTCCAGCATTACGGACATGCTGCTCATTGCCGCTCTTTGTGCGGCAACAATGCCCCGTAGTTCTTCCTCGGCCCTTTCAAACACAGCAATCAGGCTGTTATCGCTTCCATGCGTGGCATCCAGCGCAGAGTGCATATCGGCCGTTTGCAGGGTTTGCGCAAGGTTGTCAACAATGCCGGCAAAACGGAGTGACAACTCCGAGATTGCAGTTTCCATTTGCGCTCTGGAGGACTCAATGTGGCCACTCCAAACCGGGGCAACATCGGCACCAAAGCGATGTTGTTCCGCCACCAATTGCTGCACCATTTGTTTGAGTGCTGCATCCCGAGAGGCCAACACTTTGCCCATCCAGACGCCAGCGAAAACAAGAGCTATTGCCCCGACTATCGCATCTACTTGTCCATCCCCAACGATCAGCATGACAACTGCGCCAGCCGCAGCGAGAGCTGCCGGATAGAAGGTGGAGACCTTCGAACTATTCAAATATTTCATTGCTGAGCCCCTCTCGCACCCATGGGACGATTGGGCGGACTTGTGTCAAACGCAAGCATGCGGTCAATCAAGGGAACGAGATCGACCACAAAATCACCCTTGCCAACATAGCCGTAGGCGCCCAGGTCACGTGCAGCCACGCGATAGGATTCGCTGTCGTGCATCGAGAGAAAGATGATCTTGGGTGGTTTTTGAAACTGGCTCAGACTTTCAGCCACTTCCAACCCATTCATTTCCGGCATCACGATGTCGAGCAACACCAGGTCTGGTTTCACTGCATGCGCAAGTGCGAGTGCGGAACGGCCATCATGCGCCTCGCCGACGACCTCAACGCCGGGCTGCATGATCAGAAAATTCCGAACTGCAGCCAGAAAAGTCCTGTTGTCATCCACCAGAATGATGCGAATGGTCATGATGCCATCCCCAAAAAAATGGCACGCCGGACCGAGTGGTGAGATGGTGCCCAAGCATACGGGCCAATCAATAGGCAGGTCATGGCTAAGACTGTAGGGCGCAGCCCAACTTTGTTGAATCGGGCCAACACCTGAGCAGGACGGGTGAAACACCTGAGCCGAATGGCTCTCAAACAGGGAAAGTAACGGAGAAACTTGCGCCTTGGCAGCTTTCAATGGTCAGCGTTCCACCAAGCTGGTTGGCAAGGTCTGTCACGAGTTGCAAGCCCAATGAATGGCTGCGCCGGGTTTCAAAATCAGCGGGTAGCCCTACGCCATTGTCCCGGACCCGCAAACGCCATCGGGGTGAGGCACCGCTGCCATCCTCCACTGGATGCAGTTCCACACGAACTTCACCCTGCTGGCCACCGCAAAATCCGTGCTTGACACTGTTGGAAATCAGTTCATTTGCCAACAAACCGCAGGGTGTCGCCAGATCCATGCTGACCCTGACCGAAGCGAGTTCCAACGCCAGACGCACTCCACTACCACTATCTGCCTGTGCTCTGAAAGCCAGGCTGGCGACTTGCTGGATATAACTCTTCAGATCGACCGCCGCAAAACTGCCGGATCGGTACAGCGTTTCATGCACCAATGCCATCGACCGTATACGTCCCTGCATTTCAGCCAAAACGCCCCGTGTCGATGGTTCGCCCGCCCGGCTGGCTTCCAGGCGCAGCAAGCTGGTGATCACCTGCAGGTTGTTCTTTACCCGGTGATGGACTTCGTTCAGCAAAGCAGTCGTTTCCCGCAGAGATGACTGCAATTGCAAACGGCTGTGCTCGCGTTCGGTGACATCTTCCTTGAGTGCAACGTAATGTGTCGCAACGCCGCTGCCGTTGAGAATGGGCGCGATCACAGCCCGCTCAACAAACCGTTCGCCATTCTTCCTTCGATTCTGAAACTCGCCTTGCCAGGCCCTTCCAGCCCTCAGTGACGCCCACAGTTCAGCGTAAACCGCGGGAGCGGTATGACCCGATTGCAGCAATCGCAGATTCTTCCCAATCACGTCTGGCAGCGTATAGCCAGATACTTTCTCGAAGTGGGGGTTTGCGAATTCGATATCCCCCTTCAAGTCGGTAATGACGATGGCGATGGGCGCCTGTTCGGTTATACGCGAAAGCGTGCTCAGCCGCTGCTGCACCAACACGGATTGGGTAATGTCCTGAATGGTGCCATGCATCTTCAGAAACGTGCCATTGGAGTCGAACTCCAGAACGCCCACACCGTGCATCCAGCGCGTTTCATCGTCGCTGAATCGCAAAATCCGGTAGTTGTTGTCAAACTGCCGAGAGCAACTTTCAATCAATCCGGAAAAGTAGTCGTTCATGCGCTGGCGATCATCCGGATGAATCAGATTGACCCAGCCCTGTACGCTACGGATATAGGTTGCGTCAATTCCCAACAGACTATCCAGCACAGCGGAGCTTGCCCATATTCCGGTGTCACCGCTCAATACGTAGCTACCCAGCCCGGCGATGGTTTGTGCTTCCATCAACCGAGCCTCACTTTCTCGCAAGGACAGGTCACGCGCACGCAATGAGTCCAGCATGTGGTTGAAACCCACAACCAAGTGCCCAATTTCGTCATGCCGCTCGATGGGCAAAGGGCTCGGAAACTGATCCGAAACGCGCAATGCGGCCAATGTCTTGGCTGTCGACAGCAGCGGCGCCAACTCCCTGCTCAACATCCACCACATCAGGATTCCAGCCAGCACGGTCAGCGCGGCTGCAGCGGAAAACAGCCTCCACTGCAAGGCACGGATAGGAGAAAACGCCACTTCAGTGGGGAGCAAGATAGCCAGATACCAACCTGCCGCAGGAACCGAATGGGCTGCTGACAGGTGTTCGACACCTTGGGCGTCAACGAAGATACCGTGGCCCTCGTAGCCGTCTGCATAGCGATCAGCGATCGGGCTCACTCCAGGAGGTCGCAGCGCCTGAAAATTCAGCCCTTTGTCCGTCGCGGTGACAACGCGGCGATGCTCGGGATCCACCAATATGTAGACGCTGCTATTCCCGTTGCCGTAGCGTTCACCGAGTATCAGGTCCAGAAAATTGGGCTGACTCAGATTCACCACGCCTGCCAGAGCACCCACGACCGCTCCTTGGGCATCCCGTACGGGTGTTGCTATCGACAGAACCGGTCCCCCGACCCGCTTGCCCATCATCGGTTCACTGACGGACGAGCGTCCTTGCGTCAGGGCCGCGGCGATGTTGGCACGGTCCAGATAGTTCACGCCTACCCGGTCCAACGAGACAGGAACCGACGCAATGGCTGTTCCATCCACCCCGGTGACAAAGTTCCCGGCATTGAACAATTCATGAAGCAATGGCTGGTTTTCGAACAGTGTCTGCAGCGAGCGGGGGTCCGCCATATGCGCAGGCGTGATTTTCTCCGCCACACGAGCCAAGGCGTCAATACGCTCGACGAATTCCTGATTGATGACGGCAGACACAATGGTCACTGTGGCGAACTGCTGCTTGCTCAACAACTCCTCCAGATCGCCGTGCAAAACGCGACTGGAGTAGAAAGCCAGTGACCAGACACCCACCACAAAAACTGCCAGCGCCACCACCGTGACCCGTGTCTTGAGTGAGCGCCAGCTGGGATATCTCGAGTTCATGGCACGCTGTTCGGATCTATCAGCAGTCAATACAGTGGGTCGTCAAGTGTCTAAGCGGTTGCCAGTCGCCAAAAAAGTACCCCGTTTCGACAGATGCAGCGTGAGTCACTCATTCGGCGACCGAAACCAGCCCCGCACGGATGGCAAATCGCACGAGGCCGGCAATTTCATGGATATCGAGTTGCTTCATCAGTTGCGTGCGATGGGTCTCGACGGTCTTGATCGACAAATCCAGTTTGCGGGCGATTTCCTTGGTGCTTTGCCCTGTGGCAATGAGTTGCAGGACTTCCCGCTGACGCGGAGTCAATGCATCCGCTGGCTCGTCTTCGTTGCGCAAACGATGAACATAATCACTCACCACACCTTTTGAGACGGCCGGGCTGAGGTAGGTTTCCCCTTTCAATACCGCCCTGATCGCCAGTTCAAGCTCCAGCGGTGCGGCATCCTTCAGCAAATAGGCAACGGCACCCTGGCGTAACGCCTGTCGGACATATTCGCCGTTCTGATGCATGGACAGAATCAGAACACGAATGTCCGGCCAAGCCTTGACCAACCGCCCGGTGGTTTCCAAGCCGTTGAGCCTGGGCATGGCGATGTCCATCAATACCAATTGGGGTTGCAGCTTTTCGGTCAGTTCCAGCAGTTCCAGACCATCACCGGCCTCCCCCACTACGTCCATGTCGGGAATGGACTCCAGCAACTTGCGCAGTCCTGCCCGCACCAGGGTGTGATCATCTGCCAGTAAAACTCGAACCATCGTCACTGTATTTCCTCATGGATCCGCCAAGGCGCGATCAACTCAACGGTACTGCCTTTTCCAGGAGCTGACTCTATCGTAAGTTCCCCCCCAATCAGGGTGGCGCGCTCCTGCATGCCCAGGACCCCAATGCTGTCCCCAGCGAGTGCGCGCGTCCGCATCTCGTCCAGATTGAACCCGCAGCCATCATCGGTAATCCGCAGGACCAACCGATCCTGCTCACGGTCCAGCTGGATCTCCACCTGTGCGGCCTGGGCATGCCGCGTGATGTTGGTCAATGCTTCCTGAACGATACGAAAGCACGCCGTTTCGATATCAGCAGCCAGCCGGGGTTGGGCGCGGGCATAGAGAAAACGCACAGAAAACCCGCTTCGACTCGCGCTCTGATCAGCAACCCACTGCAGCGCGGCCGCCAGACCCAGGTCGTCAAGCATTGACGGGCGCAACGTCGTTGCCAAGCGTCGCACCTGCATGAGTGCATCCTCCACAATGCGGATGTTCTCTTGCGTAATGTCGGTAAGCGCCTGATCCTTGATGCGCTGACTGAGTTGGAGGTTGATCTTGATGGCGGTCAGTGACTGCCCCAGTTCATCATGCAGTTCCACCGCCACACGCCGTCGCTCCGACTCCTGAACCTCCAGCACCCTGCGGGACAAGGCTTTCAACTGGCGCGTGGTGTTGCGAAGGCGAGTCTCTGCTCCATGCTTGTAAAGGGCCATGGCCAGCGTAGTGCTCAATTCCCGCTCGGAGAACGGCTTGAGAATGTAGCCAAAGGGCTCGGTCAGCTTCGCGCGCTCAAGAACGGCATCCGCTGCATAGGCGGTTAGAAAGACCACCGGCAGACGAAAGCGTTCCCGAATTGCCGCTGCAACAGCAATGCCATCAACTGGCCCCACCAACTGGATATCCATGAGTACGAGATCCGGACGCATGGACTCTGTCATCTCCAGAGCCTGCCCGGCACTGTTGGCAATGCCGACGGGAAGGTACCCCAGGCCCGCAACCTGCTGTTCAATATCGCGGGCAACAATCATTTCGTCTTCAACGATCAAAACCTTTTGTGTTTTCACCGACGGGTGCATGCGTGTACACCTCCCCTTTTTTGTAATATGTGTCGAAATGTAATGCTGATGACGGTTATACCGCCAAAGGGACACAAGGAACAGACCCTGATCGAAGTGTGGATGCCGGAAATAATCAGTACGCCTGATGGCCCGAACTGCGGGTCACGCGGTTATGACCAGTCTGCTGGGAGCGAAATACTGCCTGCTTGGCGCGCTGCAGCAGGGTTGCAACGTCCGCGCCATTGTCAGGAAATGCCGCAATGCCAGCCGACAGGGTGACCGAAATGGCGTCGCCAGCATGCTCCACCGGCGTGTCTGCCATGGCCGTGCGCCACAGTTCGGCGCGCGCCTCGGCGTCGTCCAGGCCCATCATGGGCAGGGCCACCAGAAACTCCTGGTTGCCGTAGCGGCAGAAGAGGTCACTGTCGCGGGCGCCCAGGTTCAGGATCAGGGACAAGGCCCTGAGCACCGCATCACCGGCGGGCAGCCCGTGGTCATCGACGAGGGAGGCATACCGGTCCACATGCACCAGGATGATGGACAGGGGATATTCCTCACGGCGCGCGCGCGACAGCTCGCGCGGCAGCGTTTCATCCAGGTAGACGCGGTTGTGCAAGCCGGTCAGGGGGTCGCGCAGCACCTGCTCGTGCAGATGGGCCTGCAATTGTTCGATCTCCTCACTCTGCGACTGCAGCTTGCGTTGCGCGTCCTGGAGCAATTCTTCCTGATGGCGGCGGTCGTCCAGCGCACGCGTGACACCGTTGAAGCCCTCGGTCTGGCCATTTGGCCCGACAAACGGCATGGCGACCACCTCCACCCACACGGAGCGCCCATCCTGGCACACCTGGGGCGCCTCAAATCGTAACGCCTGTCGCTTGTCTGCCCTTGCGGTGGGGCCACGCCGGCGGGCCAGCGCATCCGCGATGATGGTGTGACCTTCGGGTGTAAACAGATTCATGAACGACTGGCCGATGACCGCAGCCCGTGGGCAGCCGCGCAGGCGCTCATCGGCGTCGTTGATGGCGGTCACGTGCATGTGGCTGTCGAGTTGCCACACCACGTCGGCGGTGTGCCCGGCCACGAAATGGAGTTGCTCCTGGGCCGAGTGCAGCAGGCTTTGCTGCCGCTTCTGCTCGGTAATGTCTTCGGCAAACGCCGTAACGCGGCGCGCGACGCCATCGGAGTCGGGCACCGGCACGACCCGGTAGCGCATGTCGCGCCCGGCGCATTGCCCGTCCCAGACCAAGGGCACGCGTTGCGCCACGGCTTGCGCCACCACAGGCGAGTGGGCCAGCGACCCATTCAACGGCAGCGCAATGGCAGTGCCCGGGCGGGCGTCGATGTAGACCTGCAGGGCACGCAGCGTGGAATCCGACTGGGGATCAGATTGCGTGGAGTTCATGATGGGTCGGCTTCCGGGACGGATGTCTGCGGGTTGGGCTTCCATCCCGCCACCCAGGCCGGCACATCTTCCGCTGGCATGGGTCGGGCAATGCCGTACCCCTGCACCAGCTCGCAACCCAGGGCCAGCAGGCGCGTGCCGTGCGCCGTGGTTTCCACGCCCTCGGCAATCACCCGGCGGCCAAAAGCGGCAGCCAGACCGATGATGCCGCGCACGATGGCCATGTCATCGGCATCGCTGAGCATGTCACGCACAAAACTCTGGTCAATCTTGATCATCTCCGCCGGCAGGTGCTTGAGGTAGGTCAGCGAGGAGTAGCCGGTGCCGAAATCGTCCAGCGCAAACTGCACGCCAACGGTGCGGCAGGCGTGCATGATTTGCGACACCGCGCCGATGTCTTCAACGGCACTGGTCTCCAGGACCTCCAGTTCCAGTAGATCAGGGGACACATCGGGGTACGCACGCAACAGCTCGTTCAGGCGGCTGGCAAAGCCGGTTTTCTGCAGTTGCAGGGCGCCGACATTGACGCTGACCGGCAAGTTCAACCCGGCGGCCTGCCAGGCTGCGATCTGGGCCAGCGCCGTGCTGATCACCCATTCGCCCAGTTCCACGCTGATGGGGTGGTCCTCAATCAGTGGCAGAAACTCCGCCGGCAGCAGCAGCCCCCGCTCCGGGTGGCGCCAGCGGATCAGCGCCTCCACCCCGACGACCGTGTTGTTGCGCAGGTCCACCTTGGGCTGGTAATACAGCACGAATTCACCGGTCTGCAGTGCCTGGCGGATGCGTTCCACACCATCGCGCCGGCTTCGAACCGCCGTTTCGTGGGCCACATCGAACAGGTGGTAGCGGTTCTTGCCGGCCTGTTTGGCCGCATACATCGCCTGATCGGCATGGCGGATCAGCAGGTCCGCATCGGAGCCGTCCTGCGGGCAAATGGAGACGCCCATGCTGGCCGACACCTGCAACGCCAGCGCGCCCGCCTGGACCGGGCTGGAGGCGGCCACCAGCAGCCGCTCCAGCACCAGCTCGCAATCTTGCGCCAGCTCCAGGTCCACCAGGATCGCCACAAACTCGTCCCCTCCGATGCGCGCCAGCGTGTCGCCCTCCCGCAGGGCGCCCTTCATGCGCTCGGCCAGTGCGATCAGCAGCGTGTCGCCCACGGCATGGCCATGGCTGTCGTTGACGGCCTTGAAGCCGTCCAGGTCCAGAAACACGACGGCCAACGAGCGCTGGCGTCTCTGGCTCTGGTGAATGGCCTGCTGCAACCGGTCCGCCAGCAACACGCGGTTGGGCAGGTGGGTCAGCGCATCGTAGTGGGCAATGTGTTCCAGCTGTTGCTGGTGCGTTTTCATCGGCGTGATATCGCTGAATAGGGCCACGTAGTTTTGCGTCACGCCAGCTGCATCACGCACCACACTGACGGTTTGCATCTCGGCAAACACCTCGCCGCTCTTGCGCCGGTTCCAGACCTCGCCGGACCATTGCCCGGTTTCCAGCAGGACGCGCCACATGGTGGTGTAGTACTCGGGGGGCTGGCGGCCGGAGTTGAGGATGCGCGGGTTTTGCCCCAGCGCTTCTTCTCGGCTGTAGCCGGTGATTCGCGTGAACGTGTCGTTCACATCGATGATGGTGCCGTCGGCATCGGTGATCATGATGCCCTCGCGGGCGTGAGTGAACACGCTGGCGGCCAGTTGCAGCTTGTGTTCAGCCCGCTTGCGCTCGCCGATCTCGTGCCCGATGGTGAGATAGCGGTCCGCCCCCAGCCGCTGGTTGACCAGCTCCACCAGCACGGTGCCCCACTCCTTGCGCTTGAGCCACCACTCCCGCCGCACAAAGGCCTGGGTTTCAAGCTCCTCGACCGTTGCCACTAGGCGGTCGATATCCTCTTGCGGGAGCAGATCCGGGATGCGCATCGCCAGCATCTCGTCCTGGGAGTAGCCCAGCATTTCACATGCAGCGGCATTGACGAAGGTGAATTTCCCCGCTCGGTCGCTGAGCCAAATGACCTCACTGGCCGCCTGCATCACCTGGCGGGTCTCGGCCTCTGCGCGAACACGGTCGCTGATATTCACAAAGGCGCCCACCACGCCATAGCGCGGATGGTCCAGCGGCGTCGCATTGGCGCTCAACCAGAGGCTGCCGCTGGGAGTGCGCATCTCCATGGAAACATCGAGCACGCTGTGCCGCTCGACCAAGGCCCGCTCAGTGGCGAATTCGGTTCGCGGCATGGGTGTGCCATCGGGCCGGAAGACCTGCCAGTCGTCTCCTCGCGCCAAGTACTCGGCCTTGCTGGCCCCCAGCATTTTCTCGGCCGCAGTGTTGAAATCGACCAGACGGCCCTCGTGATCCCCCAGCGAGATCCCAATCGGCAGGATGTCAAAAATGATGCGGAAGCGCTCTTCACTGTCGGCCAGAGCCTTGTTCGCGGCCTCTTGGCGCGCCATGTTGCGCAACAACTGCCAGGTGATCAGGGATAACAACAGGCTGACCAGCACACCCGCCAACACGGCCTTGCGCTGCTGGACGCGCACCGGTGCCAGGATGTCCTCAATGCTGGCGCCCACAAGCACGCTCAGGCCATACTGAGGCAACCGGTAATAGCTGGACAGGCGCTCCACCCCATCCGCCTGCGCATTGCGGCGGAAACTTCCCTGCTGGGGCGCACCGGGGTCGGCAAAGGGCGTGGGGTTCATCACTTTGCCCACATACTTTTCCTGGCCACTGGAGCGGGCCATGACTTCACCGGTATCACGCACCATGCGCGCCGAGCCATTGCTTCCCAGGCCGGTGGCGCGGTAGAAGCGGACGAAGTGATCCGGGTCCACCGAGATCACCACCACGCCACCAAACTGCCCCTGCACAAAAATCGGCCGGGTCATCTGGATCGACCACTTGCCGGAAACCCGTCCCTTGACCGGCCGGCTGACGAACAGCGTGTCTTCCATCAGCGCCCGGTGCACCGTGAAATGCTCACGGTCACCCAGAAAAGAGGGCTCCTTGGGCAGGCCCAGACTGCTGAACACTAGGTAACCCTTGGCATCGATGATGGCGACCTGCAGGATCGCGTCGCCCATGGCTTCCTGGTGCAGTCGCACCGCATCGGATATGTCGGCTGGGCGGTTCACCCAGGTCTGCCGCAATGCCATCAGCGCATGGTCGGCATACACAAAGATGGACTGAGCCTGGCTGGCGAAAGTCATGGCCCACGCAGCGGTTTCCCGGCGGCTGTTTTCCAGCGCCTGCTCTTCGGTTCGCTGCCCATCCCAAACGACGGCAGACCACAACAGCGCAAGGCCCCCCACCAGCCACAGCAAGACTTGGTGGTGGTGCTTGATCAAGGGCATGCGCAATGGTACCAAGGCCAGCGGACAACCTGGACGCGTCCGGCCATGCCTGCGTCAGATTTTCGAAAAAATCTGGGCTTCCTCAAACAACGGTGTCAGGTCACCCAGCGATGCAATGACCTCGTCCAGAGTACCGCCCAGGCGCTTGGCCACAGCGGGCGGAAACTCCTCCACCAGGCTGTTGCCGGCGGCTCCAAAGTTCAGCTTCTTGGCGATCTGGTTGGCGCCGAACACGCAGGCGATCATGTCCGAATCGGTCAACTCGGGGCCGTACTGGTGGCGAATGGTTTCCACCAGATGGGGTGCAAAACGCCATTTCTCGACCAGCATGGCGCCCACCACCGCGTGGTCCACGCCCAGCACTGCACGCAACGCCAGGTGCAGGGACGTTCCCTGGGTCTGGCTGACCTCCAGTGCAGTCTTGAACTCATGCGGCAGGAACTGCGCCAGCACCACCTTGCCGAAGTCATGCAACAGACCGGCAATGAAACAGTCCATGGGATCGGCATCATCCACTTTCAAGGCCAACTGCTTGGCGATGGCCGCCGTGGCCAGTGAATGCAGCAGGTATTGCTGCCCGTCGAAACCTGCTTCGTTGCTCTTGGGCAGCATGCCGATGGCGGCAATGCTCAGGGCCAGGTTCTTGATGGTGTTGAAACCCAGGTACACCACGGCGTGGCCCACCGAGGTGATCTGCTTGGGCAGGCTGTAGTAGGCAGAGTTGACGACCTTCAGAATCTTGACCGTCAGCACCGGGTCCTTGTCGATGACCTCGACCAAATCCTTGGGCGTGCTGTTGACATCGCGCGTGAGCTCCAGCACCCGCTGCACGCTTTTGGGGAAGGCGGGCATGCCATCCACTGCTGCGGTCAGCTTCTTGGTGAGTTCAGGGCTCATTTGCATCATGCGAGTTCCGGGAATAGCACCTCAGTGTAGCCAAACTGGGAGAAATCTCGCACCCGCATCGGGTAGAGCTTGCCCCACAGATGGTCGCACTCGTGTTGCACCACCCGGGCATGAAAACCCTGAACCGTGCGATCAATCGGATCGCCATACTGGTCGAAGCCGGTGTAGCGAATGTGCGACCAACGCGGCACCTTGGCGCGCAGCCCGGGCACCGACAGGCAGCCCTCCCAATCCTCTTCCTCGGGCATGTCGCCCGCAACCGCGCCACTGGAAGTCAACGGCGTGATGACCGGATTGACCAGCACCGTGGGCGGCACCAACGGGCGATCCGGGTAGCGCGGATTGGAGTCGCGACTGCCGAACACCACAACCTGCAGGTCCACACCGATCTGCGGTGCGGCCAGGCCGGCGCCGTTGGCGCTCGCCATGGTATCCAGCAGGTCGCTGACCAGCAGGTGCAGCGCGTCAGAGTCAAAACCCTCCTGCGGCACCGGCTTGGCCATGCGCAGCAGGCGGGGGTCGCCCATTTTTAGGATGTCACGCATTGCCATCTGGTTCTCCTTGCGGTTTTCCCTGCAGCAGGGTATTCATGGTGGCTTCATCGATGACCGAGACGCCGAGGACCAAAGCCTTTTCCAGCTTGCTGCCAGCCTCAGCGCCAGCCACCACATAGTCCGTCTTCTTGCTGACCGATCCGGCCACCTTGGCGCCTGCCGCTTCCAGCAAATCCTTGGCCTGGTCGCGGCTCAGAGTGGGGAAGGTTCCGGTCAGCACAAAGGTCTTGCCCGCCAGTGGTTTGGGAGCTTGAACTGCGGGTTCGCCTTCCTCCCAGGTCAGGCCGCAGGCACGCAACTGCTCCACCACTTCGCGGTTGTGGGTCTGGTCGAAGAAGGTCCGAATGCTTTCGGCGACGATAGGGCCGACGTCGGCAACCGCCAACAGTTGTTCAACCGTGGCATCCATGATGCGGTCCAGTTGGCCAAAGTGACGAGCCAGCGCCTTGGCGGTGGCCTCGCCCACATGGCGAATGCCCAGGCCGAACAGAAAACGCGGCAGCGTAGTCTGCTTCGACTTCTGCAGCGCCTCTAGTAGGTTCTGTGCGGACTTGTCGGCCATGCGATCCAGAGCCGCAAGCGCCGTCAGCCCCAGCCGGTACAGATCGGGCAAGGTGTTGACGATGCCGGCATCCACCAGTTGATCCACCAGCTTGTCACCCAGGCCTTCCACCTCCACCGCACGGCGCTGAGCAAAGTGCAGGATGGCCTGCTTGCGCTGGGCGCTGCAAAACAACCCGCCGGTGCAACGGTAGTCGGCCTCGCCCTCTTCCCGCACGGCGGCCGAGCCACATACCGGGCATGTGTGCGGCATCGTGAACAACGGCGCGTCACCAACCCGCTTCTCCAACAGGACCGACACCACCTCCGGGATCACGTCGCCCGCGCGGCGCACGACCACGGTGTCGCCAATCCGCACGTCCTTGCGCCGGGCCTCGTCCTCGTTGTGCAGCGTGGCATTGGTGACGGTAACTCCGCCGACGAACACCGGTGCGAGCTTGGCCACCGGGGTGAGTTTGCCCGTGCGCCCAACCTGCACGTCAATCCCCAAGACCTTGGTCATCTGTTCCTGTGCCGGGTATTTGTGCGCCACCGCCCAGCGCGGCTCGCGCGTGACAAAACCCAATTGCTGTTGCAGGGCCAGGCTGTTGACCTTGTAGACCACACCGTCAATGTCGTACGTAAGCTGGTCGCGTGTGGCACCAATGCGCTGATGATACGCTATCAATTCAGGAGCGCCTTGCGCAATATCCACGAGGGCTGCAACCGGAAAACCCCAAGACTTCAAGGTCTGGAGCATCTCGTAATGGGTGCCAAAGCTCGGACCGCCCTGTTGCGCCGGCGTAACCTCACCAAGACCATAGGCAAAAAAGCTCAATGGGCGCTGGGCGGCAATCGCGGGGTCCAACTGGCGCACGGCACCAGCGGCGGCGTTGCGCGGGTTCACAAAGGTCTTTTCGCCCTTCTCTCCGGCGGCAATGCGCTGACGCTGGCGTTCGTTGAGGGCTTCAAAGTCGTCGCGGCGCATATACACCTCACCGCGCACTTCCAGCACGGGGGGCACATTGTCCGGAAGCCGCAGAGGAATCTGGCCAATGGTACGGATGTTTTGCGTCACGTCTTCGCCCGTCTCGCCATCGCCGCGCGTGGCGGCCTGCACCAGCACGCCATGCTCGTAGCGCAGGTTCATGGCCAGGCCGTCGAATTTGAGCTCGGCCACATACTCCACGACCGGGTCGGCATCCGTCAGGCCCAGTTCCTTGCGCACCCGGGTATCAAAATTTTGCGCGCCGCTGGCCTCGGTGTCGGTTTCGGTGCGGATGCTGAGCATGGGCACGGCGTGGCGCACGCCTGCGAACTGGTCCAGCGGCTTGCCGCCGACGCGCTGGGTCGGCGAGTCGGGTGTGATCCATTCCGGGTGACTGGCCTCCAGTGCCTGCAACTCCTGGAACAGCCGGTCGTACTCGGCATCCGGCACCTGGGGGGTGTCCAGCACGTAGTACTGGTGGGCGTAGGTGTGCAGCAGGCGGTGCAGTTCCTGGACACGCGCCGGGTCCGGCTGCGGTGTCGCTGCCGGACCAAACAAATCGAGGTTGTCGTCCATGCCCAGCCCCCGACGGTGTTCAGGCAAACAGGCGCCTTGCCAGCAGTGAGCCGGCGGCCAGGTCACGCTGTTCCAGCGTGTCATACAGAATCTGCAGCTCGGAGCCGATCTGGTCCATGGTCTGGGCGGTCAGCAGTTGGCCGTTGTCGTCGGTCACCACGCCATCCATGCCCTGCGCCAGGCCGGCCGCCACTTCGCGCATGCGCTCGAATGGCTGCTCGTTGCGGTCCACCTGGGCCACATCCAGATGCAGCGCAATGTCGCGGATGGCCGACTGTGCGGGGTCTTCGGCCAACGCGGCCTGTGAATCAAAACTCAGCACCAGAACCGGCGCCAGGCCTTCCGCACTGGCCGGCAGAACCATGCGCCCGGGAATGACCCCAGCGATAAAACCCAGGCGCGCAGCGTTTTGCTGCACATAGCCCGGGCTCCAGGACGCATTGCGCGCGCGAATGGTGAAGCCGAGTTGGGCATCGTGCGCGCTGGCAAACTGGTCCAGCTCTCGGGCGCGGGCCACTTCTTCCAGCATTTCCGGAAATTCTGGTGTGGCATTGATGGCGTCGGCAAAGGCCTGGGTCTTGACGACGAACTCGGAGTATTCGATTTCGTTGAGCGCACCCGAGCGGTTGGCCAGTTGCACACCAGCCTGAAAGCCGCCGTAGCGGTGGCCCGGCACGGGTACTTCCCAGGCCAGGGTGCTCACGTTGTAGCCTTCAATCGCAAAGGGCTTGCTGCCGGCACGGCGCGTGGCCGGCATGGCGGCAATCGCGGCCTCCCCGGACACCAGCACATGGGGGCCATCCAGGGCAACCGTGGCGATGACATCGATCAAGGAATCCATGGCCGAGCGGCGTGCCAGGCTGGGCACGCTCATGGGCTGGCTTTCATGCTCCAGATCCCCGAAAACCGGTTCGCGCAGGGAGTCTGCCGGCAATTCACTGGCGGGTTCCGGTGCGGCCTGGCGCGGGGCGTTACGGCGCGAGCTCCAGGCGCCATGCGCCACCACGGCGGCGAGAATCACGCCACCGGCGATTGCCAATCCAATCTGTAAATTGCTCATAGTGTTTTAGGCTAGCTCTGCCAAGGTGATGGCGGACTCCATGTCCACCGCCACGATGCGCGATACGCCTTGCTCCTGCATGGTCACGCCAATGAGTTGCTCCGCCATTTCCATGGCGATCTTGTTGTGGCTGATGAAAAGGAATTGGGTTTCTTTGCTCATGCTGCGCACGAGTTTGGCATACCGCTCGGTGTTGGCATCGTCCAGCGGCGCATCGACCTCGTCCAGCAGGCAGAACGGTGCGGGATTCAACTGAAAGATCGCAAACACCAACGCAATCGCGGTCAGCGCCTTTTCGCCACCCGACAGCAGGTGAATGGTCTGGTTTTTCTTGCCCGGCGGCTGCGCAATGACCTGCACGCCGGAATCCAGAATCTCGTCGCCTGTGATCACCAGACGGGCATTGCCACCGCCAAAAAGTTCGGGGAACATGCGCCCAAAATGCTGGTTGACCTGGTCGAAGGTACCCGAGAGCATTTCGCGCGTTTCGGCGTCGATCTTGCGGATCGCGTCTTCCAGCGTCTGCATGGCCTGGGCCAGGTCGGCGTTCTGGGCGTCCAGAAACTGCTTGCGTTCCCGCGCCGCGGCCAGTTCGTCCAGCGCGGCGAGGTTGACGGCGCCCAGGGCCGCAATCTCGCGGTGCAGGCGGTCGATTTCGCTTTGCATGCCCATCAGGCGCACATTGCCGTCCTTGACCGACTGCTCAATGGCCTCCAGGTCAGCCTGGGCATCCTGCAACTGCTGTTCGTACTGCTCAAACCCCAGGCGCGCGGCCTGTTCCTTGAGCTGGAATTCGGTGATGCGCTGACGCAGCGGCTCCAACTCGCGCTCCAGTTGCAGGCGGCGCTCATCGCTGGCGCGCAGTTTGGCGGTCAGGTCGTCGTATTCGCTGCGCCGGGCACCCAGGGCCTGTTCGCGCTCCAGCTTCAGGGCCAGGGCGTTTTGCAACCCCGCCTGGGCGGCGGCATCGGTCAGACGCGAGAGTTCATCACGCGCGCGCTGCACTTCGGCATGGACCGAATCGGTCTGCTGATTCGCGGTGTCCACCGTACGGGCCAATTCGGCGGTACGGGCTTGCAGGCTGCGCTGGGCAAACTGGGCTTCCTGCGCCTGGCGCTCCAGCGTGCGCTGCTGCTCGCGGCATTGGGTCAGCTTGCGCTGCACCTCGATGACACGCTCGTCCAGCTGGGCGTGGCGCTCCTGGCTGTCGGCCAGTTGCATGTCCAGGGATTCGAAAGTTCCTTCAGCCGTGACCCGGCGTTCCTGCAAATCATCGAGTTGTGCCTGCACCTCGGCCAGATCGGCATCGATCTGGGCGCTGCGGGCACGGGCCTGTTCGGCCATCTGCGACAGGCGCAAGGTTTCGACCTGCAGCGCATGGGCTGCAGTTTGTGACTCGGTCGCTTCACGGCGCACGCTGACCAGGCGCTGCGAGGCGTCGGCATAGGCGGCTTCGGCGCGGATCAGTGCGGCGCGGGCCTCGTCAGCAATCATGGCCTGGGCACGCAACTCCTTTTCCAGGTTCTCGATTTCCTGGGCGCGGGCCAACAGACCGGACTGTTCCGAATCCGGCGCATAAAAACTCACGCTGTGGGCCGTAACCACATGGCCGGACTTGACGTAAATACTCTCGCCAGGCTGCAATGCGCCGCGCTGCGCCAGAGCATCTTCAAAACTGGTGGCCGTAAAACAACCCTGCAACCAGTCCTGCAGGATGGCCTTTTGCCCGGCCTCGTTGATGCGCAACAAATCGGCCAGCCGGGGCATGGTCGATGCCGGCTGCGGCGCTGCCGCCAAAGGTGGGCTGAAGAAGGCCAGCTTGGCCGGTGGTGCGTCAACGGCAAAGGCACGCACCAGTTCCAGGCGGGACACCTCCAAAGCCGCAAGCCGCTCACGCAACGCGCCTTCCAGTGCGTTTTCCCAACCCTGTTCGATATGGATGTGGGTCCACAGGCCCTGCAAATGGTCGAGTCCGTGTTTGGCCAGCCAGGGCTGGAGCTTGCCATCGGTCTTGACCTTTTCCTGCAAGGCTTTCAAGGCTTCCAGTCGGGCCGACAGATCGGCCTGGCGTGCGGACTCGTCATTGACAACTTGTTGCTGGGTGCGGCGGGCCTCGTCGCGCTGGGGCAGTGCTTCCTGCAACTCCTGCAGGCGGGCATCGGCCACGGCTGCTGTTTCCTGGGCCTGCGCCAGTTGCAGCTCCAGATCCTGCAGGCGCGCCTCATCCGGTGCGGCCAGTCCATTGCGGTCCACCACCAGGCGTTCACGGCGGGTGGATACCTGGCGGTATTGTTCTTCGATGCTGCGCTGTTCGGCGGCCAGCACCTGGATCTGCTGCTGCACCTGCATCACGGAGCCGCGCTGGTTGTTGGCGGCAGACTGGGCGGCTGACAAGGCGTCTTCCAGTTCTGGCAATTGCTGGGCCTGCTCCTCGACCTGCGCCGACAACAGCTCTGTCTGTTCATCACCCAGCAGGGCCAGCTCGGCCAGGCGTTCGATCTCGGCTTCGGCATCTTCCTTGCGGGCTGCCCATTGGCCAATCTGCTCCTGCAGGGTTTGCAGGCGCTGTTCGGCACGCTGGCGGCCTTCGACCACAAAACGGATTTCGGCTTCCAGGCGACCGACATCGGTGCTGGCTTCGTACAACAGACCCTGGGCCTGGTTGACCTGATCGCCCGCCGCGTAGTGGGCCTGGCGAACGGTTTCCAGGTCGGCCTCGATATGGCGCAGGTCGGCCATGCGGCTTTCCAGCGCGTTGACGGCGCTGGAGGCATCGGCCTTAACCTTGGCCTGGTCCGCCAGCGCCTCAGAACGCTTCAAAAACCACTGTTGATGCTGCTTGAGTGTGACGTCGGCCTGCAGCGCGTTGTACTTTTGCGCGACCTCGGCCTGCTTCTCCAGTTTCTCCAGATTGGCGGTGAGTTCACGCAGGATGTCTTCGACGCGGGTCAGGTTCTCGCGCGTGTCGGCCAGGCGGTTTTCGGTCTCGCGGCGGCGCTCCTTGTATTTGGAAACACCAGCCGCCTCTTCCAGAAACAGGCGCAACTCTTCCGGCTTGGATTCGATGATGCGGCTGATCGTGCCCTGGCCGATGATGGCGTAGGCGCGCGGGCCCAGTCCGGTGCCGAGGAACACGTCCTGCACGTCGCGGCGGCGCACCGGCTGGTTATTGATGAAGTAGCTCGACGTCCCGTCGCGGGTCAGCACGCGCTTGACCGCGATCTCGCCAAACTGGCCCCACTGACCGCCGGCTCTGTGGTCGGCATTGTCAAAAATCAGCTCCACACTGGAACGGCTGGCCGGCTTGCGGGTGGTGGTGCCATTGAAGATCACGTCCTGCATGGACTCACCACGCAACTCACTGGCCTTGCTTTCACCCAACACCCAGCGCACGGCATCCATGATGTTGGACTTGCCGCAGCCGTTGGGTCCCACCACGCCCACCAATTGGCCTGGTAACAGGAAATTGGTCGGTTCCGCAAAGGACTTGAACCCGGATAACTTGATGGAATTGAGACGCACTGAAGAAGGAGACTTGGGCTAAGTGATTGATTTCATTGGCATTTACGGAGCATCCCCCGTAGCCAAGGTGGTGCAATGATACCGTGCAGGTGCCCAGGCGGCGGACACAGGCGCCCCGTGTGGGCAATTGGGGGCTAGTCGCGCAGGGCCGCCTCGATCTTGGCAGCCAGCGCATTCAGGGTCGGGGGCTTCACCATATAGCCCGCCACTCCCAGGGGCAACACCTCGCCAACGGTTGCAGCACTGGAATCAGCGCTCAGGAAAATGACCTTGGTATTGCTCAACTGGTTGTTGGGGAGGGAGCGCAGTTGCCGGACAAACTCAATGCCGCCAACCGGCTGCATGTGGATATCCGTCAGAATCAAATCGGGTTTGAGCTTGACAACCTCACGTAAGGCGGTCGCACCGTCCGGAAACGCATACAAGTCTAATATTCCGATACGGCGCAGCGTGCTGAGAATGAAGGTGCTCATCACCTTTTCGTCCTCAACGACAACGATCCGTGCTCTTTTGATGTCCACTTCAACACTCCAAGCGTTTCAACCCTTTCAGGCTGGTGAACCAAGTCTATTACGAATCGCAACCCGCCAGACGCCGTACAGCGGGCGCATACTGGGCGCCCTTGTGTGTTACTGACGAAAGTACTTTATGACCCTGTGTCCCATTGCCGTGGTGGCTGGTTGCGCCAAATGCCCCGCCCTCAGAATTTGCCCCCTCAAGGGCCTACTCGGTGATCAGGTCAAACCCACTGCGCCTCCTGTGACCACCAAGGGACGCAAGAAACCCCGGAAATGACGGATAGCGTCTGGCACCAAACTGGGCCTGTCAGGCCGAATCGGAATCTTGGGCCAGATACTGCGCCACCTCGGCTTGCAGGCGCTGCATGCTGGGACTGAGCCGGGCATAGGCGTCGCCGACTTCGGCACTGCCACCGGCCTTGCTCAACTGCTCCACCTGGGCCAGATGCTCACACAGCGCCGGCGCGCAAAAGATCGGCATGCAGCCCTTGAGGGAGTGCAACAACGGGTTGGCGGAACGGACATCACCATCGGCCAGAAACTGCTCAATTTGCGGAAGATCCCGCTCCAGCAACTCCTGCAACATGGGCAACATGCTGCGCAGGGTCTCCATGGTGCCAACCTGTTCTACTGCCCGGGCAATGTCCAGATAAACCCAGGTTTGGCCATGGGGCGAAGTTGGTGACATCGATGGCTCCTTGAACGCACAGAGAAAATGCCGAGAGGCCTAAGACCTCGGCCGCACAGTGTAGCAACTGCTCGGGGATAATAGCGGCCCATGAACCCGAATCTGTCACGCCTGCAGGCCTATCCTTTCGAGCGTCTGCGGCAATTGTTTGCCCCGGTCACGCCCAACCCCGCATACACCCCCATCAGCCTGGGCATTGGTGAACCGCGGCACGCCACACCCGCACTCATCAAGCAGGCTTATTGCGATGCGATCAACGATCCGCAGGGTGGCCTGTCGGTCTATCCCGCCACCGGTGGCGTTTTGGGTCTGCGCCAGTCCATTGGCCGCTGGCTGCAACGCCGCTACGGGCTGGAACTGGACATCGCCACGCAGATCCTGCCGGTCAACGGCTCGCGCGAGGCCCTGTTCGCCTTTGCGCAGACCGTGGTCAACCCGGCCAAACAGGTCACATCGGACCAGCCGGTCACCGTGGTCTGCCCGAATCCCTTCTACCAAATCTACGAAGGCGCGGCCTTCCTGTGCGGCGCGCAGCCGTACTTTGTGCCATCCGATCCGGCACGCAACTTTGCCCAGGACTGGGACAGCGTGCCCGAGGCCGTCTGGGCTCAGACCCAACTGCTCTACGTCTGTTCACCCGGCAATCCGACGGGTGCAGTCATGCCACTCGCAGAGTGGAAGAAGCTGTTCTCCTTAAGCGACCGCCATGGCTTCGTGATTGCGTCCGACGAGTGCTACAGCGAGATCTACTTCCGTGAGGAGCCGCCGCTGGGCGGTCTGGAAGCGGCGGCGCGCCTGGGCCGGGCCGACTTCAAGAACCTGGTCGCCTTCACCAGCCTGTCCAAGCGCAGCAATGTGCCCGGCATGCGCAGCGGTTTCGTGGCGGGCGACGCGGCCCTGATCAAACAATTCCTGCTGTACCGCACCTACCATGGCAGCGCGATGAGCACCGTGGTGCAGGCCGCCAGCATTGCCGCCTGGGACGACGAGGCGCATGTGCGTGACAACCGCGAGCAGTACCGTGCCAAATTTGCCAGGGTGACCCCGCTGCTGGCCGATGTACTGGACGTGGCCCTGCCCGATGCAGGCTTCTACCTGTGGGCTGGGGTCAAGGGCAGCGACACCGACTTCGCACGCGACCTGTACGCTACTTACAATGTGACGGTCTTGCCCGGCAGCTTTCTGGCGCGCGAAGCCCGAGGCGTCAACCCTGGCGCCAACCGCATCCGCATGGCCCTGGTGGCCGAAACCGCAGAATGCGTGGAAGCCGCCGAGCGCATCGTCCAGTTTGTTAAATCCCAAGAAAGCCGTTCATGAGCCAACAACTCCAGCAAATCATCGACACCGCGTGGGACGACCGCGCCAACATCTCCCCAGCTACCGCTCCCGCCGAAGTACGTGACGCCGTTGAGCATGTACTGAACGAACTCGATGCCGGTCGCCTGCGCGTGGCCACCCGCGACGGCGTGGGCCAGTGGACCACCCACCAGTGGATCAAGAAGGCCGTGCTGCTCTCCTTCCGCCTGAAGGACAATGAAATCATGCAAGCCGGCAGCCTGGGCTTTTATGACAAGGTCGCTACCAAGTTCTCCAACCTGAGCGCTGAGGAAATGAAGGCCACCGGCGTGCGCGTGGTGCCGCCGGCCGTTGCGCGCCGGGGCAGTTACCAGGCCAAGGGCGTGATCCTGATGCCCTCGTACTGCAACATCGGATCCTACGTGGACGAAGGCTCCATGGTGGACGCATGGGCCACCGTCGGATCCTGCGCCCAGATCGGCAAGAACGTGCACCTGTCCGGTGGCGTTGGCATTGGTGGCGTGCTCGAACCCATGCAGGCCGGCCCGACCATCATTGAAGACAACTGCTTCATTGGCGCGCGCTCGGAAATTGTTGAAGGCGTCATCATCGAGGAAAACTCGGTGATCTCCATGGGCGTTTACATCGGGCAGAGCACCAAGATCTATGACCGCGCCACCGGCGAAGTGCACTATGGCCGCGTGCCATCCGGCTCGGTCGTGGTGGCAGGTAACCTGCCCAGTGCCGATGGCAAGTACAGCCTGTACTGCGCCGTCATCGTCAAGCGCGTGGACGCACAGACCCGCGCCAAGACCTCGCTGAACGACCTGCTGCGCGACTGAGTTTTTCCGTTTATCAACCGAGGCTGAACCATGGCGACGACAAACCCACCCGGCACAATGGAACGCATTCTTCGCCTGATGAGCGAAAAGAAGGCATCGGACGTGTATTTGTCGGCCAACTCGCCCGCACTGATCAAGATCAACGGCCAGTGCGTGCCCATCAATAACCAGTCGCTCCCGTTCGACGCGCCGCGCAACCTGCTAGCCGAAATCCTGCCGCCCGAGCGCATGGCCGAGCTGGATTCCGAGAACGAGTTGAACATGGGCTTCCCGATTGCCGGGGTTGGGCGTTTCCGGGTTAGCGCCATGCGCCAGCGCGGCAGCATTGCGGCGGTGTTCCGCTACATCGCCGTGGATGTGCCAGCCCTGGCAGACCTGTACCTGCCACCGATCCTGGGCGACCTGATCATGGAAAAGCGCGGGCTGATGCTGATGGTCGGCGCCACCGGCGCGGGCAAGAGCACGACGCTGGCGTCCATGATCGACCACCGCAACGCCCAGGTGTCCGGCCACATCCTGACCATCGAGGACCCGGTCGAATTTCTGTTCAAGAACAAGAAGTCTGTCATCAACCAGCGCGAGGTCGGCACCGACACCAAATCCCTGCAGGTGGCACTCAAGAACGCGCTGCGCCAGGCGCCCGACGTGATCCTGATCGGCGAAATCCGTGACCGCGAAACCATGTCAGCAGCCTTGGCCTATGCGCAATCGGGCCACCTGTGCCTGGCAACCATGCACGCTAACAACAGCTACCAGGCACTGAACCGGATTCTGAGCTTCTACCCCGTGGAAGTCCGCCAGACCATGCTGGGCGATTTGGCAGCAGCGCTCAAGGCCGTGGTGTCGCAACGCCTGATGCGCAACACCGCCGGCACCCGCATACCCGCTGTGGAAGTTCTGCTCAACACCAAGCTGATTGCCGAACTGATCGAAAAAGGCGACTTCTCCGGCGTCAAGGAAGCCATGGAAAAATCCATGGCCGAAGGCTCGCAGTCCTTCGAGCACGACATCGCCCGCCTGATCGTCGAAGGCGTCATCGACCGCAAGGAAGGTCTGGCCCACGCCGACTCGCCAACCAATCTGATGTGGCGTCTGCAGAACGACTTCACCAAGGCCACGCAGCCCGTCGCTGCGCAAGAGGAACACGAAGAAGCGTCGTTCACCGAAATTACCCTGGATGTCAAACATTGATGAGCGCAACGCTTCACCTGGCCGAGCAACTGATTGCCCGCGCCTCGGTCACCCCGGAAGATGCAGGATGCCAGGACCTGATTGCCCAGCGATTAAAAGCCATCGGCTTCCAGTGCGAAACCATCGTCAGCGGACCAGACGACTTTTCCGTCACCAATTTATGGGCAAAACGGCCTGCAGCCCTCGTGGAATATGCGCAGGCAGCTACTAAATATGTAGCAACCGACGCACCGGCAAAAACCTTGGTTTTTGCCGGTCATACCGATGTGGTGCCCACTGGCCCGCTGGGCGAATGGCGCAGCGCACCGTTCACGCCCAGCCACCGCGACGGCAAGTTGTATGGCCGTGGCAGCAGCGACATGAAAGTGTCGCTGGCTGCCTTTGTGGTGGCCATTGAGGAATTCATTGCCGCCAACCCCAATCCGACGCTCAACATCGCCCTGCTGCTGACCAGCGACGAGGAAGGCCCGGCCAACGACGGCACCGTGGTCGTCTGCAAGGCGTTGCAAGCCCGTGGTGAAACGCTGGACTACTGCATCGTCGGCGAGCCAACCTCGGTCGAGCGCACCGGCGACATGATCAAGAACGGCCGGCGCGGCACCATGAGCGGCAAGCTCACGGTCAAGGGGGTGCAGGGCCACATTGCCTACCCGCACCTGGCCAAGAACCCCATCCATCTGGCGGCACCCGCGCTGGCGGAGCTGGTCACCGTGGAATGGGACAAGGGCAACGCCTTCTTCCCGCCCACTACCTGGCAGGTTAGCAACATCCACGGCGGCACCGGTGCCAGCAATGTGATTCCGGGTGCGGTGGTGATTGACTTCAACTTCCGTTTCTCCACCGAATCCACGCCGGAGTCCCTGCAAAAGCGCCTGGCCCGGGTGCTGGAAAAGCACGAGCTGGAATACGATCTGGCCTGGACCATCGGCGGCCTCCCCTTCTTGACGACGCCGGGCACGCTGGTGGGCGCCGTGCAGGATGCCATCCTGGCTGAAACCGGCATTCGCACCGAGCTGTCCACCACCGGCGGCACCAGTGACGGGCGCTTCATCGCCCAGGTCTGCCCGCAGGTGATCGAGTTCGGCCCGCCCAATGCAACCATCCACAAGATAAACGAGTATGTGAAGGTGGCCGACATTGAGCCGCTGAAAAACATCTACCGCCGGGTGCTGGAAAACCTGAACGCCAAGGCCAGCGCATGAGCGCCGCGCCGGGCCGTTCCCAAGCAAGCTCGCACCGCAGTGCGGAGCACGGAGGTTTCCCAGTGACCTTGCTCGAACTGATTGAATCCAGCGCCCGGAAGCTGGAACTGGCCCAGGTCTCCTTTGGCCATGGCACGACCAACGCCTTTGACGAGGCCGCCTGGCTGGTGCTGTGGCGCCTGGGCTTGCCGCTGGATACACCACTTAGCGGCAATGACTCCGAGGAAAAAATGCCAGTAGCCCTCGTGGATATTGAGCATGTTGCTACACTTTTGGAAGCGCGCATCCAGACCCGCAAACCGGCCGCCTACCTCACGCAGGAGGCGTGGCTGCAGGGCGTGGCGTTCTATGTGGACGAGCGCGTCATCGTGCCGCGTTCGCTGATTGCCGAACTCATGGTCGACGGCAGCATCGACTACTGGCTGAAGGAGTCCACCCACAACGTGCTGGATTTGTGCACCGGCAACGGCAGCCTGGCGGTTATTGCCGCCCTGACCTACCCCGACGTTGTAATCACCGGCTCCGACCTGTCCAGCGACGCGCTGGCGGTGGCGCGCATCAACGTCGACAAGCACGGCTTGCAGGATCGCATCACCTTGCTCGAGTCCGATGGCCTGCGCGCGCCGGCCTTGCAGGCCCGTGGCCCGTTCGACCTGATCCTGTGCAATCCGCCGTATGTGAACGCCCAGAGCATGGCCGAGTTGCCAGCAGAGTACCAGGCCGAGCCAACCCTGGCCCTGGCCGGCGGGACAGACGGCATGGATTTTGTGCGTACCCTGTTCGCCGAGGCGCCCGCCGTCATGGCACCCGGCAGCGTGCTGGTGCTTGAGGTCGGTAACGAGCGCAACTTCTTTGAAGCGGCCTTTCCAGAATTGGAAGTGGTGTGGTTGGAAACCAGTGCGGGAGAAGACCAGGTGTTGTTGGTTGCTCGCGAGGCGCTTTTGACGCTATTGCGAGGGGCGAAGCCTGACGGGCTGGGTGAATGACTCCATTCGTGTCCCCCGCCCGTTCCGGGCTCCTCCTTGACCTCACTGCGCCACTCACCCAGCCCGTCAGGCTTCTTGAGTGGTGGAGACTTGCGCTGTATTTCTGCATGCGTACCTGTAGCCGCCGCACAGCAGGAGCGCGGGGTGCTGCGAAGCGCAGGTAAAGGAGGAGCCCGCAAAGCGGGCGGGGGACACGGAATTTCGCAGCACCCCGCGATCCGGCCCACCACCAGGCGCAGAAATGATTCAAACAAATAACGACTACCAAACATGATCACTTTAAAAAACGTCACCCTGCGCCGCGGCGCCAAGGTATTGCTGGAAGGCGCCTCCGTCACCCTCAACCCCGGCGAAAAAGTCGGTCTGGTCGGCCGCAATGGCGCCGGCAAATCCTCGCTGTTCGCGCTGCTGAACGGCAACCTGCATGAGGACGCCGGTGAATACTTCATCCCCGCCCAATGGCGCATGGGCCAGGTGGCCCAGGACATGCCCGAAACCGATCAGAACGCCACCGACTTCGTGGTCGAGGGCGACACAGTGCTGCTGGCCGCACGCCAGGAAGTCACGGCCGCCGAAGCCACCGACGACTACGACCGCATGGCCCACGCCTACATGGCCCTGCACGATGCTGGCGAGCACGATGCGCCGGCGCGTGCCCAGGCGCTGATCCTGGGCCTGGGCTTCAAGACCACCGAACTGGAGAACCCGGTCAACAGCTTCTCCGGCGGCTGGCGCATGCGTTTGCAACTGGCTAGAGCCCTGATGTGCCCGTCGGACCTGCTGCTGCTGGACGAACCCACCAACCACCTGGACTTGGATGCCCTGGTCTGGCTGGAAGCCTGGCTCAAGAAGTACGAAGGCACCATGGTCGTCATCAGCCATGACCGCGAGTTCCTGGACGCGGTGACCAACGTTACTCTGCATATCGACGCCGGCAAGCTGGTGCGCTACGGCGGCAACTACAGCAAGTTCGAAGACATGCGCGCGGAGCAGATGGAGCTGCAGCAGAACGCCTATTCCAAGCAGCAGGACAAGATTGCCCACCTGCAGAAGTTCATCGCCCGCTTCAAGGCCAAGGCCAGCAAGGCCAAGCAGGCACAGAGCCGGGTCAAGGCGCTGGATCGCATGGAGAAGATTGCGCCGCTGCTGTCCGAGGCGGATTTCACGTTCGAATTCAAGGAGCCGGCCAACCTGCCCAACCCCATGCTGTCCATGAGCGGCATCAGCGTGGGCTATCCCGCACCCGAGGACGCGCCGGATTGCACGCCACCCACCGTTATCGTTCGCAACATCAACAAGTCGGTGTTGGCGGGCCAACGCATCGGCATCCTGGGGGCCAACGGCCAAGGCAAGTCCACACTGGTCAAGACCATTGCGCGTGACCTGACCATTCTGGACGGCGAAATCACCGAAGGCCGGGGTCTGAATATTGGCTACTTCGCCCAGCAAGAGCTGGACGTGCTGCGCCCGGCGGACAACCCGCTGGAGCACATGATTCGCCTGGTCAAGGACATGACCGCTGCCGGCAAGATTGCCGGCCAGCAGACACGCGAGCAAGACCTGCGCAGCTTCCTGGGCACCTTCAATTTCAGCGGCGACATGGTCAAGCAGTCCGTGGGCAGCATGAGCGGTGGTGAAAAGGCCCGCCTGGTGCTGTGCATGCTGGTCTGGCAGCGCCCCAACCTGCTGCTGATGGACGAGCCCACCAACCACCTGGACCTAGCCACCCGCGAGGCCCTCAGCATGGCGCTCAACGAGTTCGAGGGCACGGTGATGCTGGTCAGCCACGACCGTGCGTTGCTGCGTGCCGTGTGCGACGAGTTCTGGATGGTGTCGCGTGGCGGTGTCGAGCCCTTTGACGGCGATCTCGACGACTACCAGCGCTACCTTCTGGACGAGGCCAAGCGCCAGCGTGAAGAGGCCAAGGAGGCAGCCAAGGCACCGGCCAAAGTGGTTGCGCCCGTTGAGCCGGCAAAACCCAAAACCAAGGGCAGTACCTCCCCCAAGGCAAAGAAGGAATTGCAGGATGTGGAAGCCCGCATGGCCGTTCTGAATGGCGAGGGAGCAGCCCTGGAGGGACGCCTGTCCACCAACCCGCACCCGTCGGAAATTGCCGAGATTGGCCGCAGCCTGAAGACGGTCAACGACGAACTTGCCCAGTTGGAAGACCGGTGGCTGGAGTTGTCGAACCAGCTTGAATCCACCTGACCTGCCGTTTGCAGGTCAGGAATAGCGGGCTGGCTAGCGCGCCGCCTTCACGAAGGCGGCCAGTTTGGTATCTTCAGTGGCGATGTGCTCAAGCAGCCAGCGCGAGATGAATTCCTCCAACTCTGCCTTGATCAGGTTTCCGCTGGAGATTTGCACCGAAATCTCGTCCAGCCTGGCGATCAGTTTCTGGTGCATCTGGCAATGTGCTTCGTAGCCGGGGTAGCCAATGCGTAGCATCAGCTCCTCCTCATGCGAGAAGTGGGTGCGCGTGTACTGGTATAGACGTATCACGCCCAGGGCCTGGCCCTGATGCGATATCGCCGCAATGATATTGGCCGCGCGTTTGAAAAGCTCCTGGTGCTGTTCATCAATGGCCGGGTCGCCGATCCGGTAATGGTCTTTCCACTCCAGTTGCTCGGACGTCTGGCTGATGCGCGACTGCACCCATTCCACCGCGGATGAGTAGTCCTCAAAGACTTCACTCTCAATACCGGCATCCTGGTAGCACTGGAGATACAGGGGCGCCATGCGGGGTCCGTCTTCTATCTCCGGCCGAAATACCAGCGCGGTGACGGGATTGGTCTGTGGGTCACGGTAGCGCGACTGGAGATAGGTGCCAAACTCGCGCATGGCCGTATCGGTGCCGAATGCACTGCCATGAAAAACGATGATCTGGCCCCACTTGCCCTGCAGCACCAATTTGCCAATCAGCTCCCCGATGGTCTGCGGTATGGCCGCGACCAGTTCAGTGTTGAACGGACCGACCGCCGTCGTGCGCAGTATCCGCCCTTCAACGCGGTACTCAATCCGCCCCTGGACCCTGAGCGGCTTGTCGGAATCCGGTTTCGCAGTGCTTTTGTTCACGCCCATATGGTCAATTCTGTTTGCCCCTAGTCTGGGTGGATTCTGCTTCAGTTATTCATAGGGCATACGCCCACAGTGAACAATAACGGCTAACTGGATTGCTTGAACGCCATGACCGCCTGGTTGCGCAGTGTGCGCAACAGGGACAACTCCTTCTCGTCGAGCTCCAGCGAGCCGAGTTGCTTCTTATCGGCATAGATCAGGCCAAATGGCGCGCCCTTGATCAACAGCGGCAGCAACAGGAACGTGGGTGCATTCAGCCCCGTGCGGTACCACAATGGCAGGCGCTGGGCCAGGCGCGGTTCGCTGGCGTCGCTGATCATGGTATCCGTGCCTTTGTTGCAGACGACGGCAAACAGGTCCGGTGTAGCAGCTTTCAGTGGCGACTTGAAGCCCTTGACATGTGCCTCCACCCCATCGCCCAGGCCAAACCGCCCGGTCATGGTCTCGGTCTTGGCATCGCGCATGCAGAAAATGATGTGATCGAAATGCATGGCCCGGAACATGGTTTCCAGAATCATGCGCAGGACATCGCTGAGCTTGAAGTCCTCGACCATGGCGTTGGTGATGTCCTGAATGCCGGCCGTCAGGGTCTCGGTAATACGCAGGTCCTTGCGTGGCAGATTGCCGGCAGCATCCATGACGGCGGTGTTGGTGGCATGCAACTCGAACGCAGCCAAGCCGTTCCCCCCGCCGGTTTCCCGCTGCGGGGCAATGTCATCAATGATCACATCGGGCACTGTGAGCAGCTTGGCGGCAGCGGAGCCCGGTTTGACCCGGATTTCCATAGCAACCGCCAGCTCTATCAGCTTCTTGCGGGCGGTGACCGTGGCTCCTTGCACGTCTTTGGAGCTCACACCCATGGCCGGCGCATATTTGCGCGTCACAGCCTGGACACGCGCATCCACGTCTTTCGGCTCGGAATGCAACAGCACGTCGGCAATTTCATTGGATGCCATGGCAATCCAGCGGATGCGCTCACCGGAGTCCATTGGCGCACGGGACGGAACCCCTCCCACTGGCTTGCGCATGCAACGCTGCATGCTTTGCGGCAGGCCCCAGGTCTTGGCAATCCCCAGACCCAGATCTTCCAGGCTCAGCCCCAGAACGGTGATTGAGGCCTGTGTCTCGGTCGGCGGTTCGCGCTGGGTCTGCATCAGAATGCGAATCTGGCTGGCCTCCTCAGGGAAGTAAAACTGCACCAGCAGCCGCCCCAGATTCTGGAACATGGCGCCAATAAACGCCTCTTCACCGTCGACAGCCGATGAGCACAATTCACCACCAATGGAGGCAGCCATGAGGCAGCGCAGGAATTCCTCCTTCAGTTGCCCGGCGTGGGCCTTGTCCTGCATGTGCTCCAACAGCACCAGGCTCAGCGCCATGTTGCGGATGCCGTTGAATCCCACCAGATTCACCGCCCTAGACACGGTATTGATGCTGCCGCGGTGCGCGTAGTGGGCACTGTTGACCATGCGCAGCAGCTTGTTGGTCAGCGCCACATCCTTCAGAATCTCATTGGTTACGCTGTTAACACTTTCGGTCTCCGAGGTGGCCATGCTCTGGATACGGACAACGGAGTCCGACAATGCCGGGAAATCGCTCTTGTGTCGCATGCGGCGCAACAGAAAGTCCAGCGTACTGCTCTTACCACCGATCTCCGCCGGGGCCACTGTGGCTTCGGGCTTGGCCCATTGCTCGAGTTCACTCTGAAAAGCCCGTGCCGAGGGAAAACGCGAGACTGGGTCGCGTGCCAGCGCCCGGGCCACGATGGCACGCAGGCTGTCGTCTACATCCGGGTTCACATCGGCCGGTAACGTCAACTGCTCGTGCACAACCCGGTATACCGCTCGATAGGGATCACGCTCCTCGATCAGGGGCCGGCCCATGAGCAGCTCGGCCAGTACCACGCCGGCCGAGAAGATATCCATGGAGGGGGCGGGCGCCGCCCCGTTGGCGGCCTCCGGAGACAGGTAGCCGACTGTGCCACCACTGGGCGTAACCGCATCTGCCCGGTTGCGGTCCTGGATGCGCGCCGCAATGCCGAAATCCATGACACGGGCCCGACCAGCGCTGTCCACCAAAACGTTGGACGGTTTCAGGTCACGGTGAATCACGCCCGCGGCATGGGCCACCGCAACCGCATCCAGCACATCCATCATCAGCGCCACTGCCTCGTGTGGGCTCATGGGTCCACGCTGTTTGACTATTTCGCCCAGCGTCTTGCCAGCGATGTACTCAAACACCAGATAGGGTTGTTGGTCTTGAATATCGGCCTCATATACCGGAACAATGTTGGGGTGCTTGACCCGCCCAACGCTGCGGGCCTCATCCAGCCACTGTGCCACGGCCTGTGCGTCGGAGCCATTGCCCGGACGCATGACTTTGATGGCCACTTCCCGCTCCAGGCGGGGATCGAATGCCAGCCAAACGGTGGACTGGGCGCCCTGCCCCAGAATCTTGCGCAGCTCGAACCGCCCCAGCGTGTCCGAGACGCGCAACGCACCAGTTGCCAGCATGGATCGGGTGTTGGAAAAGGCAGGAATGTCGGGCATGCTCGGGCGTCAAAGGTTTCGCGCAATCGGACTGCGCAGGCTTCGAAGTATGACACCGGAATGACACGCGTGTTGCCAATTCCTGCACCGTGAAGACGGTGCTATTGGCGGCGCTGCTGGCGCAATTGCTGGCGCAGTTCGGCCCGCTCCTTATCGTTTAACTGGCGTTCCCCGGAAGGCTTGCTTTCCGGTTGCCTCGGCGCATCGCGCTGGGCCACCAAAGCGGCACGCAAGGCAAGACGCCTGTCATGGACTTGCAGCACCGGCATGGCTGAATCCATGGAGTCCCCTTGCCCACGCTCCGCAAGATCAGATCCAGTCTGAGCCGATGCCACCATAGCGCAGGGGCCGAAACAGCAAAATAGAACAACAGCTTTGAACATGAGTGGTTGGACAGACGGAAATGTGTTCAGTTCCCATTGTTGAAGGGAACTCTGATGACACATGCCTGTTTTTGTAACATTGTGTCAACTATTCCGAATTCTCCCGCGCACCGGCTCCCAAGCCGCGCAGAATCGGGGCTGTTACATATTTCACATCTCCTATCCCTATGCAGAATCCGACAACGCGCCCCAACAAGATCCTGGTGGTTGACGATGACACCCGCATTCGCGACCTGTTGCGGCGCTATCTGGCGCAGGAGGGATTTGACGTCCTGCTGGCCGAGGATGGCAAGGCGCTGACCCGGATCATGATGCGCGAAACTGCCGACCTGATCGTGCTGGACCTGATGATGCCCGGTGAGGATGGGCTTTCCATTTGCCGGCGATTGCGCAGTGCCGGAGACTTGACCCCGATCATCATGCTGACCGCCAAAGGGGAGGATATTGACCGCATCGTTGGACTGGAAGTCGGCGCCGATGACTATCTGGGCAAGCCTTTCAATCCACGCGAATTGCTGGCGCGCATCCACGCCGTGCTGCGCCGGCGCCCTCCCCCAGAGGTGCCCGGCGCACCGTCCACGGAAAACGAAATAGCCAAATTTGGCGCGTTTACCTTTGACCTTGCCGCCCGCACCCTGCACAAGGATGGCAGCGAACTGACACTGACGACCGGTGAATTTGCCATGCTCAAGGCGCTGGTTCGCCATCCGCGGGTTCCGCTGTCCCGGGAAAAACTGGCCCAGTTGTCGCGAGGCCGCGAGTTTGAACCATTTGACCGCAGCCTGGACGTGCAGGTCTCCCGCCTGCGCAAACTGATAGAGACCGACCCCGCTGCGCCGCGCTTCATCCAGACAGTGTGGGGCGTTGGCTATGTGTTTGTCCCCGACGAGGCCACCTGACACGGGCACTGTTGCAATTGACGCAAACCCAGCCTCCTACACATTTCGAGGACTCAGAGGACAGCGCACCGGCAGCGTTGGCGGATGAGTCACTGGACCCGACCCAACGCGGACGCACCAGCCTGAGTCTGTTCTGGCGCACGTTTTTTCTGCTGGCACTGCTGCTGCTGGGCAGCATACTGGCCTGGCTGCAGACCCTGCGCACGCTGGAGTTTGAACCCAGGGCCATGCAAACGGCACAGCAACTCGCGTCGCAGGTCAACCTGAGCCGTGCGGCCCTGATCCATGCCGATGCCATTGCCCGAACCTCATTGCTCAAGACCATGAGTGACCAGGAGGGCGTGCATATCGTTCCGCGCGAGCCCACAGACCGGTATGTCGCCTACGCAACAGACACCATCAGCCGCGAGATCGCACAGGAACTGACCACGCGCCTGGGACCCGGCACCGTGATCGCCAGCAGTGTCAATGCCCAGCCCGGCCTGTGGATTGGGTTCGCCATCGATGGCGATGACTACTGGCTGTTGACCGACCAGGACCGCTTCAATCCGGCTGGCGGCAAGACCTGGATCATCTGGCTGGCCGTCGCGGCGGCACTCTCCCTGGCTGGCGCGGCATTGATTGCACGCTTGATCAACCGCCCGCTCAAGGAACTGTCATTTGCCGCAAGCCGGGTACGTGAGGGCGACTTCGACGCCAGCAGGCTTGATGAAAACGTGCCAACGGGCGAAATCCGGGAAGTGAATATCGGTTTTAACCGCATGGCGCAGCGCCTGGCCAAGGTGGAGCAGGACCGAGCTGTGATGCTGGCCGGCATCTCGCACGACCTGCGCACCCCGCTGGCACGCCTGCGCCTGGAAACTGAAATGAGTGTGGCCGATCTGGATGCCCGCGCCCACATGGCGGCGGACATCGCCCAATTGGATGCCATCATCGGAAAATTTCTGGACTACGCCCGTCCGGAAAAAGAAAAGCTGATACCAGTGGTGCTGGCAGACGTTGTAGACGCATGTACCTACTCCTACCAGAATCAGCAGGACGTGCGGATCAAGGTTCAATTGGAAGACAACCTGCTGGTCTTGGCGGATGAAGTGGAATTGGGCCGCATTGTGACGAACTTGCTGGAGAACGCGCGGCGTTACGGCAAATCACCCGACACCGGCATCGCCCGCATCCAGATCGCCGCCATTTCGCGCGACAAATGGGTGCTGATCAAAATTCGCGACCATGGCATCGGTGTGGCACAGGAGCAGCTGGCCAATCTGACGCAGCCGTTTTACCGGGGCGAGGCGGCGCGCACGGCCGCCAATGGCGCCGGGCTGGGCTTGGCCATTGTGGACAAGACCGTGCAGCGCATGGGTGGTGCATTCTCGTTGACGAACGCCAGCTCGGGCGGTCTGTCTGCAAATATCCGGCTCAAGCGCGTCACCAGCGTCTGATCACAGGCTGGCGGCCAGCATGGCACCTTCACGGATGGCACGCTTGGCATCCAGCTCCGACGCCAGCGCCGCACCACCGATGCGGTGGAAACGGGGTTCACCGGACGCCGGCGGTGCGTCTGCCGGTGGCATGAGTTCAGTCAGCGACTCCTGGCCGGCGCATAGCACCACATGGTCAACCTTCAACACGCGAGGCTCGCCGTTGACCGTGATGTGCAGCCCGGCATCATCAATTCGCACGTACTCGACACCAGCCAACATCTCCACGCCATTGCGTTGCAGCACCGCGCGGTGCACCCAACCCGAGGTCTTGCCCAGACCGGCACCCACACGGGTGGTCTTGCGCTGCAACAGATAAAGCTGGCGGTAGGGCTGTGCCGGCTCGGGCGGCACCACTCCACCATTGGCTGTGGCCTGGAGGTCCACGCCCCATTCCCGGCACCAGCGATCAATGGACAGCGGCAGGGGCACGGACGGGTCGTGCAGCAGGAACTCCCCCACATCAAAACCAATGCCACCGGCGCCAATGATGGCCACGCGCTTGCCCGGCACCACCTTGCGCTGCAGCACGTCCAGGTAGGACAGCACATTGGGCCGCTCAACCCCAGGAATGGGGGGTGTGCGCGGTACGATGCCGGTGGCCAGTACCACCTCGTCAAAGCCTTGTGCCAACAACTGCTCGCGCGTCACGCGCTGGCCCAAACGCAGATTCACACCGGTGGCATCCACCCGCTTGGCAAAGTAGCGCAGCGTCTGCGCAAACTCTTCCTTGCCGGGCACCTGCATCGCAATATTGAACTGGCCACCGATGCGGTCCGCACTGTCAAACAGCGTGACCGCATGCCCACATTCGGCGGCTACCGTGGCCGCGGACAGGCCGGCCGGACCGGCGCCGACCACGGCAATCTTCTTCTTGCGTTGCGCCTTGCGGTACACCAGCTCGGTCTCATGCCCGGCCCGCGGGTTGACCAGGCAACTGGCACGCTTGTTGGCAAAGGTATGGTCCAGGCACGCCTGGTTGCAGCCAATGCAGGTGTTGATGGCATCCACGGTGCCGGCGGCCACCTTGTTCACCCAGTCGGCATCGGCCAGGAACGGCCGGGCCATGGACACCATGTCCACGCTACCGCTGGCGATGAGGGCTTCGGCTTCGTCGGGCATGTTGATGCGGTTGCTGGCGATCACCGGCACCTTGACGGCCTGCTTGAGCCGCGCCGCCACGCTGGCAAAGGCCGCGCGCGGCACGGAGGTGACGATGGTGGGCGTGCGCGCCTCGTGCCAGCCGATGCCGGTGTTGAACAGCGTCACGCCGGCGGCCTCCAGTGCCTGGGCCACCTGCACCACTTCATCCCAGCTATTGCCCCCATCGACGAGGTCCAACACCGAATGGCGGTACATCAGGATGAAGTTCGGCCCCACCGCTGCGCGCACCTGGCGCACAATCTCCAGAGGTAGGCGCATGCGGTTTTCAATGGAGCCGCCCCAGCGGTCGGTGCGCCGGTTGGTGCGCGCGCACAGGAACTGGTTCAGCAGATAGCCCTCGCTGCCCATGATTTCCACGCCGTCATAGCCAGCCTTTTGCGCCAGTTTGGCGCAGCGCACATAGGCACGGATGGTGGCCTGGATGCCGCGTTCGGTCAGAGCCTTGGGCTTAAACAACGAGATCGGCGACTTGATGCTGGAAGCGGACACGACAAACGGCTGGTAGCCGTAGCGCCCAGAATGCAAGATCTGCATCAGGATTTTGCCGCCCTCCTCGTGTACCGCCAGTGTGACCTTGCGGTGGTTCGGCACATCAAAAATCGAACTGAGCGTGCCGCCAAAGGGCAGCAACCAGCCCTGGCGATTCGGCGAGATGCCGCCAGTAACGATCAGCCCCACGCCGCCCTTGGCTCGCTCGCGAAAGTAGGCCGCCAACTTGGGGTAGTTGTAAAAACGATCCTCCAGTCCGGTGTGCATGGAGCCCATCATCACGCGGTTGCGCAGCGTGGTGAAGCCCAGGTTCAGGGGTTGAAGCAAATGGGGATGGGCGGTGGCAGTCACGGACATGTTGGGCGTGGGATGGGTAAACAAGGGCGCGAGTGTAGACCCGCCACTCTGGAGTCATCACCCCAAACGCACACGGCCATGCCGCGCGCAGACATCAGTTCTTGGCGAAATGGCCGCGGAACCAGTCCCGCAACAGGTGCTTTTCTGGCCCCAACGCATCCCAACTGGGGTATGCACCGAGATGCGAGGTGTAACCCATGTCGGAAATGGTTTCTTCCCCACTGCCCAGCACCTTGCCGTGTTCTTCCAGGCGATAGCGCAGCGTCATTTGCGGCCAATCGAGCGGCCCTCCCACCACGCGCACCAAGCCCCAGCGGCGGGATGGTCGCAGTTTTCCAGCCAAGTCCACATTGAGCACATCCACATGCAGGGTTTGGCCGGGCGGCAGGTATTTCTGGCCGAGGGTTTGCAAATACGCCGAAAGGGTTTGCAGATTGGCAGCGGTATCCCGGTTCTGGTCCCGCACGTCAGTAAACGTATCCGGGTTCACAAAGGCCACCTCCACCGTGCCCGCCTGCGCGGCACATGCTGCCATGAGCACCCCCGCACACAGAGAAGTCTTGAACGAGTATTTCATATCGCCCTCCTGTCTCGAACCGCGGGGTTGGAGTCCCAATGGCGCACTCAAGTTCCCAGCAGCAGTACCACAGCACGCGCTTCCATGGCGTCTCCCGCACCCACCGGACCCATTTTTTCGGCCGTCTTGGCCTTGACGTTGACCTGATCCACCCCCACCCCCAGCACCTGGGCGATGCGCACACGCATGGCCGCAATATGGGGGGCCAGCTTGGGGGCTTGGGCGATCACGGTGCTATCCACATTGCCAATCTCAAAACCCTTGGCCCGCACACGGCGCACGGCCTCGGTGAGCAGCACGCCAGAGTCGGCACCCTTGAACTGTGCATCGGTGTCGGGAAAGTGGCTGCCAATGTCCCCCAGTGCTGCGGCACCCAGCAGGGCGTCAGTGATGGCGTGCAGCAGCGCATCGGCATCGGAGTGTCCGAGCAGGCCCTTGGTATGCGGGATGTCCACCCCACCGAGGATCAGCTTGCGCCCCTCCACCAGGGCATGGATGTCCCATCCTTCACCGACGCGCAATTTCATGGTGCATGCCTTCCAGTACCGTTTGATTCATCTGCAGTTGGGCAATACCGGCGCAGAAATTAAAAAAGCCTTCAAGAATTACTTCTTGAAGGCTTTTAACTTATCGAATGGTCGGTGTGAAAGGATTCGAACCTTCGACCCCTTGCACCCCATGCAAGTGCGCTACCAGGCTGCGCCACACACCGATCTAGCCTTCAATTATAACCCGGTAAAAGCCCGCTCTTTCATCCTAACGCGAGTAACTCACGAATTTCGAATAATTCTCTGCGCACTTGCACCAGTTGCACGGAGCTTTCATCGTCCAACTCGCGTGGCTGGCAGTCTTCAAAGTCTTCGAGATCGGCATCGTCAACCTCCAAAACCTCAACTCCGTCAAGCATGACCTCGCCATTGCGTTTCTTGTCGCGCTCGTTTTGCAGCAATTCCTGCATCTTGTTGCGCGCACCACTGATCGTAAAGCCCTGGTCGTACAGCAAATCCCGGATGCGGCGGATCATCAACACCTCATGGTGCTGGTAGTAGCGGCGATTGCCACGCCGCTTCATGGGCCGCAGTTGCGTGAACTCTTGCTCCCAATACCGTAGCACGTGGGGTTTGACGCCGCACAAATCCCCGACCTCACCGATGGTGAAGTAGCGTTTGGCGGGAATGGGGGGGAGAGTTTTCTCCATTGAAATCAATGCTGTACGAGGCAAAGCGTAGAGGTTACTCTAACTTTTGCCAGAGCGCAAAGCCTGATTGTGGCGCACCCGCAAATAGCTTCCGGGTGTTGCAAAAATGGCGGGGCCGATCAGGTTTCTGTCTGTATCTGCTCTTTGAGCTTGTGGCTGGCGTGGAAGGTCACCACCCGGCGCGCCTGGATCGGAATGGCTTCACCGGTGCGCGGATTGCGCCCGGGACGCGGGGCCTTGGTCCGAATCTGGAAATTGCCAAATCCCGAAATCTTGACGTCGGTCCCGTCAACCAGGCTGGCAGCGATCAGGTCGAAGAAGGCGTCGATCATGTCCTTGGACTCGCGCTTGTTCAGGCCGATCTGCTCGAACAGCAAGTCGGCCAGTTGCGCCTTGGTCAATGCCGGGGTTTCCAGACTTTCAACAGAAAAATCCATGGTGCCTCGTTTCTGGTTGCTGCGAACCTACGCCTGTCACACACGCTGACGCGCCCCGACACTGGCCGTCAACTGCTCGACAACCGCTTTCACGGTCGATTCGATCTGCTCTTCCGACAGTGTGGCCTCGTCACTATTGAGGGTCAGGCGCACGGCCAGGCTGCGGTCGGCAGCACCATCCGCGACTACTGCATCTTTGGCCAGCTTGGGACGGTACACATCAAACAGTTGGGCATCGCGCAACAAACCGGACGTGGGTGCCGCCCAGACGGCCGACATCAGCGCGGCATGGGTCACGTCATCGGCAACCACTACGGCAATATCACGCTGCACGGGCTGGAGCTTGGCAACCGGCTTGAACTCGGCAACGCGGCGTTGCAGCACGGCATCCAGGTCCAGTTCGAACAGTACGGGTGCCTGGGTCAAATCGAAGGTCTGGCGCCACTGGGGATGCAGTTCGCCCACAAAACCGATGGGCTGGTCGTTCAACAAAACCTCGGCGCAGCGGCCCGGGTGCATAGCCGGGTGGCTGCCCGGCACAAAGCGGGCCTGCAGGGGCGCCAGCAGCGCCTCGACATCACCCTTGACATCAAAGAAGTCGATGCCCTGTTCTTTGCGGCCCCACTGCAGTGCATCGGCACCGCCGCTGGCCAGACCAGCCACGCGCATGGGTTGGTCAAAGCCTTCCACAGTGCTGTCGGTGCTCTTGACGGATGCGTCGCGCAGGAACACGCGGCCCAGCTCGAACACGCGCACGCGCGACTGCTTGCGGGCCTGGTTGAACTTGAGCACCTGCAGTAGCGAGCCCAGCAGGCTTGATCGCATGACGCTCATCTGGCTGGCAATGGGGTTGAGCAGCTTGATCGGATTGGGGTTACCCGCCAGACCGTGCTCCCAAGCTTCCTCTACAAAACTAAAGTTGATGGTTTCCTGGTAACCCAGGGCAGCCAAGCTACGACGCACGGCGAATGGTCCGCGCTGCGCTTCGGTGCGGATCTTGGCAGTGATGGGAGCCAGTGGCGGTGTGTGCGGCAGGTTGTCGTAGCCCACCATGCGAGCGACCTCTTCGATCAGGTCTTCCTCGATCTGCAAATCAAAGCGGTACGACGGCGGCACCAGGGTCAACAGTCCCTCCGTCTGGGTGACATCCAGGCCCAGGCGTTGCAGCGCATCCGCGCATTGGGCCTGCGTCAGCGGCATGCCAATGATTTTGCTGGCACGGGCCACACGCAGGCTAACCGGTGCGGGCAATGGCATATTCGGTTGCTGGTCGTCAATCGGGCCACAAGTGGTGTCGGGCGTGCCGCAGATATCGATGATCAACTGGGTCAGGCGTTCGATGTGCTCCACCGTCAACTGTGGGTCCACACCGCGCTCGAAACGGTGACCGGCATCGGTGGAGAAATTGAAGCGGCGCGACCGTCCGGCGATGGATTTTGGCCACCAGAAGGCCGCTTCCACATAGACATTGCACGTGTCATCGGACACCGCGGTGGCGTCGCCGCCCATGATGCCGGCCAGGGACTCGACTTGGCTGGAATCGGCGATCACGCCCACCTTGTCGTCCACGGTGACGGTGTTGCCATTGAGCAGCTTGATCTGCTCGCCAGCCTTGCCCCAGCGCACGTCCAGACCGCCGTGGATCTTGTCCAGGTCAAAGATGTGGGAGGGGCGACCTAACTCGAACATCACATAGTTGGAGATGTCAACCAGGGCCGTCACGCTGCGCTGACCGCAGCGTGCCAGGCGGTCCATCATCCACTGCGGTGTGGTGGCCTTGGTATTGACGTTGCGGATGACGCGGCCGGAGAAGCGGCCACACAAATCGGGCGCGCTGACCTTGACGGCCAGTGTGTCGGCATTGCCAACCGGCACGGCCGGGAAGCTGGGCGATTGCAATGGTGCGCCGGTCAGAGCCGACACCTCACGCGCGACGCCGTAGACGCTCAGGCAATGTGCCAGATTGGGCGTGAGCTTCAGCGTGAACAGCGTGTCGTCCAGGTTCAGGTGTTCGCGGATGTTCTGGCCCAAAGGTGCATCCAGCGCCAGTTCCAGCAGGCCGCCGTGGTCTTCGGACAATTTCAGTTCGCGCGCCGAGCAAAGCATGCCCTGGCTTTCCACGCCACGCAGCTTGCCAACCTTGATGACAAAGGGCTTGCCATCTTCACCTGGGGGCAACTCCGCGCCGACTAGCGCGCACGGAATGCGAATGCCGACGCGGGCGTTGGGTGCGCCGCACACGATATCCAGCAATTCAGGCTGTCCCACATCGACCTTGCAGACCCGCAGGCGATCAGCGTTCGGGTGCTGAACGGCTTCCTTGATTTCACCGACAACGATCTTGCTGAACGGTGGCGCCACCGGCTTGAGGTCTTCAACCTCCAGGCCGGCCATAGTCAGCGTATCCGCCAACTGCTGGGTGGAAAGGGATGGGTTACAGAACGAGCGCAACCAGGATTCAGGAAATTGCATGGTACTTAATCGGTTCGGGACAGGGCGTGCTTATTGGAACTGCGACAGGAAACGGACATCACCATCGAAGAACAGCCGCAAGTCATTGACGCCATAGCGCAGCATGGTCAGACGATCCGGCCCCATGCCAAAGGCGAAGCCGATGTACTTCTCGGGGTCCAGGCCCATATTGCGGATCACGTTGGGGTGCACCTGGCCGGAACCAGCCACCTCCAGCCAGCGCCCGGCCAGCGGGCCGCTTTGGAACTGGATATCAATCTCGGCGCTGGGCTCGGTGAACGGGAAGAAGCTGGGGCGGAAACGCAGCACCAGGTCGTCGCTCTCGAAGAAGGTGCGGCAGAAATCGGTGAAAACGAACTTCAGATCCTTGAAACTCACGTTCTCACCCACCCACAGGCCTTCGCACTGATGGAACATGGGCGAGTGGGTGGCGTCGCTGTCCACCCGATAGGTGCGGCCTGGCGCAATCACGCGGATCTCGGGCATGTCGCCTGAAAACAGGCCCTTGCCCTCGCCGTTATTGGCTTTGCTGCTATATTTTTTGACATGCTGCACCGCATAGCGGATTTGCATGGGGCTGGTGTGGGTGCGCAGCAGGTTGGGGGCGGTCTCAGAACCGCCCTCCACATAAAAGGTGTCGTGCATGGAGCGCGCAGGGTGATCCTCGGGCGTGTTCAATGCGGTAAAGTTAAACCAGTCGGACTCGATCTCGGGGCCCTGGGCCACATCAAAACCCATGGAGCCAAAGATGGCCTCGATGCGTTCCAGCGTCAAAGACACCGGGTGCAAGCCACCTTGCCCGCGCTGGCGGCCCGGCAGGGTCACGTCCAACGCCTCGGCGCGCAACTGGGCCTGCAGCTCGGCATCCGCCAAAGCCTGTCGGCATGCGGTCAGTGCGGCCTCAATGGCCTGCTTGGCGAGGTTGATGGCGGCGCCGCGCGACTTTTTCTCATCCACGCTCAAGGCCGCCATGCCTTTCATCAACTCGGTGATGCGCCCGGACTTGCCCAGGAACAACGCCTTGGCGTTTTCCAGATCGGCAGGCGTGATGGCTTGGGCAAAGGCCGCTTGGGCAGACTCGACGATGGCGTTCAGATCGTTCATATATTCTGGGGTCAATGAAAAAGGGCTAGTGCTCTTTCAAGCTCTAGCCCTTGTTCTATTTGCGCTGATAGCTATCAAACCGATAGCATACAGGGCGAAAATCAAGCAGCCAGCTTGGCCTTGACTTGCTCCACGATACCGGCAAAAGCGGCCATGTCGTGAATGGCGATATCGCTTAGGACCTTGCGGTCGATTTCGATATTGGCCTTCTTCAGACCGTTAGCGAACTGGCTGTATGTCAAGCCGCACTGACGTGCAGCCGCATTGATACGGGCAATCCACAACTGACGGAAGACACGCTTCTTGGTACGACGGTCACGGTAGGCATATTGCCCAGCCTTCATTACCGCTTCTTTGGCGATACGGAAGACATTACCGCGGCGACCGCGAAAACCTTTTGCAAGGGCCAGAACTTTTTTATGGCGGGCGCGAGCCGTTACACCACGTTTGACGCGAGGCATGTGATTACTCCTTGTTCGTCGTTAATTAAATACCACGGCCGGGCAGCATCTGTGCCATGTGACCCATGTTGGTCTCATGAACACCGGTGGTACCGCGCAAATGGCGTTTATTTTTGGTGGTCTTCTTGGTCAAGATGTGACGTTTGAAGGCTTGGCCGCGCTTGACGGTACCACCTGGACGGACGCGGAAGCGTTTCTTCGCCGCGCTCTTGGTCTTCATTTTGGGCATATTAATGCTCCTTCTTGCTTGTGCTCGTGAGGCGTCTGGAAACTACTTCCAGCCTTGTTGGCCCCGAGCCACTTGTGTGGCGAGTTTCGCAACCCGCCACTTTTAAGAAGCCGCAGAAACTGCGACTTCAGAGGCAGGTTTGGGAGAACCCGCCTTTTTCTTGCCAGGGGCGATCATCATGATCATCTGACGCCCTTCCAGCTTGGGAAACTGCTCCACCACAATCAGGTCTACCAAATCCGCACGGATGCGATTCAGCAATGCCATCCCGATTTCCTGGTGCGTGATTTCACGCCCCCGAAAACGCAAAGTGATTTTGCACTTGTCGCCTTCGGCCAGGAAGCGCTTGATATTGCGCATCTTGATGTTGTAATCGCCGTCATCGGTTCCGGGACGGAACTTGATTTCCTTGATTTCAATGACCGTCTGCTTGGACTTCGCTTCCGCAGCCTTTTTCTGTTCCTGATACTTGAACTTGCCGTAGTCCATCAAACGACAGACCGGCGGATTCGCCGTAGCAGCAATCTCAACCAGATCAACATCCAGCTCGCCCGCCATACGCAGGGCTTCCATCAGGCTGACGACACCAAGTGGTTCGTTTTCCGGACCCGAGAGGCGAACCTCTGGGGCCATGATTTCACGGTTCAGGCGGTGTTTGCGTTCTTCACGCTGACGGCGGTCACGAAATTCAGTAGCGATGGCTCAATCCTTCACAATATCTGCTACAAATACAGTAGCTATAGCCACACAGTTCACGCGGGCAAACCAACTAAACAGCCGACTTGTTGGCAATGTCACCGAGGACTTTTTGCACGAATGCATCCAGGGGCATTGCTCCGAGGTCTTGACCACCCCGGGCGCGCACTGCGACAGCACCTGCTGCCATTTCCTTGTCGCCAATGACGACCAAATAGGGCAGCTTCTGCATCGAATGCTCGCGTATTTTATACGTAATCTTCTCGTTTCGCAGATCTAAATTAACTCTAAGCCCTTGATTTTGCAGCGTTTTAGCCACGGAACGGGCATATTCGGCCTGCGCATCGGTAATATTGAGCACGGCCACATGCACCGGCGCCAGCCAGGCGGGCAGGGCTCCGGCGCTCTCCTCGATCAAAATTCCGATGAAACGCTCCAGGCTGCCGACAATGGCGCGGTGCAACATCACCGGGCGATGGCGGGCCCCGTCCTCACCCACGTATTCGGCGTCCAAACGCTCGGGCATCGAAAAATCAACTTGGATCGTGCCGCACTGCCACTGGCGGCCAATCGCATCTTTGAGCGTGTATTCAATCTTGGGGCCGTAGAAAGCGCCCTCGCCTGGAGAAATTTCGTACACGCAGCCGGAGGCATTCAGGCTTTCGATCAGCGCTGCCTCCGCCTTGTCCCAGATTTCGTCCGAGCCGATGCGCTGCTCTGGTCGCGTTGCCACCTTGTAAATGATGTTCTTGAAACCGAAGTCGGTATAGACCTTCTGCAAGAGAGCCGTGTAGTCCACGCACTCCTTCAAAATCTGGTCTTCGGTACAGAAGATGTGTCCGTCATCCTGCGTGAAACCGCGCACGCGCATGATGCCGTGCAGGCCGCCCGAAGGCTCGTTGCGGTGGCAATTGCCAAACTCGCCATAGCGCAGCGGCAGGTCACGGTAGCTCTTGATGCCCTGCTTGAAGATCAGGATGTGGCCCGGGCAGTTCATCGGCTTCAACGCGTATTCGCGCTTTTCCGACTCGGTGATGAACATATTTTCGCGGTACTTGTCCCAGTGGCCGGTCTTTTCCCAGAGGCCCTTGTCGATGATCTGCGGACCTTTGACTTCCAGATAGCCGTTGTCCTGGTACACCTTACGCATGTACTGCTCCACGCCCTGCCACAGCGTCCAGCCCTTGGGATGCCAGAACACCAGACCAGGTGCATGTTCGTCGATATGGAACAAATCCAGCTCACGACCCAGCTTGCGGTGGTCGCGCTTTTCGGCCTCTTCCAGCATAGTCAAGTGCTGCTGCAGCTCGTCCTTGGTGGCCCAGGCGGTGCCGTAGATACGTTGCAGCATCTCGTTCTTGTGGTCACCGCGCCAATAGGCGCCGGCCAGCTTCATTAACTTGAAGTGCTTGAGCTTGCCCGTGCTGGGCACGTGGGGGCCGCGGCACAGGTCTTCAAACTTGCCTTCGCGGTACAGCGAAACATCCTGGTCCACCGGGATACTGGCGATGATTTCCGCCTTGTAATGTTCACCCAGTGATTGGAAATAGGCCACCGCCTCATCGCGCGGGAGCACGCGGCGTGTGACCGGCTCGTCCAGGTTCGCCAACGCTGCCATCTTCTTCTCAATAGCCGCCAGATCTTCGGGCGTGAACGGGCGCTTGTACGAGAAGTCGTAAAAGAAGCCGTGTTCGATGACCGGGCCAATGGTCACTTGCGCATCCGGGAACAGTTCTTTGACCGCGTAAGCCAGCAAGTGGGCGGTGGAGTGGCGGATGACCTCCAAGCCATCGGCATCTTTGGCGGTGATGATGGACAGCGCGCTGTCCGCCGTCATCTGGTAGCTGGTATCAACCACCTTGCCATCAACCTTGCCAGCCAGCGCAGCCTTGGCCAGACCGGCACCAATGGAAGCGGCGACTTCGGCCACGGTGACCGGGCCGGGAAATTCACGTTGGGAACCGTCGGGAAGCGTAATTTTGATCATGGCGTGTGCAAAAAGAGTCTTGGAGAAAAGCAAAAAGCGCGGAACGGTCCGCGCTTTACTATGAATTTGGTAGCTGGCTGCGCACAAGGCGCGCGGACTACGGCCTTATTCGCTAAAACAAATCGCCGGGGTAGTTCGCGGTGTCATAACCAGAATGCCTTTCTCGCTCTTATACAAAAGTTGAAGCAGCATTTTAACCGCAGTCTAAAGACACCGCAGCGCAGCCCCCTCAAAACCGGATACCAATTAAAAAAGCCGGACCTTCTCGCGAAGGTCCGGCTTATTCAGCCAAGCGTCGTGCTTAGTGGAACTGCTCTTCTTCGGTAGAACCAGTCAGAGCCTTCACGGAGGACGAACCGCCCTGGATCACGGTGGTCACGTCGTCAAAGTACCCAACGCCGACTTCCTGCTGGTGCGACACGAAGGTGTAACCCTTGTCGCGGGCAGCGAATTCTGGCTCCTGCACCATTTCGGTGTAGTGCTTCATGCCTTCGCCTTGGGCGTATGCGTGGGCGAACTGGAAGGTGTTGAACCAGTTGATATGGATACCTGCCAAGGTGATGAACTGGTACTTGTAGCCCAGTGCGGACAGATCTTCCTGGAAGGACGCGATCTGCGAGTCAGACAGGTTCTTCTTCCAGTTGAAGGAAGGCGAGCAGTTGTAAGACAACAGCTTGCCGGGGCACTCTTTGAGCACGGCCTGGGCGAATTCACGGGCAAAGCCAATGTCTGGCACGCCGGTTTCGCACCACACCAGGTCGGCGTAGGGAGCGTAGGCCACGCCACGGCTGATGGATTGCTCCAGGCCGTTCTTGACGCGGTAGAAACCTTCCTGGGTGCGCTCGCCAGTGATGAACGGCTTGTCGTTCGCGTCGTAGTCGCTGGTGATCAGGTTAGCGGCTTCCGCATCGGTGCGGGCCAGGATGATGGTTGACACACCCATGGTGTCAGCCGCCAGACGTGCAGAGATCAACTTTTCAATCGCTTCACGGGTAGGAACCAGCACCTTGCCGCCCATGTGGCCGCACTTCTTCACAGCAGCCAATTGGTCTTCAAAGTGAACGCCAGCAGCGCCGGAAGTGATCATGTTCTTCATGAGTTCGAACGCGTTCAACACGCCACCGAAGCCAGCTTCCGCGTCGGCCACGATGGGCAGGAAGAAGTCAACATAGTCTTTGTCACCGGGGTTGATACCGCGGCCCCACTGAATTTCGTCAGCGCGCTTGAAGGTGTTGTTGATGCGGCGAACCATGGTGGGCACCGAGTCGTATGCGTACAGCGACTGGTCGGGGTACATGGTTTCCGATGTGTTGCCGTCGGCGGCGACTTGCCAGCCGGACAGGTACACAGCTTCCAGGCCAGCCTTGGCTTGTTGCATGGCTTGACCGGCGCTGATGGCACCGAAAGCATTGACGTAACCCTTCTTGGCACCGCCGTTCACTTTTTCCCAGAGCTTTTCTGCGCCGTTCTTGGCGAAGGTGCACTCAGGCTGAATGCTGCCGCGCAGACGAACGACGTCCGCAGCGGAGTAGCCGCGCTTCACGCCTTTCCAGCGGGGGTTGGTTGCCCAGTCTTTTTCAAGGGCTGCGATTTGCTGTTCACGGGTTTGAGTAGTCATGAAGTCACTCCGTCGTAGTTAAGAAATTTCGGCGCCTGAAGGCAGGCTTTGCAATTCAAGCTGGGCTCTATTGTAGTCTTATATAAGACTAAAACTGTATCTTATGTCTTATATATGACTAAAATATTTTCTATATAAATCAATAAGTTAGAAGTGTCATTTCTCAATGTGAACTGAGATGATTGCAATATGAAAATCTGCAGATACAAAAACGTGCACCGCGCTACGCGCCATCGCACGCGGTCAATGGGCATTGAACTTGCTGCACCCGCCCACCGTGACAATCACCCAGCGTTTCACCTGCGAACTGTTGGGATAATGCCAAGCTTTTTAAGGAGTGCGCCGTGCTGCTGACCCTGGTCATCGTCTACCTGCTGATCACCATCGCCATTGGTCTCTACGCGGCCAAACGCGTCAAGAACACGGCGGACTACGCGATTGCGGGTCGGCATCTACCGCTGATCATGATCGTTACTACGACGTTCGCCACCTGGTTTGGATCAGAAACGGTGCTGGGCATCCCTGCCAAGTTTGTGAACAGTGGCCTCAACGGCGTGGTGGAGGACCCTTTCGGCGCGGGCACCTGCCTGATTCTGGTGGGCATGTTCTTTGCCGCCAAGCTGTACAAGATGAACCTGTTGACCATCAGCGATTACTACCGTGAGCGCTTTGGCCCGTCGGTGGAGATCATTTGCTCCCTGATCATCATGGTGAGCTATCTGGGTTGGGTGTCGGCACAGGTCACGGCTCTGGGGCTTGTTTTTAACCTGCTGTCTGGGGACGCCATCAGTATTCCGCTGGGTATGACCATCGGCGTGGTCTCCATCCTGGCCTACACCCTGTTCGGCGGTATGTGGTCGGTGGCGGTAACCGACTTCATCCAGATGATCATTCTGGTGGGCGGACTTGCAATACTGGCTGTGTTCGCGGGTGACATGGCAGGAGGCGCCGACAAGGTGGTGGCATTGGCAGTGAGCCAGGACATGTTCAATTTTCTGCCGGAGCCGTCGTTCAAGGACATCGTCTTCTTCTTTGCGGCAGCCATCACCATGATGCTGGGTTCCATCCCCCAGCAGGACGTGTTCCAGCGGGTGATGTCGGCCAACAACGTCAACGCTGCCACCAAGGGTCCGGTGATTGGCGGCATCTGCTACATCCTGTTTGCCTTTGTACCCATGTTCCTGGTCACCAGCGCGCTGATCATCATGCCGGAGCAAACAGCGGTCCTGCTCAAGGAAGATCCGCAAAAGGTGCTCCCCACCCTGGTTTTGGAGAAGATGCCTTTTGTGATGCAGGTGCTGTTCTTTGGTGCACTGCTGTCTGCCATCAAGTCAACCGCCTCGGCCACCCTGCTGGCACCCAGCGTCACGTTTGTGGAAAACATTTGGCGCCAGTTCAAACCGCGCATGGGTGACAAGGAAGAGCTGCGCACCATGCGGATCGCCGTACTGGTCTTCAGCATGTCAGTGCTCGCCTATGCCATCAAGATGCAGGGCACACCGATCTACGAAATGGTGTCGGGCGCGTACCAGGTGACACTGGTCGGTGCATTCATTCCCCTGGTCTTCGGTCTGTATTGGAAGCGTGCCACGACGCAAGGCGCGCTGTTCTCGATCGTGCTCGGTCTGCTGACGTGGTTGCTGTTCCTTGCCACGCCGGCGGGCGCTGAATTCCCGGCCCAACTGGCCGGCATTCTGGCCGCTCTGGCGGGCATGCTGATAGGGTCCCTTGGGCCGCAAGCCATTAAGAACACACACGCCGGGCACCACAAATTGTCGGGTGTGGCCGGATGACAGCGCCCGTTGGGCACAACGGTTCATCAGGTTCGCATCCCCCGCGCTGGCTGGCGTATGCCTGCCTGGCCCTGAGCATGTCGCTGGTTGGCAGCTACGTGGCACTGTCCAAACCCCTGGTAGCAGCGCTCGGTGTATTCCTGCTGGCCTGGTTGCGCTTCGGCATCGGTGGTTTGGCTATTGCCCATTGGCTCCGGCGTCCAGCGCACGAGCCAGCCATGAGCGTAAACACCAAGCGACTGGTGTTTCTGGAGTCCTTTCTGGGCAACTTCCTGTTCTCTATCACCATGCTGTTTGGCGTGAGCATGACCAGTGCCGTGTCGGCTGGCGTCATCATGGCGTCCATTCCGGCGGTGGTGGCACTGATGAGCTGGATCTTCCTGAAGGAGCGGATCGGTCTGCGCATCTGGGGTGCGGTGGCCTGCAGCGCGCTCGGCATCGGCTTGATAGCGCTATCAAAAAGTGAGCTGCATGCGCATATTCCACGAGGGCCAGAGGCCATTTTTGCCGAAAGCAATGCCGTGCTGGGCAATCTGCTGGTGTTTATCGCCGTGCTGTGCGAGGCGGCCTACGCCGTCATTGGCAAGAAGCTGACCGGCGCCCTGTCGCCCAAGCGCATCACGGCACTGATCAACCTCTGGGGCTTTCTGCTGATGACACCCATGGGCCTGTATGCCGCCTGGCGCTTCGACTTTGGCACAGTGACCCGTGGCTCCTGGGCACTGCTGGTGTTCTACGCGCTGGCCGCCAGCGTCTGGACGGTGTGGTTGTGGATGACGGGACTCAAATCCATTCCTGCTGCACGCGCCGGCGTGTTCACGGTGATGCTGCCGGTCTCGGCCGCCCTGGTGGGCGTGCTGGCGCTGGGGGAAACCTTGAGTGGCCAGCAACTGCTGGCCTTTGCCATCGCCCTGGTGGGCGTGCTGCTGGCCACCCTGCCCTCTGGCAGGACGACTACACCAGCGCCTTAGACGCAACCACGATGCCGTCCTCGTCGGCATAGAGCCAGTCACCCGGGCGCACCCACACGCCCTGCACCTGCACCGCCACGTCAGCCTGACCCTGGTTGCGCTTCTCTGTGGGCATGGGCATAGCGGCCAAGGCGCGAATACCCACCGCCTGCGTGGCCAGCTCAGCCGTGTCTCGCACGCAGCCATCAATCACCACACCGGCCCAGCCGTTGCGCGCCGCGGCCGCGCCCAGGTTGCCACCGAGCAGCGCTTTGCGCAGGGAGCCACCGCCATCCACGACCAGCACCTTGGCGATGCGGCCCTCGGGGGCATCGGTGTAGCCAATGGAATCCACCGCGGCCTTGACCAGTGTGTTGTCTTCAAAGCACTTGACCGTTACGACCGGTCCAGCGAATTTCTTGACCATGCCGAAGTCTCGGAACACAGGTGGCAGCACACGGAAATCGCCAGTGGAATCGCCCTTGTGGACATCGCACAAATCGCAGCTTGCAAACTCAATCGCCATCGCTCGTCGCTCCTTTTCGTTGAATGGGCCTATTCTCCAATGGAAAAAACAACATTTCCCAATGAAAAAAGCATTTTTCCGCTGGATAAGCCGCTTTTTCTCCAGTAGCATCCGGGTTACCAGCGAAGAAGCAGTTTTTTACTGGTGATTAATCAACTTCAAGAAGGACAATCAATCATGGCAACTGCAAAGAAAGCTCCGGCAAAAAAAGCGGCACCTGCTAAGGCAGCCGCACCGGCCAAGAAGGCAGCTCCTGCTAAGAAGGCAGTAGCGCCCGCGAAGAAGGTAGCCGCCAAGGCACCAGCCAAGAAGGCTGCTCCCGCGAAGAAAGCCGCTCCCGCCAAAAAGGTAGCCGCCAAGAAAGTCGCTGTAAAGAAGGCTCCCGCCAAGAAGCGCACCCCTAATGCCGCGTTCATGAAGGCATTGACACCCAGCGCCGCACTGGCCGCCATCGTGGGTGCCAATCCCCTGCCACGCACCGAAGTCATCAGCAAGATGTGGACCTACATCAAGAAGAACAAGCTGCAAGACGCCGTCAACAAGCGCATGATCAACGCCGACGCCAAGCTGAAGGAAATCTTCGGCAAGATGCAAGTGTCCATGTTCGAGATGGCTGGCCTGATCGGCAAGCACCTCAAATAATTGACGCAAACGTCGATCCCAAAAGGCCGGTTTCACCGGCCTTTTTTTCAACTCCCACACACACCAACCCATGCTGCGCTTTCTGTTCACGCGCTTGAGCCTGATCATTCCGACGTTTTTCGGCATGACGCTGTTGGCGTTTTTTCTGATCCGTCTGGTCCCTGGCGACCCGATTGAAACCCTCGCGGGCGAGCGTGGCATCGACGCCGAGCGCCATGCTGTGCTGCTGAAGGAATACGGGCTGGACAAGCCCGTTCTGGTGCAGTACGGCATCTACATCAGCAAGGTTCTGCACGGTGATCTGGGCAAGTCCATCATCACCCAGACCTCGGTCCTTAGCGAATTCACATCCCTGTTTCCGGCCACCATCGAGTTAGCGCTGTGCGCGATCCTGTTTGCATTGCTGATCGGCATACCGGCCGGCATCATCGCCGCAGTCAAGCGCAACTCCCTGCTCGACCATGGCGTGATGGGCATCTCGCTCACCGGCTACTCCATGCCCATCTTCTGGTGGGGCCTTTTGCTGATCCTGCTGTTCTCGGTGCAACTCGATCTGACACCGGTGTCGGGCCGCATTGCTGTCCAGCACTTCATTGAACCGGTGACCGGCTTCCTGCTGATCGACACCCTGCTGGTCGGCGACACCGCCGCCTTCTGGTCGGCGGCCTCACACCTGGTGCTCCCCATGATTGTTCTGGGCACCAATCCGCTGGCGGTGATTGCGCGCATGACCCGCTCAGCCATGCTGGAGGTGCTGGGCGAGGACTACATCCGCACCGCCCGCGCCAAAGGTCTGTCGGGCTTTCGCATCGTGGCCGTGCATGCACTGCGAAACGCCCTGATCCCCGTCATCACCGTGATCGGCCTGCAGGTGGGTGTGCTGTTCACCGGCGCCATCCTGACCGAAACTATCTTCTCCTGGCCCGGCGTGGGCAAGTGGCTCATCGAAGCCATCAGCCGGCGCGACTACCCGGTGCTGCAAGGCGGCATGCTGCTGCTGGGCGCCGTGGTCATGGCGGTCAACCTGTTGGTAGACCTGACCTATGGAATCATCAACCCGCGCATCAGGCACCAGAAATGACCAGCATGAACGCCATTGAAAACCCATCACAGGCCGCGCCACTGCACCCCCTGAAAGACTTCTGGCGCTATTTCAGTGCCAGCCGGGGCGCCGTGGGCGGTTTGGTCATCGTCGTACTGGTGTTGCTGCTGGCAGCCTTTGCCGACGTGGTGGCGCCTTACAACCCGGATCTCACCGACAACACCGTGTTTCTGGTCCCGCCAGCCTGGCAGACGGGCGGCTCCAGCGCGCACCTGCTGGGCACCGACGCCATCGGCCGCGACATTCTGTCGCGTCTGATCCATGGCGCACGCCTATCGCTGACGATCGGCATTGCCGTGGTGGCGATCTCGGTCGTGGTGGGCACGGTGCTAGGTTTGCTGGCCGGTTACTTCCGCGGTGTTTTTGAGGTGGCCGTCATGCGCATGATGGACATCATCCTGACCCTGCCCAGCCTGTTGCTGGCCATCGTCATCGTCGCCATCCTCGGGCCGGGCCTGATGAATGCCATGCTGGCCGTGGCCATTGTGGTGCTGCCGCATTACGTGCGCATCACGCGGGCTGCCGTCATTTCGGAGACCTCGCGCGACTACGTGACGGCCGCACGCATGGGTGGCGCCGGCCACTGGCGCATCATGTTCAGCGAGGTGCTACCCAACTGCACCGCGCCGCTGATCGTGCAGGCGTCGCTGGGCATCTCCACCGCCATTCTGGACGCAGCGGCTCTGGGTTTTCTGGGCCTTGGCGCACAGCCGCCGTCGCCCGAGTGGGGCACCATGCTGGCCGACGCGCGCGAGTTTGTGCTGCGCGCCTGGTGGGTGGTGACCTTCCCCGGTCTGGCCATCCTGATCACGGTATTGGCTTTCAACCTGCTGGGCGACGGCCTGCGCGACGCGCTGGACCCCAAGCTAAAGCGCTAAGTTAATAGCTAACCCCAGGGCAACACACCATGGCATTGCTAGAAATTGAAAACCTGTCGGTGGAATTTCCATCGCACAACGGCACCATGCACGCGGTCGATGGCGTCAGCCTGTCGCTGGACACCGGCGAGGTGCTGGGCATCGTAGGCGAATCCGGCTCGGGCAAGAGCGTCACCATGATGGCGCTGATGGGCCTGGTGGCCTACCCCGGCCGCGTCAAGGCCGACAAGCTGCGCTTTGACGGCCACGACCTGTTGGCCCTCTCCGACCGCGAACGCCGTCGCCTGACCGGCAAAGACCTGTCCATGATCTTCCAGGACCCCACGACCAGCCTGAACCCCTGCTTCACGGTGGGCTTCCAGATGGCCGAGACGCTCCAGCTGCATATGGGCATGGACAAGAAGACCGCGCGCAAGCGCTCCATCGAACTGCTGGAGCAGGTCGGCATTCCCGCGCCCGAAAGCCGCCTGGGCGTGTACCCACACCAACTCTCCGGTGGCATGAGCCAGCGCGTGATGATTGCCATGGCGATTGCCTGCAACCCCAAGTTGCTGATCGCCGACGAGCCCACCACTGCACTGGACGTGACCATCCAGGCGCAAATTCTGGACCTGCTGCGCAGCCTGCAAAAAGACCGCGGCATGGCCCTGGTGCTGATCACGCACAATATTGGCGTGGTCAGCGAAATGGCGCAGCGCGTCTCCGTGATGTATGCCGGCCAGATCATGGAGCAGCGTGGCTCCGACACGCTGTTCACCCAGCCGCAACACCCGTACACCGAGGCGCTGATGGCCGCCCTGCCCGAACGCAACGATGGCCACTCCCGCCTGGCCACCATTCCCGGCATGGTGCCCGGCCTGTACGACCGACCCAAGGGCTGCCTGTTCGCCCCGCGCTGCAGCTATGCCAATGACGGCCTGTGCCAGACCCGCCCACCCTTGCGAGCCTGGCTGGACGGTGCCGTGCGCTGCCACTACCCGCTGGGAGACACATCCAACACGTCCGGTGTCCGCAAGAACATGGGGGTAGCAGCATGAGCACCCTCACCAACACAGCCACTGCGGAGAACATGCCCGTCGTCAGCGCCACGAATCTGCGCCGTGTCTACGCCATCAGCAAGGGCCTGCTGCGCAAGCCCGATCAGTTGCAGGCTGTGGGCGGCGTGTCGTTCACGGTACTGGCAGGCAAGACGCTGGCCATCGTCGGCGAATCCGGCTGTGGCAAGTCCACGCTGGCACGCATGGTGACGTTGATCGAGTCGCCCTCGAGCGGCAACCTGCAGCTCGGCGGCATCGACGTGGTCAATGCCACCGCACAAGACCGGCACGCGCTGCGCCAGAAGGTGCAACTGGTGTTCCAGAATCCCTACGGCTCACTGAACCCGCGCAAGCGCATCGGCCAGATTCTGGAAGCGCCGCTGGAGATCAACACCGACCTCACCGCCGCGCAGCGCGCCGAAAAAGCGCGTGCGATGCTGGCCCTGGTCGGCCTGCGCCCCGAACACTACGACCGCTACCCCCACATGTTCTCCGGCGGCCAGCGCCAGCGCATTGCGATTGCGCGCGCGCTGATGCTGAACCCCTCACTGGTGGTCGCGGACGAACCGGTGTCAGCACTGGACGTCTCCATCCAGGCCCAGGTGCTGAACCTGCTGGCCGACCTGCAGCGTGACCTGGGACTGGCCTACCTGTTCATCTCGCACGATCTTGGCGTGGTGCGCCACATCGCCCATGATGTGCTGGTCATGTACCTCGGGCACACCGTGGAGCATGGCGAAAAGAACGCCATCTTCAGCCGTCCCCTGCATCCCTACACGCAGGCGCTGCTGGGCTCCACACCGGGCCTTGCCGGCAGTGGGCCAACGACGCAGCGCACGGTGCTCAAGGGCGAACTTCCCTCCCCGCTGAATCCCCCTGTGGGCTGCGTGTTTTCCACCCGCTGCCCACATGCCACCGAACAGTGCCGCACGGAGCGCCCCGTGCTGCAGGAATTGCATGGCCGGGCCGTTGCCTGCTTTGAAGCCGAGCGCCTGGCCTCGGCATCCGCCAACGGGTAAGAACCCCAATACACAAGGCCGCGCCATCGCGTAATATGGCTGTTCGGCGATCGGGCTACCCGCCTGATTCACTTGTATTGTGGGGGTGCTGACCGCCCCCATTTTTTATGGAGTTTCTTGATGACCCATTCCATCTTGCGTGCGCGCCTGCGCCCCACCAAGACTGCCCTGCTGTGTGCCGTGGCCCTGCCAGCCCTCTTGGCGCTCACGCCCGCTGCAGCCAAGACCCTGGTGTATTGCTCCGAGGGAAGCCCCGAGAACTTTGCCCCCAGCATCAACACCACCGGCACCTCGTTTGACGCCACCGAACAGATTTACGACAACATCGTCAAGTTCGAGCGCGGTGGCACCCAGGTGGTGCCCGGTCTGGCAGAAAAATGGTCTGTCTCCAAGGATGGTCTGGAATACACCTTCAATCTGCGCAAGGGTGTGAAGTGGCACTCCAACAAGAACTTCAAGCCCACGCGCGACTTCAACGCCGACGACTTCCTGTTCACTATCGAACGCCAGTGGAAAGAAGCCGACCCTTACTTCAAGGTCACCAGCTCCAACCACTCGTACTTCAACGACATGGGCATGCCCAAGCTGCTGAAATCGGTCGAAAAGGTCGATGAGTACACCGTCAAGGTCACGCTGAACAAGCCCGAGGCTCCCTTCCTGTCCAACCTGGCCATGCAGTTCGCCGGCGTGCAATCCAAGGAATACGCCATTGCCATGCTCAAGGCCGGCACACCCGAAAAAATCGACCAGGAGCCCCTGGGCACCGGCCCCTTCATGCTGGTGCAGTACCAGAAGGACGCCATCATCCGCTACAAGGCCTTCCCCCAGTACTGGAAAGGACCGGCCAAGATCGATGACCTGATCTTCTCCATCACGCCCGATGCATCGGTGCGCTGGGCCAAGCTGCAAAAGGGCGAGTGCCATGTCATGCCCTACCCCAACCCGGCCGACCTGGACGCTATCCGCAAGGACACCAATGTGCAGGTGCTGGAGCAGCCCGGCCTGAACGTCGGCTACCTGGCCTACAACACCACCAAGAAACCGTTTGACGATGTGCGCGTGCGCAAGGCCATCAACATGGCCATCGACAAGAAGGCCATCGTGTCGGCCGTCTACCTCTCCACCGGCATTCCCGCCACCAACCCGATTCCGCCCACCCAATGGTCGTACAACAAGTCCATCAAGGACGAGGCGTATGACCCCGCCGCCGCCAAGAAGGCCCTGGCCGCTGCCGGCTACCCCAACGGCTTCACCACCGACCTGTGGGCCATGCCCGTGCAGCGCCCTTACAACCCCAATGCCAAGCGCATTGCCGAGCTGATGCAGGCGGACCTGGCCAAGATCGGCGTCAAGGCCGAGATCAAGAGCTTTGAATGGGGCGAGTACCGCAAGCGCATGCAGGCCGGCGAGCACCAGATGGGCATGCTGGGCTGGACCGGCGACAACGGCGATCCAGATAACTTCCTGAACACCCTGCTGGGCTGCGACTCCGCCAAGACCAACGGTTCGAACGTGGCCAAGTTCTGCTACCAGCCATTTGAAGAGCTGGTGCAAAAGGCCAAGGTGGTCTCCAACCCGGCCGAGCGCACCAAGCTTTACGAAAAAGCCCAGGTCATCTTCAAGGAACAGGCCCCCTGGTTCACCATCGCCCACGCCGTGCAGCTCAAGCCCGTGCGCAAGGAAGTAGTGGACTTCAAACTCAGCCCCTTCGGCCGCCACACCTTCTATGGCGTGGACATGAAGTAAGCAGCTGGGGTACTCAAAAAGTCAGAAGGCCGGTTCACACCGGCCTTTCTTTTTTCCCAGACCCTTCAGCTAAACTGGCCCGCCATGCACATCCAATCGCTTGAAGCCATCCCCAAATCCCGCGCGTTTCGCGTCGAGGTCTGCGAATCCCTCTCCCGGTCACCACTATTCAAGGACTGGTCCTGGGACGAACTCGACACCCTGAGTTCCTACATGGCTGGCTACCGTGCCCGTGCTGGAGACCTGCTGTTCGAAGAGGGTGAACTTGGAGACGCGATGGGGCTTCTGCTGTCAGGCCAGATTGATGTGCGAAAGCAGGACACCGACGGGATTGCCCAAGTCGTGGCCCATATCGTGGCCGGGCGAACGTTTGGAGAAATGGCGGCGATTGACGGCGAGAGGCGCTCTGCCACCTGCTTCGCGACTGAGCCCTGCGTTCTGGCCCTGTTGCCCAAGACCCAGTTTGAACGCATCCTGGTGGTCAACGAAGCCTTGGGTATCAAGCTACTGCTGCGGGTCACCCGGGCACTCAGCCAGCGTTTGCGCGAGGTGAACGACGTGCTGGTGGACTTCCTCAGCAAAGATGCGGTCTGACTAGAAGATCGCCACTAACTCCGCCAGATTGGCCACCGTGTGATGCGGTTGCCCCGCGTGGCTCCAGACCTGCTGCGTGCGGTTCACCCACACAGTCTGCATGCCTGCACCCAGGGCACCCAGCACGTCCAGCGCGGCATCGTCCCCCACGTGCAGCACGTCAGCCGACGCCACACCCGCGTGACTGGCCGCAGCGTGGAAGATGCGCGCATCCGGCTTGGCCACGCCGTATTCACTGGCGCTGATGGCGCCCACAAAGAACTGCCCCAAACCAACGCGGCCCACATGGGCATTGCCGTTGGAAACGGCCACGATGGGAAAGCGCGCGGCCAGGGCCGTCAGCGCGGGCAGCGCATCGTCAAACAGCTCCACCCGCATGCGCTCGGCAAAGAACACATCAAACGCGGGCTCGGCCAGGGTCGTGTCTTCCTGGCTACGGTGCAGGGCCATGCGGATGGACTCGCGACGCAGCGCGCTCAGGTCATGGGCGATTTCCGGGCGGGTCTGCTCCACATGCGCGCGGACCGCCTTGCGCGCCTCTGGGTCGGCAAACAGTGCCGCAGCACCCGGTGCCCGCTCGGCCAGCCACGCGGCCAGTGTCTGCTCGGCGCGGTGAATGGTCGGCCAGATGGGCCACAGCGTGTCGTCCAGGTCCAGGGTGATGGCCTTGATGCGTGAGATATCCAGCATCAGGGTGCCGTCCAGTCGCTCAAACCAAACTTGCGCGCCAATATCGCGTCAAAGCGGCGGGTCGGCAGCAGCAACTTGAGCAGCGGAAACAGCGTGCTGCCCTTGCCCCCCCGCACGCGCACCGGGGGCGCGCTTTGCAACAGGGCATCCACCACCGGAACCACGAAGACATCCGCCGGCGTGGCACCCACCTGCCCGGCTTGGGCGCGCGCGTGGATGCCCTTTTCCACGCCCCGATAGAGCGAATCGGACGGCAATTGAATGGCCGCTTCGGCATGCGCGCCAAAACTGGACTGCACCCCGCCGGGCTGCACCGTGACCACGTGGATGCCAAACGGCGCCACCTCCATGCGCAAGGCGTCACTCAAGGCATGCAAGGCGGCCTTGCTGGAACAGTACGCACCGGCAAACGGGGTGGTGAACAGCCCGACGATGCTGCCCACATTGGCAATGACGGCGCCATTGGTTCCCGCCGCGCCGCTCCGGGTCGCGGCACGCAGCAAGGGCAAGGCGGCTCGCGTCACCGCGATAGGGGCAATCACATTGGTTTCATACTGGCGCCGCAAGTCTTCCCGCTGCAAATCCAGCACGGCACCCACCTGGGAAAAACCGGCGTTGTTGACCAGCACATCCAGGCGCCCCTGCTCGCTCTGGACCACAGCCATGGCAGCGGCAATGCTCGCGTCATCGGTGACATCCAACGCCAGCGTGCGCATGCCCGCCTGCGCTAGTGACGCCAAGCTGTCCAATCGCCGCGCCGTGGCGTACACGGTGTGCCCGCGCCGGTGAAATTCGCGCGCCAGGGCGGCGCCTATGCCGCTGGAGCAGCCGGTGATCAGAATGCATTGACTCATGGGGATTGCCTCGGTTGGGTGACGTGAATGGTAACGAAAGAGTGTTGTCAAAACTTACCGCATGCCAGCCAGCTCCTACACCCTGGCCGCCCCACCCCGCGTGTTTGACTTGAGCGCCCAATTGGGCCAAGGCTGCCCCTACCGCCGCGCCCACGGCGTCTTTGGATGTGGCAGAGCAAACGGTGCGTGATCGGTTCGAGAAACACACCCTGAATCGCCCCGGGTTTCATGGAGGCCCGTTGGGTTAAGTCAGACCGGTATTGCGGCCTGACTGGCTAATTGCCGATAGTAATTTTCTTCAGCTTCGGCAGGGGGAATGTAGCCGATGGGTTCCAGCAGTCTGTGGTGATT
>JBBQLM010000024.1:0-63883 GCA_038327925.1 Burkholderiales bacterium | reverse complement strand
TATGCATCGGGGCCAGCGGGCGAGTCTGGGAAACCAGACGGATCACGCAATCAAGGCCGGATAGAAGGACGCAGCCGACTACTTCGCACCGCAACACAAATTCTTCTTGCTACCCGGGAGGCATCCATATAAGACAACATGTCGGTCACCATCACTTTTCTGGGCGGCGCGGACACGGTTACCGGCTCGAAATACCTGATCAGCCACGAAAAGCATCGCTTGCTCATCGACTGCGGCCTGTTCCAGGGTGTCAAGCAGTTGCGCCTGCGCAACCGGACACCGCTGCCGGTGGCCCCGGATCAGATCGACGCCGTGGTCCTGACCCATGCCCACATCGACCACAGTGGTTACCTTCCCCTGCTGGTCAAGGAGGGGTTCACCGGCAAGGTCTATGCTACGGCGGGCACACGCGACCTGTGCAAGATCCTGCTGCCCGACAGCGGCTACTTGCAGGAGGAAGACGCGGCATTTGCCAATCGCCATGGTTTTTCCCGGCACGCACCCGCGCTGCCGCTGTATACCCGCAAGGATGCGCTCGCCAGCCTCAAGCAGATCAAGGCCAGCGCCTTTGGCAGAAAGTTCAGTCCTATTGCCGGCTGGCGGGTCAGCTTCCATGAGGCCGGGCATATCCTGGGTGCGGCCAGCGTGCTGGTCGAAGTGGCCGGCCGACGCATCCTGTTCTCCGGTGATCTGGGTCGCTCCGATGACCTGATCATGCGTCCGCCCGCCCACGCGCCGCTGGCCGACACGGTACTGATTGAATCGACCTACGGCGACCGCGAGCACCCCAAGGACGACGTGCTGGCCGAACTGGCGCCATTGCTGCGCAAGGTGGTCGCTCGCGGTGGCGTGGCCGTGGTTCCGGTGTTTGCCGTGGGTCGGGCCCAGGCATTGCTGCATGCGATTGCGCTGCTCAAGTCCCGACGCGAGATCCCGCGGTCCGTGCCAGTGTTCCTGGACAGCCCGATGGCCGTGCACACGACCCATCTGTTCGAAAAGCACCCTGGTGAACATCGACTGAGTGAGAAGGAGGGACTTGCCCTCACCCGAAGTGCGACCATGGTCAATAGCACCGACGAATCGAAGGCACTGGCAAAAAGGCATGGGCCGATGGTCATCCTGTCGGCCAGTGGCATGGCCACCGGCGGGCGGATTCTGCACCACCTGGCGCATTATCTCGGAGACCATCGCAACATGGTGATCCTGACCGGATTCCAGGCGCCTGGCACGCGTGGCGCCTCGTTGGCCGAAGGTGCCCCCACCATTCGTATCCACGGGCGCGATATCGACGTGAAGGCCGAGGTCGCGCAACTTCAAGGGGCATCTGCCCATGCGGACGCACCCCAGCTGATCGCCTGGCTGCGCACCATGCCCGCCGCGCCGGGGCAGGTCTACATCGTGCATGGTGAGCGCAAGGCGTCGGATGAATTGCGCAAACGCATCGGTCATGAACTGGGCTGGCGTGCGCTGGTGCCGGAACACGGGTCGACCTGGCCGACCTGACACCAACGTCTTACGCCAGTCTTGGCGCCCGTTTGTGGTACACCTTGTTCAGAACAGGTTTTGCTGCGACGACAAGGCCGAGGGCCGGAACTGCGTCAGGTCCAGCGACCGGCGCTCACGGTTCAGACCCAGCCGCGCACAAGCCTTCGCAAACCGTTGACCCAGCAGCTGCGCCCACACACCGCTGCCTTTCATGCGGGTGGAAAAATCGGCGTCATAGTCGCGCCCGCCGCGCATCTCCCGGATCCGCGCCATGACACGCGCTGCGCGTTGCGGATAGTGCAGTTCCAGCCACTGCTGGAACACGTCATTGAGCTCCCAGGGCAGGCGCAACACGGTGTAGAACGCAGTGGTCGCGCCCGCCTCGGCGGCCGCCTCCAGCACTTTTTCCATGTCTTCGTTGACGAACGGTATCTGCGGCGCGACGCTGACGCCGACCGGAATGCCGGCGTCGGCCAAGGCGCGTATCGTGCGCAGTCGCCGGTACGGGGCACTGGCCCGCGGTTCGAGGATGCGCGCAAGCGCGGCGTCCAGCGTGGTGATCGTGACGTAGACCGCGGCCAGGTTCTTGTGTGCCATTTGCGCCAGCAGGTCGATGTCGTGCTCGACACCACTGCCCTTGGTGACGATCGCCAGCGGGTGGTCGCAGCGTGCCAGCAGTTCGATGACGGAGCGGGTGACGCGCCATTGCCGTTCGGCCGGCTGGTAGGCGTCGGTGACCGAGCCAATGACGATCTGGCTGGGCACGTAACTGCGCGCCTGCAATTCGCGGGACAGCACCTGCGCCAGGTTGGGCTTGGCAAAGATGCGGGTTTCGAAGTCCAGCCCCGGAGACAGGTTCAGGTAACTGTGGGTCGGACGCGCATAACAATAAACACAGCCGTGTTCACACCCACGATAAGGATTGAGGCCCTGCTCGAAGTAGATGTCGGGAGACTGGTTGCGGCTGATTGCGCTGGCGGCCGGTTGCGCCTGCACCCGGGTAGCAACAAGGCTTTGAGGCGCCTGCGCGCCCTGCTCCAGCGAGCCCCAGCCATCGTCGAAGGCCGCGCGCTGTTGTGCAGAAAAGCGGTGTGCCACCTGATCAGCCGCTCCACGCCCCCGGATAGCGTGTACGGGAATGACCACCTCGGTCACGCTCGGCCTCCACCAGCCTGTGCCGGACAAAGGCGACAAGTGGAAACGCCTGCCGTCCATATACTGTTCATGCGTACAGTATATGGACGGCAGGCTTTCCGGTCAATCGATTCGTCTGCGCTGCGCGGCGCCGGTCATGTGCCGTCCCGCCTCACCGCCCCCGGCGAACCGCCGTACCCACAGGCTCAGGCGTTTGCGCGCAAGGACAGGCGCTCACGGGCGGCGTCGTACTCCCGGCGCAACTGGGCCACGAAGTCGCCGGTGCTGCGGATTTTGTCCACCGCACCGATTCCCTGGCCGCAACCCCAGATGTCCTTCCAGGCCTTTTTCGCGTCGCCGCCGAAGTTCATCGTGCTGGGATCACTGACCGGCAGGTTGTCCGGATCCATCCCTGCGGCGCGGATGCTTGGCGCCAGATAGTTGCCATGCACGCCGGTGAACAGGTTGCTGTAGACGATGTCGTCCGAGTTGCCCTGCACAATGGCCTGCTTATAGGCCTCAGTGGCACGCGCTTCCTCGGTGGCAATGAAGGCCGAGCCGATGTAGGCAAAATCCGCGCCCAGGGCCTGGGCTGCCAGCACGGCGTCCCCCGTAGAGATGGAGCCGCTGAGTGCCAGCGGGCCTTCAAACCACTGGCGGATTTCCTGCACCAGCGCAAACGGGCTCTTCACACCCGCATGGCCTCCGGCACCGGCTGCCACGGCGATCAGGCCGTCGGCGCCCTTCTCGATGGCCTTGCGGGCGTGCTTGTTGTTGATCACGTCATGCAGCACCACGCCACCGTAGCTGTGGGCGGCAGCGTTGATGTCCTCGCGCGCGCCCAAGGACGTGATGATGATCGGCACCTGGTACTTCACGCACAGGGCCATGTCATGTTCGAGGCGGTCGTTGCTCTTGTGCACGATCTGGTTGATCGCAAATGGAGCAGCGGGTGCATCGGGGTGGGCCGCGTTGTAGGCGGCCAGCCCTTCGGTGATCTCGATCAGCCACTCTTCCAGTTGCTCGGCCGGGCGTGCGTTGAGCGCGGGCATGGAGCCCACCACGCCGGCAATGCACTGGGCAATGACCAACTTGGGATTGCTGATGATGAACAACGGCGAGCCGATGACCGGGAACGGGATATGCGCCAGCGCGCCAGGCAGCTGGGACATGCTTAGAACGCGTCCAGAGCCAGCGCGGTCACGCAATCAGCACCTTCGACAATGCTGTCACGCACGCCGGGCGCCTTGACCAGCAGATGGTCGGCGTAGAAACGCGCGGTGGTGATCTTGGCCTGCATGAAGGGCACGTCGGTACCGGCTGCGATCTGCTCTTGCGCCACCAGCAGGGCGCGCGCCATCTGCCAGCCTGCCATCAGATTGCCCGCCAGCATCAGGTAGGGGACGCTGCCGGAGAACACGGCATTCGGGCTGGCCTTGGTGTTGCCGGCGACGAAATTCACCACGTCGATGAAGGCTTCACGCGCGGCCTTCAGGCGCTTGGCCACGGCCAGCGCGTCGGGCGTGCCGCTCTTGATGAGCTCGGCCTCGGTGCCTTCGATTTGCACGGCCAGGGCCTTGGCGTTCTGGCCACCATCGCGCGAGGTCTTGCGGCCCACCAGGTCATTGGCCTGGATGGCGGTTGTGCCTTCGTAAATGGTCAGGATCTTGGCATCGCGGTAGTACTGGGCCACGCCGGTTTCCTCGATGTAGCCCATGCCACCATGCACCTGCACGGCCAGCGATGTCACTTCCAGGCTCATTTCGGTGCTGTAGCCCTTGACCAGCGGCACCATGAATTCATAGAAAGTCTGGTTGACCTTGCGCACTTCGGCGTCCAGGTGGTTGTGGGCCGCGTCATAGGCCGATGCAGCTACGCTGGCCATCGCACGGCAGCCTTCGGTGTAGGCGCGCATCGTCATCAGCATGCGGCGCACATCGGGGTGGTGGATGATGGGAGCACCGGCTGCAATAGTGCCATCCACGGGACGGCTTTGCACGCGCTCCCGCGAGAAGGTGACGGCGGTCTGGTAGGCGCGCTCGGCAATGGCGATGCCCTGCACGCCCACACCATAGCGGGCGGCGTTCATCATGATGAACATGTACTCCAGGCCGCGGTTTTCCTGGCCCACCAGGTAGCCAACAGCGCCACCATGGTCGCCAAACTGCAGCACGGCAGTCGGACTGGCCTTGATGCCCATCTTGTGCTCGATGGAGACGCAGTGCACGTCATTGCGCGCACCCAGGCTGCCATCCTGGTTGACCATGAACTTGGGCACGACAAACAGGCTGATGCCCTTCACACCTTCGGGCGCGCCCTGCACGCGGGCCAACACCAGGTGGACGATGTTCTCTGCCATGTCGTGCTCACCCCAGGTGATGAAGATCTTGGTGCCAAAAACCTTGAAACTGCCGTCGGGTTGGGGTTCTGCGCGGGTGCGCACGGCGGCCAGGTCGCTGCCGGCCTGTGGCTCGGTCAGGTTCATGGTGCCGGTCCACTTGCCGGCGACCAGATTTTCCAGGTAGATGGCCTTGAGTTCGTCGGAGCCCGCGGTCAACAGGGCTTCGATGGCGCCGTCGCTGAGCAGCGGGCACAGTGCAAAGCTCATGTTGGCGCTGTTGACCATTTCGCCGCACACTGCACCAATGGTTTTGGGTAGACCCTGGCCGCCAAAGTCGACCGGGTGTTGCAAACCCTGCCAGCCGCCGTCCGTAAATTGTTTGAACGCTTCCTTGAAGCCGGGAGTGGCCGTGACCACGCCGTCTTTCCAGCTGGTGGGGTTCTTGTCGCCTTCCCAGTTCAGCGGTGCGAGCACGCCTTCGGTGAACTTCGCCGCCTCTTCCAGCACGGCCTGCGCCGTGTCCAGGCCGGCATCTTCAAAGCCGGGGATCTGCGCAATCTGGTCGATCTTGGCCAGGTGCTCGATGTTGAACAACATGTCTTTGACGGGGGCGACGTAGCTCATGGGGTACTCCAGAAGGTGCAAAAAAACAAAAAATTCAGCAACACACGAAAAAAAAGGGCATCGCAAGCGATGCCCTTTCAGGGGTCGCGCTTAGAGCGCGGCAGTCAATTCAGGCACCGCCACAAACAGGTCGGCTTCCAGGCCATAGTCAGCCACGCTGAAAATAGGCGCTTCGGGGTCCTTGTTGATGGCAACAATCACCTTGCTGTCCTTCATGCCGGCCAGGTGCTGGATGGCGCCGGAGATGCCGGCAGCGATGTACAGCTGGGGCGCGACAATCTTGCCGGTCTGACCCACTTGCAGGTCATTGGCGGCATAGCCCGCATCCACGGCGGCGCGGCTGGCACCGATGGCGGCACCCAGCTTGTCGGCCAGCGGGGTCAGCACGTCATTGAACTTCTCGGAGGAACCCAGGGCGCGTCCACCGGAGACGATGATCTTGGCGGCGGTCAACTCAGGACGGTCGTTCTTGGCGATTTCGCTGCCCACATAGGCGGACTGGGCGCTGGCGGCCACGGCAGCCACGGTTTCCACCGCAGCGCTGCCACCGGTGGCGGCAGCGGGGTCGAAGTTGGTGGCGCGCACCGTCATGACCTTGGTCGCATCGGTGCTTTGCACAGTGGCGATGGCGTTACCGGCGTAGATGGGGCGCTCAAAGGTGTCGGGGCTGTCAACCTTGGTGATGTCGGAGATCTGACCCACATCCAGCTTGGCGGCCACGCGGGGAGCCACGTTCTTGCCCGTTGCCGTAGCAGCGAACAGGATGTGGCTGTAGTTGCCAGCAACCGCCAGGACCTGGGCGGTGACGTTTTCTGCCAGACCATGGGCCAGGGCATCGCTGTCGGCGTGCAGCACCTTGGTCACACCGACGATCTGGGCCGCAGCCGCAGCGGCAGCACCGGCATTGCTGCCAGCCACCAGGACGTGGACATCACCACCGCATTGCAGGGCGGCGGTCACGGTGTTGAGGGTGGCACCCTTGATGGATGCATTGTCGTGTTCGGCAATAACGAGAGAAGTCATTTTCGTGTTCCAAAAAACAGTTTGATCAGTTGAGGACAGAGCTTGCGCGTGGCGCTGCGGTCCGTCCCGCAAAGCATCAGATTACTTTTGCTTCAGTCTTCAGTTTGGCAACCAGCGTGGCGACATCGGGCACCTTGATGCCGGCGCTGCGCTTGGCGGGTTCGACCACCTTGAGGGTCTTGATGCGGGGAGCGACATTGACGCCCAGTGCCTCGGGGGTCAGGGTCTCCAGCGGCTTCTTCTTGGCCTTCATGATGTTGGGCAGGGTCACGTAGCGCGGCTCGTTCAGGCGCAGGTCGGTGGTGATCACGGCGGGCAGGCTCAGGCTCAGGGTCTCGGAGCCACCGTCGATTTCGCGGGTGATGCTGGCCTTGCCGTCGACAATTTCGACCTTGCTGGCGAAGGTGCCCTGGGGCAGGTCGGCCAGCGCTGCCAGCATCTGGCCAGTCTGGTTGCAGTCGTCGTCAATGGCTTGTTTGCCCAGGATGATGAGACCAGGTTGCTCCTTGTCGACCAGGGCCTTGAGCAGCTTGGCCACGGCCAGGGGCTGCAGTTCTTCGTTGGTCTCAATCAGGATGGCGCGGTCAGCACCGATGGCCATGGCGGTACGCAGGGTTTCCTGGCACTGGGCCACACCTGCGGACACGGCGATGACTTCGGTTACCACGCCCTTTTCCTTCAGACGCACGGCCTCTTCGATGGCGATTTCGTCAAAGGGGTTCATGCTCATCTTGACGTTGGCGATGTCCACGCCCGTGCCGTCGGACTTGACCCGAACCTTGACGTTGTAATCGACCACGCGTTTTACGCTTACCAGGACTTTCATTGCTGCCGCTCCAGATGGTTAGAGATTGGTTGGACTTGACGTACACGTCAACTCTTCGATTCTATGCCGAGCCACCCACCTAGGCGTCGCCCAGATGACCCAAACTACATAAAACGCAAAATAGAACGATCGTGCTTTTTATGATTATAGCCCCACATCCGAGGCCTGCAAGGGGAATCTGTCACCCATGGGAATCAGCGGTTGTGGATCACCCGCTGCGGGAAAGGAATCTCGATATGGTTGGTCCGCAGCGCTGCCAGAATGGCCCGGTTGACGTCCGAACGCAGGTTCATCTGGCCGTTTTGGACGTCGCGCAGCCAGTAGCCAACGGTAAATTCCAGGCCATCGGCACCAAAAGACGACAGAAACACCGCCGGTGCCGGGTCCTTGAGCACCCGCTCCTGGGCCAGCGCCGCCTGCAGCAGCAATTCTGAGACCTGCTCCACATTGCTGTCATAGGCCACCGACACGGTGGTCGTCTGGTGCAGATGTGAATCGGCCAGCGACAGGTTTTCCACCCGGCTGGTAATCAGCATCTCGTTGGGCACGATGGATTCACGCCCGGACGGTGAGCGCACCACCGTATAGCGGGCATTGATCTGGGTGATGATGCCTTCAAAATTGTCCACCCGCACGCTGTCACCAATGCGCATGCTGCGCTCGGCCAGGATCACGAAGCCACTGATGTAGTTGGCCGCCAGCTTCTGCAGGCCAAAACCAATGCCCACGCCCACCGCACCGCCCAGCACCGATAACGCCGTCAGATCAATGCCGACGGCCGACAGCGCCAGCATCAGCCCGACAAACATCAACAAAGCGCGCGTGGCGTTGCTCACCGCCTTGCGCAGTGACAGCTCGCCACCGGTAGCGGAGCGCAGCAGGCGCGTCTCCAGCGCAGAAGAAATCCACAGCGTGATGATCAGCACGGCACCCGCGGTCAGCAGGCCCTCAATCATGTTGCGCACCGACAGCGTGGCTCCGCCCACCTTCCAGGTGATCTGGTCCAGCTCGTTGAGCACCACCGGCAACAGGCCACTGACCCACATCACCATCGCCAGCCAGGCCGCCCAGGAAATGGTGTGCTCCAGCGAGCGCGCCCAGCGCGCCTCGGCAAAGGCCACCCGCAGCACCTTGACGCCAATGCGGATGACCACCAGCGCCATCAGCACCGGTATGGCGACCTTGAAAACGGCCAGCGTCACCAGCGTGTCCAGCACGGCACGGGCCACATAGCCCAGGCACAGCAGCAACAGCGGGAACAGCACACCGTCCACATCGCGCCGGCCAAACCAGATGGAGCTGTCGTCACGCGGCCCGACCGCCCGGCGCAGCGCCACCACCAGCCCCCAGGACAATGCCACACACACGGCCAGCACCAGCAGTTCCACCAGCACCGTCGGCTGGGCGAAGGCATTCAACCAGCCATTCAGGTCGTCAATCGGTTGAGGCCCGGGAGTTCTCAAGCTACCGGCCATGGTCAAACATCCGCCAATACGCGCAAATGGGCCTCCACGCTGCGACCCAGCGCGTCCAGACAGTAGCCGCCCTCCAGGCAGGAGACGATACGCCCATGGGCATGGCGCACGGCAATGTCCTTGATGCGCTGGGTCATCCAGGCGTAATCTTCCTCCACCAGCCCCATCTGGCCCATATCGTCTTCGCGGTGCGCATCAAAGCCGGCGCTGATGAAGACCAGTTCGGGCTTGTAGGCTTCCAGTCGCGGTAGCCAATGTGCCTCCACTAGCTCACGCACCTGCGGTCCCTTGGTGTAGGCCGGCACAGGCAGATTCACCAGGTTGCTGGCGTGGGAGCGCGCGCCACCTTCGGGGTAAAACGGGTGCTGGAAAAAGCTCACCATCAGGATGCGCTGGTCACCGGCAATGATGTCTTCCGTGCCGTTACCGTGGTGCACGTCGAAATCCACGATGGCCACGCGCTTGAGGCCATGGCGTTCCAGCGCATATCTGGCGGCAACCGCCACGTTGTTGAAAAAGCAAAAGCCCATGGCCTTGTCGCGGCAGGCATGGTGACCGGGTGGGCGGACGGAGCAGAAGGCATTCTCCAACTCGCCGGCCATCACGGCATCCGTGGCCGCAATCGCGGCGCCGGCGGCCCGCAGTGCGGCGTCCCAGGTGTGCACATTCAACGAGGTATCGGGGTCAATCTGGGCATGGGTCGGGCCACCGGCCTCGATTTCCTCGCGCAGGCCATCGGTCAGGCCCCGCAACGCGGCAACATGCATGCGGCCATGGGCCAGCTCGATATCGGTCAGCGAGGCCGGCGGCGCCTCGCGCCGATCCAACGCATCGACCAGGCCGCTGGCCAGCAGACGGTCCTCAATGGCGGAGAGCCGCTCGGGGCATTCGGGATGCCCCACGCCCATCTCATGTTTCCAGCAATCGGGGTGGGTAAAGTAACCGGTCTTGTTCACCACAGCACTCGCCTATCAAAATTTTCGGGTAACGTCCTGTCATGGACGCACAACACAAACTCAAATCCCTGCTGGACCAGCTTAACACGGTGATCGTGGGTAAACCGACGCAGATCCAGGATTGTGTCGCCTGCCTGCTGGCCGGTGGTCACCTGCTGATTGACGACGTGCCCGGCGTGGGCAAGACCACGCTGGCCCACGCCCTGGCGCGCACCTTTGGTCTGCAGTTCTCGCGGGTGCAATTCACTTCGGACCTGATGCCCAGCGACCTCTCCGGCGTGTCCGTTTACGAGCGCGGCAAGGAAGCCTTTGTGTTCCACCCCGGCCCCATCTTTGCCCAGGTGCTGCTGGCCGACGAAATCAACCGTGCCAGCCCCAAGACCCAGAGCGCACTGCTGGAAGCCATGGAAGAAAAGCAGGTCACCATCGAGGGCGAAACGCGCGCCCTGCCCCTGCCCTTTTTTGTGATCGCCACGCAGAACCCGCTGGACCAGCTTGGCACCTATGCGCTGCCGGAATCGCAGATGGACCGCTTTCTGATGCGCATCTCGCTGGGCTACCCCGACCGCCTGGCCGAGCGCGAACTGCTGTCCGGCCATGACCGGCGCGACATCGTCGAACGCCTGCCTTCGCTGCTATCACTCTCCGAGCTGCAGCAGTTGCAAAACCAAGTGCTGGCGGTGCATGCCGCAGCACCCCTGCTGGACTATGTGCAGGACCTGATTGCCGCCACCCGCTCCGGCCAGTGGTTTCTGCAGGGCCTCAGCCCGCGCGCCGGCATTGCCGTGGTGCGGGCCGCCAAGGCACAGACACTTTTGAGCGGGCGGGACTACGTGGCCCCGGATGACGTGCAGGCCGTGCTGCCGCAAACCATTGCCCACCGGCTGATCCCGGTTGGTGATTCGGGCCGTGGCGCCGTCGAGCAAGTGCGCGCCATGCTGGCCGCCGTACCCCTGCCCTAAGAGATGCCCCCCCCCCGAAGCGCCTCCGGCGCCTCCCCCTCAAGGGGGCGCACCCAGTGGCCCGGCAAAGCCGGTTCCACGGGTGCCCTGACGTGGAACCCAGTGACGTTGATACGGGGGCGCTTTCAGCGCTGGTGGCAGGCGAGGCTGCCGCTGCGCGACACCACCACCCTGACCCAGCGCAATGTCTACATCCTGCCCACCGCACCGGGTTTCATGCTGGGCCTGACCCTGTTGGTGCTGCTGGTGGCCAGCATCAACTACCAGCTCAACCTGGGTTATGTGCTGACCTTTCTGCTGACCGGCAGTGCTGTCGTGGGCATGCATGTGTGTCACGGCACGCTGCGTGGCATCACTATGAATTTAATAGCGCCCGACGCACAGTTTGCGGGGGCTAACGTCACCATTGGCGTGAACCTCCTGAGCCAGCGGCGCACCCCGCGCTATGGCATCGGCCTGGCCGTGCTGGGCACCGACCACTGGAGCTGGACCGATGTGCCAGCCCAGGGCAGCTCCAAGGTGCAGATCGCCTTCCAGCCGCCGCGCCGGGGCCTGCACCCGGTGCCGGCCCTGACCGCTGAAACCCGCTTCCCGCTGGGCACCTTCCGCGTCTGGACGGTGTGGCGCCCGGCCGCCAAGGTGCTGGTCTACCCGGCGTCGGAGCAACACCCGCCGCCCCTGCCACCCGGTGAACCACGCCCCGGCGGTGCGGCCACCGTGCAACGCCAGAGCACCGGCGAGTTCGACGGTGTGCGCGCCTACCGCCGCGGCGACCCGCTGAAGCTGGTGGTCTGGAAGAAGGCCGCCAAGAGCGACGAACTGGTCAGCCGCGATGCCCAGCAGGTGCAGCGCTTCGAGTTGTGGCTGGATCTGGCGCACACCGGCCTGGCTGGCGCCAGCGCGGGTGGGGACAAGCTGGAGCAAGCCCTGTCGCGCCTGTGTGCCTGGGTGCTGCAGGCTGACAAACAGGGACTGCAGTATGGCCTTCGCCTGGGTGGGCAGGAAATTGCTCCCGGCAGTGGCGAGGCCCACCGCAAGAACTGTCTGCAGGCCCTGGCGCTGGCCTACCCCAACTCGATGGACGGCACACCATGACGTCCGCCCCCGCCGGCATGCTGAACGTGCTCAAGACCCTCCCGCGCGAGGCCCGCGACACGCTATTCCTGCTGACCGTGATCGCCTGGATCATCGCGCCGCAGGTCAACCACCTGCCGGTCTGGTGCAGCGCCATGGCTGCGGGCGTCCTGATGTGGCGTGCCTACCTGGCGGTCCGGGGCTTTGCCCTGCCGTCACGCTGGTGGCTGTTGGGCCTGCTGCTGCTGGCCACCGGGGCAACGTTCTATACCCACCGAACCCTGATGGGGCGCGATCCGGGCGTGACCTACATCGTGGTGCTGCTCACACTCAAGACGCTGGAGATGCGCACCCGGCGTGATGCCTTCGTGATTTTCTTCCTGGGCTTTTTCACGCTCCTAGCCAACTTTTTCTTCTCGCAGAGCCTGCTCACGGCCCTGGCCATGCTGATCGGCCTGATGGGTCTGCTCACGGCCCTGGTCAACAGCCACATGCCGGTGGGGCGCCCGCCATTGATGCAGGCCGCAAAGACCGCCGCCTGGATGGCACTGCTGGGCGCTCCCATCATGGTGGTGCTGTTTGTGCTGTTTCCCCGGATCGCGCCGTTGTGGGGCATGCCGGGGGATACGCCCGCCGGACGCAGCGGCCTCTCGGGCACCATGCAGGTGGGAACCATTGCCAGCCTGGCGCTGGATGACAGCGTAGCCATGCGCATTCGGTTTGACGGACCGGCACCGCGCATGAACGACATGTACTTCCGCGGCCCCGTGCTCTCCACCTTCAATGGACGCGACTGGGTGCCGCTGCAGTCCCAGTTCACCGCGCGCGCCCAACTCGCCGACGATCTGGAGGTGCAGGGCAAGCCAGTGTCCTACCAGGTGACGCTGGAGCCCAACAACCGGCCCTGGATTCTGGTGCTGGACGCCACGCCCACCAAACCCGACCTGTCCAATATGCGCGCCGTCTTGACGCCCGACCTCCAGTGGATCGCCAACCGCCCGGTGACCGAGCTGATACGCTATTCGGCACAAAGCCACACCAGCTTTCGCCACGGCCCGCTGCGCATGGGCGTCGGTCTGCAGGACTACATGGTCCTGCCGGCCAACTTCAACCCCCGCACACAACAACTGGCCAATGACATCCGCAGTGACCCCCGCAACGCCGGCGCCGATACCACCGCGTTGATCGGTGTCGTCATGGACCGCCTGCGCACCGGCGGCTACACCTACACGCTGGAGCCCGGCGTGTTTGGCACGCACACCGCAGACGAGTTCTGGTTCGACCGCAGACTAGGCTTCTGCGAGCACATTGCGTCGAGCTTTGTGGTCCTGATGCGCGCCATGGGCATACCGGCGCGCATCGTCACCGGCTACCAGGGTGGCGCCTTCAACGGCATCGATGGCTACTGGACCGTGCGCCAGAGCGATGCCCATGCTTGGACCGAAGTCTGGGTGGCGGGCCAGGGCTGGCTGCGGGTGGACCCAACCTCGGCCGTGTCACCCGCGCGCACCGGCAGCTTTGTGCGCCTGGAGGCACCGCGCAACATCATCACCACGGCGCTCAGTCGGGTCAGTCCGCAGTTCACCGTCAACTTGCGGGCACTATGGGACTCCGCCAACAACAGCTGGAACCAGTGGGTGCTGAACTACACCCAAAGCCGCCAGCTCAACCTGCTGCGTAACCTGGGGTTCGAGTCACCCAGTTGGGAGGACCTGAGCTACCTGCTGATCGGCCTGGTGGTGGCCGCCAGTCTGACAGGGGCCGCCTGGACGCTGTGGGAACGCCACCGCCAGGACCCCTGGCTGCGCCTGTTGCACGGCGCGGCGTTGCGTCTGCGCCGCGCCGGCCTCACGCTATCCGACCACACGCCGCCGCGCCAGATGGCCCGCCAGCTGCAGGAACGCAACAGCGGCCTGCAACCCATCTGCGACTGGCTGCTGCGCATGGAGGCCTGGCGCTACGCGCCGCATTCCCACGCCCAGCAACTGGCTACACTGCAACGCGAGTTCCGACAACTGCCCTGGCCCCAAAAGCTCCCGTGAAATCCACACCAACCGCCTTCCGTTTTTTTCTGCAAACAGCTATATTTTTTATAGCTATATGTTCAATATCCGCGAGGGCTAGCACCGAAAAAAGCTTCAAAGAGAAAAGCGCAAAGCCGACCCGTACACAAGCGGTAGCGGGCACGCGCGCCCGGCACGCGACCCGCATCCAACGCAAGGCCGACAGCAGCGGACCGCTCTACGCCACCCGTCCGGAGGTGATCAGCGCCGCCAATGCCATAGCGGCGCGCATGGGCCTGGAGCCAGATTGGGTGCGCCACTCCATTGGCCAGGCGCGCTACATGCCCGGAATTGCCCGCGCCATTGCACCTCCGCCCGTGGGCACGGTCAAGAACTGGGCGCTGTACCGCAGCCGCTTTGTGGAGCCGATGCGCATCCGCGCCGGCGTGAAATTCTGGCAAGACAACCGCCAGGAGTTGGAGCGTGCCGAACAGCAGACCGGCGTGCCCGCCACCATCATCGTCGGCATCATCGGTGTGGAGACCATCTACGGCCAGCAAATTGGCACCTTCCGCGTGATGGACGCGCTGACCACACTGGCCTTTGACTTCCCGCGCGACCATCCCCGCTCTACCGAGCGCGCGGCGTTCTTTCTGTCGGAGCTGGAAGCCTTTTTGGAACTGACCCACCGCACCGGCACCGACCCGCTGGCCCTGCGCGGCAGCTACGCCGGCGCCATGGGCTTGCCCCAGTTCATGCCGTCGAGCTGGAGCAAGTTCGCGGTGGATTTCGACAACGACGGACACACCGACCTGTTTCACAGCGCGGCCGACGTGATCGGTTCGGTGGCCAACTACTTCAAGGCCCATGGCTGGAAACCCGGCATGCCCACGCACTACTCCGTGCGCCTGTTAGCCGACGGCGCGGACCGTGCCGAGCTGCTGGCGCCCGACATTCGGCCCACCTTTGCACCCGCGGCGATGGCCGCCAAGGGCGGCGAACTGGATGCCACGGCCCTACATCACACCGGGCCATTGGCCCTGGTGGAGCTGCAGAATGGCGATGCCGCCCCGCTCTACATTGCCGGCACCGAGAATTTTTATGTCATCACCCGCTACAACTGGAGCAGCTACTACGCCCTGGCGGTCATCGAATTGGGCCAGGAAGTGGCTGCTGCCATGTCAAAATAAACCATGACCACCGCCGCCCATTCCCCCGCGCCCTCAGCCCCAGAAGAAGACGTCACCACCACGTTGTACCGGGCGGCCATCGGCCCGGTCAGCGGCGCGCACTACCTGCCGGTCTTCACCCGCTTCGAAGCCGCAGACCATGCGGGCATCAGCTGGAACACGGCTGCCGCGCTGAGCACATTCAACTGGCTGATGTTTCGCCAGCTCTGGCCCGCGGCGCTGGCATATGTCGGCGCCATCGTGGCGGTGCTGCTGCTGGTGTTTGGCATCGGGCGGCTCGTGTTCCAGTTTTCCGACACGCTGATGATGGCGCTGGCCCTGGGTTTCGGGCTGGCGGCGTTTGTGCTGCCCGGGCTGTTTGGCAATGCCCTGCTGTACACCGAATGCCGCAAGCGCATGGCCGCCGCCATCGCCGCGCATACCGAACTCAAGGACGCCTGCGCCCAACTGACCCGCCAGGCCAGCACCCGCCGGCGCGCCATCTCCCTGGCTGTCGCCAACGCCGCGTTCTGGATGCTGGTGCTGTACTCCTACCTGCAGTTTTCCGCACTCGGCAATCTGGCAGTCATGCCCCAGGGTGCACTGGAGCCGGGCAATGTGGCTGTTGGACGCGCGGTGGATGCCAGCACCACAGCGTTAGCCCCCGTGGTGCTTGCCTCTGCGCCGGCCACGCCTGCGCCCCAGGCGGCCAGCGCGCCCACTTTGGTGGCATCGGCGCCTATGGCCAGCGCTTCGGCTGTACAGCCCGCTTCTGCGCCCGTGTCGGCGCCATTGGTGGCATCCGTGCCTGCGTCGGCGCCATCCGCACCGGTAGCCGCAGCACCTTCACCCGCAACCAAGGCCAGTGCAACGCCCGTCAAAGCCGCTGCTGCGGCTTCCAAGCCGTCTGGCAAGAGTCCGGTGACCAAGGAGGCTGAGAAGTCTGAAAAGGCCGCGAAAGCAGCCAAGGCCACGAAGGCCGAAGAGAAGCGCGCCAAGGCGGCGCTCACCGACACAGCAACCGCGCCCAAGCGCAAGGCCTCAGCAACCACTACGGTGAGCGCGACCGGTAGCGACAAGCCTTACTTCATCAACGTGGGCCTGTTTGCCAAGCCGGAGAACGCTGCCAACGCGCACGCCAAGCTGCTGGAGGCCCAGTTGCCCTCCGTCGCCAAGGAACTCAAGTCATCCAAGGTGCCGTCATTGACCCGCGTGCGGGTCGGCCCCTTCAGTACGCAGCAGGAAGCGCAGGTAGCCGTCGAGAAGATCAAGGCGCTGCAACTCGACGCCATCATCGTGCAGCCCTGAGACCGCTTTGGCGGGCTTACTCGTCGCGAAGATGCGGCGTGCTCAAGCCTTCGGCCAGCTCGCCGGTGTCGGGGTCAATCCAGTCGGCAACGCCCAGTTCGTCTTCGGCTTCCTGCAGCGTCTCGCCAGGTTCTGCACCGTCTTCACCGGCCGACTCCATATCCGCCAGCGCGGCTTCCAGCGTGTCGAACGGGCCGAACTCCTGATTGCCGTCGGGGGTCTGCCAGTGGTAGCCGTCGGGGCGCAGCATGACATGCCCCATGTCCACCTCGGTGATCGAATCGTCGCCATCGTCCAGCGATGCATCGTCTGCCATGGGAACCGCTGTATTGCCCGTCATGATGTCTCTCCAAATGTGACCGAGGTCTATGCCTTGATACTACGCCTGTGCGGGCGGCAGTGTTTGACTTTGCACAAGTCAACCGGGTGTCACGCTCTCAAAAATGGGGTGCAGCGCATCAATCCACATGTCCAGTTCGGCCTCGCCGATGTCCAGATAGGCCAGGCACGCCGGGCCGTAAGCCGCCCACTCGCGCTGCGCCTTCGCGCCCTCGTGCAGGGTCACCAGATGCTCGGCCACCAGGGCCATGGCCACCAGCGTGCGCACGATGGGCTGGGCCTGGCTGTCGCGCAGGACGGTGAAGTCGTGGTGCAGGCGCACCGCCAGGTAAATGGGTGACGGCAGGCGCCAGGTGCGCGCAACCAAGGCACCCACCACTGCGTGGTCGGTCTTGTGGGCCGCGTTTTCGGTTTCGGTAAAGCTGCGGTCCTGGCGCGCCAGGGCTTCGGTCAGCGTGCCGGCGTAGCCGCGCACGCCCTGCATCAGGATCGGGATGCCGACATGCCCAAACAGGCCGCAGCTATAGGCCAGCTCGGGGTCCACGCCATACAGCTGGCGCGCGATGTGGGCCATGGCCAGTGCGCGGCGGGTGGATGAATCCCAGAAGTGCTCCAGCAAGGGCGAACTGACGCGAATCGCATTGCGCATCAGGAACGCGGTCAGCAGTTTTTCCGACATGCGCATGCCCAGCAGGCCCACCGCCTCGGAGGCCGATGTGACGGGGCGCGAACGCGCGTAATAGGGGCTGTTGGCGGTGCGAATCAGCGATGCCGCCATGGCCACATCGCGACCAGCAATATCGGCTATGACCAGCGGATCGGGGTCGGCCTTGTCGACTTCTGCGCGCAGGGCCAGCAGCAACTCGGGGCACGGCGGAATGGTGATGTCCCGCAACGGACCGGAGGCCAGGGCCCGGTCCAGTTCACGGTCTGTATCGTTGGGGGAGGCGCCTGGGGCGAGCTGGGTCTGCATACCGGATCCGGTCAAAAAATGGGCTGAACACCATTATTGCCCCGTTCTTTTCCGCATTTCCTGACGCCGGCCAAGACTTGGTCATCAAACGCTGACCGGCACCAAAAATTCCCGGCTGATGTGGGCTCCCAGGTCATTGACGCGGTCCAGAAACTGTGTCAGGAACGCATGCAATCCGGTTGCCAGAATCTCGTCGATGCGGCCATATTGCAGCTCGGCGCGCAGCTTGCCGGCGCGGCGCAAGGTCTCGCTGGACGCATCGCTGGCCACCAGCGCCAGGTTGTTCACGACCTCGTTCAGGCTGGCATGCAGGGAGCGCGGCATGTCTGGGCGCAGGATCAGCAACTCACCCACCCGCTCGGGCTTGATGACATCGCGGTAGACCTTGCGATACACCTCGAAGCCGGAGACGCTGCGCAGGATCGCTGACCAGTGGTAGAAGTCGTACTCCTGGTCTTTCTCGCTGGCAGCGCCATAGAAGTCGCTGCGCAACGCATGGAACTTCACATCCACCAGGCGCGCCGTGTTGTCGGCACGCTCCAGGAAGGTGCCCAGGCGCATGAAGTGCAGGGCCTCGTCGATCAGCATGGTGCCTACGGTGACGCCGCGCGACAGGTGCGAGCGGAACTTCACCCACTCGAAAAACTGCGCCGGGTCGCGCTCGAACTCTCCCGCCTTGAGCATGCGCTTGACCTCCAGCCAGGTCTGATTCTGCGTTTCCCAGACCTCGGTGGTCAGCGTGCCGCGCACGGCGCGGGCGTTCTCGCGGGCCGCGCCCAGGCAGGACAGGATGGAGGACGGATTGCTCTCGTCCTTGACCATGAAGTCCATGACCTCGCGCGCCTGGATGGCACCGTAGCGCTCGGTGTAGGTGGACAGCAGTTCGCTGATGGACAGCAGGCCCTGCCAGCCGACCTGCGCCACCGCGTCGGATTGCGGCAGCAGCGCGGTCTGGTAGTTCACGTCCAGCATGCGGGCGGTGTTTTCGGCCCGCTCGGTGTAGCGGGACATCCAGAATAGATGGTCGGCAGTGCGTGACAGCATGAAAGTTCTCCCCGAGTATCAGGATTGCGATTGCGATTGGGTTTGGGACTTCGTGGCCGCTGCGATGGCGTCATCTTCCAGAATCCATGTATCTTTGGTACCGCCACCCTGTGACGAATTCACCACCAGCGAACCGTCTTTAAGCGCCACACGGGTCAGGCCACCCGGCACCATCTGCACGGTCTTGCCACTGAGCACATAGGGGCGCAGGTCGATATGGCGCGGTGCAATGCCGCTCTCCACAAACGTGGGGCAGCTCGACAGGCTCAGCGTCGGCTGGGCGATGTAGCCACTGGGGTTGGCCAGGATGGCCTTGCGGAAATCCTCGATCTCGGCCTTGGTCGCGGCCGGCCCGACCAGCATGCCGTAGCCGCCAGCGCCGTGCACTTCCTTGACGACCAGGTCTTTCAGATTGGCCAGCGTGTAGGCCAGGTCGTCCTTGTTGCGGCACATGTAGGTGGGCACGTTGTTCAGGATGGGCTTCTCGCCCAGGTAGAACTCGATCATCTTGGGCACATAGGGATAGATCGACTTGTCGTCCGCCACGCCGGTACCCACGCCATTGCAGATGGTCACGTGGCCGGCGCGGTAGGCATCGAGCAATCCGGCGCAACCCAGCGTGGACGTCGGCCTGAAGGCCGTGGGGTCCAGAAAATCGTCGTCGACACGGCGGTAGATCACATCCACCCGGCGCGGCCCGCGCGTGGTGCGCATGTACACAAAGTTATCCTTGACGAACAGGTCTTGCCCTTCGACCAGTTCAACGCCCATTTGCTGGGCCAGGAAGGCGTGTTCGAAGTAAGCGCTGTTGTACATACCGGGTGTCAGCACCACCACCGTGGGCTCGGCCGTCGTCGCCGGGCTGCTGGCACGCAGGGTTTCCAACAACAGGTCGGGGTAATGGGCTATGGGTGCCACGCGGTGGGCATTAAACAGTCCGGGGAACAGCCGCATCATCATCTTGCGGTCTTCCAGCATGTAACTCACACCGCTGGGAACGCGCAGGTTGTCTTCCAGCACGTAGTACTCGCCGTTGCCAGCGGCATCGGGGGCGCGCACGATGTCGATGCCCGATATTTGGGAATAGATGTTGTGGGGCACGTCCACGCCCATCATCTCGGGGCGGAACTGGGCGTTGTTCTCGATCTGATCGCGCGGCACGATGCCGGCCTTGATGATCTCCTGGTCGTGGTACACGTCGTGGATGAAGCGGTTCAGCGCCGTGACGCGCTGCACCAGCCCTTTCTCCATGCTGGCCCACTCGTGCGCAGGGATGATGCGCGGAATCAAATCGAAGGGGATCAGCCGTTCGGTGCCGGCACCGTCCTCATCCTTCTCGCCGTACACCGCAAAGGTGATGCCGACACGGCGGAAGATCATCTCGGCCTCTTCCCGGCGCTGGGCCATCATGTCGCCAGGTTGGCGTGCCAGCCATTCGTCGTAAATCTTGTAGTGGTCCCGGACCTGCTCACCCTTGCTGAAAAAGTCGTACGGCAGGCTGGTGTACATCTCGTCGAATTTCTGCATCAAACACTCTCCTGAAACCTTGTGGGACAAACCCTCGCACAGCGCTGCCCTCCAAGCCTATCAAGCAAGGATCGGGCCACGCAACGCGCAAACCATGGGCACCAATAAAGACTGCGCCAGGCACCACTATGGCACACGGTGGTGCCAATAGCGAAGCCCCTGTTCCCGCATGCACGCACCAACTTGGGGTTGCCACGACTGCCAGGTGTATGCACCACAATGGGGTGAGTCTGGCGCCTGAATTCCCCGCTCCTGCAAACGCTGCCGCACCACCGGTGCCGGATGCCCAAAGCGGTTGCGGTAACCCGCCTGCACGATGGCGATGCGCGGTGCCACTGCATCCAGAAAGGCCGGGCTGCTGGAGGTCTTGCTGCCATGGTGGGGCAGCAACAAGACATCCGCCTTGAGATTGGTCCCTGCCGCCATCAGCCGGGCCTCTTGCGCCTGCTCGATATCCCCCACCAGCAGGGCGGTCTGCGCGCCAGTGGCAATGCGCAGCACGCAGGACAGGGCGTTGGACTTGGCCGGGGCCTCAAAATCCGCGGCCTGCGGGTGCAGGATGTCGAACTGCACACCATCCCACTCCCAGTGCAGGCCGGCCACGCAGCGTTGTGCCGGGCGCAGGGCCTGCAAGATGTTGCCGTCCTCGATGGAACTGAGCAGCGCGGCCTGCGGCTGCATCGTCAGCACGGCGGGTGCCCCGCCCACGTGGTCCATGTCGCGGTGGCTCAGAACCACCGTGTCCAGCCGGGTGTGCAGTGCCTGCAACAGCGGCACCAGCACGCGGTGGCCGGCGTCACTCTCCAGGCTGAAGCGCGGCCCGGCGTCGTACAGCAGCGCGTGGTTCGCCGTGCGCACCAGCACGGCGTTGCCCTGGCCAATGTCGGCGGCCAGCAACTCAAACTGGCCCGGCGGTGGCAAGGGCGCACGCCACAGCAGCACCGGCAACAGCAGGGGCACACCCAGCGCGCGCACGCTCCACGGCCAGGGCAGGACCAGCAACACGCCACCCAGCACGCCCGCCAGCGCGGCCCACAGTGGTGGCACCGCCACCGAGATCGCCGCCCACGGCCACGCGGCCAGCCATTGCAGATACGCCAGCAGTGCAGCCAGGGCCAGCGCGGCCACGTCCCACACCATGGGCAGCACCACACCCACCATCGCCAGCGGTGTGATGACCAGCGTCACCCACGGAATGGCCAGCGCATTGGCTGCCAGCCCCACCACCGACATCTGGCCAAACAGCAGCAATGTCAACGGCGTCAGCGCCACGGTGATCACCCATTGTTCACGCAAGCCGGACACTATCTTGCCTTTTAGGCCGCTAGCCCTCGTGGAATCTGCGTGAGTAGCTCCTGAATTGCTAGCAAACAGCACACCCACCGCGACAAAGCTCAACCAGAAACCCGGCTGCAGCAGCGCCCAGGGGTCGCTCGCCACGACAACGGCGCAGGCCAGCATCCACACCAGGGGCCAGGGCCAGCGCACACCCGACAGGCGCAGCAGCGCCACCGTGGCCAGCATCAGGCAGGTGCGCTGCGCCGGCACGCCCCAGCCCGAAAACACTGCGTAGGCCGTCGCCAGCAACACGCCGCCAATCAGCGCCGCATTGGGCGCCGGCAACGCCAGGCACAGTGCGCCCGAGCGGCGCCACAGCCAGCCCACCAGCAGCGCGGCGCCCCATGCAAACATCGTGATATGGAGTCCTGATATAGAGACCAGGTGGGCCACGCCGGTTGCGCGGAACACATCCCAGTCCGCCCGATCAATACTCGCCTGGTCGCCCACCACCAGCGCAGCCAGCATGCCGGCGCGCTGAAGGTCCGGCACTCGGGCGTAGATCCGCTCGCGCACGGTCTGGCGGGCCAGTGCGACCGGGTGGAGCCAGGTCTGCCCCACGCGCTGCGGCACCGGGTCGCGGGCACTGGCGCGCACATAGCCGGTGGCCTGCACGCCCTGTTCCCACAACCAGAGTTCATAGTCAAAGCCGTGGGGGTTGCGACTGCCGTGCGGCGCCTTCAGGCGCAGCGTCATCTCCCAGCGCTCGCCACTCCGCACATCGGCGGGCAGGCGGTTCAGGCCCACCACCGGCACGGTAGCCTCGCCCGCCTTGGGGCTGTCGGCGTCCAGCCAGACGGCGGGTCCGGCGGAAAACGCGCCACCGTACCAGCCCACATCGATGCGCGGTGGCAGGCGCACGGCCTGCCCGTCCAGCGTGGCGGATTCCAGCGCCAAGCGGAAGCGCAGGCCCGACTCATTGCGTTGCGGCATGCTGGTCACCACACCGGTCACGCGCACATCGCGGCCCTCCAGTGCCGGGTCCAGCGCATCCGTCTGGTACGCCATGGCCCGCAACCCCGTCACACCAAAGCCGAGCAGACCCAGGGCCAGCGCCACGAGGGCCATGCGCCAGCCAATAGCTACTTTATTGATAGCACCAAGCCCATAAACCACGAGGGCCAGAAGCACAAAAGACCCATAGGCACCCCAGCCAGACAGTGCCGCCTGCTGCAACTGCACTGCTGTGCCCAGCACGAAGCCGAGCAGGGCCGCAAACAACACGCGGGCCAGGCCGTGGAGGGTGAATGGATCGCTGCGCACCCGTGCATGCTACCCGCCCAAACAGGTGGCGCGGGAATTGCTTGCTACCATGGCAACACAGCTGCACCCGTCAGCCGTACCCCGTTTTTAAATAAGCGTCCAACCGAGCCCCGCCATGTCCATCCACGCAGCGCTGAACCACGTCACCCACTACACCTATGACCGCCTGGTTGCACTGGGGCCCCAAGTGGTGCGCCTGCGCCCTGCGCCGCACTGCCGCAGCAAGATCATTTCGTACTCACTGAAGGTCGAGCCGTCCGAGGGCCATTTCCTGAACTGGCAGCAGGACCCCTTTTCCAACTACCAGGCGCGCCTGGTGTTCCCCAACAAGACACGCGAGTTCAAGGTCACCGTGGACGTGGTGGTGGAGATGGCGGTCTACAACCCGTTTGACTTCTTCCTGGAACCGTCTGCCGAGGAGTTTCCGTTCCAGTACGAAAAAATGCTGCAGGAAGAGTTGCTGCCCTACCTGCTGGCCGATGAGCGCACACCGCTGGTGGACCAGTACCTGGCCAAAATCGACTACACCAAGCGCCGCACCATCGACTTCCTGGTGGACCTGAACCAGATGGTGCACCAGGACATCAACTACACCATCCGCATGGAGCCCGGCGTGCAGACGCCGGAAGAGACGCTGACCAAGGGCTCGGGCTCGTGCCGCGATTCCGGCTGGCTGCTGGTGCAACTGCTGCGCCACTGCGGGCTGGCCGCGCGCTTTGTGTCCGGCTATCTGATCCAGCTGAAGTCCGACGTCAAGGCGCTGGACGGACCCAGCGGCACCGAGGTCGATTTCACCGACCTGCACGCCTGGTGCGAGGTCTACCTGCCCGGCGCCGGTTGGATTGGTCTGGATGCCACCTCCGGCCTGCTCGCCGGGGAGGGCCATGTGCCCCTGGCCTGCACGCCCCAGCCCTCCGGCGCCGCGCCGATTGAGGGCGGTGTGGACGAATGCGAGGTGGAATTCAGCCACCACATGCAGGTGACCCGCATCTACGAATCGCCCCGTGTCACCAAGCCCTATACCGAAGAGCAGTGGGCTGAGGTGATGACGCTGGGCACCGCCGTGGACAAGGAGCTGCTGGAAGGCGATGTGCGTCTGACCATGGGCGGGGAACCCACCTTCGTCGCCGTGGACGACCGCGACGCCGCCGAGTGGAACACCGACGCCCTGGGCCCCACCAAGCGCGGCTTTGCCACGGCGCTGGTGCACAAGCTGCGCAACGAATACGGCCAGGGCGGCTTCCTGCACTTTGGCCAGGGCAAGTGGTACCCCGGCGAACAGCTGCCGCGCTGGGCGCTCAACATCTACTGGCGTGCCGACAAGCAGCCGGTGTGGGCCGACCCCGCACTCTTCACCGACGAGCGCGACCCCACCCACTACACCGCCGCAGACGCCCAACGCTTCAGCCAGGCGCTGGCGCGCAAGCTGTCGCTCAGCGACCAATACATCCAGGCCGGTTTTGAGGACAGCTGGTACTACCTGTGGCGCGAACGCCGCCTGCCGGTCAACGTCGACCCATTCAACTCCAAGCTCGACGATGAAATGGAGCGCGCCCGCCTGCGCCGCGTGTTCGAGCAAAAGCTCGACACCCCGGTGGGCTACGTGCTGCCGATCAAGGCGAGTGACCCACTGGCCAAGACGGGTGCGCGCTGGACCACCGGCCCCTGGTTCTTCCGCGACGAACGCATGTACCTGATGCCCGGCGACTCGCCCATGGGCCTGCGCCTGCCGCTGGACTCGCTGCCCTGGGTCAGCCAGAGTGACTACCCCTACATGATCGAGCGCGACCCCACCGAGGGCCGCAGCGCCCTGCCCCCGCATGGCACCATGGCCGCCCGCTACGCAACCACTGCGGCAGCCCCCGGCGAACTGCCCTTCCTGGCCGGCCAGCTGCCGGAGACCGAAGTCAAGCGCAGGTTCCAGTCCAGCAGCAGCGCCAACGTGGCAGGCACCGCCAGCGCCAACGCGCAAAGCGCCCTGCAGCCCGAACCCGCCGAATACAACCAGCCGCCGCAACGCCACCAGTCCGCCCACTGGATCACCCGCACGGCGCTGTGCGTCGAAGTGCGCGACCCACGCCGCGCCAGCGGCCCGAAGGCCGAAGCCGTTGGTGAAAAGTCCGGCGTGCTCTACATCTTCATGCCGCCGCTGGAGCGCCTGGAGGACTACCTGGACCTGCTGGCCGCCATCGAGGCCACGGCTAAAGAGGAGAAAGTGAAGCTGGTGCTGGAAGGCTACCCGCCGCCGCGCGACCCGCGCCTCAAGCTGTTGCAAGTGACACCCGACCCGGGCGTCATCGAGGTCAACATCCACCCGGTCAACAACTGGAAGGAACTCGTTGCCAACACCGAGTTCTTGTACAACGCCGCATTCGAGTCGCGCCTGTCGGCCGAGAAGTTCATGACCGATGGCCGCCACACCGGCACGGGCGGCGGCAACCACTTCGTGATGGGCGGCGCCACGCCGGCGGACAGCCCCTTCCTGCGCAAACCCGAGCTGCTGGCCAGCCTGCTGCTGTACTGGCACAACCACCCGTCCCTGAGCTACCTGTTCAGCGGCATGTTCGTCGGACCCACCAGCCAGGCCCCACGCGTGGACGAGGCACGCAACGACCAGTTGTACGAGCTGGAAATTGCCATTGAGCAGATCTACAAGAACCGCGAACTCTATGGCCAGTCCATGCCGCCGTGGCTGGTGGACCGCACGCTGCGCAACATCCTGATCGACGCCACCGGCAACACCCACCGCAGCGAGTTTTCCATCGACAAGATGTATTCGCCCGACTCGGCCACGGGCCGCCTCGGCCTGCTGGAACTGCGCGCCTTCGAGATGCCGCCCCACCCCCACATGAGCAGCGTGCAGCAGTTGCTGCTGCGCGCACTCGTGGCCCGCTTCTGGAAGACGCCGTACAAGGCCCCCGTGACCCGCTGGGGCACCGAACTGCACGACCGCTTCATGCTGCCCACCTTCATCAAGATGGACTTCGATGACGTGATGCAGGACATGCGCGCGGCCGGCTATCCGTTCGACCCGAGCTGGTTTGCACCGCACATGGAGTTCCGCTTCCCGCTGGTCGGCTCCGTCCAGTCCGCTGGCGTGGAGCTGACACTGCGCTGCGCGCTGGAGCCCTGGCACGTGATGGGCGAGGAAGGCGCTCCCGGCGGCACCGCCCGCTATGTGGACTCGTCACTGGAGCGCATGGAGGTACACGTCAAGGGCCTGAACCAGAGCCGCTACGTCATCACCTGCAACGGCCAGGCCCTGCCGCTGCACAACACCGGCACGGTGGGCGAATTCGTCGCCGGCGTGCGCTACAAGGCCTGGAACCCGCCGAGCAGCCTGCACCCCACGATTGGCGTGCACGCACCGCTGACCTTCGACATCGTGGACACCTGGATGAAGCGCTCCCTGGGCGGCTGCCAGTACCACGTTACCCACCCGGGTGGCCTGGCCTACGAGAGCTTCCCGGTCAACTCCTTCGAGGCCGAAAGCCGCCGCCTGACCCGCTTCACCTCCACCGGCCACACCCCGGGCGTGATGCACATACCACCGGCCACCATCAACGTGCCGGGCAGCAAGGAGTTTCCGTTCACGCTGGATTTGCGCAGGGGGTGAAAGCCAAGGCGGACTGTGGCAAACTAACTCGTCCTATCAAGCCCTTACCCCACCGGAGGTTGCAGTGAGCACAAGTCTGGAAGTTCTTGAAGCCGAAGTACTTCAATTGGCCCCCGCTGATCGTTCGCGCTTGTTTGAGCGGCTGATCGCCAGCATCGACGCAGACAGCGAAGTCGAAAAAGCCTGGGAACTGGAGGCGGATCGACGGGAGTCGGAGCTTGAATCCGGCACTGTGGTCGCAGTGCCCGGCCAACAGGCCCTTGCGCGGCTTCGGGCCAAACTGGCTCCATGAACTATTCGCTCCACCCAGGAGCGGAAAGCGACATTGCCGACGCCCTCGATTTCTATTGCGAACGCGCCGGCACTGCGGTAGCCGCTCGTTTTCTAGACGAGTTCGAACGTGTTGTGATGCTCCTGACACAGCACCCTGGCCTGGGTACACCCATTGCGCGTGGGCGAAAGAGTTATCCGTTGAAAGTATTTCCGTATTCCGTCGTCTACCGCCCGCTGGACAACGATCTTCGAATTTTGGTAGTGCGCCACCAGCGCAGAAGACCCGGCTACGCCGCCAGCAGGCGGTGACGGTTTCCGTCCACTCTGGATTTGCGCAGTGGGTGATTCGCTGGGGAGACCGAAGTGATGATGCACAAAATAGGCCACTAGCCCTCGTGGAATATGCGCAGACAGCTATTGAATTGATAGCTAGTAAGCTTCGCGCCTGCGGTTATAGTGTTTGCACCGATAGCCCCCGACAAGGCTCACCCCGCTGCCAGGGTGGATTGGTGACGATAGGAGACAGGTTGATGGGTTGCACTGCTGAAGGTCACGTTGACGAACCACCGCTATCAACGCATGGCTGCACGCGGCGGCGTGTGATGTCGGGCGATTCAGTGCAACGTTAAATTACCTTTTATGAGTGCACACGAAGAACGCTGGGAACGCTTCCTTGATCCGGACGTTGTAAGACCGTCGCTCTTCATGGCCACGATGTTCATCACCACCTTTGAGATACTCAGGAACTCAATAGTTGATCGCATCCGAGACTTCTACTCGATTGGTTGGTCGGAAGAAGACTCAACTGTCTCCGGAGAGTATGGCGCAAAGGTTCTTGCGCGCAACAAAAACGCGGTCTACGCATCTCTCAACTGGCTACTTGAACATCAAGCTATAGACGACGAAGACATCAAGACATTCGAGATCCTCAAGAAGACCAGAAATCTTTTGGCTCACCAACTCTTCGCGGTAGTCACGGGCCAAGCGGAGTCCAGTCACACCGACCAGTTCCAAGTTCTAGTTGAGCTTCTGCGCAAGATCGAAGTATGGTGGGTGATTAACGTAGAAATTCCAATCAACCCGGACTACGCGGATGCAGAGGTCGCAGAAGAGGGCATTGTTCCGGGAGCCATCCTGTCCCTTCAAATGCTCCTGGAAGTCGCAGGCGGCAACACACAGCTACTTGAGGCCTGGCGAATGGAGCGTGCAAGACGTTACCCGCATGCGCAGTAGTATCACAAAACGCGGCCCAATTTCAGTACACAAGCGCAACACCCCGCCTACGTTCCCCTGCACAACCAAGACGTAGGGCTGCACACTTCCCCAGACTAAACGTAGCGACCTCCCCGAATCGTCCAAATCATCGCTCCAGCATTTCCGCTAATCATTCAACCCAAGTAACGTCGCTGCCCGACACATTCATGCGCCATCGATCTCAACTCATCCTATGGCCACTGATTCTCTTGTTGGGTGGATGCAGCCTCCTGCAAGGCGGAAAACTCTATGCGCCAGAGTCCTTCGGCCTTGTGCCCATCGCGTCCAAAATCTATGTCGAGCCGGGCACGGACGAGGCCACACAGACCCAGCTGCGCGAGGCGGTTGTGCGGGCCGAGGTCGCCATTCGTTCCGCCTATGGCAGTGCACAGGCACACCCCATCATTCACGCCTGCGTCACGGAGCAATGCCTGGCGTCGTTCGGCGGGCGGGGCGTGATTGCGAAGGTGTATGGCAACCGCATTCTGCTGTCCCCGCGCGGGCTGAACTGGCACTTCATCGCGCACGAATGGTCGCATGCCGAGATGAGTACGCGGCTGAGCATTGCCGCCTGGTTGCGTATGCCCCAGTGGTTTGACGAAGGCGTGGCCGTTGCCATCAGCGAGGCACCGGAGCACTCCGAACAACACTGGAAGTTTCTGGTTGCGCACGACATCGCCCGCCCAACCAGTGACGAGCTGCGCGCGCTGCAAACGCTTCGCCAGTGGCTCGATGCCGTGCGGCGCTACAGCGACGACAAGAACGCGGAGCGGCGCGCACGCGGCGAGACGGAAATCCACAGCCTCTATGCGGCAGCCGGGCACGAGTTGCGGCCCTGGCTGGCGTCAAGGGGTACGCCGGGCCTGCTGGCGTTGATCGACAGGCTGAACAGCGGGGAAACATTTGAGGCAACCTACCAAACCACGTGCAACCCATGTCCACAGTAAGCCGCACAACCACCACTCCCGGTGAAGCACTCGTTGTCATCGCCATCTGCTTTGGCTGGGCTGTTCTTTCCTCGTTGGACGCAGTTGCTTCCGGCTTTCCCAGTGGCGGGACCGGGGCTGCGGCCACATTCACGGACCGCGCGCTTTTGGGGATCGTTGTTTATGAACTGGTCTTGGGCTCAGTGGCGCTGACCATTCTGCGCAGTCGCAATTACGCCATTTCGACCCTGATGCCACATCCCACCATCAAGGACTCTGCGCTGGGTCTTGGCCTCTTCTTTGGGGCGTGGGTGGTTGGCGTCACTTTGGCCAGCGTGTTTTCAGCCGGGCAATCCGAGCAGCCCATTGAGCAAATGGTTCGCCAGGCCAATGTCTCGTTGCCGGTGGTAATCATCATGGCGATGGTGAACGGCACCTTTGAAGAAGTTTTCTTGCTGGGCTTTCTCCAACGGGGACTGCGCAACTATGGCCATTCGGTGGCCTTGGGGGTAACGCTGCTGGTCAGGCTGATGTACCACCTGTACCAGGGGCCCATCGGCGCGGTTTGGGTGCTGGGGTTTGGGCTGGTCTTTGGCCTCTTCTACCTGCGCTTCAAATCGCTCTGGCCCGTGGCTCTGGCACACATCCTGTGGGACATCGTTCCATTCACGTCGGGTCAGCACTAGGGCACCCCATGCCCAGCGGCATAATCCCGCCATGACCTCCCCCATCAACCAACTTCTTGCCCCGCAAGGCCCCGTGGGGACTGCGATTCGCGCGGAACTGCCCAATGCCATGGCGATTTACGCCTTTGGCAGCCAGGTGCTGGGCACGGCAGGTCCGAGCAGCGATTTGGACCTGGCGGTGCTGGTTGCCGGCTAAGCCGATCCGCTGGTGCTCTGGGATATGGCGGGAAAACTGGCCGACGTGGTCGGTTGCCCGATGGACCTGCTGGACCTGCGCGCCGCGTCCACGGTGATGCAATACCAGGTCATCACCACCGGCCAGCGGCTATGGTCCGTTGGCCTGCCGGTGGGTTTGTTCGAGACCTATGTGTTGAGCGAAAAAATGGCCTTGGACGAAGCCCGCGCGCCCTTGATGGCGGACATTCAACGCACCGGGAAGATCCACCATGGCCGATGATGTATTGATCAACAAATCCGCAACCGTGGAGCGCTACGTGGCCCGCGAAGGGCTGGGCGTGCCCCGATGCGCTCAAGCGCATGGTGGCTTTTCGCAATATTGCGGTGCATGACTACCAAAGTCTGATCCTGCCCATTTTGGTCAATGTCATCACTGGTCATCTGGATGAATTCTTGACTTTCACCCGCACCGTGTTGCAGCGGGGGTAAGTGAGCCCACAGCATCAAAGCAGGATGCACCTCACTGCACGGTGTTGACGTCAGTCTCTTGCGAGACGTTCACCCGTTGGCACGCTCAGTAGACTGGCTCTCCCATAACAAAGGAGACAACCATGATTCGACCCATCGCCGCAAGTCTTCTTGCGGTCTCGCTGATCCTCGGTGCCTGCACCTCGATGCCACCGTCGCGCCCCGCCGCCTGGGCGGCTCCCGAGGTGTTGGTGGCGCCGTCTTCGTTTGCCGGGGTGCATGGCCTGGCCGTGGATGCCAAGGGCCGCCTGTTGGCTGGCTCCGTGGTGGGCAATTCCTTGTGGGAAGTGGACCGCAAGACCGGTGCTGCCCACGTAGTGATTCCCGCGCCCGAGGGCCAGGCTGACGACATTGCCGTGGGGCCCAAGGGCGAGTTGGCTTGGACCAACTACATGATGGGCATGATCCGCTACCGCGAAAGCGATGACGCCCCCTTGCGCGTGCTGGCCAAGGATCTGCCGGGTATCAATTCACTGGACTTTGACCGACGCAACGGCAAGCTCTATGCGTCCCAGGTGTTCATGGGCGACGCGTTGTGGGAAATCGACGTGGCTGGCAAGACCGCGCCGCGCCTGATCAAGAAGGACATGGGCGGCCTCAACGGCTTTGAGGTCGGGCCGGACGGGATGATTTATGGGCCTTTGTGGTTCAAGGGGCAGGTCGTCAAAATCAACCCGGCCAACGGGGATATGACGATCATCAACAGCGAGTTCAAGACGCCGGCCGCCGCTAATCTGGATGGCAAGGGCAACCTGTGGGTCGTTGACGCCAAGAGCGGTGAGTTGTCGCGCGTTGAACTGGCTACAGGGCGCAAAACAGTCGCCAAGCAACTCAAGCCCGCCCTGGACAACCTGGCAATTGCGACCGATGGCACGATCTACGTGTCCAACATGGCAGACAACTCGGTTGAGGCCTACAACCCGGCTACGGGAGCTGTGACACTGTTGACCAGCGGCAAGGTGGCGGTGCCAGCAGGCCTGAAGGTGGACGGCGACAACTTGTGGGTGGCCGATGTCTTTGGTTTCCGCAATGTCAACACGAAGACGGGCGAAGTGAAAGACATCTTCCGCATGCAGGCCTCGGACATGGAGTACCCGTTTGCCGTTGGCGTATCCGCCACGCACTTTGCCCTGGCTTCCTGGTTTACCGGTACGGTGCAGATGGTGGAGCGCAGCACCCTCAAGACCAGCGCCATGCTGCATGGCCTCAAGGCGCCTTTTGATGCCATCCCGATGGCTGATGGCAGCGTGGTGTACGCGGAAATCGCCACCGGCAGCATCAGCCGCGCCAGCGGCGACAAGCTCGCCGACAGGAAGGTCATTGCTCAGGGCCTGGCGGGCCCGGTCCAGATGGTGCTGGGCCAGGATGGCGCGCTGTATGTGACCGAGGCCGCTGGCAGACTGACCCGGGTCAGCATCGCGGATGGAGCCAAGACCACCGTCGCCGAAGGCCTTGCGCTGCCGGAGGGTGTTGCGCAAACGCCCTGGGGCACCTTCATCGTGGCAGAAAGCGCTGCCAAGCGCCTGGTGGAAATTGATCCGGCCAGCGGCACGCGCCGCACGGTGGCGGACAACCTGCCCATCGGCATGCCCGGCGGCCCCGGCATGCCTCCGCCCTACATCGTGACCGGTGTCGCGGTCGGTGCGGATGGCAGCATCTACATGTCCGCCGACCTCAACAATTCGGTGTATCGCATTCGCCCACAACGTTAAACCCAACCGCTGACGCGGTGGTTGGTCTCACGCAGGCCACCACCGCGTTTTTGTTGGCGGACGGCTTGCCTTCGGCCTGCCTAGAATTCAATTCACTGGCTTCGTGCGATGTGTGTCGCCGTGGCGTAACCCAAGCAATCGTCGCGTGTTGGCTAGACCATTCCGACCGAGGAAGAGATCGACACAAAACGCGAAAGTCGTAGACCTGCTGGGGGGGGGTGACGGAAGCGGGTACTGGCAAAAGCCGGCTTTGTGGCAATCTACCTGGCGGTGAGCCTTGACGCCTCGCCGAGATTCGGTGCCACACGCCACGCCGGATCAGGCTGCCACGCGGCGGCCCATGCAGGAAAAAGATCAGCGCACATGGGCCGGGCGATGCCATAGCCTTGGGCCAGTTCGCAGCCGAGGTGCAACAGAGCGGTTCCGTGTGCAACTGTCTCGACTCCCTCAGCAATCACTTCGCGTTTGAAGGCCCTGGCCAGTCCGATGACACCTTGCAAAATGGCAAGATCATCCGAATCTTCAAGCATGTTGCGCACAAAGCTCTGGTCGATCTTGAGCAGTTCCACGCGCAGGCGCTTGAGATAGGTGAGTGACGAATAGCCGGTACCAAAATCATCGAGTGCAAACCTCACACCCATTTGGTGGCAATTCTCTATCACCTGCGACACCTGCACGATGTCAGCCAGCGCGCTGGTCTCCAATACTTCAAGCTCCAGGCTGCGCGGATTGACTTGGGGGTGCCTCGCCAGTATGGCTTGCAGGCGCGCCACAAAGTTGCTTTGTTGCAATTGGCGTGCCCCCATGTTGACGCTCACGGCCAGGTCCAGTTCGGTGGCTTGCCACACCTGAATCTGGGTCAGTGCCGTATCAATCACCCACTCGCCCACGTCGACCGCCAACTGGTGATCTTCGATCACCGGCAGGAATGAGGCTGGCGCCAGCAGTCCCTTTTCAGGATGCTGCCAACGGATGAGCGCCTCCGCACCGATTACCTCGCCGCTACGCATATTGACCTTGGGCTGGTAGTGCAGCACGAATTCGTCCTGTGCCAGCGCCAAACGGATGCGCTCAAGGGTTTCATGATGGATGCGCAGGCTGTAGTCATGGGTGGAATCGAAGACGTGGTAGCGGCTTTTGCCCGCCAGCTTGGCCTGATACATGGCCTGGTCAGCTTGCCGCAACAGTTGATCGGCCTCGATTTCGTGGGCCTGCGGATAGAAGGTCACTCCAATACTGATAGACACTTGCAGCACACTATCGCCGAAAGACACTGGTGCCGCAGCAACTTCCAGAAGGCGGGTGAGCATCGGCACGGAGCTTTCAATGCTGTGAAGGTCAATCAACACAGCCACAAACTCATCACCACCGAGCCTGGCCAGTGTGTCGCCTTCTCGTAAGGTTTCTTTCATGGCAGTGGCCAGATGAATCAGCAGCTGGTCGCCCAGGTCGTGGCCGTATCTGTCGTTGACGCCCTTGAATCCGTCAAGGTCCAGGTAGGCCACAGCCACCTGTTGGCCGCGCCGCTGCGCTTGCGCCATGGCCTGTTGCAACCGGTCGGCCAGCAGCAGGCGGTTCGGTAAATTGGTTAGTGAATCAAAGTGAGCGATGCGCTCAAGCTGGCTTTGGTGCTCCTTGATCGCAGTGATGTCAGAGAAGAGCGCCACATACTGCTGTGTAACGCCGCCCGCATCGCGTACCGCATTGATGGTGAGCAGTTCGGCATACTCCTCGCCGCTCTTGCGCCGGTTCCACATTTCTCCACTCCATTGCCCATTCGTGGTTATGGCATCCCAAAGACCCTGGTAAAAGTCGCGACTGTGTCGTCCGGACTTAAGAAGTCTTGGGTTATTGCCGAGAACCTCATCCCGACTGTATCCAGTGATGCGGAAAAACGATTCATTGACATCGACAATGGTGCCGTTGGTTGTGGTGATCATGATGCCTTCCCCCGAGTGCGTGAAAACACTGGCCGCTCGCCGCAGTTCGGATTCCGCTTGCTTTCGGTTGGATATATCGGTCACCACAACCCGCAACACCGCCACACCATCTTCCGACTCGGCAAAGGTCGTCACCAAATTGGTCCAGAACGGCAGGCCGTGCCGGTCCAGCATACGCAACTCACATTCCTGAGGTTGCCGAGTTGCCAGTAACTGGCCATGCAGAGTGGTGTACTGGCACTGATCCTCTTTGAAGATGAAGTTGATGAATAGGCGTTTCAGCAGCGCTACGCGGGGCAAGCCGAGCAAAGTCGCTGCCTTTAAGTTGCCACGCAAGATCAAGCCATGGGAGTCCAAGGTGCAATAGCCAACCGGGGCAAGGTCGTACAAGTCCCAGTAACGCGCCCGGGACGCTTCGATTGAACTGCGCGCGGAGCGTAGTTCTTCGTTCTGCAGTTCCAATTCAATCTGGTGCAAGCTCCGGTCGGGATTTATCTGAGGTGTTCGACGACGCTCCGTAGGGATAGGTCCCGTGACTATCTGCCCAGTGCGTTCAAGAAGGATTGCTTCTGCCCGTTGGCGCAACAAGGTACCGTCGCTGAGCTCTGCAAAGTCGGTATGAATCATGGTGCTGTGCCAACATGCGCAGAACCACGGGACAACGCAGCGAGCAGTTGGCAAAGCACGGTGTGCCGCGCGAACGGGACAGTCATATTGAGTCTTTCTTGCACTGCACGCTGGTATCAGCGGATGATCAACAGGGACCAGTCAGTGGCAAGTTTAGGTAGAGTGCCCTATTCTTGTATGTGCGCAACCGAACTCAGACGCAGTGACCGACGAGATCGTTTACCTGACCGTCACGGCTGACCTGGATGCGCTGAAAGCCAATTTGAAGCAACTGCTTTCTAAGTTGCTTCGATCACCTGGACCAGTCTTTGGCTTTCACTCACGCCGTGTTGCAACGTGGGTGAGGCGAGCCACCATGTGCCCGCTGATGCTGCGGACCTTTGACATCGGCTCAATTGGGCGAGAGCGCCGGATCAGCCACTGAACCGGTCGACACCACACGCAGGTCACTATCAAACACCACGGTGAAGATCCTGGCGTCTGAGGTGTTGGGGCCATCCATGTAGCGCCAGTCGTAGTGCCAGACTTTCTTCAGCTCAAACGGCGTGATTTTCATGGGCTTGCCGAGCATTGTTCGCACCGTTTCCATGGGCATGCCGGGCTCAATCTTGGCAAAGACATGGGGCGCCAATACCTGGCGCAGTGAACTCATTTTTCCGTCCGGACCAATGGTAATCATGTAGTTCTTGGCGCCGGCGGGCTGGCGGTTGTATTCAAAAATGCGGGCGCCATTTTCGCCATCCCACACCTTTTCGGGTTCGCCGAATTTCATTTTGACGTCGCCTTCGCTGGCGACGCCTTCTTCCAGCTCGGCGATGCGCTGGTTGTCGCAGGCGGTTGTGAACACTGCAGCGACGGCCACAGCCAAGCAGAGGCTCAATTGGCCGATGGACGGAAGAAAAGGACGGAGCAACGATTTCACAATGAGAACCTCAGGATGAGAACACGGGCTGGCAAACAGGAGCGCCTGCTCCATTCGCATGAGGCCCAGTATGGCACCTCTGCCCATGTCTTTCACCCGAATTGGACGTTCAATGCGCGCGCTCAAGGAATTGTTAAGGATCCGGTGCTATTCTTGAAACCATTGAATCGTCCCTTTGTGAGGTATCGGCCATGCGCAAGGCCATTTCGCGGTTTGTTTCTCTCCTGAGCGATCAGAAGACCATCATCGACGCCGATGCGCGGGTCGAGGGCATTCGCATGGCCATGCTCGATGCGCTGCAGTCCATCGACGCGAACGAGGAGATGGGTTCATCCAAGGCATGGACCGATATCGCCCGCGCCGCCGACACTCAAACCCTGTGGTATTTGCGCAGCGATGTCCTGCGCCTGCTGTCCGACTTTCATGGTGAGCAGGCGGCGCGCGACAAGCTGGAGGCCATGACAGAGATGTTTCGCGGACTGGTGCCTCCGAATCAGATGCCCAGCCGCAGAAGCGTTGAACGCCGATAGGCACGGTGCCAACGCAGCGACACTCGCGCCCACGGCGACATGGGGCGGCGTGCCAGCGCACCCCGTGGCACCCATCTTGCTTGATACCATGCACCATTCAATACAACCAGGAATACACGACATGCCATCTCTCAACTTCATCGGCGGCGAAAAAGGCGGGGTGGGTAAATCGGTTGCGGCGCGCCTGCTGGCGCAATACTTCATCGACCGGGGTCAGCCCTTCACCGGCTTTGACACCGACCGCTCGCACACCTCGTTCACCCGCTTCTATGCGGACTATGCCGCGCCGGTGATTGTGGACACCTACGAAGGCCTGGACCAGATTGCCGCCGTGTTTGAAGAGCCGCCCGTGGACGGCAAGCGCAAGAACGTCATCGTCGATCTGGCCGCGCAGACCGCCGCGCCGCTGTCGCGCTGGGTGCGCGACTCGGACCTGCTGTCCCTGCTGGCCGAGATGGGCGTCACGGTCAACTTCTGGCACATGGCCGATGCTGGCAAGGACTCCATCGACCTGCTGGACCGCCTGCTCAACACCTACGGCGCCGGCCCCAACTACCTGGTCGTCAAAAACCTGGGCCGTGGCAGCGACTTCTCGCAGCTGGAGCAATCCGCCGCGCTGAAGAAAGCGCTGGCACTGGGTGCCCGGGTGCTGAGCCTGGCGCAACTGCACGAGGCCAGCATGCGCAAGATCGACCGGCAAAACGCCAGCTTCTGGGCCGCTACCCACACCACCAGCGGGCCTGATGCGCTGGGCATGCTGGAGCGCCAGCGCGTCAAGACCTGGCTGAAACACGCCTACGCCACGCTGGACACGCTACCGCTGGCCTGACACCCGGCCTTGGCGCGTAAACGGTTTACGGCATACTCCCACGGGTGAACCATGCCAGCACTGACCCCGCATTCCCGCCCCCTGATACGGTAACGGCCATGGCGCGCGCTGCAGTCTCACCGCCGGCCGCGACCGGCCACTTCGACGAACTGCGCGGTCGCGTTCCGCCGGCGTCTGGCCAGAGCCAGAGCCAATCCCAAAGTGCTAGCAAATCAATAGCAGAAAATTCAGAAATGGCGAGGGCTTGGCGCCAATTCTTTGAAGAATGCGAAACCGACGGCCTGGGTGACATGAACCAGCGCGCGGCCAACTTGGAGCGCCAGATCCGCGACAACGGCGTCACCTACAACGTCTACGCCGACGAAGGCGGACCGCAGCGCCCCTGGTCGCTGGGGCTGTTTCCGCTGATCGTGTCGGCCCAGAGCTGGCAACAGATCGAGGCGGGCGTCACCCAGCGTGCACGCCTGCTGAACCAGGTAATGGCCGATGTCTACGGCCCGCAGGAGTTGCTGGCCCAGGGCCTGCTGCCGCCGGCACTGGTGCAGGGCCACCCGGGCTACCTGCGCTCCATGCACGGGGTGCAACCGGTGGGTGGCACCCACCTGCACATTGCCGCATTCGATCTGGCGCGCGGGCCGGACGGCAACTGGTGGGTGGTGTCGCAGCGCACGCAGGCGCCCTCCGGTCTGGGGTACCTTCTGGAAAACCGGCTGGCGGTCTCGCGCCTGTTCCCTCAGGCGTTTGAGAGCCTTCAGGTGCAGCGCCTGGCCGGCACCTACCGCGCGCTGATGGACAGCCTGAAAGCCATGAGCCCGGCCGGGCCGGATTCCCACATCGCCCTGTTGACTCCCGGCCCCTACAACGAAACCTATTTCGAGCACGCCTACCTGGCGCGCTACCTGGGTCTGACCCTGGTCGAGGGCAGTGACCTGATCGTGCGCGACCAGCACCTGTTCCTCAAGACCCTGCGCGGCCTGGTTCCCGTGCATGGCCTGCTCAAGCGCCTGGACGACCAGTTCCTTGACCCGCTGGAGCTGCGCGCCGACTCCACGCTGGGCGTGCCCGGCCTGCTGCAGGTGATTCGCGCCGGCAATGTGCTGGTGGCCAACACACCGGGCTCAGCGTTTCTGGAGTCCCCTGCGCTGCTGGGCTTTCTGCCGGCCCTGTCCAAGCACCTGCTGGATGAAGAGCTGCAACTGCCGGCCCTGCCCACCTGGTGGTGCGGCGAACGCTCGGCGCTGGAAGACGTGCTGCCGCGCCTGCATGAATGCGCCATCAAGCCGACCTACCCCGGCTCCGGCATCCACGGCAACTTTGACGCGGTGCTGGGCCGCAACCTGCCACCGCGCGAGCTGGACGAATGGGCCGGACGCATCCTGCGCCAGAGCGATGACCACACGGTACAGGCCTACATGCCGCTGTCGCAAATGCCGACCTGGCAGGCGCAGGGTGATGGCAGCGTCGTGCCGCGCTCGGTGATCCTGCGCGTGTTTGCGGTTTCCAACGGGCCGCGGTCCTGGCGGGTGCTGCCCGGTGGTTTGGCACGTGTCGCCGGTCGCGGCAACGATGTGGCCTCCATGCAGCATGGGGGCAGCAGTGCCGACGCGTGGGCCATCACCACCGGTGCGGTGGACAAGACCACACTGTTGCAACCCACGCTCACGCCCTCGGCCCTGGCCCAGCGCAAGCGCCTGGTCACCAGCCGGGCCGCGGAAAACCTGTACTGGCTGGGCCGCTACACCGAGCGCGCCGAAAACTCGGTGCGCCTGGCGCGCCTGACGCTGGAGGCCCTGGGGGGCGAAGACCAGTCGTCCGAGCCGCTGATGACCTGGCTGGGTCGCATGGCCATCAGCAACACGCTGGTGCTGCCAGGCGTGCCCCTGCCGACACCGGTGTCGCAAGCCCGGCGCGTGTTCGAACGCTCGCTGATCGCCAGCCTGGGCAGCAACGACCAGGCCACCAGCGTGGGCTACAACCTGCGTGCTCTGCGCCTGGCCGGCGCGGCCGTGCGCGAGCGCCTGTCGCAGGAGCACTGGGGCCTGATGCAGCGCACTGAAGAGGCTTTCTTTGAAAGCTGCGCCCGGCACATGGCCAGCGCCGACTACTCCGCCGTGCAGGCCCTGACCACGCTCAAAGCCACCAGCGACCACCTGGCCGCCATCACCGGCCTGCAGACCGACCGCATGACCCGCGACGATGGCTGGCGCCTGCTCAGCATTGGCCGCCATATTGAGCGCCTGGGATTTCTGTCACCCGCGCTGCGCATGGGGTTTGAGACCGGTTCCGTGCACGCGGGGGGTGGTTTCGAGGCCATGGTGGCACTGTTTGACAGCACCATCACCTTCCACGCGCAGTACCAGCAGAGCCGCGACATTGCCGCCCTGCTCGACCTGGTGGTGCTGGACCGCGACAACCCGCGCTCGCTGGCCTGGGTGGTGCACACCCTGCGCGGGCGCCTGGCCAAACTGGCCGGCAGCGAGCCGGATCAGCTCAGCCTGCTGTCGCACAGCGTGCCCAACCCGGCCCAGTGGCACCTGGAGCTGCTGTGTGAAGCCGGTGCCGATGCCGGCTTTGCCAACCTGATCCAGTTGCTGCGCGATTGCAGCGGCGCGGCCTACCAGGTGTCGGAAGAAATTGGCGCCACCTACTTCACCCACTCCGGTGAAGCGGGTCTGAGCCTGGGCGCGTAAACGCGCATCGCCATGCAATTGCACATCACCCACGAGACCCGCTACGACTACGCGCCGCCGGTGGACATTGCCCAGCACATGGCGTATCTGCAGCCACTCAACACCACCCGCCAGCAGTTGCTGGGCCACAGCCTGCAGATCACGCCCGAGCCGGCCCAGCAGCTGGACATGGTCGACGTGTACGGCAACACCCGGCATTTTTTTGCCCTGCAGACCGCGCACACGCAGCTCAAAGTCATCGCCCGCAGCCTGGTGTCCACCCAGGGGCCATTGCCCGCCGACAGCACGATGGCGTGGGAGAGCGTGCGCGAGCGCTTTCGCTACAGCGCCAAGCACCCGTTTGATGCCGCCGGCGAATTTGTGTTTGCCTCGCCCTATGTGCCACGCCACGGCGACTTTGCCGCCTATGCACGCCCCAGCCTGGGTGTGGGGGTGCCGCTGCTGCTGGCGGCGCGCGACCTGATGCAGCGCATCTACCGCGACTTCACCTACGAGAGCCAGAGCACCCAGGTCAATACACCGGCGCTGGAAGCGCTGGCGCAGCGCAAGGGCGTGTGCCAGGACTTTGCCCACATCATGGTGGCCTGCCTGCGTGCCTACGGCCTGCCGGCGCGCTATGTCAGCGGCTACCTGCTGACACAGCCGGAGCCGGGCCAGCCACGCCTGATCGGCAGCGACGCCTCGCACGCCTGGGTATCGGTCTACCTGCCTGACCTGCCAGAGGGTGAGGGCAGCACGCGCTGGTGGGACTTTGACCCCACCAACGACCGTGACGGCTGCGGCACGCCGGGCGAGGATTACGTCACGCTGGCCATTGGCCGCGACTACGCGGATGTGTCACCGATCCGTGGCGTGATCCATGGCGGCGCCAACCACACGCTGACCGTGGGCGTGACCGTGGAGCCCTATGACATCGCGCATCAGTCACAATCCCAGTCTCAGTCACCGTCCTCGTCGCCAATGCAGTCGTCATCGCAGTCCCAGACGCAAAACGCTATCATTTAGATAGCTACTGACGGCCATTCCACGAGGGCTAGTGGCATATTTATCTCTTAACCCTTTCGCAGAGCATGACCATGAGCATTTACGACACCCTCACCAGCCTGAACATCACCCTGCCGCCCGTGGCGATTCCCGCCGCCGCCTATGTGCCCTTTGTGCAGACCGGCAACCTGGTCTTCCTCTCCGGCCACATCGCCAAGAAGGACGGCAAGCCCTGGGTCGGCCAGCTGGGCAAGACCATGAGCACAGAGGAAGGCAAGGCCGCGGCGCGCGCCATCGCCATCGACCTGATGGGCACGCTGCACGCCGCCGTGGGCGACCTGAACCGCGTCAAGCGCATCGTCAAGCTGATGAGCCTGGTCAACTCCACCGGTGAATTCACCGAACAGCACCTGGTCACCAACGGTGCCAGCGAACTGTTCGGCCAGGTGTTTGGCGACAAGGGCGCACATGCCCGCAGTGCCTTTGGCGTGGCGCAGATCCCGCTGGGTGCCTGCGTGGAAATCGAGCTGATCGCCGAGCTGGCCTGACACGCACCATGTACCTGCGCCGCTGGGGCCTTGGGGTCTGGTTGCTGCTGGTTGCGCTGTGGGCGCCGCTGGCCGGCATGGCCCAAGCCGCCCCCAACGCGCGCTTCCCGGTTCTGGAACTGTCCAAGGATGCGGCCACGCGCATCGAGGTGAACGCACGCATGGGGGTGCTGGTGGACGCCAGCGGCGCGCTGACCATCGACCAGGTACGCGGTGCCGAACTGACCTGGCAGGTCATCACCCGCCAGTCCCCCAACTTTGGCTTCACCCAGGACGCCTATTGGTTCCGTTTTCGACTCCACAACCGCGACGCCCAGGTTCTGCCCCGCTTTATCGAGTTGCCCATTCCGTTTCTGGACGATGTGCAGTTCTACCACTTTGTGAACGGCACGCTACAGCAGCGCTATGCATTGGGTGATGAGCGGCCGTTTGCGCAGCGGGTGGTGCAGCACCGCAACTTCATCATGCCGGTACAACTGGCCGCAGGCGACAACGACATCTACCTGCGCCTGGCGTCAGCCGGTACCATCGAGGCGCCGCTGCGCATCTGGGACCCGGTCCAGTTCCACGCCGCCAGCAACGACGAAAACCTGGTCCAGGGTGCGGTCATCGGCGTGCTGCTGGTCATGGTGATCTACAACCTGTTCGTGTTTTTCTCGACGCGTGACATCAATTACGTCTACTACATCGGGTTTGTCACCAGCTACCTGCTGTTTCACCTGACGCTGACCGGCTACACCTTTGCCTACGTCTGGCCGGATGCCGTGCGCTGGAACAGCTTTGCCATATCGACTTTCGTGGCCAGTTCGGCACTGTTTACCGGTCTGTTCACACAGAGCTTTCTGCGGCTTCGGCGGTTTTCCAAGCCCGCCTTCTACCTGGTGCGCAGCCTGAGCGCGTTCTGTGCGCTGCTGTTTGTGCTGACCTTTGTACTGCCCTACAGCTGGACGATCCGCGTGGGCGCCGCCATCGTCATACCCACGGCCGGCACTGCCCTGTTTCTGGGCTACTGGCGCTGGTGGCGCGGAGCCACGTTTGCACGCTTTTACTGCCTGGCCTGGACCGCCATCCTGATCGGGCTGATTGTGCTAAGCGCCAGCAAGCAGGGCTGGATTCCACTCAATACGTGGACCGAAAACGCCTCCCAGATCGGCATCGTGATGCTGGTAGTGCTACTGTCCTTCACACTGGCCGACCAGATCAACAACGACCGCACACTGCGCCTGAATGCACAGGCCGTGGCTCTGGGCCATGAGCGCCAGGCCCGTGCCAGCCAGCACGCGCTGATCAAGGCCACCGAGAGTGCCAACCGCGAGCTGGAGCAGCGTGTGCTGTCGCGCACCACCGACCTGAACGCCGCCATGGAGCAACTGCGCGTTGCCAATGACCGGCTGCAACTGCTGTCCACCACCGACGGCCTGACCCAGATCGGCAACCGCGCCTTCTTCGACACCACCATAGCCAACGAGTTGCGCCGGGCCGAACGGCAAGGAACGGCGGTGTCCATCATCCTGTTCGACATCGACCACTTCAAGCGCGTCAACGACACCCATGGCCATCTGGCGGGGGATGCCTGCCTGCAAGCCCTGGCCGACCTGTTGCGCCCGCGTATCAACCGTGCCGGTGACATCCTGGCGCGCTATGGCGGTGAAGAGTTTGTGATTGCGCTGATGGGTGTCGATCAGGCGCAGACGCTGGCCCTGGCCGAGGAATTTCGCTCTGCCATTGAGAACCTGGACATTGCCTTTGGCGCCACCGTGCTGCACGTCACCGCCAGCTTCGGCGTGGTCTCAGCCATACCGCGGCCACCGGCGACCGCTCAGGAGTTTCTGGCTGCGGCCGACCGGGCGCTGTACGAAGCCAAGGGCGCCGGGCGCAACTGCGTGCGACCCGCCACCCTGACATAGCCGCTGCGCTCAGGCCTGGTGGTACTCTGACACGCGGAACACCGACACCGCATCCTTCATGCGATCGGCCTGCTCGCGCAGGCTCTCGGCGGCGGCGGCACTTTCTTCCACCAGGGCGGCGTTCTGCTGCGTCATCTGGTCCAGATTGCCAATGGCCACATTCACCCCGGCAATGCCGCTGCTCTGCTCGTTGGCCGCGGCGGTGATTTCGCTGATGACATCGGCCACGCGCCGTACTGACTGGACGATTTCTTCCATGGTAGCGCCGGCGTCCGTCACCAGACGGGTGCCGGACTCCACCTTCTCCACCGATGTATTGATCAGCCCCTTGATCTCCTTGGCCGCCTCGGCGCTGCGCTGCGCCAGGCTGCGCACTTCGCTGGCCACCACGGCAAAACCGCGACCCTGCTCGCCGGCCCGCGCGGCCTCCACGGCGGCGTTAAGCGCCAGGATGTTGGTCTGGAAGGCAATGCCATCAATGACGCCAATGATGTCGGAAATCTTCTTGCTGCTGGTGTCGATCTCCTGCATCGTGGAGACAACCTGCGTCACCACCGAACCACCGCGTTGCGCCACGGAAGAGGCACTGGCCGCCAGCGCACTGGCCTGGCGTGAGTTGTCGGTGCTGTGCTGCACGGTAGCCGTCAGGGCGTCCATGCTGGAGGCCGTGGCCTGCAGGTTGCTCGACGTCTGCTCGGTGCGCTGTGCCAGGTCGTTATTGCCCTGGGCAATTTCCGCACTGGCAGTGGCAATGCTGTCCGTGCTCAAACGCACCTGCGCCACCATGCGACCCAGGGAATCATTCATCGTCGCCAGTGAACGCAGCAGGCTGCCAAATTCATCCTCGCGCGTGGTGCTGATACTGGTACTCAGGTCGCCCTGGGCAATGCGCGCGGCCAGCTCATTGGCCTGGTCCAGCGGGTCCCGGATGGAGCCCACCAGCCAGATGGTGCCAAACGCAATCAATGCCACGATGACGACCAGCCCCACCAGAATGCCAACGCTGTTGGCCTGGCGGCGACTTTCGGTCAACTCCTGCACATCCACTACACGCTGCTCCTGCATCCGCACCAGCTCCTTCTGGGCACCGATGTAGCTGGCCAGGGCCGGCAGAAACTGCGCGTTGCGTATTTGTATGGCCTCGTCGGCCTTGCCTTCGGCGCGGGCCGCGCGGGCCTTCTCGCGGGTGGCAATCACCGCCTTTCGGAACTCACCGATTTTCTGCAGTTGGGCCTTGTCCGCGTCGGTCAGCGGCAGGGCATCCAGCTGCTTTTGCATTTCAGAAATCTCTTTGGTGGTGGCATCCACCGGGCCCTTGAAGGTCGCTAAGATATCCGGGTCACTGCTGACGATCATGGCCAGATTGCGTGCGGCATTGGTCTCGGTCAGCCCATTCCAGCGCGTGGCCACCTGCACCATCTTGTAGGCGACCTGCTGCTGGGCCCGTCCCTCTGCCAGGATGGAGGCACTGCGCATCAACCCAACCCCGGCCACGGTGGTCAATAGGGTCAGGACAATGACGATAAACACCCACAACTTGGTGGCGATCTTGAGTCGGTTGAATCCCATGTTTGTGCTCCTTGTTCAGACCTTGTTATTCGTTTCAGACTTTGCGTCAAGATTAGCACCATCAGCCTGATACAAATCAAGGAATTGGTCAAGTCTTTGCTGCCAACTACCAGGCGCGCGCACCGCTGCTACTGCGCCTCGGAAGTGGCCAGGCTGTCCAATGAATGGGCCAATTGGCTGGCCAGACCCCGGGTGACGGCGCCCTGGAGCGTGGTGGCCAGTGCGCCGTGTGTCTGGGCCAGCGCATCAAAGGCGGCACGCGGCAAGGCATAGACTTCCACATCGGTCACGGCCAATGCCTCCAGCGCCGGTGTGTCGCACTGCAGAAAGCCGTTGCTGCACAGGGCATCACCCAGCCCCAACTGCGCCAGTTCCCGGGACTCTTTCTTCGGCGTGATGACAGACAGGCGCACAGTGCCGCTGCGAACCAGGTACAGACAATCGTCGTCACTGGCGGCTTTGAAGATTTTCTTGCCAGCCCGTACATGGCGTAACTGCGCGGCCTGGTGCAGGGCCGCCATGGCCGGTTCGGTCGCCTGGGCCAGCAGGGGCATGGCAGACAGGTCAAGCTCAACCACGGCAGCCAGGGCATCCCCCGCGTGTTGCGGCAGTTCCCGCGCCTCCACCCACTTCAACGCATCTTCCAACTGGCGAAAGGCAAAGGCCTTGCTGGTGGGGCGGACCACCCCGGTGTCCTTGAGGAAGCGTTTCATTTTCAGGCCACTGGGCAGGTCCTTGGGGATGTCGCAGAACACCAGATAGGCGCCGTTTTTCTCCAGTTGGTCCTTGATCTGCTCCAGCACATGGGTTGCCGTCACGTCCAGCGACTGGACCCGGTGCATATTCAGGATCACGTACTTGCGCGAACCGGTTTCGGGCTCCAGCGCAGCGTGCAACTGGCTGGCCGTGCCAAAGAACAGGCTGCCCTGCAGTTCAAACACCACTGCTTCATGTCCTTTGGTATCGGGCCATTCGGGTCCACCAGGGGGATGGTGGCGCCGGGCAAATACATCCACCCCCTCAATCCGCTTGCGCACGATGGAGCTACGCGTCTGCTCGCGGATGAACAGCATGATGGCCAGAGCCACGCCCACACCCGAAGCTGCAATCAGGTTGCCAAAAATGGCCACCAGAATCACCGCCAGGATCACCATGAAATCCAGCCGCGTGGCCGGTGTGAAGAAGAAGGCCAGGCTGTGCCGGTCAATCATGCGAAAGCCGGTCACGATCAGGATGCCGGCCAGTGCTGCCACCGGCACCCAGGCGATCAGTGGCGCCAGAAACACCAGGGCCAGCAGGGATGCCACACCGGTCACAAAGCCGGACAACCGGGTCGTGCCGCCACTGGAGATGTTGATCAACGATGCTCCCATGGTGCCGGCGCCCGGAATGCCGCCGGCCAATGACGAGGCCATATTGCCCACGCCCTGCCCTATCAGCTCGCGGTCGGCGTCATGGCTGGTGTTGGTCATGGCGTCAATGACCAGACAGGTCTTCAACGTGTCGATGGACAGCAACACGGCCAGCGTCAGCGCCGGTACCGCCACCTGCACCAGGGTCTCCCATGACAGCAGGTCCGCGCTGGGCAGGCGAATGCCCAGCGTGTCCATCAATTGCACCCCGCTATCGGTGAGTTGACCCACCAGCAGTGGATTGTGGTCCACCGACAGCAGTGCCGGGTCCAGCCAGCCCAGCACGCCATAGCTGGCCACGCCACACACCAGCGCCAGGATGGTGGCGGGAATCACCGTGGTGACCAGCGGCATCAACAGCATTGCGGCTATCACCACGCCCCCCACCACCATGCTTTGCCAGACCCACAGCGCGGGATGCCCCAACGCAGCCAACAGGCCGCCCGCACCGGTCACACCCAGCAGCTTCGGAAGCTGGCTGCCGATGATGATCAGCCCGACGCCACTGAGGTAGCCACTGACCACCGGAAACGGAATGAACTTGATCAGTTTGCCAATGCCGGCCAGGCCCAGCGCGATCTGGATCACACCGGCAAACAGGCCGATCAGGCCCAGCAGCAGCAAGGCCTTCTCTGCAGGCATGCCGCCGTGGGCAAAGCCGACCGCCAGGGCCGACAGCACGGCTGCAGCCGGCGCACAGGGTGCGGTGATCAGCCGGGTGCGGTCACCCAGCAGGGGCGCCACCAGACCCAAGGCCGTGGCCCCCAGAATGCCGGCCACCGCACCCTGGGCACCCAGCGAGCCGCCCAGCGGCGCCACAATGGCCACACCAAAGGCAATGGCCGATGGCAACGCCACCAACATGGCAGCAACGCCACCCCAGATGTCGCCGGCCACATGCGGGGCTGTGGGCGGAGTGCCTGGCAGGATGGTATTAGCCGAGGCGTTCAATGGCCTGCTCCGATACGGCCTGCAAGGCCTGGGCGCCGACCCGGTGCGGCGCAATTTCGGCCAGCGGAACCAGCACAAAGGCGCGCTGCCCCATGCGCGGATGCGGCACCGTCAGGTGCCGGCTGGTGATCTGGCCGTCGCCAAAGAGCAGGACGTCCAGATCGAGTGTGCGCGGCGCGTTGCGAAACGGCCGTGCCCGCCCGGCTGCGGCCTCAATGCCATGCAGGCACTGCAGCAGGGCCGGCGCCGTCAGCACCGTGCACACCTCCACCACGGCGTTGATGTAGTCGGGGCCGCTGGAATCGATGGGTGCGGTGCGGTACGGCGCGGATTGGGCCGTCAGTACAACCCCTTCACTGTGTGCGATGTCTTGAATGGCCTGCGCCACCGCCGCACGGGCATCACCCAGATTGGCGCCCAATCCCAGGTAGGCGGTCACCGGCGCACGCATAACTTGCAATCAGTCGCTGCCGCTGGCTCCACCATCGGTGTTGCCCGCGCCTGGGGCTCCACTGCCACCACCGGGGCGACGACGGCGACGGCGCTTGCGGGCAGGCGCACCGTCTGCCGGTGCGTCGGTTGGCGAAGCGCTGGGCGCAACGGCCTCCTGCGCACCGGTGCCGGAGTCCGTAGCAGGCGCATCCGCACGCGGGGCGCGGTGCACGCGCGGGGCGCGCCGTTGTTTGGCTTGCTCTTCACGGACCTGATCCACCAAATCCTGGCGCAGACTGTCGCTGGCCATGCTGAATTCCTGCCACCAGTCGGCCAGGACTTCTTCGACCTCGCCGATGTCGGCGCGCAGGCGCATGAAATCGAAGGCGGCCCTAAAGCGTGCCTGCTCCACCATGCCAAACGGACCACTGCCCACGCGCTTTTCGAAACGTGGCTGCATAACCCAGATTTCGCGCATGTCGCCGGCCAGCTTGCCGCCGCCCGACACATCGCCGATGCGGGAATGGAAAACGTCATCAATTGCATCCATAAGCGCCGGATGCGAATGCTGTTGCTGTTCCTGTCTGCGCGCCCAGCCGTCACGCACATCGGCCCACAGCACGCAGGCCAGCAGGAAGCTCGGCGCCACAGGTTTACCTTCACCCACGCGGCGGTCGGTGTCCTTCAACGCCGCATTGACAAACGGCTGCTCGGCGCGCTCCACCACCACATCCAGCAGCGGATAGATGCCGCGCGCCATGCCGAGCTTCTTCAATTGCTCGATGGAGGCCAGCGCGTGGCCGGTCTGCAACAGCTTGAGCATTTCGTCAAACAGGCGGCTTTGCGGCACGTCGGCCAGCAGCTCCTGCGACTTGATCAGCGGTGCCGCCGTTTTGGACTCCAGCGCGAATCCCAGGCCACTCAGCTTGGCAGCAAAGCGCACGGCGCGGATGATGCGTACCGGGTCTTCGCGGTAGCGCGTGGCCGGGTCGCCAATCATGCGGATGACGCGGTTCTTCACATCCTTGAAGCCGTTGTGGTAGTCCACCACGATCTGGGTCTGCGGGTCGTAGTACATGGCGTTGATCGTGAAGTCGCGGCGCACCGCGTCTTCTTCCTGCGGACCCCAGACGTTGTCGCGCAGCACCCGTCCGGTCGAATCGACGGCGTGCTTCATGCCCGCCAGTTCGCTCTTGCTGGTGCGCTCGTTGCCGGCCACTTGCTCGGCGGCGGCGTTGTCCATGTACGCGCGGAAGGTGGACACCTCGATCACCTCGTGCTCTCGACCACGGCCGTAGACCACGTGGACGATGCGAAAGCGCCGGCCGATGATGAAGGCGCGGCGGAACAGCCCCTTGACCTGCTCCGGCGTGGCATTGGTGGCCACGTCAAAGTCCTTGGGCCGCAGGCCGACCAGCAGATCGCGCACCGCGCCACCCACCACGTAGGCCTCAAACCCCGCGTCGTGCAGCGTGCGCACCACATTGATGGCCCGTTCATCCACCAGGGAGGGGTCGATGCCATGGGTTGCCACTGGCAACTCCACCCGTTTGCCGAATTTGGGCTTCTTGCCCGCTGCCGTGCCGGATGCTTTGCCCAGCAATTTGTCGATAAATTTTTTGATCATTTCTTCTCTAGCTAAACAGGTCTAGTATGCGCCATCCACGCTCTTGCGCCAACGCCCGCAGGCGCGCGTCCGGGTTGGTCGCGACGGGAACGGTGGCTTTCTCCAGCAGCGGTAAATCGTTCATGGAGTCGGAATAGAAGGTGGTGTGCACCGTATCCCAACCCAGACCACGGGCCTGCAGCCACTGTTCCACCCGCGTCACCTTGCCGTCGCGAAACGACGGCACACCCCGGATGGCGCCGGTGAACCAGCCGGTGCCACCAGTTCGGTCATCACGTTCCAGCTCCACCGCAATCAGCTCAGTGACACCAAAGGCCTGGGCAATCGGGCGGGTCACAAACTCGTTGGTGGCGGTGACGATGGCCACCGCGTCCCCCGCCGCCTGGTGCTGGCGAACCAACTCCAGCGCCTGCGGTTTGATGGCATTTTGGACCACAGCCCTCATGAAATCTGCATGAGCTGCTATTGAATCAGTAGCACCCTGACGGCAAATGGCCGCCGTCGCAAAGCGCACGTACTCCCGCACATCCAGGGTTCCATCCTGGTACTGGGCATAAAAGGCATCGTTTTGTCGCTTGAACGCGACCGGGTCCACCCAGCCCTTTTGAATCGTGTACTCGCCCCAGGCGTGGTCGGAATCAATCGGAAGCAGGGTGTGGTCCAAATCAAAAAGGGCCACTCGGGTTGGTGTCATGTGTTGTCCATCATGGATTTGATTAGCGGTATGGTGATGGCGCGTTTGGTCTGCAGTGCGTAGCCGTCCAGCAGCTCCAGCAATTCCATCAGGCTGCCCAGGTCGCGGCTGAAGCGGGTGAGCATGAAGTCCATGACCTCATCCCCCAGAAACACGCCCCGCGCGTCGGCAGCCTGGCGCAGCACGGCGCGGCGCTCGGGTTCACTGAGCGGTTGGAGCTGGAAGATGTGGCCCCAGCCCAGACGGGTGCGCAGGTCGTCTCGCAGTTTCAGGTCCACCGGCGCGCAATCGCCAGCGGCCAGTACCGGGCGCTGGTGGGTCTGGGCATTCACGAACCAGTTGAAAGCCGTGTGCTGCTGGGCCGCGGTGTACAGATGCACATCGTCCAGCACCACAGCAGCCCAGGACTCGCTGAATTCCGGCACGTCGTGAACCGACGCATCCAGCCAGCCCACGCGTGCACCCTGCTCGCGCAGGGCCTCGCGGGCAGCCTTGAGCAGATGGCTCTTTCCGCTGCCTGGGGTGCCCCAGAAATAGGTGGGTACCGGGGAACGGGTCGGGGCATTGGAGCTGGCCGCCGATTTTCCGCCCACCCACAGCTCCATGTGGCGCAGGGCTGCCTCGTTCGGGCCGGCGCAAAAATTGGCCAGTGTCGGGCCTGCAGACAGACCAATGTCCAACGCGATCTGTTTCATGCTGAAGCCATCAACCCTGGTACAGACTGCTGGACAGATAGCCCGACCGGATGCGGCGGATGGCAACCAGCAGGACCGCACTCACGGGCAAGGCCACCAGCACACCCACAAAGCCCAGCATCTGGCCAAATGCGAGCAAGGCAAAAATGACCGCCAGGGGGTGCAAGCCGATGCGCTCGCCCACCAGCCGTGGCGTCAGGAAGAAACTCTCCAGCAACTGACCTCCACCATAGACGACCGCCACCATCATCGCGGTATGGCCGATGCCCGCCGTTGCAGAGAACTGCAGCAGCCCGGCCAGCGTCGCCAGCACCAGACCAACACCAAATCCCACATAGGGCACAAACATGGCAAGCCCGGTAAACATGCCGATCGGGAACGCCAGATCGAGTCCGAACAGGGACAGCCCCACGCTGTAGAAGACCGCCAACGACAGCATGACCAGCAATTGCCCGCGCAGGTATTGCCCCAGCACCGAGTCGGCCTCGGCCAGAAAACTGTCGCTGCTGGCCCGCAGGCGCGGCGGGATCAGGCCGCGCAACTGGCCCATGAAGTGTGTCCAGTCCATCAGCAGATAGAACAGCGCAACAGGAATCAGGATGGCATTGCCCACCACGGTAAACGCCACGCTACCGCCCATCTTCAGCGACGTCAGCACCGAGCTCAGCGCATCCTCAACATTGGCGTTGAGGTATTTCATGGCAAAAGCCTTGATGCTGGCACCGTCCAGGGACAGATGAATGCCCCATTGCGCCAGCCAGGGCTTGGCGGTGGCGTTCACGCTGTCCATCAGGGCAGGCAGCTGCTCACGCATCAGCGGCAACTCCTTGGCCAGGATGGGAACCATCAGTAACAAAATGCCGATCACAGCCAGAATGAACAGCAATTCGACCACCGCAACCGCCAGCAGACGGGGAATGCGCCCGCGCCCGAGGTTGTCCAGCCAATCCACTACTGGCGTCAGCGCATAGGCCAACACGCACGCCACCACAAAGGGCGTGAGGACCGGCGCCAGCAGCCACAATGCGCAGCCCAGGACGGCCACGATCAGACTCCAGGCGGCAAAACTTTTTTGGGTGGGGGTCAATTGCATACAGGAAAGGAGGGGGCGAACCCTTAAAATCAGGGCAAATTCTATCGGGCTCAGTCCAAGCAGCCTTTGCAAGCCAATCCACATGACCCAATCCAGCACCCCCACCCCCCTGTCCTACAAAGACGCCGGCGTCGATATTGACGCCGGAGACGCCCTGGTTGAACGCATCAAGCCCCTGGCCAAGAAGACCATGCGCGAAGGCGTGCTGGCTGGCATTGGCGGCTTTGGCGCCCTGTTCGAGGTGCCCAAACGCTACAAGGAACCCGTGCTGGTGTCCGGCACCGACGGCGTGGGCACCAAGCTCAAGCTGGCGTTTGAGTGGAACATGCACGACACGGTGGGTATCGACCTGGTGGCCATGAGCGTCAACGACGTGCTGGTACAAGGCGCCGAACCCCTGTTCTTTCTGGACTACTTCGCCTGCGGCAAGCTGGACGTGGACACCGCCGCTGCCGTGGTTGGCGGCATTGCCAAGGGCTGCGAATTGTCGGGCTGCGCCCTGATCGGCGGCGAAACGGCGGAAATGCCCGGCATGTACCCCGCTGGTGAATACGATTTGGCCGGTTTTGCCGTCGGTGCGGTCGAAAAGTCCAAGATCCTGACCGGCGCCGATGTGAAACCCGGAGACGTGGTGCTGGGCCTGGCATCCAGCGGCGTGCACTCCAACGGCTTCAGCCTGGTGCGCAAATGCATCGAACGTGCCGGCGCCGACACCCCAGCTACGCTGGACGGCAAGCCGTTCAAGCAGGCCATCATGGAGCCCACCCGCCTGTACGTGAAGAACGTGCTGGCCGCGCTGGCCGTCCACCCGCATTCGGCAGATGCCGCCTCGCCCGGCGGCATCAAGGCCCTGGCCCACATCACCGGCGGCGGCTTGCTGGAAAACATTCCCCGCGTGCTACCCGAAGGCATGGCCGCCCACCTGACCAAGGGCAGCTGGCCGCAGACCGAGCTGTTTGCCTGGCTGCAAAAGACCGCCGGCATTGACGACATTGAAATGAACCGCACCTTCAACAACGGCATTGGCATGGTCGTGGTCGTGGATGCCGCCAACGCGGAAGCCACCGCCGCCACGCTGCGCGCCAGCGGCGAGACGGTCTACGCCATCGGCGTGATCGCACCTCAAGGCAGCGGCGCCCCGGTCGTCGTCGCCTGATCACGATGTCCTAAATTGATCGAAAGCTGTCCCGCTTCGGCGGGACGCAACGGCACGACGCGGCCAGAATAAAGACTCTTTACCCAACTACCATGGAGTCTTTATGAACAACAGCTGTCTGATTGTGATCGACGTGCAGGAATCCTTCCGGCACCGCCCGTTCTTTTCCGAGGGCGATCTGCCCGCCTATCTGGCGGCCCAGAACGCGTTGATCGCGGGCTGCGTGGCGCGGGGCATTCCCGTCATTCGGGTGCTGCATGTGGACGGCCCCACCGTGGCCAGCAATCCCTTTGCCCGGGAGTCCGGCCACGTGGTGCCACTCAAGGGGCTGGTTGACTTTGATGCAACCGTCACCTTCCACAAGAGCCGACACAGCGCGCTGGTGGGCACTGGTCTGGATGTCTGGCTGACCCGCAACGGCATCCAGCGCCTCATCATCAGCGGCATCCGCACGGAACAGTGCTGCGAGACCACGACCCGCCACGCCTCGGACCTGGGCTGGAGCGTGGACTTCGTGCCCGACGCCACGCTGACCTTCGACATGGTGCAGCCCGACGGCCGCACGCTGGCCGCGGCCGACATCGTGACCCGCACCGCCACCGTGCTGCAGGGCCGCTTTGCCACGCTGTGCAGTGTTCCCGAGGCACTCGAACGGGCCGTGAATGCATGAGCCATCCCTGATCCGCGTGGCATTTGTGCTGCTGCCGCACAGCCTGGCGCTGGACTGGGCGGGGCCGGCCGAGGCTCTGCGCATCGCTAACCAGGTGCTGCACAGCCAGGGCCAGCCACCGCGTTTTGCGCTGGAATTCGTCGGGCCCGATCCACAGGCCATGAGTTCCATTGGCCTGCAGCTCACCGGCCTGGCACCGCTGCCCACGCCACCCAACCAGCCCGGCGCCCCCGACGCCCGGCCGCTGTGGGTGGTACTGGTGGGCCAGCCCGGCCAGACCATCAGCGTGGATAACGACCCGACCCGCGCTGCACTGCACTGGCTGCGCGGCCTGCGCCTAGCGACAGACGTGGTGGAGTTGGTCAGCATCTGTGCCGGTTCGGTGCTGGCAGCCCACGCCGGTTTGCTCGCCGGGCGGCGCGCCACCACACACCACCACCATCTGGATGAACTGCGCCAGGTGGAACCGCGTTGCGATGTGGTGGCCAACCGGGTCTTTGTGGAAGATGCACCGGTCTACAGCAGCGCCGGCGTGACCACCGGCATCGACCTGATGCTGCACCGCATCAGCACGGTGTGCGGCCCGGCTCTCGCCGCCCAGGTGGCGCAGACCATGGTGGTGGCGTTGCGCCGTGGCCCGCACGACCCGGAGCTGTCGCCCTTTCTGGCCTACCGCAACCACCTGCACCCGGCCCTGCACCGCGTGCAGGATGCCGTCAGCGAAATGCCCACCTCCAGTTGGACTGTGCCCGACATGGCGGAGGTGGCCCACACCTCGCCGCGCCATCTGACGCGCCTGTTCCTGGAACACACCGGCATTGCACCACTGCAATACCTGCGCCGCATCCGCCTGGCCGTGGCCCAGACTGCGCTGCAATCCGGCCACAGCGTGAGCCGCGCCGCCGAGACGGCCGGATTCAGCTCCGACACCCAGTTGCGCCGGGCCTGGCAGCAGTTTGCGCTGGCCGGAACGCCGTCTGACGCACAACGACTCCCCTATCATTCGCAGAAATAGCGCCTCAGAGTTCCCCGCGCACCATGGCCAGCAGGCGGCCCAGCACGGCGGCGCCATCGGCACGCAGACCGTTGTGCTCGTATTCGTTGGTGAACCACAGACGCATGTTGGGCACCATGCGCGCCGTTTCCTCGGAGAATTCCCGGTGCACATACATGTCGTCGTAGTAGACGGCGGCGGCCACCGGTACGGTGTTCTGGCTCAGGCGCTCCAGGTCGTACAGCCCCGGCCAGTCATCGGTCTGGGCCAGAATCTCGGCCGCGGCCTTCAAGGGCTGCAACTGGGCATAGACATCAAACATCCACGGAAAAACCATCTCCCCGGTGAACAGCACCAGGTCGGTGCCCTGCAACGCAAACTCGGGAAACTCCGCCATGACGCGCTGGGCAGACCACTGGCTGGCCGTTGCCTGCGTGTAACAGGCCTCCTGCAGTAGCGCATAGATGGGGTTGGTGTCAAAGTTCAGCGCCTGCTCCACGCGGTTCAGGAAGTTCCAGTTCAGCACCGCCTGCCCACCCGGGCCTGCCACAAAGGCCTCCTCCAGCAAATAGTGCACGGCCTCAAAGCCATCGCTCATGCCAAACTGCAGACCCAGCTGCAGGAAGCGCCGGGCGCTCAGCACGCCCCCCGCAGGCAGCCGCACCGCGTGCTGCTGCAGATGGTCCACGATGGCACGCACCCGCACTGCGTCTCCGGGGTAGCGCTGATAGTACTGGCAGTTCTTATCGATTACGCGGCGAAAGGTGGCGCGGTACACATCATCGGCCGGGCGCCACAGCGACGGGATGCCACCGGTGATCAGCACATGGCGCAGCCCCTCGGGTGCAGCGCTCAGGTAACGCATGGCGCAAAAACCACCGTAGCTCTGGCCCAGGATGCTCCAGGGGGCGTCTCCGATGAGTTGCTGGCGAATGGCCTCGGCATCGCGCACGATGGCGTCGGCGCGGAAGTGCATCAGGTAGTCGGCCTGCGCCTGTGCGCTGGCAAAGCCGGCCAGTGTCTGCGCCGTGACCGGTGTGGAGCGGCCGGTGCCGCGCTGATCCAGCAGCAGCACCCGGTAGTCCTGCAGTGCGCGACCCAGCCAGCCGGTGGGTGACACTGGCCGGGGCGCGCCGGAACCTGGGCCGCCCTGAAAATACACGAGATAGGGCAGATTCGCATTCTCCTTGCCCGGCGCCACCACCTCGCGCGCATAGACGCTGATGGTCTGGCCGGGATTCTGGTAGTCCAGCGGCAGTTCGAACGCATGTTCCCGCAGCACCAGGCCGGGAATGCGGTGGGTGGCAAGCATCACGGTATCAGTCCTTTCCCGACCTATTGCTGGCCAGTGATTTCCTTGAAGAAGGCGTCTGGCGAGGGCTTGCGCTGCAGGAAGGCCTCCACCAGTTCGGCCGGTGCGCGCTGGCCACCATTTTCCAGGATCAACTGGCGGTAGCGGGCTCCCTGCGCTGTGTCCATCACATTGGCACCAAAGGCCGAGCGCATGTCCAGCGCCAGCACCTCGGACCACATGTAGCCGTAGTAGCCAGCCTGGTAGCCACCCATGACGTGACCAAATGCGGCCGGCGTCAGCGTGCCGGTCACATGACCCAGCGGCGTCTTGCCCTCCAGCTCCACCCAGGTCTGCATCGGGTCCACCAGGGTCGGCGTGTGCAGGGCCATGTCCCAGGCCGCATACAGGCGCTGGCGAGCATAGAGCAGACCCTTGCCGAAGGCCCGCGAGGCGTTCATGCGGGCCATCAGTTGCGGATCAATCGGCTTGCAGGTGGGGCAGACCTTGGCAAACAGCGCCAGCGACTCGGGCCGGCGCGACCATTCCTCGTACATCTGCGACGGTGCTTCGACGAAATCGCGCTTCACGCCGGTGCCGGCATTCAGCACGTAACGCGTTTTCGACAGCACGCCGTGCATGATGTGGCCGAATTCATGGAACAGGGTTTCGAGTTCGTTCTGGTCAAAGCCCTCGCGGTTGAAATTGGTCACCAGCACCGACACCGGTGTGCGCCCGGTCAGGGTCGACACGCCGCGCACCGGGAAGGCCGCAGCGTGCTTGTATTTGCCATCCCGCGGGAACAGGTCCAGGTAGAAGCTGGAGAGGTACTGGCCGGTCTTGGCATCGAATACGTCGTAGCCACGTACGTCGGCCTGCCAGACGGGCAGCGCCTTGTTCGGCTTGAACTGCACTCCGTACACGGTGCTGGTCACTTCCATCATCCACGCGATGGTCGGATCGGTGGGGAACTGGGCGCGCACCTCGCGCTGGTCCACGCTGTAGCGGGCTTTCTTGAGGCGCTGCTGGTAAAACGGCACATCCCAGCGCTGCAGCACGGCATTTTTGTCGCCGGTCAGCGCCACTTTCTCCACGCGCAGTTCGTCCAGTTCCTTGCGCTCCAGCGCCTCCACGCGACCCTGCACGTCGTCCAGGAAGCGGTTCACCGCCTGCGCCGAACCGGCCATCTTGCGTTTGATTGCCCAATCGGCAAAATTGGTGTCACCCATCAGTTGCGCCAGTTCCAGGCGCAGTTGCACGGCTTCCTTCAGCAGTTCCAGATTCGGCTGGCCGCCGCGCTGCTGGAACGCTGTCCAGAAGGCCTTGCGCGTGCCCTCCACCACCGCGTTGTTCATGATGGCATCGAATTCGGGATAGTCCAGACCGAACAGGAAGTTGCCCTTGTCGTCCCTGGCCCGCTTGGTCAGAGCACCAGGTGGAACGCCCTGCAGGTCGGCCTCGGAAAAGGCCAGCTTGGTGGTGGCGTCGCGCACATTGCGCGAGAAGTCCTGCGACAGCTTGTCCAGGCGCTCGAAGATGGTCTTGGCCCGCTCCCGTTGGGCCGCCGGCAGGCTCACGCCACGCTCCTCAAAGTCATCCAGAATGCTCTGGCGGGCCATCACGTCAATGGGGTCGCTCACCTGCAGGGCCTTGACGCGCTGGAACAGCGCCTCGCTCTGCAGATATTCATTGGGCAGGGCCGAGAGCTTGAGGTCGCAGGCCTCGGCGGCCTTGCGCACTGCGGGGTCCGGGCTGGTCTCGGACAAGAGGCCAATCGGCCCACCGATATCCTGCAAGCCCCTGTCCAGTGCGTTCCAGGCATGCAGCACGGTTTGGGCGCTGACCTTGTTCAGGGGCACGGCCTTGAGCTTCTCAATACGGGCGCGGGCCTGGGCAATGCTCTGGTCACATAGTTTGGGAATCTGCTTGGCACCGGGCTGATGGATGGCGCCCCACGGAGCGGCCATGGCGGGTGCAATCAGCAAGGCGGTCATGGCCGCGAGGAATGTGGGCTGAAACTTCATGGCAATCCTGTCATCAGGTTGAGGAAAAAATCACGAACGGCGCAGGGCATCCACCCAGTCCGCAATGGCGTCGAGGTTGACCTCGTCTTCCGCGTGGACCAGATAGCACTCCAGATCGGCCAGCGCCTGCTCGGTGTGGCCCAGCTCGGCATGGGCCAGGCCCCGGTCACGGTACTCGGTCCAGGATTCGGGCAACAGCACGATCAGGCGCTCCTGCACTGCCAGCAGCCGGGGCCAGTCGCTGTGCGCCTTGTGGATCTCTTTCAGGTTGCGCAGCATGCGGGCAATGATGTCACGCGACGGCGTGGTCTGCAGGTACAGGCCCAGCGGGGTTTCGAACTCATCCAGCAGGCCGTTGCGCCGGCGAAACGGCTCCAGCCGTTCCGACAGCTCCTCACGGCTCAGGGACTTGCCGTTCATGGGGTCGATGACCACCTGCCCCATGGGCAGATTCACCTTGACCAGAAAGTGCCCGGGAAAGCCGATACCCCGCACCGCCAACCCCAGGCCCTGGGCCAGCTCCATCCACAGAACAGCCAGGGCAATGGGAATGCCACGGCGCGTGTGCAGCAGGATGTGGACAAAGCTGTTGTCGGGGTCGTAGTAGTCGTTGAAATTGCCGGCAAAGCCCAGATCGCTAAAAAAGAAGTGGTTCAGAATGCGCAGCTTCTGCACCGGCCCCGCGTCAGCGGCCATGCGTCGGCGCACGCGGGCCAGCAATTGGTCCACCTCACCCAGCACGGTCTGCAGGTCCATGTCCGGGTACTCATCCTGGCCCAGGCTGATGGCCGCTTCAAACAGCGCAAACTCCCCATCGCTCTCCACCAGGGAGCCGAAATAGTCCAGCGCGCTGGGCGGATCAAAAGACAGGTTCATGGTGCCGCGCCCCGTTCGATCTAACGCCGCAGGAACTGCCGCAGTTTCAGCCCGGCTGCCAAAATTGCTACAAAATAGATAGCTATAGCGCCAGATATTACGAGGGCCAGAAGCCCAATTCGCTTAAACTTCTCGGTCTGCAGCGCCAACCAGGGAAACGACCCGCTGGCCCACATCAGGAACACGGCCAGCAGGGCGCTGGCGGCCAGCACCTGCAAGGCAAAGCGCCCCCAGCCTGGCAAAGGAACATAGGTGCCGCCGCGCACCAGGCCCACCAGCAGCCACAGCGCATTGATCATGGCCCCCACTCCAATGGCCAGCGCCAGGCCGGCGTGCGCCAGCAGCGGCACAAAAACCAGATTCAGGCCCTGGGTGACGAGCAGCACCGCCACACCGATCAGGGCCGGGGTGCGGATGTTCTGGCTGGCAAAGTAGCCCGGTGTCAGCACCTTGATGGCCACCAGCCCCAGGAGGCCTGCGCCATAGCCCATCAGCGCCACGCTGGTCTGCACCACATCGGCGTCGCTGAAGCGTCCGTTGTGGAAGATGGTCGCCACCAGCGGCTGGGCAAAAGTTACCAGGGCAATGGCGCTGGGAACGGCCAGCAACACCACCAGGCGCAGACCCCAGTCAATCATCCCGGAAAACCGGGCCGTGTCCTGTGCGGCCTTGGCCGCCGCCAACTGGGGCATCAGCACCACGCCCAGGGCCACGCCCAGCATGGCGGTGGGAAACTCCATCAACAGGCTGGCGCTGTTGAGCCAGGTCACCGAGCCGGTGGCCAGGTGCGAGGCGATCTGTGTGTTGATCAGCAGCGATATCTGGGCCACGCTGACGCCCAGCAGCGCCGGCCCCATCAGGCGCACGATCTTGCGGGTGGCGGGCTGCGCCCAGGCGGCGCGGGCCGCACCCAGGCTGATCCGAATTCTGGGCGCCAGCCCCATGCGCTGCAGCGCGATCAGAATCGCGCCGAGCTGCAGCAGGCCGCCCAGCATCACGCCGCCGGCCATGGCATAAATGGGTTCAATGCCATGCCGCTGAAACCACGGCGCGCCCAGCCAGGCGGCGGAAATCATGGCCACGTTCAACAGCACGGGGGTGGCCGCCGGCACGGCAAACTGCTTCCAGGTATTGAGCACCCCGGCACCCAGCGCCACCAGCGACATGCAGGCGATATACGGAAACATCCAGCGCGTCATGACCGTCGCCGCCTCGAACCCTTGCGGATTCAGTCCGCTGGCCAGCATATAGACAAGAATGGGGGCACCCACGACGCCGGCCACGCAAGTCACCAGGAGTACCAGCGTCAACAGTGTGGCCACCGCGTTGATCAGCGCATGGGTGGCCTCTTCACCGTCCTGCGCCTTGCTGGTGGCCAACACCGGCACAAAGGCCTGGCTGAAGGCCCCCTCGGCAAACATGCGGCGCAGCATGTTGGGGATGCGAAAGGCCACCCAGAACGCATCGGTCATGGCACTGACACCAAAGGTGGAGGCCATGAGCAGGTCGCGCACAAGCCCGGTGATGCGTGACGCCAGCGTCAGCAACGAGACAATGGAAGCAGATTTGAGGAGGCTCACAGTCCCAGTGTAGCCCCCATGTTGGGCAATTTCGCCATGCGCCCGCCGCGCGGTAGGGGTAAACGCCGCCGTTCGTGTCCCCCGCCCCTGGGGCTCCTCCTTGACCTCACTTTGGCGCTTACCCCTACCGCGCAGCTCGAAGCCGCTGCCAGTCCAAATTGGCCGCACGGCCCCAAAATGGTACAATCGTCGGCTTTGCTGGCATCATCCTCAGACACAAGGAACACAAATCATGGCATCTGGAAAACCCAAGAAAAAGAACCCGCGCCTGGCGTCGGGCCGTAAACGCGTCCGCCAGGACGTCAAAATCAATGCAGCAAACACTTCCCTGCGTTCCAAATACCGCACTGCGGTGAAGAACGTCGAGAAGGCAGTTCTGGCCGGTGACAAGACCAAGGCCACTGAACTGTTTGCGAAGATGCAAGCCGTGGTTGACACCGTCGCCGACAAGGGCATCTTCCACAAGAACAAGGCAGCACGCGACAAGAGCCGCTTGTCTACCAAGGTGAAAGCCTTGGCCCTCGCAGCCTAATATTTAGGCGCATCGCACAGATCCTTCGGGATCTGCGTTTGTACCGGGTGCGCTGCCAGCAAAGCAAAAAAGCCGTTCATTGAACGGCTTTTTTGTTGCCGCGTGGGCCGCAACTCAGGATTTTCCGGTGGCCGGTGGTGCTTCGGGGCGAATTTCGCTGACCTGAAGCTCGTTGTCCTTGGCAAAGTTCAGGCAGAAATCCCAGGCCATCACGTCGTACTCGCGCAGATCGCTGTGCACAATCACGCACTTCACGGAGCCGATGGACGTCGGAATACACCACGGCGAATAGCCCAGATGGCTGCCCGGCTGCGGTCCACCCGGGCGGAACTGGCTCATCACGCCGGCCAGGCGCTCGGCCCAGTCGCTGGGGCGGAATGTGCGACCGCTTCGGGTCACTCCCAGGATATAGATTTCTTTAAAGGACGTGAAAGGCATGGTGTTGGCGGCGGGTACGCGATTGCAATTGCGCCGCGCGCGGATTTTATCTGAGGCTGTCCACCACTTTGCTGACAGGCCCCTTCATCTCCCCACGGGGTGTCGGTTCATGCAAAACAAGTCCGCACCAAGGGCGTGCACGTTGCACCGGCGTGCATCACTCTGATGCCAAATCATCAATGAACGCCTGCGTCGCAACGCCTAAAATTGGTTTTCAACGGCCCACACCAACCACACACCCTGGAGCTATTTCATGACTGCTGTCCCCGCCACGCCCTCTTCACCCCACGTGATGAACACCTATGGCCGCTTAGCCCTAGCCCTGAGCCATGGTCAAGGCTGCCGCGTGTGGGACGTGAACGGCCGCGAGTACCTGGACGCGCTCGGTGGCATTGCCGTCAACACGCTGGGCCACAACCACCCCAAGCTGGTCGCCGCCCTGCAGGATCAGGTGACCAAGCTGATCCACACCTCCAACTACTACCACGTGCCGTTGCAGGAAGAACTGGCAAAACTGCTGGTGGAACGCTCGGGCATGACCAACGTGTTCTTCTGCTCCACCGGCCTGGAGGCCAACGAGGCCGCGCTGAAGCTGGCGCGCAAGTTCGGCCATGACAAGGGCATTGAGCGCCCCGAGATTGTGGTCTACGAGAAGGCCTTCCATGGCCGCTCGATTGCCACACTGAGCGCCACCGGCAACCCCAAGGTGCAGGCCGGCTTTGGTCCGCTGGTGGAAGGCTTCATCCGCGTGCCCATCAACAACATCGAGCAATTGAAAGCCGCCACCGCCAACAACCCCAACGTGGTGGCCGTGTTCTTCGAGGCCATCCAGGGCGAAGGCGGCGTCAACCCCATGCACATGGACTACCTGCGTGATGTGCGCGCCCTGTGCGATGAACGCGACTGGCTGCTGATGATCGACGAGGTGCAGTGCGGCATGGGCCGCACCGGCAAGTGGTTTGCCCACCAATGGGCCGGCATCAAACCGGATGTGATGCCCCTGGCCAAGGGCCTGGGCTCCGGCGTGCCGGTTGGCGCGGTGGTGGCTGGCCCCAAGGCGGCCAATATCTTTGCGCCAGGCAACCACGGCAGCACTTTTGGCGGCAACCCGCTGGCGATGCGTGCCGGTGTCGAAACCATCCGCGTCATGGAAGAACAGGGCCTGCTGGCCAATGCCGCCACGGTGGGCGCCCATCTCAAGGCCGGCCTGGAGCTCGCACTAGCGGCCGAGCTGGCCAGCGGCGCCGTCAAGGAAATTCGCGGCATGGGCCTGATGCTGGGCATTGACCTGTCCAAGCCCTGCGCTGCCCTGGTGCAGCGCGCGGCCGATGCTGGTCTGTTAATCAGCGTCACCGCCGACAGCGTTATCCGCCTGGTGCCACCGCTGATCATGACCACCGCCGAGGCCGATCAGGTGATTGCCATCCTGTGCCCGCTGATCACTGCCCTGCTCAAGGAGGCCGCATGAACGCCCAAGCCCTCGCCAGCACCCTGCCCCAGGGCGCGCCGCCGGTGCGGCATTACCTGCAGTTCGTGGACTTCACGGCCGACGAATACCACTACCTGTTCTCCCGCGCCGCGCTGATCAAGCAGAAGTTCAAAACCTTCACCAAGCACCACACCCTGGTCGACCGCACACTGGCCATGATTTTTGAGAAGGCCAGCACCCGCACGCGCGTGAGCTTCGAGGCCGGCATGTACCAGCTGGGCGGCAGCGTGGTGCACCTGACCACCGGCGACAGCCAGCTGGGTCGCTCGGAGCCGATTGAAGACAGCGCCAAAGTTATCAGCCGCATGACGGACATCGTGATGATCCGCACCTTCGAGCAGACCAAGCTGGAGCGCTTTGCCGCCAATTCGCGCGTGCCGGTCATCAACGGCCTGACCAACGAGTTCCACCCCTGCCAGATCCTGGCCGACCTGTTCACGCTGCTGGAACACCGCGGCACCGATGCCAATGGCACGCTCGACCCCAACTACCTGCGCGGCAAGACCGTGACCTGGGTGGGCGACGGCAACAACATGGCCAACACCTGGCTGCAGGCCGCCGCCACGCTGGGCTTCCATCTGCGGGTGAGCACTCCCAGCGGCTACGAGGTGGATGAGAATGTGGCCGTTACCCCTCGTGGAATGGGCGCGGGCAGCTATCAAACCTATAGCGATCCACTGGAAGCCTGTGCCGGCGCCAACCTGGTCACCACCGATGTGTGGACCAGCATGGGCTATGAGGCCGAGAACGAGGCGCGCCGCAAGGCCTTTGCCGCCTGGTGTGTAGACTCAAAAATGATGGCAGCGGCCAAGCCCGACGCGCTGTTCATGCACTGCCTGCCTGCCCACCGCAGCGAAGAGGTGGAGGCTGACGTCATCGACGGCCCGCAATCCGTGGTGTGGGACGAAGCGGAGAACCGCATGCATGTGCAAAAGGCACTCATGGAATACCTGCTGTTGGGCCGCCAGAGTTAAGCCGAAAACCGAAAAGAACTGAATGAACAAAAAAAGGAAAGACGATGAACCCAAAGTCTGGGTCACCGTACTGAAATTGATCGTTGGCGCAGCAGTGTTGATTGGCGGCGTGGGCGCGGCGCTGTGGTACGCCAAGGACCTGGACAACGGCGGCCCCAAGCCACCGGGCCAGAACGGATGGGGCATTTCGCAAGACTCACCCCTGCGCATGAAACGCTAGGGCCCGCGGGGCTTACATCCCCGCGTAATTGGGCCCACCGCCCCCCTCAGGCGTGACCCACACGATGTTCTGCGTCGGGTCCTTGATGTCACAGGTCTTGCAGTGCACGCAGTTCTGCGCATTGATCTGCAGGCGGTCCGTGTTGTCGTCGTT
>JBBQLM010000023.1:0-64916 GCA_038327925.1 Burkholderiales bacterium | reverse complement strand
CAGGAAGTTGGGGATGCGAAAGCCCGAGGTTTCGCTGAGCATGACCATGGCGTCGTCGGTGACGGGCTGGTTCAGCGGGGCGCCGAGTTCTTTCCAGTTGGGAAAGAGTTCGTTCAGGGCGATCGGGTCCATGATGGCGCCCGAGAGGATGTGGGCACCGGGCTCGGAGCCTTTCTCCAGCACAACCACCGAGATGTCGCTGCCTTTCTCGGCGGCGAGTTGTTTCAGGCGGATCGCCGTGGACAGGCCTCCGGGGCCTCCGCCCACAACGACCACGTCGTATTCCATTGCTTCGCGCGGGCCGTACTGGGCCAGAATTTCCTCGTTGGTCATGGTGCAGAAAGATGGTTAAACACGTTCGAGGATCAGCGCAATGCCCTGCCCCACGCCAATGCACATGGTGCACAGCGCATAGCGCCCGCCGGTCGTGTGCAGGCGGTTGACGGCCGTAGTCACCAGGCGTGCACCTGAGGCACCCAGCGGGTGGCCCAGCGCAATCGCACCACCCCAGGCGTTGACACGCGCGTCATCATCCGCCACGCCCAACATGCGCAGCACGGCCAGGCCCTGGGCGGCAAAGGCCTCGTTGAGCTCAATCACATCCAGTTGGTCCAGAGACAGGCCCGTGAGTGCGAGCACTTTCTGCGTAGCGGGCGCCGGGCCAATGCCCATGACGCGCGGCGCCACACCGGCGGTGGCCATGCCCACGACGCGAGCCTTGGGCGTCAACCCATTCTTCGCGGCCGTGGCCTCATCGGCCAGCAGTACGGCGCAGGCACCGTCGTTGACGCCGCTGGCGTTGCCGGCGGTGATGGTGCCGTCGGGGCGGACGATGGGTTTGAGCTTGGCCAGCGCCTCCAGGCTGGTGGCACGTGGGTGCTCGTCTTGGTCGACGATGAGAGCATCGCCCTTCTTCTGCGCAATGCTCACCGGCGTGATCTCGCGCGCGAGGCGACCGGCCTGCTGGGCGGCCACGGCCTTCATCTGGCTGGCCAGCGCCATGCGGTCTTGCGCTTCACGCCCGATCTTGTATTCGGTGGCTACGTTCTCGGCGGTTTCGGGCATGCTGTCCACGCCGTACTTCTCCTTCATCAGCTTGTTGATGAAGCGCCAACCGATGGTGGTGTCATACACCGCGTTGGCGCGGCTGAATGCCGTGTCCATCTTGGGCATCACAAACGGTGCGCGGCTCATGCTCTCCACACCGCCTGCAAGCATCAGCGTGGCTTCACCGGCGCGGATGGCGCGGGCCGCCGTGCCCACGGCGTCCAGGCCCGAGCCACACAGGCGGTTGATGGTGGCGCCGGGCACATCCAGCGGCAGGCCTGCCAGCAGGCTGGCCATGTGGGCCACGTTGCGGTTGTCCTCGCCGGCCTGGTTGGCGCAGCCATACAGCACATCGGTCACCGCCGCCCAGTCCACGCCCGGGTTGCGCGCCATCAGGGCCTTGAGCGGAATGGCGGCCAGGTCATCGGTGCGCACACTGCTCAGAGCACCGCCGTAGCGGCCGAACGGGGTGCGAATCGCGTCGCAGACAAAAGCGTGGTTCATGGGAGCGTCCTTCCGGGGTCAATCAATGGTGTTCAAGCGGTCAGTTGGGCAATGTCGCCCAGCGTAAAGCCGTGGCCCGCAGCGTGGATCAGGGCTTGCAGTTCCTGCTTCAGCGTGGCGGCATCCTGCTGGCGCGCCCAGAACACCGGGCCGCCCTGCGCGCGTGGAAAGCCGTAGCCATGCACCAGCACCACGTCCACATCGCCGGGTCGTGCGGCCACGCCCTCGGCCAGCAACAATGCGGCCTCGTTGGCCATGGCCAGCAAGGCGCGGCGCTGGATCTCTTCGGCGGACAAGGTGCGCCGGGTGATGCCGCGCGCGGCACTGGCCTGGGTGATGACGGCGCGCACCACGTCATCCGTGGTTGGGCTGCGTTTGCCGTCCGCATAGCTGTAGTAGCCCGCGCCGGTCTTGCGACCCAGCCGGCCTTTCTCACACAAGTGGTCAAGGATGGCGACATAGCGCTCACGTGGGTCGCGCGTGGCGGCCTGGGCCTTGCGCATGCGCCAGGCGATGTCCAGCCCGGACAGGTCGGCCACGGTGAAGGGTCCCATGGCAAAGCCAAAGGCTTCCAGCGCGGCGTCCACCTCCTCCGGCCAGGCGCCGTCTTCCAGCATGAATTCGCACTGGCGGCGGTAGGCGTTGTAGATGCGGTTGCCAATGAAGCCAAAGGCGTTGCCGGTCAGCACCGGCATCTTCCTGAGGCGTTTGCCCAGTGCCATGCCGGTGGCCAGCACATCGGGCGCGGTCTGTGTGCCGCGCACCACTTCCAGCAGCTTCATGACATTGGCCGGGCTGAAGAAATGCAGGCCCAGCACGTCCTGCGGGCGCCGGGTCGCGCTGGCAATGGCGTCCACGTCCAGGTACGAGGTGTTGGTGGCCAGCACCGCACTGGCACGGGCATGGGTGTCGATCTTCTGGAAGACCTGCTGCTTGACGGCCAGGTCTTCAAACACGGCCTCAATCACCAGATCGGCCTGGCCGAGCAGGGTCCAGTCGGTGCTGGGCTCAAGCAGTGCCTGGGCTGTGGCTGCCGCCTCGGGAGACAGCTTGCCCTTGGCCACGCGGCCCTGGTAATGGCCGGTCACGCGCTCCCTGCCCCGCTCCAGTGCGGCATCGTCCTGTTCCAGCAGGATGACCTGGAGCCCGGCATCGAGGGCGCAGATGGCTATGCCAGCACCCATGGTGCCCGCACCGATGATGGCCACCGTCGCACAAGCGCGCGGCGCAACCTGGAGAGCCTCCGGCAACTCCGCTGCCTGTGCTTCGGAAAGCGCCAGGTGCTGGTCTGCGGATGGGTCGTTGGTCGTGTCGCGGCGGTCAGTCATGGCGGGGCTCTCTCAATTGGCGTTCTTACATCTTGCACAGTGGCGAGGCGGGTGGCACGATGGCTGCGGGATAGGTGCGTTCGATCACCGGGCGCAAGACGCCATCAGCCGTTTTGACGCGTGCCACGTAGTTGGGAATCACCAACTGGTTGTCGGCCGCACGGATGGTCATTTTGCCGTACAACGTATCGACCTGGGCGCCGCGTAGCGCCTTGGTGACAGCCTCGGGCTGCACGCTCTTGGCCAATGTGACGCCCTGGAACAGCACCATCGCGCCGTTGTAGGCCTGGCCTTCGGTGTCCGATGGCAGGCGGTTGTACTTGGCCTTGAATGCGTTGACAAAGGCCTTGGTCTGCGGCGTGTCAATGTCGGGCGTGAAACCCACATTGCCCGGGATATTGGTCATGGCCTTGCCGGTGGCGTTGATCACGAAGTTCGACACCAGCGCGTGGCCGATCAGCGGGGTCTTGGGGATCAGGTTGAAGTCTGCCGCCTGCTTGATGAAGGCCACGGCACCCGACACCTCGGCCACCCAGATGGCGTCCACATTGGCGGCCTTGAGCTGCTGGATATACGGTGCGTAGTCCTTGGTGCCCAGCGGCACGAACAGCTTCAAGGAGACCTTCTTGCCCTGCGCGGTAACGGCGGCTTCAAACGACTTGGCCGAGTCCTGACCCCACAGGTAGTCCGCCGCCAGAATGGCAAAGTTGTTGCCCTCGATGCCCTTGACCCATTCGCTGATCATGGCCAGGTCCATGGCATCCGAATGGTTGGTGCGCACGAAGCGCGGGTTGCAGGCGTCGGTGGTGAGCTTGTCGGCCTTGCTGATGGTGCCGATCAGGGCTGCATCCCAGCGCGTCAGGTTCTGGTTGATGGCCAGTGAAATGGCGGAGGTGATGGGGCCAATCAGCAGGTTGTGTCCGTCGCGGGCCAGCTTCTCGGCCGCACGCCGGCCGGCGTCGGGGGTGCTTTCATCGTCGCCTTCGGCCAGGATGATGGGGCGGCCATCGACACCACCCTTGGCGTTGGCTTCTTCCACGGCAAACTTGATGCCATTGGCCACGTCCGCGCCCATGGTGGCAAAGCCGCCCGATTTCGAAGTGACCAGGCCGATCTTGATCGGCTCCTTGCCCTGCGCGTAGGCGGCGAGCGGCAAAGCGGCCAGCAGCACGGTGCCGGCCAGCAGTTGGTGAAGTTGTGTGCGTTTGAACATGTTTGTCTCCTCTTTTCAATTGCCGGAAAAGGCTCCGGTTGCCACATTCACACAGGGCGGTCTGTGTCTCAGACCATCACGTGTTCTTCAATGTCTTTCAGACCCTCATAGGAATTGACGACGGCGCCTTGCGCCACCACGGAACCCTTGGACATGGCCAGGTAGCGGTGCGCCACGCGCACCACCAGGCTCAGGTTCTGCTCGATCAGCAGCAGGGCCGTGCCCTGGTCGGCCACCCGGTTGAAAATGTCGGCCAGCTGGTCCACGATGACCGGCGCCAGCCCTTCCGTGGGCTCGTCGAGCAGGATCAGGTTGGGGTTGGCCATCAGGGCGCGTCCCACCGCCAGCATCTGCTGCTGACCGCCCGACAGGGCCGTGCCGGGGGTGTGGGCGCGTTCCTTCAGGATGGGAAACAGCTTGTAGATCTCGGGCACATTCCAGGGGCCCTTGCGTCCTACGGCGGCGCCGAGGTGCAGGTTCTCCTCCACCGTCAGGTTGGCGACGATGCGCCGCCCCTGCGGAACCACCACCGTGCCGTGCTGGGCAGCAATGTAGGGGCGAGGTCTTGTGATGGTTCTCCCCCCCAACTGGATCTGGCCACCCTTGAGCTGCGCCAGTCCCAGAATGGTGTTGACCACCGTGGTCTTGCCCACGCCATTGCGGCCGATCAGTGCCACGCGCTCGCCGGGCTGCACGGCCAGGCTCAGGCCATGCAGGATGTGGGCCGAGCCGTAGAAGGCGTGCACATCGGTCAGAGTTAATAGAGCACTCATGCGGCGCTCCCCAGGTAGGCTTCGCGCACGCGCGGGTTGGCACGTACGCTGGCCGGATCGCCGTCGGCGATGACGCGGCCCAGTTCAAACACGGTGACGACATTGGAGATGCCAAAGACCACGTCCATGTCGTGCTCCACCAGCAGCACGGACACATCCCAGCGCGAGGTCAAGGCCTTCAGGTGCTGGGCCAGGTCCAGCGACTCCTTGACCGAGAGACCCGCCATGGGCTCATCCAGCATCAGCAGCTTGGGGCGCCCCACCAATGCCAGGGCCAGATCCAGGCGGCGTTGCTCGCCGTAGCCCAGGTCCTCGGCATGCACGTGGGTCAGGTTGTCGAGGTTCAGCTCCTCCAGCACGGCGTGCGCATCGGCGGCCGAGTCTTCCACGCCCATCTTGTGCGAGGCCAGTTCCACCTGCTTGAGCACGGTCATGCCGCCAAAGATGCTGGTGCGCTGGAAGCTGCGCGAGAGACCCCGGCGACGACGCTCGACCGCACCGAGCTGGCTGACGTCTTCGCCATCCAGAATCACCTTGCCGCGGGTCAGGCGCCGGCGGCCAGTGATGGCGTCGATAACGGTGGACTTGCCAGCGCCATTGGGACCAATCAGTCCGCGAATCTGGCCCTTCTCCAGGGTCAGTCTGACTCCGTCCAGCGCCTTGACGCCGCCGTAGTGGATGGCCACGTCCTCGGCCTGCAAAACATAGTGTGTGCTCATGGGACTCTCCTTTCGGCAGCCGGGCCATGGCGCAGACGCGTGCGCAGGTGAGCCAGGGCGCCCACAATGCCCTCCGGCGAAAACACGATGACGGCAATCAACGCCGTGCCCAGAATGGCCATGGAGTAGGTGGCGTAGTCACCCAGCAGGTCTTTCAGCAGGATGTAGACCATGGCGCCGACGATGGGGCCAATGGACCGCTTGATGCCACCCACCACCACCATCACCAGGGTGATGCCCGACACGCTCCAGTGCAGGCTCTCCGGCGAGACAAAGCCGGAGTTCAATGACGACAGCATTCCGGCAACGCCGGTCACCATGGCCGACAGGGCGTACACCGCGGCGCGGGGCAGCGTGGTGGTGATGCCAATGAAGCGGGCACGCTCCTCGTTGTCACGCACCGCTTCGGTGATGGTGCCGAAACGGGTGCGCAGAATGCAGTGCAGCGCCAGCGTGACCAGCACCATCACCACCCAGGCGATCAGGAACAGCGTGGCGGGCTTCAGCAAGGCGGCCTGCGGAGAGCCGAACAGCGTGGACGGCCAGTTGATGCTCATGCCGTCCGCACCACCCGTCAAGCCACGTGCGCGCGATGCCATCAGATAAATCATCTGACCGATGGCCAGGGTCAGCATGCCGAAGGCAATGCCAGGCACGCGAACAATGATCAGGCCAATGGTGAAGGCGAACAGGCCGATGGCCAGCAGCACCACCGGAATGGCCAGCTCGGCCGGCATCCAGTCCAGCGCCAGGACCACGCCCATGCCGTAACCGGCCGCACCGAAGTACAGTGCATGCCCGAAGCTGACCAGGCCGTTCTGCCGCAGCAGCACGCCCACGCCCGAGGCGAAGATGGCGTAAATCACGGCCTGCGTCAGTACACCCAGCACATTGCTGGAAGGGGTGAATTGCGCGATGCCCAGGCCCAGCGCGATAGCGGCGAGCGAAAGCATGGCGATACGTGTAAACGTCATAGTGTGTTCTTTCCCATCAGGTCCGACTGCCGGCCAGACCGGAGGGCTTCCAGATCAGGATGGCGATCATGAAAATGAAGGGCAGCAGCACCGACACTTCGGGTATGTACACCGCGCCGATGGCCTGCATCATTCCCAGCAACAGCGCGGCGACAAAGGCGCCGGCCAGGGAGCCCAGGCCGCCGATGACCACGACCACAAAGGAGTCAATCAGCACGTCGGAACTCATGTGCGGAGACAGCGACAGGAACGGTGCTGCCACCACCCCCGCCAAGCCCGCCAGGGCACTGCCCAGACCGACGACGGAGGCGCTGATCAGGTCGGTGTTGACACCCTGCATGGATGTGGTGACCGGGTCGGTGCTGGCGGCGCGCACAAACAGGCCCATGCGGGACAGGCGCAGCCACAGCGTCAGGCCGACGGCAACCGTGGCCCCGACGGCAATGACACCAATGCGGTAGGCCGGCACCTCGTTGCCGAACAGGTTGACCGAAAAATTCAGCAGGTCCGGTGTGAAGAGCGAGTAGTTGGCCTTGCCCCAGATGGCCACCACCACGTCTTCCAGAATCAGCAGCAGCCCGAAGGTAACCAGCATCACGTTCAGCGGCTCGCGGTCCTGCAACAGGCGAAAGCCATAGCGGTCCAGCAGCACCCCGACCACTGCCATGACGGCGGGTGCCGCCACCAGCGCCACCCAGAAGTTGCTGTGCATGGCAACGGAATAGCCGATGTAGGCGCCCAGCATGTAGAGGGCACCGTGGGCGAAGTTGACAACGCGGCGCAGGCCGTAGATCAGTGCCAGACCCGAACTCATGATGATGAGCAACGAGCCGTACACCAGACCATTGAAAAGGTTGATGGTCAGCATGGATAAGCCTTCAGTGGTTGGGCGTCAGTCGCGGCGCAGCAATTCGCGGCCGATGATGAGTTGCTGGACCTGGGTCGTGCCTTCATACAGGCGCAGCAAACGCACGTCGCGGTAGAAGCGCTCCACCGGGTACTCGTTGATGTAGCCGGCTCCGCCATGCACCTGCACGCCACGGTCGGCCACGCGGCCCACCATCTCGGTGCAGAACAGCTTGGCGCAGGACACGCGCATCGACACATCCGCATCCGACACATGGGCGGGCTTGGCGTCAAAGCGCCTGGCCACGTCCTGCACCAGCGACCAGCCGGCCAGCAGCTCAGCCTGACTGTCGGCCAGCATGGCCTGGATCAGCTGGAATTCGCCAATCGCCTTGCCAAACTGCTTGCGCTCGCGGGCATAACGGGTGGCCTCGTCCAGGATGCGCGACGCGGTGCCGCAGGAGACGGCCGAAATGTTCAGGCGCCCCCGGTCCAGCACCTTCATGGCGGTCTTGAAGCCTTCGCCAGGTACGCCGCCAATGATGTTGGCGGCCGGCACGCGCGCGTTTTCCATGATCACATCGCAGGTCATGGTGCCGCGCTGGCCCATCTTCTTGTCCTTCTTGCCGAGCTTGAGTCCTGGGGTTTCGGCTGGAACGATGAAGGCCGAGATACCACTGGCGCCGGGGCCGCCGGTGCGTGCCATCAGCGTGAAGGCACCGGCGCGCGGTGCGTTGGTGATGAAGCGCTTGGTGCCGTTGAGCACATAGTGGTCACCAATCAGCTCGGCACGGGTCTTGAGCGCTGCGGCATCGGTGCCGGCATCCGGCTCGGTCAGTGCAAAGGACATGACTAGTTCGCCGCTGGCCACCTGGGGCAGGTAGAGCGCCTTCTGCTCGGGCGTCCCGTCCATCAGGATGCCCTGCGAGCCGATGCCGATGTTGGTGCCAAACACCGAACGGAACGCCGGTGCCGTGCGGCCCAGTTCGTAATTGACCAGCACCTCCTGGCTCACGGACAGACCGATGCCGCCGAACTCCTCGGGCACCGTCAGGCCGAACAGGCCCATTTCCTTCATGTCCTCGACGATGTCGGCGGGTACCTCGTCGTGCTCTTCGAGGTGGTTTTCTGCCGGCACCAGGCGCTCAAGCACAAAGCGCTGTACGGTGGCCAGCAACAGTTCAAAAGATTCGGCATCCAAGGCCATGGTGTTCCCCGTTTGGTTGGTGGTGGGCTTCAGCGGTGGCTGAATGCCGGTTTGCGTTTTTCCAGGAAGGCATGCATGCCCTCGTGCGCGTCGGCACTGGCGAAGCGGGCATGGAGTTCACGCCGCTCGAACAGGATGCCCTCGGTCAGCGACGACTCCCAGGCACGGTTGACGGACTCCTTGATGGCCATCAGCGCTGGCAGCGAGTAGCCGGCAATGCGCTCTGCCAGAGCCATGGTCTCAGCCAGCAGTTGCTCGTTGGCCACCACGCGGGAGACCAGCCCATAGCGGTCTGCCTCCTGCGCGCTCAGCATGCGGGCCGAAAGGCACATGTCCATGGCCTTGGCCTTGCCGATGGCGCGCGGCAGGCGCTGCGTGCCACCGGCACCCGGCAGCACCGCCAGCTTGATCTCGGGCAGGGCAAACTGCGCCGACTCGGCTGCGACGATGATGTCGCACGACAGGGCCAGTTCGCAGCCACCGCCCATGGCGAAGCCCGCCACTGCGGCGATGACGGGTTTGCGCACACGGCGAATCGTTTCCCAGTTGCGGGTGATGAAGTTGCCCTGGTAGACGTCCATATAAGACCAGTCGGCCATGGCCGCGATATCGGCACCGGCAGCAAAGGCCTTGTCGCTGCCGGTGATCACGATGGCGCCGATGGCGGGGTTGGCATCAAAGGCCAACAGGGCCGCACCCAACGCATCCATCAGCACGTCGTTCAGGGCATTGAGCTGTTGGGGGCGGTTCAGCGTGATGACGCCGACGCGACCCTGGGTGTCTACAAGAATGGGTTGTTCAGTCATGGTGTCAGATGGCATGGTTCTGGGAAGTTGTCTTCAGCGTGGCCTCGCCCTGGAGCACCACGCGGTCGTTGACGCGGCATACGGTGGACAGCACGACCCGGGCGGAAGCCTGGTCCACCGTGGAGACCGTCACGGTGGCGGTGACCGCTTCGCCGGGACGCACCGGAGCTACAAACTCCAGCCCCTGCGACAGGTACACGGCACCAGGCCCCGGCAGGTGTTTGGCCAGCGCGGCAGAGATCAGGCTGCCGGTCAGCAGGCCGTGCGCGATGCGTCCGCCAAAGCGGGTGGCGCCGGCATAGGCTTCATCCAGATGCAGGGCGTTGTCATCGCCCGAAATCTGCGCAAAGCCATCGATATCCGCCGCGCTGATCGTCTTCGTGAACGACGCATGCATGCCAGGGCGAAGATCCTCGATGTCGTGGCCACCGAACGGGTTCATAGCTGGCCGTCACGCAGCATTTCGCGCAGCTTGAACTTCTGCATCTTCCCGGAAGGCGTGGACGGTATCGCGTCGCGCACGATGAGCCGCTCGGGGATGTATTGGATGGCGATCTTCTGTTCCTTGAAGTACGCCACCATGTCATCCAGGGTCATCTTCTGCCCGGGCTTGAGCACCACGATGGCGCAGGCGCGTTCGCCCAGGCGTTCGTCCGGGTAGGCCACGACCGCAGCCATGGAGATGCCTGGATGACGGTACAGCAGGGACTCGATCTCGACCACCGGGATGTTCTCGCCGCCGCGGATGATCACATCCTTGCTGCGGCCGGTGATGCGCACATAGCCCTTGGCGTCCAGGGTTGCTAGGTCGCCGGTGTCAAACCAGCCATCGGCATCGGTTCCGTTCAGGTGCGGGCGCTTCAGGTAGCCGCCAAAGTTGGAGCAGGAGCGCAGCAACAGCTTGCCGGCCTGGCCGGCGGGCAAGGTGCTGCCGTCGGTGTCAACGATCTTTAGCTCCACGCCGGGCAGCGGGTGACCGTCGGTGTTGACGGCACGCTCGTCCGGATCGTCCAGCTCGATCAGCGTCACGGCGCCGTTCTCGGTCATACCCCAGGCCGACACGATCTTGGAGCCCAGCACGGACCTGGCCTGTTCGACCAGCGGCCCCGGGATGGGAGCGCCGGCGCACAGGAAGGTGCGCAGCGTGGGCACGGTCTTGCCGGACTCGGCCACGTTCTTGGCCAGGTCCGTCAGGAAGGGGGTGGACGCCATCGTGAAGGTGGCACCCTCGGTGCGGATCAGGTCAATGGCCTTGAGTGGCTCCCAGATGTCCAGCAGCACAGCGTTGGCCTTGAGCAGGATGGGCATCATCAGCCCATACATGAAGCCGGTCTGGTGCGCCATGGGCGAGGCCATCAGCACCACGTCTTCGGCATCCAACTTCAGGCGCTGGGCGTAGGGAATGATGTTGGCCATGGTGGTGTTGGCCGTGTGCATCACGCCCTTGGGCTCTCCGGTGGTGCCCGAGGTGTAGATCAGCTGCGTCACATCGTCCGGTCCGGGGCGATTGCCGGTCAGGATGGCGGATGCGTCTGCTGCTGCTTCCCAGCTCGGGTCGCTCAGCAGCTTCTCAAAGCTGTTGTCACCGCTGCCGCCCACCACGACCACATGCTGCAGGTCGGGCAGCGTGGGGCGCAAAGCGGTGACCATGGCCTCAAAGTCAAAGCCGCGGAACAGCTTGGGCACGATCACGACCTTGGCCTCGCCATGCTTGAGCATGAACGACAGCTCGCGCTCGCGGAAGATGTGCATCAGCGGGTTCATGACCGCACCAATGCGCGAGCAGGCCAGGTAGGTCACGGTGAACTGCCACCAGTTGGGCAACTGGCAGGCCACGATGTCGTTCTTGCCTACGCCCAGTCGGGACAGACCCACCGCCACGCGGTCAGCCATGGTGGCCAGCTCGCGGTAGCTGAAGCGCCTGACGGCGCCACTTTCGGCCTGCACGGCGGTCAAGGCCAGCTTGTCGGGGCAGGCTGCCAGGCAGGCATCGAGCTCGGTGTTGATGGTCTTGTCATGCCACAGCCCTTGGGCAATGCTGGCAGCGCGGCGGGGGGCAATCAGTACGGCGTCAAATTCCATGGTGTGTCTCCTCGTTCTTTTGCTGTGTGTGGTTCAGGCCGGCACGAACTTGCGACCGGCGCGGGTGCGGGCGATGATGGTTTTCATGATCTGGGCGGTGCCGTCACCAATCTGGAAGCCCAGCACATCGCGCAGGCGCTGTTCCATCAGGCCGCGGTCATAGCCGCCGTGGCCGTAACACAGCAGGCACTGGTGGATCACGTCGTAGGCCAGCTTCGGTCCCCACCACTTGGCCATGCCGGCCTCGGCGGTGTGCGGCAGGCCCTTGTCCTTGAGCCACAGGCCCTGCAGGCAGATGAGGCGCGCGCCTTCGACTTCGGTATCAAACTGGGCCAGCGGGTGCGTCACACCCTGGAAAGCGGACAGCGGCTGGCCAAAGGCCTGGCGCTCGGTGATGTACTGCCAGGTCTCTTCCAGTGCCACGCGGGCCACCGACAGGCATTGCAGGCCGATCAGCGAACGCGAAAAATCAAAGCCATGCATGACCTGCACAAAGCCCTTGTTCTCGTCGCCCAGACGGTGGCTGACGGGGATGCGCACGTTCTCGAAAAAGATGGAACCGCGCCCAATGGCGCGTTGCCCATGGCAATCGAAACGGCTGGTGGTGACGCCGGGGGTGTTCATCGGCACCAGCAGCGCGGTGACGCCGTGGGCGCCCGACTCCGGCGTGCCGGTGCGGCCAAACACCACGGTGATGTCGGCCTGGTCGGCGGCCGAGATGGAGGTCTTCTCGCCGTTGATGACATAGAAGTCGCCCTCGCGGTCGATCTTCAGGCGCAGGTTGGCGGCGTCTGAGCCACCGCGTGGCTCGGTCAGCGCAATCGCACAGATGGCCTCGCCCTGGATGATCTTCTTCAGCCAGGGGCCGACGATCTCGGGATTGCCGTACTTGGACAGGATCTGGCTGTTGAGCGAGGCCAGCAAATTCAGGTATGAGAAGCTCAGGTCGGCACGGGCAATCTCCTCGTGGATCACGCCCGCGGCCAGGCAGCCCAGCCCCAAGCCCCCAAACTGCTCGGGCAGCTCGGGGCAGATGAACCCAAGTGCACCCATTTCGCGCAGCAAGGCGCGGTCGAACAAGCGGGTCTTGTCACGTTCCAGGAAACCGGGCTTGACGCGCTCTTCGGCAAAGCGCCGGGCCGTTTCGGCCAGCGCCTGCAGGTCTTCATCGATATAGGGGTTCGGGTTCATCGTCTGCTCTCCAGCGCTGGGGTTACTTCACGTACTTGCGGAATTCCGGCTTGCGCTTCTCTTTGAGCGCATTGACGCCTTCGCGCGACTCTTCGGTGTCGTAGTACAGCTTGAGCGCGTACATGCCCAGGCCGGCGATACCCGCCTGGTGGGCGGTGTCGGCATTGAAGCTGCGCTTGGCAATGGCCAGTGCGGTGGGGCTGCGCTCGCACAGTTCTTCGCCGATCTTCTGCACTTCGGCGTCCAACTGGTCGTGTGGGAAGCAGAAGTTGGCCAGACCCATCGCCACGGCCTCGGCGCCGCTGTAGCGGCGGTTCAGATACCAGATCTCGCGGGCCTTCTTCTCGCCCACCACACGGGCCAGGAAGGCCGTGCCGTAGCCGGGGTCCACCGAGCCCATCTTGGGGCCGACCTGGCCGAACTGGGCCTTGTCGGAGCAGATGGTCAGGTCGCAGATGGTGGCCAGCACGTTGCCGCCGCCAATCGCAAAGCCCTGCACGCGGGCAATCACCGGCTTGGGCACATCGCGGATGGCGGTGTGCAGCTCTTCCATCGGCAGGCCGATGGTGCCGCGGCCGTCGTAGTTGCCGTTGTGGGCAGACTGGTCGCCACCGGTGCAGAAAGCGCGGTCGCCAGCGCCGGCCAGAACGATTGCGCCCACTTCTTTGTCGTAGCCGGCCTTGTTCAGGGCCTTGATGATCTCGTCGCAAGTCTGGCCGCGAAACGCGTTCATCTTGTCGACCCGGTTGATGGTGATCCAGGCCACGCCGTTGCGGTTTTCGTAGAGGATGTCTTCAAAGTTCATGGTGATTCCTTTTAAAAATGGGTTTAGCCGTGCATGGTCAAACCGCCCGAGACGGAGATGACCTGGCCGGTGATGAAGGAGGCGTCGTCGCTGGCGAAGAAGGCAATCGCCCCGGCCAGGTCGTCGGGCTGGCCCAGGCGGCCCAGGGGGATAGCGCTCTTGAAGGCTTCAATCAGCTTGGCGGGGTCGCGGGCGCCTTCGGCCACGCCGGCCAGCAGTGCGGTGTCGGTCGGGCCGGGGCAGACCACGTTGACGGTGATGCCCTGGCGGGCGTGTTCGCGGGCCAGGGTCTTGGACAGGGCCACCAGACCGCCCTTGCAGGCGGAGTACACGGCCTCGCCGGATGAGCCGCCGCGCGCCGCGTCGGACGCCACGTTGACGATGCGGCCGGTCTTGCGCTCCACCATGCCGGGCAGCACGGCGTGGTGCATGTGCAGCGCGCCGGTCAGGTTGATGGCAATCAGCTTGTCCCACTCGGCGGGGACGGTCTTGGTGAAGGGTTTGAACACGTCCCAGCCGGCGTTGTTCACCAGCACGTCGATGGGGCCCAGCTGGGCGATGGTTGCGGCCACGGCGGCGTCCACTTGCTCGCGGCTGGTGATGTCGCACTGGAACGCGGCTGCGGTGCCGCCGGCGGCCTGGATCGCATCGACCACCTTCTGAGCGGCTTCCAGATTCATGTCGAACACCGCCACCTTGGCGCCGTCGCGCGCCAGGCGCTGGCAAGTGGCCCCGCCGATGCCGCCACCACCACCGGTCACGATGATGGTCTTTCCGTCAAACTTGCCCATGTTCTACTCCTTGGTTACTGGTTGGTATGCTTGTGCAATTGGAATCGGGCTAAAACCGATATATGTCAATGTATTGACGTATATTACCAAGACCGTATACCCGGTGCAAGAAATATTTTTGGTGAAAACTTATGGAAAACCCTAATACAAACAATGATGCAGCACGCATAGAGCTGGCCAATCGCCTGTTCTTCCGCTTGTATCAATGTACCAATATGTTGCATAAAACCGGTACCAAAGCGGTTGAACAGGAGGGACTGACGACGCAGCAGTGGGCGGTGTTGGGGGCCTTGTCGCGGCCCAAGGTCGAAGGCGGAATGAGCGTGGGCGACCTGGCGCGCTACCTGTTGGTGAGCCGCCAGAATCTCTCCGGTCTCATCAGCCGCATGGAGCGCGATGGGCACGTCACCATTGCGCCCGATGACCGGGACCGGCGTGCGCGCCTGATCCGGATGACCGATTCAGGCCGGCATGTCTGGAACGTGCTGGCCCAGCCCAAGATCAACGCCTATTACGAGCAGGCGCTGGCGGACTTCTCCATCGCCGACATTGCGCACTCGCTGCACTACCTGCTCAAGCTGCTGGAAAACATGAAGAAACTGGACGGCGAAGAGGCCGCCGAGCCGGCTTCCGAAGTCTGAACGCAACCGCTGGGTTCAGCGGAATGGCTTTAAGCAGAATCGGCCTCTAGCCCTCGTTGAATATGCGTAGATAGCTATTTATTTGATAGCAAATTGCACTTTCACCCAGCAGCACGACGGCTGCCGTTATTCGTTGCGGATGCCCTGGCGCGCAATCACCCCGCCCAGCACGGCGGCATCCTGGCGCATGCGGTGGGCCAGCCCCTCGGGCGAGGAGCCCACCACCTGCCAGCCCTGGGCATACAGGCGCTGGCGCAACTCGGGGCTGCGCACCATCCCACTGACCAGGCTGGCCAAGCGCTGCACCACTGGCTGGGGCATCCGGGTGGGCACTGCCAGTGCGTTCCACACCTCCAGGTCCACGCCAGCAATGCCCAGCTCCGCCAGGCTCGGCAACTCGGCCACCAGGCTGCTGCGCCCGGCGGATGTGACGGCAATCGCCTTGAGCCGCCCGGCGCGCACCTGCGCCATGGCCAGCCCCGGTGGCAGCAGGGCCAACTGGATGTGTCCACCCACCATGGCGTTCATCACCTGCGGGTTGCCGGGGTAAGGCACATGCACCGGCGTCAGGCCGGTTTTGGCCTTGATCAACTCCATGCCCAGATGGGCCACCGTGCCCAGGCCTGGCGTGCCATAGCTCCAGGTATTGCCCGCCTGCAGGCCGGCCTTCACCAAGTCCTGCGCCGTGCCACCGTAGCTGGCGGGCACCGTCAACACCAGCGGCGCGGTGCCAATCAGGGACACAGGGGTCAGGTCCTTGAGCGGGTCATAGGGGGTCTTGGGGTTGAGCAGCCGGGCAATGGTCAGGTTGCCGTTGATCATCAGCCCCAGCGTATGGCCATCGGTGGCCTTGGCCACCAGATCGGCTGCTATATTGCCGCTGGCGCCGGGCCGGTTCTCCACGACCACGGGCTGCCCCAGGGCCTGCGACAGGGGTTCTGCCAGTGTGCGGGCGGTCAGGTCGGGGCTGGAACCGCCCGGAAAACCCACCAGAATACGCACCGGCCGCGTCGGCCAGGAGGCAACCGCTGCCGGGGTCTGCGCGCCGATTGCATTCCAGGGCAACGCAGCACTGGCGACGGCGGAACCCGCAGCCAGCAGCAGGCGGCGACGCGGGTTCATCGACCCACACCAGCCTGGCATCTCAATTCGGCCCACGGTACAGCCAGGGTACATCCAGCAGGCGCTGGCCCAGCAGATTCATGGACAGGTCACGCCCCCAGCGCACCAGCCCGCTGGCGTGGAAAATTTGCCCATTGCGGATGGAGCGTGCCTGAACCCGCGCATTGCGCCGCCAGCGTTGCTGGGCGTAATGCTCCAGGCGCTTGTCCATGGGCATGTCTGGACTTTTCAGCAGCGTCTGCAGGCAGGCCGCATCCTCAATCGCCATGCCGGCGCCTTGGGCCATGTAGGGGCGCATGGGGTGCGCTGCATCGCCCAGCAAGGCCACCCTGCCCTGGGCCTGCTGGCGCGCACTGGTCATGGGGGGGCGGTCACACAGCGCCCACAGGCGCCAGTCCGGAATGGCGCTGATCAGGTCCTGCAGCTTGTTGCAGGTTTCCCCCATGGCATCCTGCAAATCCGAGGCATGGGTTTCATGGTCCCAGTCATCAACATCGCCGTTGATCTGGCCATGGACGATGGCCACCACGTTGAGCCAGTGGCCACGGCGCACCGGGTACTGCACCACATGCAGGTTCGGCCCCAACCAGACGGTGACCTGCTGGCTGCGCAAATAACCGGGCAAATCGCGCTGCGCAATCAGCGCCCGGTAGGCCAGGTGACCGGTCACGCGCGGCGCCTCGTCATTGAGCAGCAGATGGCGCACGGTGCTCCACAGGCCATCGGCTCCAATCAGAGCCTGCCCTTCCAACTCCAGACCGTCCAGCGTGTGCAGATGGACGCCGTCGTCTCCTTCATGGAACGATTCGACCCATTGCCCCATATGCAACTCTGCATCCGTGTGCTGCTGCACGGCCATGAGCAGCAGCTTGTGGATATCGGCGCGGTGGATGGTTGCGTAGGGCGCGCCATAGAGCGTGCGGGAGCGCTCGCCCAGCATCAGGCGGCCCAACTCCTCACCGCTGTCGGCGTTGCGCACGCGCAGCATGTCGGGAAAGGCGGCCACGCGGGCCAACTCCTGCCCCAGGCCCCAGTCGTGCAGGATGCGCACAACATTGGGCCCCATCTGAATGCCGGCACCCACTTCCCCGAATTCGCGGGTCCGTTCCAACAATTGCACCGGCCATCCGGCGCGCGAGCTGGCCAGCGCTGCCGCCAACCCGCCGATGCCACCGCCGGCAATCAGTATCTGTTTTTTCATGGCGGTATTGTGAAGCCAAAAAGCACCCCCAAAGGCAGCCCGGCACGCACTGCGGGACAATACGGGTATGAGCCTCAAATCCCCCGAATTGCTACTACCAGCCGGATCGCTGGACAAAATGCGCGCCGCCTTTGATTTTGGCGCCGATGCCATCTACGCCGGCCAGCCCCGCTACTCCTTGCGCGCCCGCAACAACGAATTCAAGCTGGAGCAGATCCAGATTGGCATCGAGGAAGCCCACGCCCGAGGCAAGAAGTTCTTTGTCACCAGCAACCTGCTTCCGCACAACGACAAGGTGCGCACCTATTTGCGCGACATCGAACCCGTCATCGCCCTCAAACCCGACGCCCTGATCATGGCGGACCCCGGCCTGATCATGATGGTGCGCGAAGGCATGGACAAGGGCAACTTTGCCGACGTGCCGATTCACCTATCGGTGCAGGCCAATACGGTCAACTTTGCGGCTGTGAAATTCTGGCAAAAGGTCGGTGTGGCCCGCATCATCCTGTCGCGCGAACTGAGCCTGGACGAGATCGAAAAGATTCGCCAGGAATGCCCGGATATGGAGCTGGAAGTGTTTGTGCACGGCGCGCTGTGCATTGCGTATTCGGGACGCTGCCTGCTGTCGGGCTACTTCAACCGGCGCGACCCCAACCAGGGCACCTGCACCAACGCCTGCCGCTGGAATTACAGCACCCAGGACAGCGCGGTGGACCCGAATACCGGCGAAGCCATTGCCGTCAAGATGGAGGCCGGCTTCAACTTCAACGAAGCGCAAGAGGAAGCCGAGCAGTCCTTCGCCGCCTGCGGTGGCAGTGCGCGCCACCCCGCAGCCGATAACGTCTACCTGCTGGAAGAGGCCGGCCGACCGGGCCAGCTGATGCCCATCATGGAAGACGAGCACGGCACCTACATCATGAACAGCAAGGACCTGCGCGCCGTGGAGCACGTGGAGCGCCTGGTCAAGATTGGCGTGGACTCGCTGAAGATCGAAGGCCGCACCAAGAGCCTGTACTACGTTGCCCGCACCGCGCAGACCTACCGCCGTGCGATTGACGACGCCGTGGCCGGCCGCCCGTTCAACCCCAAGCTGATCACCGAACTCGAAGGCCTGGCCAACCGCGGCTTTACCAGCGGCTTCCTGGAGCGCCGACCGTCACAGGACTACCAGAACTACGAGACCGGCCACTCCGACATCGGCCACAGCCATTTTGTCGGCGAGGTGCGCGGCGTAGCAGACGGCTGGGCCGAGGTTGAGGTGAAAAACAAGTTCCAGGTTGGTGACCAGATCGAGGTGATCCACCCCAGCGGCAACCACATCGTCACACTGGAAGCCATGCACAACCTGGACGGCGAGGCCATCATGGTCGCCCCCGGCAGCCCGCTGCACGTGCGCATTCCACTGGAGGCGCGCTATGCCGGTGCCCTGCTGGCGCGACTGATGCCGGCCTGACACCCGGCAGAAAATCCACCGGTTTTCCCTCTGTGGCGCAGCACGTGCCAAGGTGGCGTGTGCCCTGAAATTGGGGCGGCCAACATACCCCGCCATGTAATGCAGTAGAACCCTCAACTAAGTGTTGTGGCCCCAAGCTAATTGTGACAAGATGTAACCATATCAAGAGAGACTGATATGAACATCAAGAATGTCTCGATCGGTTTGACCCTGGTCTGCGTGGCACTGCACAGTGCGGCGCTGACCATAGGTCCGGCACAGGGAGCGGCCTGGATTGGGCGGCCATTGGACTTGCGCATTCCGGTGATCGTTGACACACCGTCCGAGGCCACGGCGCTGTGCTCGCATGCTGATGTCTATTACGCAGAAACCCAGCAGGACCCCTCTCGCATCCAGATTCAACAGGAACCCACGGAGCAGGCGGATACCGTGCGACTGCGGCTGCGATCCGGCATCCTGGTTGATGAACCCGTGGTGACCATCACCCTGCGCGTGGGCTGCGAGGACAAATCCACGCGGCGCTTTGTGTTACTGGCGGATCTGCCATTGGTGTCGGACTCACCTCCCGAGCGGATCGCGGCTGACCTGCCCGTGCCGCTGGTAACGCCACCGCCGACAGAAGCCTCCGCCGCCAGCGCGCCGGCACTGGTTGCAAGCGCCGCCGCCAACAACGTGGAGCGCAGGGCTTCCATATTGCCGGATAGTGGATCTGCCGCAACCGCAACCGCATCCACCTCGCGCCCCGCCGTGCGCCAGCCAGCCGAGCGCGCGCCCGCCACCCGCATGGCTGCCACCAGGGTCAAACCACCTGCCCCTGCGGCCGCCGCAAAACCGGCCCGCGCACAGGGCGGCTCCCGCCTGCAGCTGGACCCGCTGGAAATCCTGCTGGATCGGGTCAAAACACTGGAAATTGCCACGGCCACACCGCCCGTGGAAGCCGTAAGCAAGGAGTCTGAACTGCTGCTGCGCATGGAAAGCGATCTAAAGTCCCTGCGCGAGCAGACCGCCAAGAACGACGCCACGCTGGCGGCACTGCAAAAGCGCCTGGAGCAGGCCGAGTCGGATCGTGTGTCGGCCGAGCTGTTCTATGGCCTGTTGGCGGTCGTGGTCGTCTGTGCGGCGGCCGTCGTGGCGCTGTGGCAACGCCGGCGCTCGCCAGTCGCCGTGCGAGAGGAGCCGATGGAGGATGAGCCCGAACCTTACGAGGCGCAGTTCCTGCGCAAGACGCTGGATGCAGAAAAGTTTGAGGCGCCCACGGTGCGCACGCCCATGCCAACGCCTGAGCCAGAACCCAGCGCCGAGCCGGTGGATGTCAATCTATTGGACCTGGACGAGCCGCCCTGGCCGGACACCAGCATCACCGTCCCGCGGCGGCTATAGCACTATGCATTTGATAGCACCCCGTGGCGTAACCACGAGGGCTGGATCAGTAAGTGATGCTGAGCGCGTCGGCGTCCACATTGATCACCGGCTTGCCCAGCACGGCGCTGGCAGCCTGGGCGAATTCCAGCGCCCACTGGGGATCGGCAAACTTGGCGGGGCCGGCAGCCTGGGCCACCACCACCACGCGGTCGGCCATCAGCAGTTTGCCGGTGGCGCGCAAGGGCTCGCACTCCATGGTGGTGAACTGGTCGTCCAGCCACTTGCGGGCCAGTTCGCGCTCCAAGGCTTGCTCGGGGCTGAGTTCGATTCGAACGGGGGCAGTATTTTTGAAGCTGACGCTGACTTGGCTACGCATGATTTACTCCTGTTGCCGCAATCATAGAACCAAAAAGTGTCAGTCATGTTGAAATAGGCACCTGAACCGCATACCCTTTGATCTGCAGCACAAGGCTCCACCATGCGACCCCTCTTTGTACGCCCATTCACCGTCCCATTTGCCCTCCCGCTGGCTGCCCTCGCCCTGGCCTGCCTGCTACCCGCCATGGCACTGGCGGAGGCGCCCAGGCGGGACCTGACCATTGAGCTGCGCCAGGTCAAGGAGGTTCACGAGGGTGCCGACGCGTCCGGTGGCGCCTACACGGTGGGCACCGCCCCGCGTGGTGCCGAATTGGCACCCCAGCAGGTGCGGGTGCGCAGCGGCGAAAAAGCCAGCCTGCGCCTGAACCAGTCCATGCCCATGCAATGGGTGCAAAAAATCGAATCGCAAAGCGCCACGCTGAGTGCTGCAGGCACATCGGCCAGCAGCAATGCCGGTGGCGTCACCCAGGCGGTCACCTGGATGGAGTCAGGACAAAGCCTGACCGTGACACCCCAGTGGGCCGGCGGCAAGCGCCCCGTCAAGCTGGAAATCGAACTGCAGGCGTCGGCCGTGGACGAGCGCACCAGTTCCGACCTGCCGGCCACCAACCGCAAGCACCTCTCCACCACCATCACGGCCCCCCTGCAGCAATGGGTGACCATTGCCAGCACGGGCGCATCGGCCAAACCGGGCAGCTACAGCAGCGCCGGCAGCGCGGACACCCGCATGCTGGTGCAGATCCGCATCACCGCCAACTGACAAACACCGGCGCCCGCACCGCGCCGGCCACCGTGGCGGGGAAGATCGCTCGCACCGCTAGCCACCATCGCCCTTGCGCTTCTGCCGCTGGCGCTCCAGTTCTTCGGCCTGGCGGGCCAGCTCCTTGCGGGTCGCGGCATTGCGCGCCTCGTCCTCAGCCAGACGCGCCAGTTCGGCTGCGGTGAAGCGCAGCTCGACGGGCAGGCTCGCGTGGCAGGATTCACAGGTTGCCAGGCGCCGGTTGAAGACGGTGAAGCCACAGGCTGGGCAGCGGAAACGGGTAGGAAGTGTCATGCGCAGAGGTTGCAGCCAAAGACGGCGGCAATCCACCGCATTGTGCGATGGAAACCCGAGTCACCTGTGTTCTGGACAAGACCCAGTTGACATGCGTCAATGCACACCTCAACCGCTACGACCCATGAGGAGCCCATGCTAGATACCACCACCCACCACCGCATCTGTCCCCTGTGCGAGGCCTGTTGCGGGCTGGAAATCAAGGTACAGGCCGGCAAGGTCATCAGCATCCGAGGGCACGAGGCCGACGTCTTCAGCGCCGGCTACATCTGCCCCAAGGGCGTGGCGCTGAAGGACCTGCACGAAGACCCGGACCGCCTGCGCACGCCGCTGATCAAGCGCAACGGCGTGTTTGAAGAGGCCAGCTGGGACGAGGCCTATGCCGAGATCGCGCGCCGCCTGCCGCCGCTGATGGCGCAGCACGGGCGCAACGCCACCGCCGTCGTGGTGGGCAATCCGTCGGCCCACAAGATCGGCCTGCTGACCTACTTTGGCAAACTGGCCCGCGCGTTGGGCACCAAGAATGTGTTTTCCGCCTCCACGCTGGACCAGATGCCCAAGCAACTCTCCAGCGGCCTGATGTTCGGCCACTGGCTGTCGGTGGCCCTGCCCGATATCAGCCGCACCGATTACTTGCTGGTGCTGGGTGCCAATCCGCTGGTTAGCAACGGCAGCATGTGGACCGTGCCCGACTTCCGCGGCAAGGCCAAGGCGCTGCAGGCGCGCGGTGGCAAGCTGGTGGTGATCGACCCGCGCCGCACCGAGACCGCCGCCGTGGCCGATGCGCACCATTTCATCCGCCCGAATTCCGATGTGTTCTTGCTGGCGGCCATGGTCCACACCCTGTTTGCCGAGCGTCTTGTCCGCCTGGGCAACGTGGCCGACCATGTGAACGGCGTGGATGCCGTGCGCGAGGCCGTGACGCCCTTCACGCCCGAAGCCGTAGCCGCGCGCTGCGGCATCAGCGCTGACACCATCCGCGCCCTGACGCGTGAACTGGCCGCCGCCCCGCGCGCCGCCGTGTATGCCCGCATCGGCACCTGCACACAGGAATACGGCACGCTGGCCAGTTGGCTGGTGGACGTGCTCAACACCTTGACCGGCAACCTGGACCGCGAAGGCGGCGCGCTGTTCGCCAAATCGGCCGCGTTTGCCTCCAACACCGCCGGCAAACCCGGCACAGGCAAGGGTGTGACCACTGGCCGCCATCATGCCCGCGTCAGCGGCGCGCCCGAGGTGTATGGCGAGCTGCCCATCACCTGCATGGCCGAAGAAATTGAGACACCCGGAGAGGGCCAGATCCGCGCCCTGTTCACCGTGGCCACCAACCCGGTGCTGTCCAGCCCCAATGGCCCGCGTCTTGCCAAGGCGCTGGACACGCTGGACTTCATGGTCAGCATGGATATCTACCTGAATGAAACCACCCGCCATGCGGACGTGATCCTGCCCGGCGTGTCGCCGCTGGAAGACTTCCACTACGACGTGGCCTTCCCCCAGCTCTCATGGCGCAACCACGCGCGTTACAGCCCGCCGGTGCTACCCGCCGCACCGGGTCAGCCCGAGGAATGGCAGACCCTGCTGAAGCTGGCGGCCATCGCCCAGGGCAAGGGCACCGACATTGACGCCAACGCGCTGGACGACGCACAGTTTGCCGAGGACGCCCAGCGGTTGTTTGGCGAACACGCTGCTGCCGTCATCCAGGCCACACAGGGACTCAAGGGCCCACAGCGCACGCTGGAAGTGGCGCTGCGCAGCGGCCCCTATGGCGATCAGTTCGGCCGCAAGCCCGACGGCCTGACGCTGGCCAAGGTGCAGGCCTCCAACGCCAGCGGCGGAATTGACCTGGGCCCATTGCAGCCTCGCATCCCCGAAATGCTGCGCACGCCCAGCGGCAAGGTGGAACTGGCGCCGCCCTCCCTGCTACAAGATTTAGAGCGCGCCACGCAGGATCTACGAGGGCTAGCGCCCGATTTGGTCATCATCGGTCGGCGCGACGTGCGCACCAACAACAGCTGGATGCACAACCTGCCGGTGCTGGCCAAGGGGCCATTCCGCTGCACCGCACTGGTCCACCCGCAGGACGCGCAACGTCTGGGCCTGCAGGACGGTGCGCTGGCCGACATCCGCAGCGCCAGCGGTCAGGTGCGTGCGCAGGTCCACGTCAGCGCGGAGATGATGCCCGGCGTGGTCAGCCTGCCCCATGGCTGGGGCCACGACGCCCCCGGTGCCCAACTGCGCGTGGCGGCCGAGCGTCCCGGCGCGAATGTGAATGCGCTGCTCGATGACCAACGGCGCGATCCGCTGTCGGGGAATGCGGTGCTGGGTGGGGTGGCGATTACGATGCAGGCGGCAGCTTGACTTTGGGGTCAACGCAATCGCGCGTAACTTGCCGCTCGTGATTTCAGGATGAATCAGCTCATGAGCGAAGGCGACAGCAGATAGCCCTCCACTTCAAACAGACGCAGGCATGCGCCGCATACGCTGGAGTCATATAGGCGACCCGCGCCTTGGCGAATCTCGTCCAGGGCCTTTTCGATGCCCAGGGCGGCGCGGTAAGGGCGGTGCGAGGCCATGGCCTCCACCACATCGGCCACGGCGAGAATGCGGGCCTCCAGCAGAATGGCATCACCGCGCAGCCCCTTCGGGTAACCGCTGCCATCCAGACGCTCGTGGTGCTGGAGGATCATTTCCATCACCGGCCAGGGAAACTCCACCTTGCGCAGGATGTCCCCACCGACCTCGGAATGACTTCTGACCAACATGAACTCGGTTTCCGACAGTCGACCCGGACGGCTCAAAATCTCGGCGGGCACGCTGATCTTGCCCAAGTCATGGATCATGCCGCCCAGGCGTATGCCGTCAATCTGGTCCGGTGGCAGGCCCAACTTCTGCGCGATAGCGACGGCCAGTTGTGAGACACGCGCCTGGTGTCCAGCGGTGTAGGGGTCGCGCTTCTCGATAGTGAAGGCAATCGCCTGGATGGTCTGCTCCAGCATGCGACGGTATTGGCCCTGGCTCTCACGCAGGGCATCACAAGTGACACGCAGTTCGGCGGTGCGATCCGCCACCTGGCTTTCCAGCTGGCGTTGCATGTGGTGCAGTTGCAGGTGGGTCCGCACCCGTGCCAGGACTTCCTCGGCTTGAAAGGGCTTGGACACATAGTCCACACCGCCAGCCCGAAAGGCCGCCAGCTTATCGGCGGTTTCGGTCAAGGCACTGATGAAGATCACCGGGATGTCGCAGGTCACGGCGTCGGCCTTGAGGCGTTGGCAGGTTTCGTAACCATCCAGGCCCGGCATGCGGATATCCAGCAGCACCAGATCCGGCGCGCTGGCGGCAATCGCTCGCAGCGCGATTTCTCCGCTGAGCGCCGGACGCACCTTGAACCCAGCCTGTTGCAAAATGCCGCTCAGCACCTGCAGGTTGTTCGGATTGTCATCGACGATGACGATGCTGCCGTTGTCATTGTTTTTCATGGGAAACCTTGCGAACCCTCGCACAGGGCAACGATTCGATCATAGCGGTAAGTGCGAACCAGTTCTTCGAGTTCACTGGCCAGGCGGGCGTCTGTTGCACGGACACGATCGATAGCGCGCTGGGTGGATTCTTCATCCAGGATTCCCGCCGCACGGCAGAGTTCTTCGCGCAGGTCTGCCGGCAAACGGGCCAAGTCCGCGCCGGAGATTGCGGCTGCAACGGGAACGGCAACGGTTGATGGTTCTGCATAGCGGTAGCGCAGCCCCATCAGTCGCTCCATGGCGGCGAACAGCTGCTCTTCATCAAGCGGCTTGGACAGCACGTCGTCGCAGCCGGCCGCGATGATGTCGCCGCGATCCTCGCGGAACGCGCTCGCGGTGAGGGCCACGATCTTCACCTCGCGCCCACCCGGTAATGCGCGGATGCGGCGGGTGGCCTCGTAACCATCCATGACCGGCATGCGCATGTCCATCCAGATGAAATGGGGGCGCCAGACCTCAAAGGCTTCCAGTGCCTCTTTGCCGTTGGCGGCAATGCGGGTTTCCAGTCCGACCTGCTCCAGCAATTGCGTCAGCAAGAGTTGGTTGTCTTCCTTGTCCTCGACAATCAGTATCCGTCGAGACGCCTGCCCGTCCGCCAGCGCGACCACGCGGCGGTGCGGTGGCAAGGCAATCATCGTATCGGCCACTTCGACCGGCAGGCGCAGGGAAAAGGCGGAGCCCTTGTCCGCCATGCTGGCAGCCGCCAGTTCGCCGCCCAGCAGTTGCGCGAACTGCCGCGCAATGGTCAAGCCCAAGCCGGTTCCCTCGCCCGAGCGAATGCCATGCTCGGTCTGGTAGAACGGCTGGAAGATGCGACCGAGTTCGTCCTGCGATATGCCGACACCCGTGTCGCGCACAACGAAAACCAGGGTCAGTCGCGTCGATTGGTTGTCCCAATCTGCGGTGCTCACGTCAAGATCAATGCCACCGTGGACCGTGAACTTGACCGCATTGGACAGCAGATTGATCAGTATCTGGCGCAGCTTGCCGGGGTCGGTGCTGATGAATTGGGGCACGTCGTCGCCCAGATGCACGTTGAGCTCCAGCCCTTTCTGGCGCGCGCGCAGTTCCATGGCCTCGACGATGGTTGCTATCAGTTCATGCGAATCGCAGACCTGCACCTGCGTGGTCAGCCGTCCAGCCTCGATCTTGGAGAGATCCAGGATGTCGTTGATCAGGGTCAGCAAATGGCGGCCGCTGCGATTGATGGTGTTGAGATTGCGTTTTTGGGCCTGCGGAATGGCTTCGTCGTGCTCCATCAGTTCCGCAAAGCCGAGGATGGCGTTGAGCGGGGTGCGCAACTCGTGTGACATGTTGGAGAGAAAGACGCTCTTGGCGCGGTTCGCGGCCTGGGCGGCATCGAGTGCGGTGTGCAGGTCCCGATCTGCTCGGTCAATGCGGCGCATCAGGAACCACAGCAATATCCCAACCAGGGAAAGCCCCAGCGCCCCAACGAAGGTGTTGCGCATGGCGGCAGTCAGGACTCTGCTGGTAATGGTCGTCGTGGGAATCCCCGAGAAGGCGATCCAGTTGGCGTCGGGGATGGACGCAAAGGCATAGTGCCGGAGCACACCATCGGTGCCAATGGTCTGTGCATCGCCATCCCGAATCTGAAGTGCCAGCTTCGGTCCGACCTGGTCACCAACGTACTTACCAATGAGGTGATCGGGGTCGGCATTGCGCCAGACCATGATGCCGTCGGTGGAAATGAACCCGTAGCGCACGCCCTCGGGCAGGGAAGCGGCGGGAATGTGCGGGTTGAAACGTTCCAGGTTCAGTGGCAGGCCCAGAAAGCCGCGGAGTTCCTTGCCTTCGCTCCAAACCGGCTCCACCAATACCGACACCATCTTTCCCGTGATCGGGCCAATGAAGGGTTTGCCAACAACGAAACGCTTCTCGGCCAGCGCACGTTGAAACCATTCGGTCTTCGCCACCGACACCGGCTTGCCTCCCGGCTGCGGAACCGCGGAACAAGGCGCAGAGCCATTCAAATCCACGGTTGCCACATTGGCAAATTCGGGGAACATGTCGCCCAAATCCGCAAACAGGGTGCCGCACTGGGCCGGGTCCATGGCCTGAACCTCCGCTCGCCGATTGACACCGATCATGCGCTCCCGGTTGCGCTCCAGCAGCACGCCCGTGGTGTTGGCGATCAGGGAGCTCAGGGTCCGCAGCCGCACCCGCTCTTCCTCTATGGCATTGTCCATATCGGAGTAGAGGGTAAAGCCCAGCATGCCAACGAGGGATGCCACCACCACGACCGCGAGGGCATACAGGTAATTCTTCATGGAGACAACATTGGTCGGTACGGAGTCCTGGCCTTCTTCAACTTGCACACGAGTTGGCATTGCAACACCTCCCAGTTACCAGGAAGTCACTCCCAGTCCAGGCCAGTGTGGCACGCAAAATTGGCAGGTGAGTTGTCGATCATCAAGAATGTGCTGCATAGGCGCATCCCGCGCATGCAGCGTGCGGTCCGATTCCGGCCAAAGCTTTCGAACAAAATCGGCAACCAGCCCTCGTCGAATAAGGCCATGAAGCTATCAAAACAGTAGCGCTTTTTCCATCGAACCTGGTCACCACACTTGCGCGTTGCTGGCTTCCAGCGCCCGCTGGTCCGCAAATTTGGCGGCCAGAAAATCCAGAAACACGCGGACCTTCGACGACAGGTGGTGGCGCTGGGGATAGATGGCATAAATGTCGGACGCCGTGCCCTCCCACGGCGCCAGCACGCGCTGCAACTGTCCGGCACGCAGGTACGGCGCCACATCCCATTCGGACCGCAGGATGATGCCGTGCCCGGCCAGCGCCCAGTCCACGGCGATCTCGCCGAAGTTGGTGCTCAAGCCCCCATAAACCTTGACCATTTCCTGCCGCTGGCCGTCCGACAGCTGCCAGTTGTTGAAGGCGGTGTTGCTCTCGCGGATCACGATGCATTCGTGGACGTGCAGGTCACGCGGAGTGATGGGTTCTGTCCTGCCTTCCAGATACAACGGCGCGGCGCAAAGGAACCGCCGGTTCGGTGCGAGCTTGCGGGCCAGGATGCGGCGGTCGGGCGGCGTGCCGAAGTGAATGCCAATGTCCATCGCATGGGCTGTCAGGTCCAGGGCCCGGTCGGTGAGCTGCAGCACGATTTCCACCGACGGATAGAGCTGGCGAAATTCCGAGATGGCCGGGGACAGGTGGCGACGGCCAAAGCCGAAGGTCGCATTGATGCGCAACAGGCCGTGGGGCACATCGGCACCGGCCCCCAGGGACCGCTCCAGCCCCTCGATCTCGCGCAGGATGCGGCCGCCCTCCTCCAGATAGCGCTCGCCTTCCGCGGTCAGGCTCAGGCGCCGGGTGGTCCGGTTGAGCAGGCGCACGCCGAGCCGTTGCTCCAGCTGCGCCAGTCTGCGGCTCACAGCCGGCGGCGTGACGCCCAGTTCCAGGGCGGCAGCAGCCAGACTGGGATGGCGGGCCAGGATGGAGAAGAACAGGAGGTCTGGGGCGTCTTTCATTCGTGCCAATTATTGATGAATGAATTGCTTTTACAACCATTGATGCAATTTGTAGCCACCAATACCATGGGCATTCCCTGAACTGCCACGCCACTGATGCCACCGATTGCCCTGCCTGAACTGTTGATGATGCTGAGTCTGGGCGCGGCGCTGGGCTTTTTTGGCGGCCTGTTCGGCATTGGTGGCGGGATCATCGTCATCCCGCTGCTGGTTCTGGGCTTTGGACTGGACCAGGCGCTGGCCCAGGGCACGGCGCTGGTCATGATGGTGCCGAATTTGCTGATTGCCTGGTGGCGCTACAGCCAGCGGCATCCGGTTGCCATCAAGACCGCGTTGCAGATCGGCGTCTGTGCCTGCCTGACCACCTGGCTGGTGGCACACCTGGCCACGCGGCTGGCGCCGGACCTGATGCGGACCGTCTTCAGCGTCTTCTTGCTGGTGCTGTCGCTGCGCATGCTGCTGCGCGAACGCACCAACACGCCCGCACAGGCACACAAGCCCCGTGATCTGCGGCTCATGCCACTGGTGGGAATCGTGGGTGGGAGCGCCATGGGCCTGCTGGGCGTGGGCGGCGGGCTGGTGGCCACTCCGATTTTCAGCGGCTGGTTTGGGCAACGGCAGACCGTGGCCCAAAGCCTCTCTCTGGCCCTGGTTGCACCCAGTTCCATCATCGCGCTGCTGACCTACAGCGGCGCAGAACGGGTTGACTGGTCCATGGGGCTGCCGTTGGCGGTGGGTGGCTTGTTCACCGTTTCCGCCGGGGTGGCGGTTGCCCACCGTCTGCCGGAGAAGCGCATGCGCGCCGCCTTTGCCTGGATGGTGCTGTGCACCGCCGCCTGGATGCTGGTAAAGCCGCTGTTCCTGCGGTAGCGAATAGCCAGAATGCAGGCTTGCAGTCACACGTGCGTAGCAATTACCGCCCAATAATGGCGAATGATTGCACGCACCCCCCCCAAACCCATCAGTACGAGCGGGACCAAAGAAACTGGCGCTCCCGCAACGCGTGAGGCGGTCTGTCTTTCGCTCATCGAACAGCTGATGGCACTGCGCGAATTCCTGCTCGAACGCGAAGCGGCCATGCAGGCTGAACTGTCCCGCGTTGCCCCCCAGTACCTCGACAGTGCGCGCAACCTGGTTCACTACCTGGCCCTGCGCGTGCACGATCTTCGCTCGGTGCAGGAGCAGCTGGCATGGCTGGGTCTGTCATCACTGGGGCGCTCGGAGTCCCATGTTCTGGCCAGTCTCGACAAGGTGCTGGGGATCTTGCACACCCTGACGGGCAAAGCCTGGATGGACAAGTCGCCCGACGAGCCGGCAGGCAGCGTGAGCAGCCGCCGCTTGCTGGAGCAGCACGCCATCGAGCTATTGGGGCCCTATCCTGCGGGGCGTCCGGTTCGGATCATGGTGACCTTGCCCTCCACTGCTGCCGCGGATGCGGGCGTGGTGCGCGAACTGGTGGAAGCCGGCATGGACATCGCGCGCATCAACTGCGCCCATGATGATGCCGAGGCGTGGGCTGCCATGGCCCGGAATATTCACCACGCGGCAAAGGCGCTGAAGCGTGACGTTCGCATTTTGATGGACCTGGCCGGCCCCAAAATTCGTACCGGAGAGATTGCACCCCGCCCAGCAGTGCTGCGGCTGCGCCCCCAGCGTGATGAATACGGCCGGCCTTTTCGCCCCTTCCAGTTGGGACTGCGTGCGCACAGCAGCAATGTGCCGGTAGCAGAAGTGGATGGCTGCATCGGCGTGGACGAAAAGTGGCTTGAACACCTCAAGGTGGGAACGCAGATTGACTTCGCGGACGCGCGCGGTGCCAAGCGGCATCTTCTGGTGGTGCGCCGGTATGAAACAGGCGCCGTTGCTGAGAGCATTCAAACTGCGTACATCACTCCGGGCACGGAATTCACCGTTCACAAGGGCGATGGCAAGAAGAAGCGAACCACGCTCGCCAGCCAGATTGAAAGCCCGCCCGGCGCGCTGTACCTCCACCATGGCGAAGTGATTCGTGTCACCCGGGACGGACTGGGTGTTGGCGCAGACATTAACCGGGCGGTGGATGCGGCCCCCGGCGAGCCCACGCACATTTCCTGCACGCTGCCCCAGGTCTTTGGGCAGGTGCAGGTTGGCGAACGCATCTGGTTCGATGACGGCCGCATTGGTGGCGTGATCCGGCGCGCAGACGCAGAGGGCATGGATGTCGAAATTGTCCACGCGCGGGAAGGCGGCGAGAAACTCGGTGCCGACAAAGGCATCAACCTGCCCGACAGTGCACTGACCCTCCCCGCACTGACGGAGAAGGACATTGAGGACCTGGAATCGGTCGTTCAAATCGCCGACATGGTTGGCCTGTCCTTCGTCCAGCAAGCATCCGATGTGTACATGCTGCGCACGCATCTGGAACGGATGCGGCGCAGTGACATGGGAGTCGTTCTGAAGATTGAAACTATCAAGGGGTTCGAGAATCTCCCGGAACTGATGCTGGCGGCGCTCTCGGGGGCCAGTGCCGGCATCATGATTGCGCGGGGCGACCTGGCTGTAGAGTGCGGCTACGAGCGTCTGGCCGAGGTGCAGGAGGAAATCCTCTGGTGTGCCGAAGCCGCGCACATGCCGGTGATTTGGGCAACGCAGGTTCTGGAAACACTGGCAAAAACCGGGGTTCCGTCACGGGCCGAAATCTCGGACGCCGGGCTGGGCGTGCGGGCCGAGTGCGTGATGCTCAACAAGGGGCCGCACATCACGGATGCCATTCACACACTGGACGATATTCTCAGACGCATGGGCGGGCACCAGGCCAAGAAACGTTCACTGCTGCGGGCCTTGCATGCCTGGAATTGATTCAACCGACAGGGGCCCGTCAAACTGGTAGCCATCCGCCAGATGCAGCTCCCATGCGCCTGCGCCTACCAGCCGGAGCACGTGGGTGTGGTGGCGCAGCACGGCCGGGCGGTGGGCGATGCTGATGAGGGTGGTACCGACGCCGCGCAGCCGTTCATATAGCGAGCTTTCATTGTGGCTGTCCAGCGCGCTGGTGGCTTCGTCCAGAATGACAATACGGGGTTGGCGCACGAGAACGCGACCGAAGGCCAGACGCTGCTGCTCACCCACGGAAAGCAGCTTTCCCCAGTCCTGCACGGCATCCAGGCCGCCCACCCGCTCGGCCAACTCCTCCATGTGCACAGCGTCCAGTATTTCAAGCAATTGCTCATCTCCAAGGCTCGTCTCCAGACTGGGGTAGATGAGTTGGCTGCGCAAACTACCGACCTGCATATACGGCTGCTGCGGCAGGAAGAAAACCTCTTCCAGCGGGGGCTGGCGGATCACTCCCGTGCCAGAGCACCACAAGCCCGCGATGGCACGCAACAGCGAACTCTTGCCGCAGCCACTGTCACCGGTGATCAGCAGCCCGTCCCCCGGCTTCAATGTCAGCGTCAGTTCCTTGACAAGCAGCCGTTCGTATTGCGGCGTGTACAGGGTGAGGGCATCCAGCGCGAGATGCTCACCCACTTCCGTCTGGATCTGCGGATGGTTGGCGTCTGGTTCGGGCTGCGTAGTCGGGCCGCTCAACACCAGTTTGGACAAGGCTTGCAGCCGGTCGATGCCTGCCACAAACCGGCTCAGGCTCTCGAAGTTATCGACAATCAGCGCGACCGCACCCAGCACCGCGACAAACGCACCGGTCGCCTGCACCGCCCGGCCTACTTCCATCTCGCCCGACAACACCGCATTGGCCAGAATCACGCCGGGCAATACGATCGTGAGTTGATTGAAGCCACGTTGGAAAATATTGAGCGAGCGCTGCTGCTTGATCAGTCTCGCGAAGTTGGTGAAAACCTTGCCAAATTTGCTGTCGATCTGTGCGCGCTCTTGAGCCTCACCACGGTAGAAAGCGATGGACTCCGCGTTTTCGCGCAGGCGCATCAATCCGAAGCGAAAGTCAGCCTCACGCCGCAGTTGCCAGAAGTTCAACTGGATCAGCGGCTTGCCGAAGATGTAGAGCGCGACGAATGTGCCCATGAATGCATACACCGCCAGCACCCCCACCAACAGATGCGAGATCGACCACAGCACCGTGCTAAAGGCCACCAGTTGCATCAGCGAGCTTAAAAATATCAGCAGGAAGTGGATAGACCTGCCGGTGAACGTATTGATGTCTTCGCTGATACGCTGGTCCGGGTTGTCGATCTCACCCATGGAGCCCAGAGCGTAGTATTTGCGGTCGCGCAGATAGCCATCCAGGAAGCGGCCGGTGAGCCAGCGCCGCCATTGGTTGGCGAACGCGTCGCGCATGTAGTAGTAGAAGGCGTAGATCGGCACGGCGAACGCCAATATGCCCAAGCACGCGTAAACCGAATTCCAAAATCGATCGGCTTCCTTGCCCGCCAATGAGGATGCCATCTCGCCGCTCTGCTCGTTCAGCATCACGGCGATTTGAGTCTCGGCCAGCATCAAAACGATGAGCAGAGCCAGCAATGACCATGCTGCCTTTTTTTTGTCGCCCAACCAGTAAGGCTTAGCAACATCGACGAATTGCTTCCACGCAGCCAATGAGAATGGCGACGGGCGCCGACGCGATAGGGTAGGTCCGTCCGGTTTTTCAGCGGTTGCGGAGATTGGCATGGGTGCACTCTCGGTGAGACAAATGTTCCGCAGCCTACATTGCTCCCTGGATACTTTCCTGGGCATTGATCGGGGCAGCCCGGATTCACACCGTATCAATTCGGCGTTTTTGGAGAATACTCAAACAGCCCCCAAGGGTCTGTTCGCTGCCACACCAAGCCCGGCCAGGTAGGCATCCAGCGCCTGGGTGCCTACCGCTTCCAGATCAAACGACGCGGGGTGCAGCAGCCAGTTGTGCATCAGGCCGTCAATCAGTGCGTGCAGCCCTATCGCCGCTGGGCGTACGGAAACGCCTTTCGGCAATTGCCCGCAGTCCACGGCCAGCGACACTAAGCGGTGCAAGTCATTCATGCATTCGTCGCGCTCGGCAATGTGGCGCTCGCGCAGGGTCAGCAACTCGTCCACGTACTCGACCTTGTGGGAGGCGATTTCAAACACCCTTTGCACCTGCTGGTCGTGCACGGTCTGGTGGAAGGCAGAGGCCACATTGCGGCGCAGGTGCAGCAACGGGTCGGCAGCCTCGGCCTCAGGCGGACTCTTGAGGCTAGCAACCATGGGCAGGGTCACACGCTGCAGCATGGCATCGAACACATCGGCCTTGTTGTCAAAGTGCCAGTAAATGGCGCCGCGCGTCAAGCCCGCGTCCTCTGCAATCTCCTGCAGAGAGGTGCGCGAAACCCCCCGGCGCTGGAACACGCGTTCGGCCGCGTCCAGGATCAGGTCACGGGTCACTAGGGCGTCTTCTTTGGTGCGTCTGGCCATATCTTTCTTGCTATCAGGGCTATTTACGAAACGTTCACAATATACATTCACTGATGTATGTATACTAATCCAAATTCCTAGAATTGCCACCTTTGGTTGACACCGGCTTGCGCTGGCTCAACTCCCCTCTCGCCCTGGCGCCTGCCAGCACCTCCAAGAAAAAGGATTCTTCATGTCCTCATTGCGCGCCCTCGTTGACCAGACTATTCCAGGTGTTTCCCTGCGCCGCATGGCCCTGGTGCTGACACCACTTGCCCTGCTTGCCGCCTGTGGCGCCAAGGACGGTGCACCCGGTGCAGGCGGCGCGCCTGCTGGCCCGCCACCTGCCACCGTAGGGGTCGTGACGGTTGCCAATGAGGCCGTGGCCCTGCAAACCGAGCTGCCAGGCCGCGTCAGCGCCGTGCGGGTGGCCCAGGTGCGAGCCCGTGTGAACGGCGTGGTGCTGCAGCGGCTGTTCCGCGAAGGCAGCGAGGTAAAAGCGGGCCAGTTGCTCTACCAGATCGACCCAGCCCCCTACAAGGCCGCGCTGGAAAGTGCCCAGGCCAGTCTGGCTAAGGGGCAAGCCAACCTGGCCCAAGCCAGCGCACAAGTAGAACGCTACAAGCCCCTGGTCGAAGCCAATGCCATCAGCAAGCAGGAGTTCACCACGCTGGTGACGGCCGAGAAACAGGCGCAGGCCGATGTGGCCACCGCCAAGGCCGCCGTGCAGACCGCCCAGATCAACCTCGATTACGCCGCAGTCAGCGCCCCCATTTCCGGACGCATCGGCCAGGCGCTGGTGACCGAAGGCGCGCTGGTCAGCGCCGCCGAGGCCACACAACTCGCCGTGATTCAGCAGACCGGCACGGTGTACGTGAATTTCACCCAGAGCAGCACCGATGTGCTGCGCCTGCGCAAGGCCCTGGCCGCCAAGCAGTTGCGTGCATCCGGCGATGGCTCGGTGCCCGTGCGTGTGGTGCTGGAGGACGGCACCGAGCTACCCAAGCCCGGAAAGCTGCTGTTCACCGACCTGACAGTGGACGCCACCTCTGGCCAGATCACCCTGCGCGCCGAAGTACCCAACCCCGACGGCCTGCTGCTGCCGGGCCAGTACGTGCGCGTGCGCCTGTCGCAGGCGGAGTTGCCACAGGGCATGCTGCTGCCCCAGCAGGCCGTCACCCGCACCAACCAGGGTGACACGGTGCTCGTGGTGGGCGCCGATGGAAAGCCCGGCCCACGACCGGTCAAGATCGGCAACGCCCAGGGCAACCAATGGGTGGTTCTGGACGGGCTCAAGCCCGGCGAGCAGGTCATCGTGGACGGCTTCCAGAAGATGATGGTGCCCGGCGCACCGGTCAAGACCGTGCCGTGGGCAGCCCGTACGGCATCGGCGCCCTCTGGCTCCGCCAGCAAGTAAGGGGCAGCAGATATGGCCCAGTTCTTTATCAACCGACCCATCTTTGCATGGGTGATCGCCCTGTTCATTCTGGTAATGGGCGGCGTGGCAATCACGCAGTTGCCGATTTCGCAGTACCCGCCGGTGGCGCCACCCTCCATCGTGATCACGGCCGGCTACCCCGGTGCCTCGGCCCAGACGCTGGAAGACAGCGTGCTCTCCGTGATCGAGCGCGAGATGAATGGTTCGCCCGGCATGATCTACATGGAGTCCGTGGCCCAGGCCAATGGCTCGGGCACCATCACCGTCAGCTTTGAGCCTGGCACCAGCCCCGACCTAGCCCAGGTGGATGTGCAAAACCGACTGGCGCGCGCATCCCCCCGCCTGCCCGCAGCGGTGACGCAGCAGGGTGTGCGCGTGGAGAAGGCACGCGCCAACTTCCTGCTGTTCACCATGCTGTCCAGCGACAACCCGGACATCGACATCGTGGCTCTGGGCGACTTTGCCTCGCGCAACATCCTGCCCGAGCTGCAGCGCCTGCCCGGCGTGGGCCAGGCCCAGTTGTTTGGCACCGAGCGCGCCATGCGCATCTGGGTGGACCCGGCCAAGCTGACCGGCTACAACTTGTCCACCGCCGAGGTGAATGCGGCCGTGCGCTCGCAAAATGCCCAGATCTCGTCCGGCTCCATTGGCGAGCTGCCCAACATCACCGGGCAATCCATCTCCGCCACCGTGGTGGTGGACGGCCAGCTCAGCAGCGTGGCGCAGTTTGGCAACATCGTGCTGCGTGCCAACGCGGATGGCTCGGCCGTGCGGCTCAAGGACGTGGCGCGCATCGAACTCGGTGCGCAGGCCTACGCCACCACGGCACGCCTGAACGGCAAGCCAGCCACTGGCATCGGTGTCCAGCTTGCCCCCAGTGGCAACGCCATGGCCACCGCCAAGGCCGTGCGGGAGCGCATGGCGGAACTGCAGCCCTTCTTTCCCAAGGGCGTGAGCTGGACGGTGCCCTTTGACAGCTCGCGCTTCGTCAAAATTTCCATCGCCCAGGTGGCCGAGACACTGATCATCGCGGTGATCCTAGTGTTCCTGGTGATGTATCTGTTCCTGCAGAACTTCCGCTACACCATCATCCCCACCATCGTGGTTCCGGTGGCGCTGCTGGGCACCTTTGCCACACTGCTGGCGCTGGGCTTTTCCATCAACGTGCTGACCATGTTCGGCATGGTGCTGGTGATTGGTATCGTGGTGGATGACGCCATCGTGGTCGTGGAAAACGTTGAGCGCATCATGAGCGAAGAAGGCCTGCCGCCGCTTGCGGCCACGCGCAAGGCCATGGGGCAGATCTCGGGCGCCATCATCGGCGTGACCGTGGTGCTGATTGCCGTGTTTGTGCCCCTGGCGTTCTTCAAGGGCTCGGTGGGCAATATCTACCGCCAGTTCTCGGCAGTGATGGTTGCATCCATTTCATTCTCGGCGTTCATGGCGCTGTCCCTGACGCCCGCCCTGTGTGCCACCCTGCTCAAGCAGGTGGAAGCCGGCCACCACCATGCAAAGACCGGTTTCTTTGGCTGGTTCAACCGGGGCTTTTCCAGCACGGCCAAGAGTTACGAAGGCCTGGTGGCGCGCATCCTCAAGCGTGCGGCCCGCTACCTGGTGATCTATGGCGCCATCATCGCCGTCGTGGGCGTGGTGTATGTACGCCTGCCAGCAAGCTTCCTGCCCAATGAAGACCAGGGCACGATGCTGGTCAACGTGCAGTTGCCACCCGGCGCCACCCAGGAACGCACGCTGGGTGTGATGCAGCAGGTGGAGGCCTATATCCTCAAACAGCCTGAAGTGCAGAGCATGGTCGGCGTGCTGGGCTTCAGCTTCTCCGGCCAGGGGCAGAACGCCGCACTGGCGTTTGTGACACTCAAGGACTGGTCCGAGCGCAAGGGCGAGGAGCACTCTGCCCAGGCGCTGGCCGGGCGCGCCTTTGGCGGCATGATGGGCATCCGCGATGCATTCATCTTCCCCTTGAGCCCACCACCCATCCCCGAGCTGGGCACCGCATCCGGCTTCACCTTCCGCCTGCAGGACCGAGCTGGCCGGGGCCACGATGCACTGGTGGCGGCACGCAACCAGCTGCTGGGCCTAGCATCCAAGAGCAAGGTGCTCACGCAGGTGCGCCCCGACGGGCTGGAAGACGCGCCGCAGCTGCAGATTGACATCGACCGCGACAAGGCCAGTGCCCTGTCGGTCAATTTCGATGCCATCAACAGCACCATTTCCACGGCGCTGGGTTCTGCCTACATCAACGACTTCCCCAATCAGGGGCGCCTGCAACGCGTGGTGGTGCAGGCCGATGCCACGGCGCGCATGCAGCCCGATGACATCCTGAAGCTCACCGTATCCAATGCGCGGGGCCTGCCGGTGCCGCTATCCGCATTTGCCAGCACGCGCTGGATCAAGGGCGCCATGCAGACCGTGCGCTACAACGGCTACCCCGCCATGCGCATCGGCGGCTCAGCGGCTCCGGGCTACAGCACGGGCGACGCCATGGTTGAAATGGAAAAGCTGGCTGCGCAATTGCCCGAAGGCTTTGCCTTTGAATGGACCGGCCTGTCGCGCGAAGAGAAGCTGGCCGGCTCGCAGGCCATGATTCTCTATGGCTTCGCCATCCTGGCCGTGTTCCTGTGCCTGGCTGCGCTGTACGAGAGCTGGTCCATCCCGATGGCGGTGATTCTGGTGGTGCCACTGGGCGTGCTGGGCGTGGTGTTGGCCACGCTGATGCGCGGCTATGCCAACGACGTGTACTTCCAGGTCGGCCTGATCACCATCATCGGCCTGTCGGCCAAGAACGCGATTCTGATCATCGAATTTGCCAAGGACCTGCAGGCCCAGGGCAAGACAGCCGTACAGGCGGCACTGGCTGCGGCGCACATGCGATTCCGCCCGATTCTGATGACCTCCATGGCATTCATGCTGGGGGTTCTGCCACTGGCCATTTCCAGTGGAGCCGGCTCGGCGAGCCAGCGTGCCATTGGCACCGGCGTGATCGGCGGCAGCCTGATCGGCACCATTCTGGCAGTGTTCTTTGTACCCATATTCTTTGTCGTGGTGCGCTCCATCTTCAAGGGCAGCGAGCGCCAGCACCAGTTTGACGCGGAGCACGGTCACCAGATCGGAGTCGATAACCATGAATGACCTGCATATGAATCCGTTCCACGCATCCCGCCTCGTGCCCCGCTTTGCGCCAAGACTCCTGCGCCTGACGGCTCTGTCGACTGCGTTGGTCATGTCGGGCTGCAGCTTCATCCCCACCTACGAGCGCCCTGTCGCTCCAGTGGCCGACGCCTTTGCCACGGTGACCACTGACCAGTCGGCAACGCCGGCATCCGCCAAGGCTGCCACCGACATCGCCTGGCAGGACTTCTTCAAGGACGCCCGCCTGAAACGCCTGATCGCGCTGTCCCTGCAGAACAACCGCGACCTGCGCGTGGCCGTGCTCAACATCGAGCAGACCCGCGCCCAGTTACGCCTGCGCCAGGCCGACCAGTTGCCCTCCGTCAATGGCGGTATCACCGGCACACGGGGCCCTGTGAGTTCGGGCGCCATCACCGCCACCTATACCGCAGGGTTCAGCGTCACCGCCTACGAGCTGGACTTCTTTGGCCGCGTCGCTGCCTTGAGCCAGGCTGCCCAGGCCCAGTTGCTGGCCACCGAGGAGGCCCGCAAAACGGTGCAGATCAGCCTGATTGCGTCGATTGCCAACACCTATCTGACACTGCTGGCCGACGACGAATTGCTGCGCGTGACCCGCGAGACCGTGACGACACGCCAGGAGTCCCTGCGCCTGACCCAGCTCAAGTTCGACAACGAGGCGGCTTCCAAGATTGAACTGAGCCAGGCCCAGTCCCTGCTCGAAGGCGCCAAGGCCGCGCTGGCCCAAAGCACGCGCCAGCGCGCGCTGGACGAAAACGCCCTGGTGCTGCTGGTGGGTCAGACCCTGCCCGCGGACCTACCCAATGGACTGCCGGTCACCGCCCAGGGCCTGCTGCCCGACCTGCCGGCCGGTGTGCCATCGGACCTGCTGACGCGCCGCCCCGATGTGCGCCAGACGGAGCAGCAATTGCTGGCCAACAACGCCAACATCGGAGCCGCCCGGGCCGCGTTCTTTCCGCGCATCACGCTGACGGGTAGCGCGGGCGTGGTCAGCAGCGATCTGGACACGCTGTTCAACAACGGCACCGCGGCCTGGACCTTTGCGCCGCAACTGCTGGTGCCGATTTTTGACTTTGGACGCAGCCAGGCCAATCTGGAGAGCGCCAAGGTGGCCCGCGACATTGCCGTGGCCCAGTACGAGAAGGCCATCCAGACCGGCTTCCGCGAGGTCTCCGACGCCCTGGCCGGCCGTGCCACGCTGGGTGAGCAACTGCGTGCCCAGAACGCCCAACTGGCCGCCGAGCAAACCCGCATGCAGCTCACCGACCTGCGTTTCAAGCACGGCGCCGCCAGCGCTTTTGAGGTGCTGGACGCCCAGCGCTCGCTGTTCGCGGCCCAGCAAGCGGCGGTGCAGGTGCAGGTGCAGCAGGTGCAGAACCTGGTGACGCTGTACAAGGTTTTGGGGGGCGGGTGGAATTGACCCTTTTTATCGCGAGATACAAACGCTTACACGGTCGATAGAATGGAAGCGGGGCACCCATCCCCGCTAACCCAACTACCTTTCAAGGCGACTGCACATGTCCAAATTGCTCGATTACCTGAACCTTCTCGACAGTGACGCTTCGGCGCGTGAAGCCCATCAACAAAACCCGCAAGCATCCATGACACAGTTTGGCCTGAGTGCGGATGAACAGCAGACATTCATGTCTGGAGACATCGCAGCAATCGCAACTCTGGCAGGTGTTGACACAAGTGATCTTCCCAAAATCAACGTAACCAATACCGACTTGACCTACTAGTCTCGGCGGAGCACACGCATAGCAACGTTGATGGTACGCAACTACATCGTCAGGGTGCTTGCAGGCCTTGCTATTGGGTTGCTTTGTTCGTCTGGCACGATTGCCGCCGAACAAGACACGTTCGAGTCCCTGTATTCCGAGGTCCGCAAGACACTGGGGCCATCGCCCAAGGAGGCGGACGCTGCACTGGAAAAACTCAAGGCTTTGCAGCCGACGTTCACACCGGAGCAAGACGAAAAATACCAGTTGGCCTATGCCCATTCCCTGGGGGACTGGGGGCGGCATGAGGAACGCATTGCTCTGGTGGAATCGTTCATCGGCCAAGTGGAGGCGCCCGCGCGGCGCGCAAGTTTCCTCTACGAGTTGATTGACGGGAACACGGCTCTGGGCCGCTACGAAAAAGCCCTGCAGGCAATGAATGAATCCATTCTTTTGCTACCGGCCATTGAAAAGCCCTCACAAAAAATTGTTGCCTTGCAGGGCGCGCTGAACTTGTTGCGATCACTGCATGCCTATAACGACGCCCTGGATCTTGCCGAGCGCATCTATGCCTTGCGGGGAGACGCCGTTGGTTCCTACGCTGCGTGTGCCGGTCTTGCCAACAAAGTAGAGACCAATTACGAGCGCGGAGAAAGCGTCCTTGCTGGCTCATTGGTGCCGGAGGCCATCAAGGCCTGCGATGCAAACAAAAACCAGTTCCTTACGCTGATCGTTAAAAGCCTGGCAACGATTGATTTGATTGACGTTGGCAACTATTCAAAGGGTATCGAGACCAGTCTTCCACTCATGAAAGAGTATTCCGTGCTAAGCCCGGACTCAGACTACGCTGTGCAACTCGAAGAGGCCTTGGCCCGCGCCTACCTCAAGACCGGCAACCTGGAGCGCGCGGAGCATTTCGGTGCGCTGGCATATCAAAGGGCCCAGACGGGGCGTGTTCTGCTGCTGCAGGAGAAGACCAGCGAAACCATGGCCGCCATCAAGCGTGCTCAGGGCCAGTTGGCTGCGGCCATTGGCTATTACGACACCAACCTGGCACTCAAAAAGAAGGTGCTGAATGACCAGGTGCAGAAGAACCTGGCCTACCAGCGCGTCAAGTTCGACACCCAGGACAAGGCCAACCAGTTGGCCCTGCTGGAGCAGAAGAACCAGAACCTGCGCATGGAAAAGACACTGCACGAGCACCAGTACGAGAACCTGATCCTGCTGATGACGCTGGGTCTGATCCTGCTCACCATTCTGGGTGCGTGGCTGATCCGGACACTTGGAAAAATGGATGCATTCCGCGTGTCGGCGCAAGTGGACGCGCTGACACAGGTGAGCAACCGCGCCTACTTCACTGCCTGCGCGCAACAGGCCTTCAAGGACACCCGCCAGACCGTGAGCTTGGTGCTGTTTGACATGGACTATTTCAAGCAGGTCAATGACACCTATGGCCACGCCACGGGCGACTGGGTGCTCAAGACCGTGTGCGACACCGTGAAGTCCCATCTGCGCAAGACCGATCTGTTCGGGCGCCTGGGCGGCGAGGAGTTCGCCCTGTGTCTGAGCGGCGCCAGCCCCGAGGAAGTGCTGACCCTGGCCGAGCGTTGCCGGGTCGCCATCCTGGCCACCGACACCCGCCCCAGCGGCTTTGCGTTCGCCATCGCCTCCAGCTTTGGCATTGCCACGCGCGCCGTTGGCGAGCGCGATAGCTACAAGGACCTGCTGGCTGCGGCGGACAAGGCGCTGTACGTCTCCAAGAACACCGGACGCAATCGCGTATCGGTATACCAACCATCCAAGGCAAACGAGCAATGACTGATGTAAAAAAAGGCAAGCTGATCTGTATCGGAACCGGCATGCGCATGGCCGGCCAGATCACGCCACTGGCGCAAAGCTACATCGAAACCGCCGACGTGGTGGTCTCGGCCGTACCCAACATTTTCACGCGCGACTGGATCAAGGGCATCGCCAAAGACTTCATCTGCGTGCTGGACCATTACGACGATTGCGAGGTGGAGGGCAAGAACCGCGGCGATACCTACCGGCGCATGGCCGACACCATCCTCGACCAGGTGCGTGCCGGCAAGACGGTGTGCGCGGCGTTCTATGGTCACCCCGGCATCTTTGCCTGCATCTCGCACATCGCCATCAAGGACGCGCGCGCCGAAGGCTATAGCGCGGAGATGTTGCCCGGCATTTCCGCCGAAGACTGCCTGGTGGCCGATCTGGGGATTGACCCCGGCCGCACCGGCATGCAATCCATGGAGACTACACAGTTCATGATTTTTGAGCGCCGCATTGACCCCACTGCGATGTTCATTCTGTGGCAACCCGCCCTGGCGGGCGAGCTGAGCCTCAAACGATTTGAGACCACGGCGGAGCGCGTGCAGGTGCTGGTGGACAAGCTGGCACGGGACTACCCGCTGGACCACGAGGTGATCCTGTACGAAGCAGCCACCAACCCGCTGGAGAAAACGCGCATCGACCGCCTGCCGCTGCGCGACCTACCCAAAGCCGCAATGGTGACCTCGACCACGCTGGTCATCCCTGCGGCCTACCCCCTTAAGCGCGACCAGGCCATCGTGGACCAGCTCAACGCCCTGCCCGCCTGAAGTTCAGGAAGTGGCCCTTGTAGGCCTCGCCCGTGGTCTGCCTCAAACCAGCACGTTGCAGGTCCAGCGTGTAGCCCAGTGCCACCATCTTGCGGCAAAAGCCGTTGCGGTTGCCACGGTCCGGGTCCAGCACGATGACATTCACCCCGTCAGCCGAATGGCGGTCGATAAAGCGCGATAGCGTGTCCGGCTGGTCGCGCTCATACAGCACGTCACTGGCAATGATCAGGTCAAAGTGGCCCAGACCCGGGTTCTCGCGGCCCCAGTGACCGGTCTGGTATTTCAGGTGTGGCAGCGCATTCAGGCGCGCGTTTTCGGCCAGGAAGGCACCGGTCAGTGGATGGCAGTCACTGGCCGTGATGTCGCCCAGCCGGCGGTGGATGACCAGGCTGGCCAACGCCAGGCCACAGCCAATTTCCAGAATGCGTTTGCCCGCCAGATCCTGGGTCTGCATGGCATTGGCCAGCATGCGGGCCGAGGGCCAGACCATGCCAAACAGCGGCCAGGATGCCGATGAAATGCCGGCCGCATGCGCGGCGCCATCGGGGTCGGCATACTGCTGGCGGTCCAGCAGGGAGCGGATTTCGAAATGGGAGGTGCCCAGCAAGTGGGTCTCCAGCTTGACCTGGTAGCCTGGCATCGCACAGCTCCTGAAAGCCTGGTTGTGGCGTGAGAAAAAATGCTTTTGCTCAACAGACACAACACTTACCAAAGTGCGATGTGGGTGGACTAGACAACGTGTGGGGACCTTGCGGTACCGACGGTCTAGTGTAACGAGCCAGGCGCATACACTGCGTTGGCAGTGCTAGGCTTGGCGCACAACATGAACGCGTTGGAGTAACAGAAACACAAAATGATAGAAAAAATCGGAGATTTCAAAGTAGTCAACGAGGCATTCCCGGCCATCGGTGCCAAGCTCAAACTTTTTTGGGGGCACCCGGAGTTCAATGAATTGATGGACGAGTTGCTGGTTTACAAGCGGGGGGCGCCCAGAGAGGGCTTCCCGTCAACGGTCTTGTTCGCCTTGTCCACGCTGGAGTCTTTGCACGCAGTCGCCCATCCAAAACTGGCAAAAAAGCACTCGGGCATCTGGAACAGTGGCCCGGTCTGAATGCGAAATGCTACAAAATCAGTAGCATCTTACGCATATTCCACGAGGGCTAGAACCCTATTTGACCAATAATCGTTCTACTCAACCCGGATCACGCTATTGGGTTTGAAGCCCAGGTCCGCCGCCTTGCCCTTGCGCGCACGGGCCGCGCGGGCGTTGTTCAGGCTGCGGATTTCCAGCGTTTCCTCGCGGTCCTTGCCGCCACGACCAATGCCGGCGATGCGCACGCTGCGGGTGTAGGCCGCCGCGCCAGCCAGCGTGTCCTTGGCTTCCAGGTCAATCAGCATCAGGCCCCGGCCCCCGTTGGTCATGGACTTGAGTTCAGATATCTCGAAGGTCAGGATCCGACCGCCCGTGGAGGCACAGGCCACATGAGTGGCCGCTGCCACAGGCGTGGCGGGCGTGCCTGCCACAACGACTTTGCCGTGTGCACCGGACACCACCGACGGGCAGCACAGGGTCTCGCCCGCGTTGACGGTGACAAAGGCCTTGCCCGCCTTCTGGCGCGACACCATGTTGTCCACCGTGGCCATGAAGCCATAGCCGGCGCTGCTGCTGAGCAACAAGGTGGCAGCCGCTGGGCCGGCAAAATAATACAGCAGTTGCGTGCCGCTTTCCAGCTCCAGCAGCGTGGTGACCGGTTGGCCATCGCCCCGCCCGCCCGGCAGCAACGACACCGCTACCGAGTAGACGCGGCCGTTGGAGCCAAACACCAAGAGCGTGTCCACACTGCGGCATTCGAACGTGCCGTACAGGCCATCGCCCGCCTTGAAGGCAAACGACGTGGCCTCGTGGCCATGGCCGGTGCGGGTGCGCACCCAGCCCTTTTGGCTGACGACGACGGTGACGGGTTCGTCCACCACCTTGATCTCCAGCACGGCTTTTTTCTCGGTCTGGATCAGCGTGCGGCGCGGGTCGGCAAAGGTCTTGGCGTCCGCCTCGATCTCCTTGACCATCAGGCGGCGCAGCGTGGCCGGGCTGCCCAGGATTTCTTCGAGCTTGCCCTGCTCGCCGCGCAACTCGGACAGCTCTTGCTCGATCTTGATGGCTTCGAGTCTGGCCAGTTGGCGCAGGCGAATTTCCAGGATGTCTTCGGCCTGGCGGTCGCTCAGGTTGAAGCGCTCCATCAGCGCCGCCTTGGGCTCGTCCGACTGGCGGATGATGGCAATGACTTCGTCGATGTTCAGCAGGACGGTCTGGCGGCCTTCCAGAATGTGGATGCGGTCCAGCACCTTGGACAGGCGGTGCTGCGAGCGCTTCTCGATGGTGCTCTGGCGAAAGGCAATCCACTCCAGTAGCATCTGGCGAAAGGACTTGAGCGTGGGCCGGCCGTCCAGGCCAATCATCGTCAGGTTGATAGGTGAGGACGTCTCCAGGCTGGTGTGGGCCAGCAGTGCCGTGATCAACTCCTGCTGTTCAATGCGGCTGGTTTTGGGCTCGAACACCAGGCGCACGGCGGCGTCTTTGTTGGACTCGTCGCGCACCACGTCCAGCACCGACAGAATGCTGGCCTTGAGCTGGTTCTGGTCCTGCGACAAGGCCTTTTTGCCGGCCTTGACCTTGGGGTTGGTCAGTTCTTCAATTTCTTCCAACACGCGCTGGCTGCTGACGCCGGGCGGCAGCTCGGTGACCACCAGTTGCCACTGTCCACGCGCCAGGTCTTCAATCTTCCAGCGGGCGCGCACTTTCAGCGAGCCACGGCCGGTGCGGTAGGCGTCGGCAATGTCGCTGGCGCTGCTGATGATCTGACCGCCACCGGGGTAATCGGGGCCGGGCACCAGCGCGGCCAGGGCGTCGTCGGCCAGCGTGGGCGTCTTGATCAGGGCCACGCAGGCGTCGGCAATCTCGCGCAGATTGTGGCTGGGGATTTCGGTAGCCAGGCCCACGGCAATGCCGCTGGCGCCATTGAGCAGGCTGAACGGCAAGCGGGCTGGCAACTGGCGTGGCTCTTCGGTGGAGCCGTCGTAGTTGGGTTGAAAGTCCACCGTGCCCATGTCGATTTCGTCGAGCAGCAGGCTGGTGATCTTGGCCAGGCGGGCTTCGGTGTACCGCATGGCAGCGGCTCCATCGCCATCGCGCGAGCCGAAGTTGCCCTGGCCATCAATCAGCGGGTAGCGCTGCGAAAAATCCTGCGCCATGCGCACCAGCGCGTCATACGCCGCCTGGTCGCCATGCGGGTGGAAGCGGCCCAGCACATCACCGACCACGCGGGCGCTCTTGACCGGACGGGCGCCGGTGTTGCCGTTCGGCCCGCCAAAGCCCAGGCCCATGCGGGACATGCTGTACAAAATGCGGCGCTGCACCGGTTTTTGGCCGTCGCACACATCCGGCAGGGCGCGGCCCTTGACGACCGAGAGGGCGTATTCGAGGTAGGCGCGCTGGGCGTAGGTGGCCAGGTTCAGTTCGTCGTCACCGCCATCGCGGGGTGGTTCGGGATTCAGGGCAAGAATGGCTTGGTCGGTCATGGGTACTAATTCGACAAATCGCTGGGAGGCAGCTCGGCATTGGCGGTCTGGCCCGGGGCCGCAGGGGGTGCACCGTGGAATTCACCACGTACCCGCGGGCCTGCCGTGGCGGCGGGCGCCTGCTGGGCCAGGGGATTCAGGCGCTTGTAGAGCTGCATGACGGAACGCACGTAGTTCTGCGTTTCCTTGTAATTGGGAATCCGGTTGCCGGCCCTCTGCACGGCACCCTCGCCGGCGTTGTAGGCGGCGACGGCCAGTTCCAGTTGGCCGGGGAACAGATTGATCAGGTCGCGCAGGTAGCGGGCACCGGTGTGGACATTGGTCTTGGGGTCGGTCAGCTTGGCGGCAACCGTGCCACTGTGGTCGTTGGTCAGTCCGTAGCGCTGGCCTGTGGCGGGCATGACCTGCATCAGGCCCACCGCGCCCTTGGGCGACACCGCAGACGGATCAAAACCGGACTCCGTCGCAATGACGGCCTGCAACAGGGCCATGTCCAGCTGGTTGGCGTCGGCCGCGCTGCGCACATGGGGCTTGATGGCCATGAACCCCGGAGACAGCTCCAGACTGGCCACGCTGCGGCCCGCCGCACCAACCGGCGCAAAACGCGCCACCGCCGTCACGGTGCCACCATCGGGCGCGCCCAGCGGTTCCGGCGTTGCCATGCCCTTGAACAGCAGCTTGTAGCGCTTGTCCAACTGGCTGGAGGCAAAGTGCTTGACGCCGCGCGCATCCACATAGGTCCACATGTCGGCGTGCGCCAGGTGCATACCCAATAACAGCATGCCCAGCACCACGGGGAGCCGGGCACCCCGGATGTTGCGAGCGATCCCCATCAGATGTCCACCTCGACGGAGTCGCCGTGCAGCTCCATCAACTCTCGCCGGGCCGCGGCCTCGCCCTTGCCCATCAACTTGGTGATCAGGGCTTCCGTCTCGCCAAAGGCAATGGCCCCCAGGGCGACGGGCAACAGACGGCGTGTGTCGGGGTTGAGCGTGGTGTCCCACAACTGCTCGGCGTTCATTTCACCCAGTCCTTTGAAGCGGCTGATGCTCCAGGCGGCTTCGCGCACGCCTTCCTTGCGCAACTTGTCGAGGATGGCGGTGAGTTCGCCCTCGTCCAGCGCATAGGCCTTGGAGGCCGGTTTCTTGCCGCGCGCGGGCGCATCCACGCGGAACAGCGGGGGCCGTGCCACATACACGTGGCCGGTCTCAATCAGTTTGGGGAAATGGCGGAAGAACAGCGTCAGCAGAAGCACCTGGATGTGGGAGCCGTCCACGTCCGCATCGGACAGGATGCAGACCTTGCCATAACGCAGGCCGCTCATGTCGGGAGTGTCATTGGGACCATGAGGGTCGACGCCAATCGCCACCGAGATGTCGTGGATTTCGGTATTGGCGAACAGGCGGTCGCGGTCGACTTCCCAGGTGTTCAGGACCTTGCCGCGCAGCGGCAGGATGGCCTGGTTTTCCTTGTCGCGGCCCATCTTGGCACTGCCACCAGCCGAGTCACCCTCAACCAGAAACACTTCGTTGTAGGCAATGTCCTTGCTTTCGCAATCGGTGAGCTTGCCGGGTAACACGGCCACGCCGGAGCTCTTGCGCTTCTCGACCTTCTGGCCGGCCTTCTGGCGGCTTTGCGCCGCCTTGATCGCCAGCTCGGCCAATTTCTTGCCGTATTCCACATGCTGGTTCAACCACAGCTCCAATGCGGGGCGCACAAAGCTGGAGACCAGGCGCACGGCGTCACGGGAGTTGAGCCGCTCCTTGATCTGGCCCTGGAACTGCGGGTCGAGCACCTTGGTGGACAGCACGTAGCTGGCACGGGCAAACACGTCTTCGGGCATCAACTTGACACCCTTGGGCAGCAACGAATGCAGCTCGATAAAACTCTTGACCGCCGTGAACAGGCCGTCGCGCAGACCGCTTTCGTGCGTGCCACCGGCGCTGGTGGGAATCAGGTTGACATAGCTCTCGCGCACCGGCTGGCCGTCTTCGGTAAAGGCCACGGCCCAGGCCGCGCCCTCGCCTTCGGCAAAGTTGTCGCTCTGGCTGTCGGCAAAGCCTTCGCCTTCGAACAACGGAATGACTGGGTCGCCATTCAGCGTTTGCGTCAGGTAGTCGCGCAGGCCGCCTTTGTACAGCCAGGTTTGCGTCTCCTTGGTTTTTTCGACCAGTAGCGACACACTGACGCCGGGCATCAGCACGGCCTTGCTGCGCAGCAGGTGCGTCAGCTCGTTCATCGGCAGGGCGGCGGACTCGAAATACTTGGCATCCGGCCAGACGCGCACCGTGGTGCCGGACTTGCGGTCGCCCTCAGCAGTCTTGCGGGTTTGCAGCGCCTGGGTCACGTCGCCGTTCTCAAACACGATGGTGGCGGCCTGGCCCTCGCGATAGGATGTGGCCTCTAGCCGCTTGGCCAAGGCGTTGGTCACCGAGACTCCGACGCCATGCAGGCCACCGGAAAAGCTGTAGGCGCCGCCCTTGCCCTTATCGAACTTGCCGCCAGCGTGCAGTCGGGTGAAGACCAGCTCAATGACCGGTGCCAATTCTTCCGGGTGCAGGCCGAACGGAATGCCGCGGCCATCGTCCTCCACCGTGACGGAGCCGTCCACGTGAACGGTGACCTTGATTTTTTTGCCGTAGCCGCCCAGCGCCTCATCGGCCGCGTTGTCCAGGACTTCCTGGATCACGTGCAGCGGGTTGTCGGTGCGGGTGTACATGCCCGGGCGCTGTTTGACGGGCTCCAGGCCCTTGAGGACCCGGATGGAACCTTCGGAGTATTCGGGGGTGGGTTTGACTGACATAGGGCGGCATTGTAATCGCCGAACACCCGTCGGCTGTATACCCATACAGCCCAACCCTCCCCAACGATTGCTGGGGGCCCGAGCGGGGTTAACCCGGATTGGCGACAATCCAGCCATGAGTCTTCCCCACAAACCGCTTTCCACCATGCAGGTCCTGGCCTGTGGCGCCACCATTGTCACCCTGTCCATGGGCATACGCCACGGCTTTGGCCTGTGGCTGCAACCGATCACCCAGGCCCAGGACTGGACGCGCGAAACCTTTGCACTGGCCATCGCGATCCAGAACCTGGCCTGGGGTGTTTCCGGCATTTTTGCCGGCATGGCGGCGGACCGGTTTGGCGCCTTTCGGGTCATCATCGCCGGCTCCATCCTCTATGCGCTGGGTCTGGTGGGCATGGCACAGGCCACCACTCCCCTGCTGTTTGCGCTGAGCACCGGCCTGCTGATCGGCATGGCCCAGTCGGGCACCACCTATGCCGTGATCTATGGCGTGATTGGGCGCAACGTCAGCGCCGACAAGCGCTCCTGGGCCATGGGCGTGGCCGCAGCGGCAGGCTCCTTCGGCCAGTTCCTGATGGTGCCCACAGAAGGATTCCTCATCAGCCAGTTCGGCTGGCAGCAGGCACTGGTGCTGCTGGGCATGGCCTCGCTATTGATGATTCCGTTGGCCTGGGGGCTGCGTGAACCGGGCTTCGGCGGCACTTCGGCTCCCGTGCGCGATCAGACCATTGTTCAAGCCCTGCGGGAAGCATTCAAATACCCCAGCTTTCAGTTGCTGATGGCGGGGTATTTCGTCTGCGGCTTCCAGGTAGTCTTCATTGGTGTGCACATGCCCAGCTATCTGAAGGACAAGGGCCTGTCCCCCCAGGTGGCCAGTTACGCACTGGCCTTGATCGGCCTGTTCAACGTGTTTGGCACCTATGCGGCCGGTGTGCTGGGCCAAAAGATGCCCAAGAAGAACATCCTGGCCTTCATTTACTTTGCCCGGGCAATCGCCATCAGTGTGTTCCTGCTGGTGCCGCTGTCACCCGCCAGCGTGTATGTGTTCTCTGCCGTGATGGGCACCCTATGGCTGTCCACTGTGCCCCCCACCAATGCCACCGTGGCACAGATTTTTGGGGTGGCGCACCTCTCCATGCTGGGCGGCTTTGTGTTCTTCAGCCACCAGATTGGCTCCTTCATGGGCGTCTGGTTAGGCGGCTATCTGTATGACAAGACCGGCAGTTACGACATCGTCTGGTACATCGCCATTGGTCTGGGTATTGCCGCCGCGCTGATCAATCTGCCCATTCGGGAGGCGGCCATCGTCCGTCCGCTGCCGCGGGGCGCGGTCACACCATGAATCTGCGCAAACACGGGTGGCTGGGCGCCCTGGCGGCCACCGTGCTGGCCGGGGTGTTCTTTCTGTACACCCAGCCCGACTTCATGGTGCAGTTGGCTAACCAAGTGTGGTCGTGCTTTTGAAAGCGTCTGACTGGATCATCCGCTGGTCGCACCTGCTGGAACCGGACGCCACCGTTCTGGATGTGGCCTGCGGCTCGGGCCGGCACCTGGCCTGGTTTGCCGGGCGTGGCCATCGGGTGACCGGTATTGATCAATCGGTTGAATCAGCCCATCAGAACGTACCCCAGGCAGAGCTGGTCTGTGCTGACATCGAAAGCGGCCCGTGGCCGCTGAAGGAAGAGGACGGGCTGTTTCGCCGTTTCGGGGCCGTGGTGGTGACCAATTACCTGTGGCGCCCACTGATCCCCACGCTGATCGCCAGCATCGCACCCGGCGGGATCCTGCTGTATGAAACCTTTGCCGACGGCAACGCACAGTTCGGGCGGCCGTCCCGTGCCGATTTTCTGCTGCAACCCTGCGAGCTGCTGCGCGCCTGCGCGGAACTGCACGTCGTAGCTTTTGAGCAAGGCTATCTGCCGGACCCGCCACGCATGGTCCAGCGCATTGCCGCTTTGCGTCCCCGGACCGACGAGACCCGGCTGCAGAATTGGGAGCGCCAGGCACTCTAGGTAGAATAATTGATTACTGTTGAAATGACTGACATGAACTCACCTCAAGGTCCCATCAAAGGCAGCATCGTGGCGCTGGTCACTCCGATGCAGGACGACGGCTCCGTGGACTACGCGGCGCTGCGTAAGCTGATCGACTGGCATATCGACGAAGGAACGGACTGCATTGGCGTCGTGGGCACCACCGGTGAGTCCCCCACGGTCAATGTGGAAGAGCACTGTGAAATCATCCGTGTGTCGGTCGAGCAGGCTGCTGGGCGCGTGCCCATCATGGCTGGCTGCGGTGCCAATTCGACTTCCGAGGCGATTGAACTGGCGCGCTTTGCGAAGAAGGTCGGTGCCGACTGCCAGTTGCAGGTGGTGCCCTACTACAACAAGCCCACGCAGGAAGGCCAGTACCTGCACTTCAAGGCCATTGCCGAAGCGGTGGACCTGCCGGTTGTGTTGTACAACGTGCCCGGCCGCTCGGTCGCCGATATGGCGCATGACACGGTGCTGCGCCTGGCCCAGGTGCCTGGAATTGTCGGCATCAAGGAAGCCACCGGCAACATCGAACGCGCGCAGTGGCTTATCAAGGAAGCACCCAAGGGCTTCGCCATCTATTCGGGCGACGACCCCACCGCCGTGGCCCTGATGCTGTGTGGTGGACATGGCAATGTGAGCGTGACGGCCAACGTGGCGCCGCGCCTGATGCACGAGCTGTGCATGGCCGCCATTGCTGGCAATGTGCAACGTGCCATGGAGATTCAGTTCCAGTTGCTCCCCCTGCACAAGGCCCTGTTTGTCGAGTCCAACCCCATTCCGGTCAAGTGGGCGGTTGCACGCATGGGACTCTGCGGACAAGCCCTGCGTCTGCCACTGACGGTGCTGACCCCAGCGAACCAGCCCGCGCTGGAACGCGTGATGCAAGCCACAGGCCTGCTATAAGTACCCCTTCCATTTTGAGGACTTCCGTGAACCCTTTATTCAAATTGACGCTTGTGAGCGTCGCGGTCTCGCTGTCTGCCTGCACCGTACTCGAATCCGACAAGGTGGATTACCGCAGCGCCAGCGGCGCCAAGGTTTCTTCGCTGGATGTTCCCCCTGACCTCACGCAGCTCTCCAAGGACACACATTACGCCGTGGTTGGCGGCACCGTTTCGGCGTCCGGGTTCAAGTCGGGCCAGGTCGCGGCCACCGCCCCCACCATAGCGGCCGTGGCGGTAGGCGACGTGCGCATTGAGCGTTCCGGCAACCAGCGCTGGCTGGTGGTCAACCGCCCTGCTGAAAAACTGTGGGACCCGGTTAAGGACTTCTGGCAGGAAAACGGGTTCCTGTTGGCCATCGACCAGAACACGCTGGGCATCATGGAAACCGACTGGGCCGAAAACCGCGCCAAGATTCCGCAGGACTTCATCCGCTCCACGCTGGGTAAGCTGCTGGACTCGCTGTACTCCACGGCAGAACGCGACAAGTTCCGCACCCGCCTGGAGCGCAACGCCAAAGGCGAGACAGAGATCTTTATCAGCCACCGCGGCATGGTGGAAACGGTCAACAACGAGCGCAAGGACAGCACCATCTGGCAGCCCCGTCCGGCCGACCCCGAGCTGGAAGCCGAGTTCCTGCGCCGCCTGATGGTCAAGTTGGGCGTCGCCGAGGCCCAGTCGAAAACCCTGGTGGCCAATAGCGGCATCGCTAGAAAGACAGCCGTGGTTGCAACCGAGAATGGCCAACCAGTCGTGCGTATCGAAGAGGGATTTGACAGCGCCTGGCGCCGCGTTGGTCTCGCGCTGGACCGTACCGGCTTCACCGTGGAAGACCGTGACCGCAATCAGGGTGTCTATTTCGTGCGCTATGTGCCGCTGGACTCCAACAGTTCGGAACCCGGCTTCTTTGCCAAACTGTTCAACAGCACGCCAAAGAATGACGCGGCCAAATTCCAGATCGCCGTGCGCAGCCAGGCGGACCTGACCACCGTGTCAGTCCTTGATGCCAAGGGAGCCCCCGAGCTGTCGGCCAATGCGCAACGCATCGTCAAGGTCATTGCGGACGACATCAAGTAGGACGATCCAAACCCTGTCCTAAGGACTTCAGGATAGTGCAGACGTAAAAAAGCCACCTGACGGTGGCTTTTTTACGAATCACGGAAACCGAATTACTTGGCAGCGGAAGCGGCAGCTGCATTTGCGGCGCCAGCGACTTCAGAAGCTGCAGAAGTAGCGGCAGAGGCGGCTGCGGCGGCACCAGCAGCGCCAGCGTCTTTGATGGCTTCAGCAACAGCAGAAGCGGGAGCGGCTGGAGCTGGAGCTGGAGCAGCAACCACGGGAGCTGGAGTTTCAGCGGGCTTGCTGCAAGCAGCCAGGGCAGCGGCAGCAATAACAGCTACCAAGACGAGTGATTTGTTCATTTTTAAAAACTAGAGTGAGTTAACGAAACAATTTTTGGAAATTGTCAAAGCAGCAGGCCGCCCAGACTCAGACAAAAAGCATTCGATCTCTTTTTGCCTAACCGCAAAGTATACAGGAACGCACAAAAATGACTGGGGAAAACCCTCTAAGGCTCTACTACAAACCCAACGTTGTGGCAGAGAAACCGGGAGAACCCTGGCGACGGCACTCGTCCAGTTCCTCTTTCAACAGCACCCGCCGCTGCGGCTCCAGCCCAGCCGCACCCGTGCTGCGCACCAAATCGAGGCGGCGCATGGCCCACTGTGGGCTCCACAATGCACTAGGCACTTCGCTAGCATCCAGGTTTTTGCACAATCGGCATTCAATAATATGGTCCCAAGTCTTGCGCCACGCCACCAAGCGCGGCTGGTATCGCAAGATGCTGTCGTAGCTGTGGGCCAACATGACCAGATGGCGACCACTGCCCGCCCAGGCGTTCAGCGACTCCACCACGGACCGTTCACCCAGCGGCCAATCGGCAAAATTGGCGTCACTCCATACCATGGACTTCCAGCCTTCACGGGCCGCACAGGCCAGCGCCTCGCGCACCACGGCGGCGAATTCACTGGGACCGGAAAAGGCACCATCCAGATGCCCACCTTCATTGTCAGGATTCGACATGCATCCACCCCGCTTCACACCAGTCTGCCACCAATGAGCGGGCAGGCCCGCTCAGCCGTTTGACGTCCGAGGCACTCAGGGTCCGGGCGTCTGCCAAACCACGCATCAATTTTGCATCACGCCCAGCAGCCATGAAACTCTCTCCATTGAGGAATATGTGCCGGTCGTCGTACAGCATGCGGGTTCGCCGGTCCAGGGTCAGCGTGCCCGTGGCTGGCGTTGACGCCCCACCATCGAAGTGGACATGCCCCTTGGGTTCACTCAAATACTCTCCCAGCACCCGCTGCAAGGCAAGCGGATCGCGCAACGCATCGGCCACGGCCGCACGGGCAAATTCGAGCAGTGTCGCCGGCACCGCTCCGCTCTGCGCCACAGCGGTCTGCTGGGGATCCCGGTACAAAACCTGGGCATCGTCATCCAAAACATCCTCCGCCAGACGCTGCAACAACTCACTGGCCAGCTCCGACTTGGAAGAAGATCGAAAACCGATCGAGTACGTCATGCACTCGCCCTGCGCCACACCATCGTGGGCGTAGCGCGGCGGCAGGTACAGCATGTCGCCCGGATTGAGCACAAACTCCATCTCGGGCTCAAAGTGGGCCAGTATCTTCAACGGCATGTCGGGCTGCAGACTCAGGTCTTTTTGCCGGCCGATGCGCCAGCGCCGTTGCCCATGGGCCTGCAGCAGAAACACGTCGTAGCTATCAAAGTGGGGCCCCACACCGCCGCCATCGGTGGCATAGCTGATCATCAGATCGTCCAGGCGTGCATCCGGTACAAAGCGGAACTGATTCATCAGCGCATGCACACGTGCGTCCAGCAAATCCACGCCCTGCACCAGCAGGGTCCAGCCCGGTTGCTTGAAGGGTGGCAAGGCCTTGCGCCCGAACGGACCATGGCGAAAGCGCCAGTTCTGCGAACCGTCTGGACGGGCCTGCACCACCAGGCGCGACTCAACCTCCTCCTGGGCGGCCAGGTCCAGCAGCTCGCCACGGTCGAGCAAGGGCTGGAACCCGGGGATGGCTTGGCGAATCAGCAGGGGTTTCTTCTGCCAGTGGCGCCGCATGAAGGTGGCAGGCGTCAATCCACCCAGGAGTTGCAGGGGTTCATCAATGTTCATGGGACAATTCTCCTATGGAAATCACTGAACAATGCGTCGTTGCCCTGACCTGGACGCTGAAAGACACCTTGGGCGAAGAACTGGATGTACTGGACGAGCCGGTCGAGTTTTTGCTGGGCGGCAATGACTTGCTGCCCATCATCGAAAACGCGCTGCAGGGGCATGGCGCGGGGGCTACCGTGCAATTGCAGATAGAACCGGAGCAGGCCTTTGGCGACTTCAATGACCAACTGCTGTTTTTGGAGCCACGCCACCTGTTCCCCGATGAATTGCAGGAAGGCCTGACCATGGAGGGCAATGCCCTGCCCGAAGGCTGCAACCCGAACGCGCCCCGGGACACCCTGTACACCGTTACCGACATCTATCCGGACCATATCGTCATTGACGGCAACCACCCGCTGGCCGGCATTGCCATTCGCATCACCATGAAGGTTGAGTCCGTGCGAGAAGCGACAGAAGAAGAAATCGGCCGGGGCAGTTGTGGCACCGGATTCTTCAAGTTGCAGGTGGCGTCCGACGACGTACCGCCCGGCGGCCTTCTGCACTGACACCTGGTATCAAAATAGGCCACTAGCCCTCGTCGAATGGGCTTATATAGCTATTGTTTTGATAGCAATTCCCGCACCAATCAGCGTTTGCCAGTAGACCCATAACCACCTTCGCCGCGCTGGCTGGCCTCGAAATCGGTCACCAGATTGAACTGGGCCTGCACCACCGGCACGATGACCAGTTGCGCGATGCGCTCCATGGGCTCGATGGTGAAAGCCACATCGCTGCGATTCCAGGCGCTGACCATCAACTGGCCCTGGTAGTCGCTATCGATCAAGCCCACCAAATTGCCCAGCACGATGCCGTGCTTGTGCCCCAGGCCGGAGCGCGGCAGGATCAACGCAGCAAAGCCGGGGTCCTGCAGGTAGATGGCCATCCCGGTGGGCACCAGTTGCCAGGCGTTGGGTGCCAGTGTCAGTGGCGCATCCAGGCAGGCGCGCAGGTCCAGCCCGGCGCTGCCGGGCGTGGCGTAGGCCGGCATCTGGTCGATCAGGCGGTTATCGAGGATCTTGACGTCAATTTTCATTTTTTATGGTGCGGTAGGTAGGCGCTGGGCAATCTCGGCCACCAGTTGGCGGGCCAGATGCAATTTACTGGCATGGGGAAGTTCTTGCGTGCCATTGGCGTCAACCAGCAGCAACGCGTTGTCATCTTTGCCAAACGTCGCGGGGCCGATATTACCCACCAGCAACGGCACACCCTTCCGGATGCGTTTGGCGGTGGCATGGGCCAGCAGATCATGGCTTTCAGCGGCAAAGCCCACGCAGAACAAATCACCTGCCTGAGCTCGCGCCGACTGGGCGACGGTGGCCAGAATGTCGGGGTTTTCCACAAAAGCGAGCGTGGGCGTCTGGCCCGAGCCATCCTTCTTGATCTTCTGGTCGGAAGCCTGCGCCGGGCGCCAGTCGGCTACCGCCGCAGTGGCTACGAAAATGTTCGCCGCTGGCGCACATTCAACGCAGGCTTTCAGCATTTCCGTTGCAGATTGCACGTCGATACGCTGCACCCCGCGCGGTGTCGCCAACGCCACCGGCCCGGCCACCAACGTGACCTGCGCTCCGGCCTCCTGCGCCGCGCGGGCGATGGCAAAACCCATCTTTCCGCTGGACCGGTTGGTGATGCCGCGCACCGGGTCAATGGCCTCGAAAGTGGGGCCCGCAGTGACCAACACCTGTTGGCCGGTAAGCAACTTGGGCTGAAAGAAGCTAATCACGTCGGCCAACAATTCGTCCGGCTCCAGCATCCGGCCATCACCGGTTTCTCCGCAGGCCTGAAAACCACTGCCAACACCCAAGATCGTGGCGCCATCGGCGGCCAACTGCGACAAATTTCGCTGCGTGGCGGGATGGGACCACATCTCGCGGTTCATGGCCGGGGCAATCAGCAGCGGCACCGTATCGATGGGACGCGCCAGGCACATCAAGCTCAGCAATTCGTCGGCACCGCCATGCAGCAACTTGGACATGAAATCGGCACTGCATGGCGCGATCAGGATGGCGTCGGCCTCGCGGCTGAGGTTGATGTGCGCCATGTTGTTCGGTTCACGCGCATCCCACTGCGAGCCGTAGACCGGGCGGTTGCTGAGGGCCTGCATGGTCACCGGCGTGATGAACTGCGTGGCCGCTTCGGTCATGACCACCTGCACCGTAGCGCCTTCCTTGATCAGGGCGCGGCACAGCTCGGCCGCCTTGTAACAGGCGATGCCACCGGTGAGCCCCAGAACAATGTGTTTTCCAGCTAGATCATTCATGGGGGGCAATGTAGCAGACCTCCCGGGTGTTACCCCCACTCCCCCCAACCCCCTCGCCCCGCCGGGCGAGGGGGAGTTTGAACAGCCCTATTTGGGCTTGTCTTTAAACGAGGGACGTACACGTTCAAATGCCAACGATTCGAAAAGTGGGGCGCCGGTTTCCGTTGCGTTTCAGCGGCAAGCGCGGTCCAACCTTTGCAGTTCCTCTCTCACGTTGAACGTGCTGCCTTAAAACACGCGGCCAAATAGGGCTGTTAAGGCTCCCCCTCGCCCAGCGGGGCGAGGGGGTTGGGGGGAGTGGGGACTCTCCCGACCCGTATAATCTCGCTTTACCACCTCCTGAGCGATAAGCTCTCCCCCTGACATGACCAAATTTGTCTTCGTCACCGGCGGTGTGGTGTCTTCCCTTGGCAAGGGAATCGCCTCAGCCTCCCTCGCTGCGATACTGGAATCGCGGGGCCTGACAGTCACTCTCATCAAGCTGGATCCGTATCTGAACGTCGATCCCGGCACGATGTCCCCCCTGCAGCATGGTGAAGTCTTCGTCACCGACGACGGCGCCGAAACCGATCTGGACTTGGGCCACTATGAGCGTTTCATCGAAACGCGCATGCGCAAAGCCAACAATTTCACCACCGGCCAGATCTACAAGAGCGTGCTCGACAAGGAACGCCGTGGCGACTACCTGGGCAAGACCGTGCAGGTGATTCCCCACGTCACCAACGAAATCCAGGAATTCGTCAAACGCGGTGCACGCTTTGGCGAGCCGGACGCGGTGGACGTTGCAATTGTGGAAATTGGCGGCACGGTGGGTGACATCGAGTCCCTGCCCTTCCTGGAGGCCGTGCGCCAGATGAGCCTGAAGCTCGGCCCCAACAACAGCGCATTTGTACACCTGAGCTATGTGCCGTGGATTGCCGCCGCTGGTGAACTCAAGACCAAGCCCACCCAGCACACCGCCAAGCAGTTGCGCGAAATCGGCATCCAGGCAGACGCCCTGCTGTGCCGCGCGGACCGGCCGATTCCGCAGGAAGAGCGATCCAAGATCTCGCTGTTCTCCAACGTGCCCGAGTGGGGCGTCATCAGCATGTGGGATGTGGACACCATCTACAAGGTGCCGCGCATGCTGCATGAGCAGGGCTTGGACGGCCTGATCTGCGACAAGTTGCGCCTGAATACACCGCCGGCTAACCTGAAGCGCTGGGACGATCTGGTCTATGAGACCGAACATCCACAAGGCGAAGTCAGCATCGCCATGGTCGGCAAGTATGTTGATTTGAGCGACAGTTACAAATCGCTGAACGAAGCGTTGCGCCACGCCGGCATGAAGAACCATGCCAAGGTCAGCATCGAATACATCGACTCGGAAACCATCACGCCCGACAGTGTCTCGCGTCTGGCCAAATTCGACGCCGTGCTGGTGCCCGGCGGGTTTGGCAAACGCGGCATTGAAGGCAAGATCTGCGCGGCCCGCTTTGCCCGCGAGAACAAGGTGCCCTACCTGGGCATTTGTCTCGGCATGCAGGTGGCCACCATCGAATTTGCCCGCCATGTGGCCGGTCTGAAGGATGCCAACAGCACCGAGTTCGAACCCGATTGCGCCAACCCCGTCATCGCACTCATCACCGAGTGGAAAGATGCCGACGGCACCATCAAGACCCGCAACAAGAACTCCGACCTGGGCGGCACCATGCGCCTGGGCGCGCAGAGTTCTGACGTAGGCAAGGGCACGCTGGCGCACCAGATTTATGGTGATGTGGTCACCGAACGGCACCGCCACCGCTATGAGGCCAATGTCAACTTCCTGGACCAGTTGCGCTCGGCCGGCCTGGTCATTTCCGCACTGACCCAGCGCGAGCAATTGACCGAGATGGTGGAGTTGCCCCAAGCCACCCACCCCTGGTTTATTGGCGTGCAGTTCCACCCCGAATTCAAGTCCACGCCATGGAACGGCCACCCGCTGTTCAACGCCTTCGTCAAGGCCGCGCTGGACCACCAGACTGCGGGCAAGAACCTGAAGGCGGTGGCATGAAGCTTTGCGGATTTGACGTGGGGCTGCAACATCGCATCTTTTTGATTGCCGGTCCGTGTGTCATCGAGTCCGAGCAATTGCAGATGGACACCGCCGGCACGCTGAAAGAGATCACGGCGTCCCTGGGCATTCCGTTCATCTTCAAGAGCAGCTTCGACAAGGCCAACCGCTCCAGCGGCAGCACCTTCCGCGGCCCCGGCATCGACAAGGGCCTGGAAATTCTGGCCAAGGTCAAGCGCGAGCTGAACCTGCCGGTGTTGACCGACGTGCATGACGAGGCACAGATCGCCCAAGTCGCCTCCGTAGTGGACGTGTTGCAGACGCCGGCCTTCCTGTGTCGCCAGACCGACTTCATCCGCGCCGTGGCACAAAGTGGCAAGCCGGTGAACATCAAGAAGGGCCAGTTCCTGGCGCCGCATGACATGAAGAACGTCATCGACAAGGCTAGATCCGCCGCGCATGAAGCGGGTCTGATCGAGGACAACTTCATGGCCTGCGAACGCGGCGCCAGCTTTGGCTACAACAACCTGGTCAGCGACATGCGTTCGCTGGCCATCTTGCGTGAGACGCATGCGCCTGTGGTGTTTGACGCCACGCACTCGGTGCAACTGCCCGGCGGCCAAGGCACCAGCAGTGGCGGCCAGCGCGAAATGGTGCCGGTGCTGGCCCGCGCGGCCGTGGCCGTGGGCGTGGCCGGCCTGTTCATGGAAACCCATCCCGATCCGGCCAAGGCCATGAGCGATGGCCCCAATGCCGTGCCGCTCAAGCACATGCGTGCGCTGCTCGAAACCCTGGTGGAACTCGACGCCGTCACCAAGAAGCGCCCCTTCCTGGAAGACCGTTTTAACTGACGTCCTCCCGACCCGTTTTGTTATTTTTAAGAAAGAGATGAAATGAGTGCAATTGTTGATATCGTAGGCCGCGAGATTCTGGATTCGCGCGGCAACCCCACCGTCGAGTGCGACGTGCTGCTGGAGTCTGGCACCATGGGCCGTGCGGCCGTGCCGTCGGGCGCATCCACCGGTTCGCGCGAAGCCATTGAGCTGCGCGACGGCGATAAGAAACGTTACCTGGGCAAGGGCGTGCTCAAGGCCGTCGAACACATCAATACCGAAATCTCCGAGGCCGTTCTCGGCCTGGATGCCTCCGAGCAGGCCTTCCTGGACAAGACCCTGATCGACCTGGACGGCACCGACAACAAGAGCCGCCTGGGCGCCAACGCGATGCTGGCCGTGTCCATGGCCGTGGCCCGCGCCGCCGCAGAAGAATCGGGCCTGCCGCTGTACCGCTACTTTGGCGGCATGGGCCGCATGCAAATGCCGGTACCGATGATGAATGTCATCAACGGTGGCGAGCACGCCAACAACAACCTGGATATCCAAGAGTTCATGATCATCCCGGTGGGTGCACCGAGCTTCCGCGAAGCCCTGCGTTATGGCGCCGAAGTGTTCCATGCGCTGAAGAAAATCCTGCACGACAAGGGCATCAGCACCGCGGTGGGTGACGAAGGCGGCTTTGCCCCCAACGTGGCTAACCACGAGGCGGCGATCCAGATGATTCTGGAAGCCATCGACAAGGCCGGTTTTGTGGCCGGTGAGCAAATCGCCCTGGGCCTGGACTGCGCCGCTTCGGAGTTCTACAAGGATGGCAAGTACCAGCTGGCCGGCGAAGGCCTGACACTCAACGCCGAAGAGTGGACCAACATCCTGGCCACTTGGGTTGACAAATACCCCATCATCAGCATCGAAGACGGCATGGCCGAGGGCGACTGGGATGGCTGGAAGCTGCTGACCGACCGCTTGGGCAAAAAGGTGCAGATCGTGGGTGATGACCTGTTCGTCACCAACACCAAGATCCTGAAGGAAGGCATCGACAAGGGAATTGCCAATTCCATCCTGATCAAGATCAACCAGATCGGCACGCTGACCGAGACCTTTGAGGCCATCGAGATGGCCAAGCGTGCGGGTTACACCGCCGTCATCAGCCACCGCTCGGGTGAAACTGAAGACTCGACGATTGCCGACATCGCCGTGGGCATGAACGCGGGGCAAATCAAGACCGGTTCGCTCAGCCGCTCCGACCGCATGGCCAAGTACAACCAGTTGCTGCGCATCGAAGAGGACTTGGGTGATGTGGCCAGCTATCCCGGCCGTGCTGCCTTCTACAACCTGAAATAACGTGGCCCCCACGCTCACGCACTGCGTGTCGTTCGCTGCCCCCCACGGTGGCCGCGTTTCGCCTTGGGGCGGCCCGGTGGCGAAACATCCCCGCTGATGGGCGCTCGCCTCGCTTCTGCCGCCCTGATTGCCCTGCTGGTCATCGTGCATGGGCAGTTGTGGTTTGGGCGGGGCAGTGTGCCCAACGTCGCGCTCCTGGTGCGCCAACTCGACGAACAGCAGCAGCGCAACGTCCAAGCGACCCGCACCAATGACCGACTGGCGGCCGAAATCAGCGACCTGCGCGAAGGCCTGGAGATCGTAGAGGAAAAGGCGCGATCCGAGCTGGGCATGGTCAAGGCCAACGAAATCTTCGTGCAGATTGCCAAATAGCAACGGCGTCCCTGCCCTGCCCATGCCGATCGCCATTGTTGGCGCGCCCGGCACCGGGTCCATGGAGTTACTGAATGCCCTGCCAACCGCGCTGTTGGCAGCGGGCTTGCCCCGACCATGCGCTCTGTCTGCTACCCAGGCTTTGGACCCGCAGCGTCCGTTTGAACTGGTCCTGCTGTGCGGACTGCCCCGAACGCCTGCCGACCCACAAGCCCTGCGCATCGATACCCACTTGCGCCAGCTGCTGGACGCGCACGCGCAGCCTTACGCCGTGGTCTATGGGGACAACGCGGCCCAGCGCGTCCACAGCGCCATGCAGGCCATTGCGCACCGTCAGCAGGCCGGGTTCAGCCCGCCGACCGCTCAGACGGCCTGGCAATGGCAGTGCGACAAGTGCTCAGACGCCGCCTGCGAACACCGGCTGTTCAGCAGCCTGCTGAAGGCTGAATCAGTGCGGCCCTGAGCCACCCGGCACCTGTTGCATCGGCGCCAGAAACAGCTGCGCCGCATCCACCGGGTCAAAGTGGTACTGCAGACCGCAAAACTCACAGGCCACTTCAATGGCGTGGCGTTCGGTCAGAATGCTTTCGGCCTCCTCGCGTCCCAGGCCCACGATCATGCGCCCCACCCGCTCGCGGCTGCAGGAGCAGGCAAAGCGCGGGCCTGTGTCACCCTGCTGGGGCTCGAACCGGGTGATTTGCTCTTCCCAGAACAGGCGGCGCAGGATGGTATCCACATCCAGCGTCAGCAGTTCCTCCCGTTTCAAAGTGCTGGCCAGGATGGCGATGCGGTTGTAGTGTTCATTGAGGCCGATCTGGTCTTCGTTTTCCTTGCTGACCAGACTGCCTGACAGGTTGTCCGTGCCCTGCATCGGCAGGCGTTGGATCAGGAGGCCGGCTGCCACTTGGTCATCGGCGGCCAGCACCAGCGTGGTGTCCAGTTGCTCGCTTTGCAACATGTAGTGCTCCAGCACCGCGCTGATCTTCTCGATCTTGTGGCGCCGGTCATCGAACAGCGGCACCACGCCCTGGTAGGGTTGTTGGCCGGGAAATTTGGCCGTGGGGTCCAGCGTGATGGCACACCGCCCCTCGTTGCCCACATTGACCATCTGGCTCAGCGTGGCGTCATCCGCCACATCGCCCACCACGGTGGCGGTGGCACGCAACGCCAGATCGGGCTGCACCTCGACCACGGCCAGCTTGACCGGACCGTCGCCAAAGATCTGCAGCACCAGCGAGCCATCGAACTTGATGTTGGATTGCATCAAGGTGGCAGCAGCAACCATTTCGCCCAGCATGTCGCGCACCGGTGGTGCGTAGGCACCGGTGCTGCTGTTGGAGGCGCGGCGGCGCAGGACTTCGGTCCAGGAATCGGTCAGGCGCACGATCATGCCGCGCACCGGCAGACCGTCGAAGATGAATTTATGCAGCTCGGACATATAGCCCCCACGCTTGTCGCTTCGCGTACTGCGCTGCCCCCCGAGGGGGCCGCTGCGCCTGCGGCCCGGCAAAGCCGGTTCCGTGGCCCCTGCTGAAAAGGTCAGTGCCCTTTTGATCGCTACTGCATAACCGTCGCTGCCTGCCCCCGGGGGAGCTGCGCCTGCAGCCCGAAAAAGCCGGTTCTGCAGCTCCTGCTGATCTTTGCGGGGTCGGGGACAGCCCCGTTTTTGAATGGTTCATGTTTTGGATGTCGCTCTCGATGTCTTTCTGGAGGCCGTTCAGGCCAGTTTCTTGAGGCCGGCTTTGTAACGCCGGGCATTGTCCATATAGTGCTGCGCGCTCATTTTTAAACCCTCGATCTGTTCGGGCGAGAGTTGCCGCACGGCCTTGGCCGGGCTGCCCAGGATCATGCAGCCGTCGGGAAACTCCTTGCCTTCGGTGACCAGCGAGCCGGCGCCGACCAGGCAATGCTTGCCGATTTTGGCGCCATTGAGCACCACCGCCTGGATGCCGATGAGCGAGCCGTCGCCAATCGTGCAGCCGTGCAGCATGACCTGGTGGCCGACGGTGACGTTCTCGCCGATCACCAGCGGCATGCCTTCGTCGGCATGCAGCACGCTGCCATCCTGGATGTTCGAGCCCTTGCCCACGGTGATGGTGGCGGTGTCGCCCCGGGCCACCACGCCAAACCAGACGCTGCTGCCCTCGGCCAGCGTCACATTGCCCATGACCTGTGCGCTGTCGGCCACCCAGGCCGATGCATGGATGGAAGGTTGCAGATCGTCCAGCTGGTAAATGGCCATGGGGTTCCTTGGGAATAGCGGGGTGGGGAAAACGGCTTTCGATTGTAGGCAAGCGCCGGGCGGCGTGTTCCGGCCTGGATTCTGCCCCTCAACTCGCATCAACGACAATCCGGGCATGACCGCCACGCCACCCGCGCCCGAACTGCGCCAGCTTGCCCTGCAGGCGCTCCTGGAGCCTGATCCACAACAAAAAGTGCTGCTGACGCAAGCGCTGCAAGCGCAAGCAGCTACGCTTTTAATAGCGACCGAGCAATTCCTCAGCGCGCCCGCCGGTGTGCCGGGCTGCCCGCTTCGGCCAGAATTGCGTTTGCACCTGAACATGCCCCGGCGCTCGCCCTTCACGCCGGACGGGCTGGCCGCGCTGCTGCATGCGGTGACGCATATCGAGTTCAATGCGATCAACCTGGCGCTCGATGCGGTCTGG
>JBBQLM010000022.1:0-68560 GCA_038327925.1 Burkholderiales bacterium | reverse complement strand
GGCCAGGCTCGTTCCGACCGGGCGCGGCGCCGATCGCCGGGTTGCGACGACGGTCGCGACGACGACCTTCTCGCCGGCCTCTTGCCACCGCTCGATCTCGGGCAGGATCTCCTTCATGCTGCGTGCCTCCTCTCGATGCCGGCGAGCACGGTCGCCAGCTCTTCCAAACTCCTTAGATTATGGCCGGGCAGGAACCGGTCGACGAAAGGGAGCGCTGCGCGCATACCGCCCGCGAGCGGCTGGTACTCCGGGTTCCCCTTGAGCGGGTTGACCCAGACAACGGCGTAGGCGGCGCGAGCGAGCCTCGCCATCTCGCGTCCGACGAGCTCCGGGTCCTGGCGCTCCCACCCATCCGACACGATAACGACGATCGCGCCACGCGACAGGGCGCGGCGGCCGTAGACGTCGTTGAACTCCTTCAGCGACGCACCGATGCGCGTCCCGCTTCCCCAGTCGGTCACCGCGTCGGTGCACTTCTCGAGCGCAGCCTCCGGATCACGCGTGCCGAGCTCGGGCGTGAGCCGGGAGAGCCGCGTCCCGAACGCTAACGCCTCGACGCCGGGTCCGGAGCCCACGGAGGCGTGCACGTGAGATCGACACCCTTTTCCTGCGTGGCCGCTAGCCCATATTTGTGAAAACCAAACACTTTGCGCAACTGGTAGCGCTGTCCGCCCTGTGGGGCGCCTCCTTCATGCTGATCCGCATGGCCAGCCCGGTTCTGGGCCCCAATGTACTGGCGGCCCTGCGCATTGGTGCGGCCACCGTCACACTGGCCGTACTGATGCGCGCCATGCGCCACACCTGGCCAACCGGGCACTGGAAGGAACTTGCCTTGATCGGCCTGCTCTCGGTGGCTCTGCCCTTCCTGTTGTTTGCCTGGGCAGCGCTGCAACTGCCGGCCGGCTACAGCGCGCTGCTGAACTCCACCGCAGTGCTGTTTGGCATCTTTGCCTCGGCCTGGCTGAAGGAAGACACGCTGACCGCGCGCAAGTTGATCGGCTGCGCCTTTGGCTTTAGCGGCGTGGCGCTGATCGTCGGCCTGGGACCGGTGGAGCCCTCGGTGAAGGTGGCGCTGGCCGCGCTAGGCTGCGTCACCGCGTCGGCCTGCTACGGCATTTCCACGCCGCTGATGAAGCGCGCACTGACCCGCATGCAGCCGCTGCAGATTGCCGCCGGCCTGCACGCCACCGCGCTGCTGATGCTGTTGCCTGGTGCGGCGTGGAGCTGGCCTGCCGCACAGTTCACGCCCATGGCACTGCTGGCTGTGGCCATCATGGGCGTGGTGACCTCCGGGATTGCGTACTGGATGCACATCCGCATCCTGGCCCATGTGTCGCCGGTGGCGGCGATGAGCCCAACCTTCATGATTCCGGTGTTTGGCGTGGCCTGGGGCCATGTGTTCCTGGGCGAACAGCTCAGCACCGGCATTTTTGCGGGTGGCGCCCTGGTGTTGCTTGCCAGCGCCCTGGTGACCGGCTTCAACCCCTGGCAGAAATGGCTGGACGTGGTGGACGCCAAGCCCTGACGGGGGGCGGCGGAACTTTTTTTGCCAGGCCGTCAACGGCCTGGGCAACCCCGTCGTTGTAGGAGGGTCTCCTCTTGTGGAGTCCTCTTACACGCTTTGAAAGGCAATGAAAATGAGCAAGATTCTCGCAACCCTGATCGCTGGTCTGTTCGCCGTTGGAGCCTATGCCCAGGCCTCGGCTCCTGCTGCCCCGGCCAAGCCAGTCACTCCTGCGGTTGCTGCCACTCCTGCCGTTGCCGCAACACCTGCCACCACCGCTACACCCGCCGCAGCTCCGGCCACCCCCACCAAGGCTGCGGTGAAGAAGAAGACCAGGAAATCCAAGAAAGCCGCCGCCAAGAAGGCCGAAGCCGCGAAATAATTCGTAGCTTTCTGCCCCCAAAAAGCCCGCACCCAGCGGGCTTTTTGTTGTCTGGACGCCAGCCAACCGTAAGAAATCTGGGGAAAATCGCTCCGATAACAAACGCCTGCATACAAAGGCAAGGGAGGAAATCGATGTTCAAGTTTTTGAGAAACGGCAGTCCCAAGACGCCATTACCGCTCACAGCCCATGCGGAAACTCCATTCCGCGAGAGCGTCCCAACGCTGACGGGTGTCCGGCGTGAGCTGATCAAAACAGCGTTCCGGGACACCTTGCGCCAGCAGGGGATCCCCTCCGAGTGGGTGTCCTGCGAGGTCATCACCGTGTCGCCCACCCCGGGGGAAGAAACGCTGCAGATCCAGTTGGTGCTGACGCAATGGCAGGAAACCTTTTTGCGCTACGGCCCCGCGCTGGAACACATCCTGTTGCGCGAGATTGATCGCCTGGACCCTTCAACGGACCACGCACCGCACCAGATCACCTGGCGGTTTTCCCCTGACTGCGGCTGCCCGTTCACGGTGATGCCACCACCACGCATCTGGTCGCATGCGCAGACCGCATCCGATGGGGTCAAGGCCGAGGCGCCGGACATACTGGACCGACGCAGGACACCCCGCCCCGCCAGTGCCAACGATGGCTACCAGCCTACCCAGTTGACCAAGTTGTGAGAAACGGGGGCTAGGACGCCTGCAGGACCTCGCCCTGCATCAGCGCCGTCATGGCATCTGCGTGCATGGCCTTGGCAAACAGCCAGCCCTGGTATTCCTCACAGCCATACTGGCGCAAGAATGCCAGTTGGGCGTCGGACTCCACCCCTTCGGCCACCAGCGTCATTCCCAGGCTGTGGGCCAGCGCGATGATGGCGCGTGAAATGGCCACGTCATTGGCATCGCCGGGGATGCCGTCCATGAAGCGCTTGTCAATCTTGAGCTTGTGAACCGGTAGCGTCTTCAGATAGGCCAGGGACGAGTAGCCGGTGCCAAAATCATCCAGCGCCACCTGGCAGCCCAGCGCCACCAGCGCGTTGAGTTGCTGCTGCGCCTGCTCGGGCTGGGTCATTGCCACCGACTCAGTGACCTCAATCGTCAACCATTGCGCCAGCGCGCCCGAGCGTTCCAGCACCGCGCGCACCTGTTCGGCCAGGTCGCGTTGGCGGAACTGCTGTGCTGAAAAATTGACGGCCACACGCAGCGGTGTGCCCGCCAGAGCCCAGGCCGCAATCTGCATACAGGCCGTCTGCAACACCCACTCCGAAAGGGGCAGGATCAATCCGGTCGCCTCGGCCACCGGAATGAAACGTGCGGGAGACACATGCCCCAGCACCGTGTCGTTCCAGCGCAACAGGGCTTCGGCCCCGACGATGGCGCCACTGGCCACATCCACCTGCGGCTGGTAGTGCAGTTGCAGGGCCCCCTGCTCCAGCGCCGCTTTCAGGCGCGCATGCAGTTGCATGTCGTCCCGCGCGCGCCGGTCCATTTCCTGGGAGTAGCAGGCGTAGGTGCCGCGCCCGGCCTGCTTGGCCTGGTACATGGCAATGTCCGCAAAGCGCAGCAGGGCGTCGCTGTCACTGGCATCGTCCGGGAAGAACGCCAGCCCCAGGCTTCCACCCGAATACACGTCCTGATCCTGCAAGCGGTAGGCCGTCTGCAGCGAAACCAGCAGTTGGAGCGCGATGCTGACCGCCTCGTCCACATCGCTCACATCCGTGAGAAAGACAGCAAACTCATCGCCCCCCATGCGGGCCAGGGTATCGTGGTCGCTGAGCACGCTGCGAACGCGCGAGCCGGCCTGCACCAACAGGGCGTCGCCCACCAGATGCCCGAAGCTGTCGTTCACGTTCTTGAAATTGTCCAGGTCCAGAAACAGCACCGCCACCCGAGCGCCTGATCGTGTGGCCCGCGCCAGCGCCTGGTTGAGTTGCAGCCGGAAGAACCACCGGTTGGGCAAGCCGGTCAATTCATCGTGCGTGGCCTGGTGGCGCAACGATTCTTCGAAGCGTTTGCGTTCGGTCAGGTCACGGATGTAGGCAATGGCGTGGCGCACGCCCTCGTCCTCCCAATGGCCCAGCGAAATGTCAATCGACACCTCGCTGCCGTCCTTGCGCACCAGCTTCAGATCCATCTGCCCCATGGCGCGGGGATGCGGCTCGGAGAAATAGTGCTGCATCGAACGGCCATGGCGTGCGCGCAAATGTTCGGGCAAGAATATATCGACGTTTTGTCCCACCAGCTCCTGGGTGGCGTAGCCAGTGAGCACTTCGGTTGCCGGGTTGGTCATCAAAATGATGCCCTTGTCGTCCACCCACAACACCGCGTCCGGTGAGGAACTCAAGATCAACTTTTCCCGCAGATGCTGTACCTCCAATCGCTCCACCGGCCGGCGCAACGCCTCGTTGACGGTGGCATGGAACAGGAACAAATAGGCCGCCACCTTGTACAAGTGCCCCAACACATTGGCGCCATCCTTGTCGATCACACCCAGCATCGTGAAAAACATCTCCGACACCGACGACAGCGCCGCCGCAAACGCCAGGGCCATGACGCATTCGTGCACCAGTTCCTTGCGACGTGTCCACAGCACGAGCAGCGTCGCGCCATTGAGGGCAATGATCAGCCACTCCAGAGCGATCTTGAGCGGTGTCAGGCCCTGGCCTTTGACAAAGAGCGCCGGCACCTGCTCCGGCCAGCCGATGCCAAGGCAACCCAGCATCGTGACGATCACCAGGGTCAGCGCCACGCCCAGGCGTTTCTTCAGGGGTGTCACCGCCACCACGGTCGGCAACATGGCGTAGGCCAGCAGTGCGCCAGCCGCCAGCATGCGCGCCGCCAGCCAGAAGAAGATGGACTTGTGCGGGGTGTTGGGCGTCACCGCGTCGGGCATGCCGACATAGCTCAGGGTGTGCAGGAAGTCGAGCAGCCCCACCCCCAGGAACGCAATGCCGAGCAGCACGACCGCCCCCTGGCGCAGCGAGAAGATGGCGCGGTAGCCGGTCACAAACACCAGCATGGCCACCACAACGGCAAACACCTCCATCGCCGTGTGCGCAAACACAAAGGCAGTGGGGTCCATCACGATCTGTCGCGCAGGGTGGGACACCCACCACAACAAGGGCAGTGAAAGGGCCAGCAGAATCCAGCCGGCACGGCGTTGCAGTGGATGTGTATGTTCCTGGGTCATGTTCGGATAGGTATTGTTTCCAGGGCTCCCGATTACTGGACAACAGTCTATTCGAATTTCTTGACCTAAATTAAGGCGGGCCAGCCCCATGCCGGACCGTGCGCCTGGCCTGCTGCACCCGGCAGAGGCCGCCCGTAGAATGGCGAGCCCATGATTGCGCCCCCTGCCCCTGTCACCTCTCCTGTTCCATTGGGCACCCGCATCCTTGCGGAACTCCGCGCCCTGTGGCAACTGGCCTGGCCGATTCTGGTCGGTCAACTGGCCAATGTGGGCATGGCAGTGGCCGATGTGGCCATGGCCGGGCACGCCTCGGCCCAGGACCTGGCTGGCGTGGCGCTGGGATCATCGATTTGGATGATTGTGGTCGTCACCCTGATGGGCATCATGATGTCGGTCAACCCCACCGTCGCCCATTACGTGGGTGCGGGACAGTTGGACCGGGTGCCCCACGTGGTGCGCCAGGCCCTGTGGAAAGGCCTGGGCGTAGGGTTGGTGGCCTTTGTGCTGGCCAACCTGGCCGCGCTGGTGTTCGACACCATGGAACTCGAGCCCGCAGTGCGCGACATTGCCGTGCGCTTTGTGCAGGTCACCAGTTTTGCCTTGCCGGCCTTTGCTTTTTACCGGGTGCTGTATGGCTACAGCGCCAGCCTGAACCAGACCAAGCCCATGATGGCCATTGCCATCGGCGCGCTGCTGCTGAACTGCCTGCTGAACTGGCTGCTGATTTTTGGCAACCTGGGATTTCCCCAACTCGGCGGGGTGGGCTGTGCCTGGGCCACCATGCTGTGCATCTGGTTCAACCTGGGCGGTCTGCTGTGGTGGATGAAGCGCAGCCCCGCCTACCGCAGCACCTGGCCGTTTGACCGCTTTGAGGCGCCCCACCGGGAAAAGGTGAGCAGCCTGCTGCGGCTGGGCCTGCCGATTGGCGTGACCTACTTTGCCGAGAGCAGCGCCTTCAGCCTGATTGCGCTGCTGGTGGCGCGCTTTGGCAGCACCCAGGTGGCGGCACACCAGATCGCCCTGAATTTCTCGTCGCTGGTGTTCATGCTGCCGTTGAGCCTGGGCATTGCCCTGCTGACCCGCGTGGGCCAGGCGCTGGGCGCGGGTGACGCGGTCGCTGCCCGTTTTCGCTCTGCCGTCGGCGTGGGCGCCTCCATCGGGCTGGCCGTGCTGTCGGCACTGCTGATGGCGCTGTTCAGTCCGCAGATCGCCGCTGCCTACACCAGTGATACAACGGTGGCGGCTGCGGCTGCCGGCCTGCTGCTGATGGCGGCGCTGTTCCAGGTGTCGGACGCAGCCCAGGTCTCCACCAGTTGCGCCATCCGGGGCTACAAGGTTTCGCGTGCGCCCATGGTCATCCACCTGACCGCCTTCTGGGTCTTTGCCCTTCCGCTGGGCTGTGTACTGGGCCTTGCCCCGGAATGGTCGCCCTGGCGCCCCGCCCAGCCCCTGCAGGCCCAGGGCTTCTGGATTGCGCTGGTGGTGGGCCTGACGGTTGCCGCCGTGGGTCTGGGTTTTCTGCTGCACCGTGTGGCGCAGCGCCATGTCCAAGCCGGCGCTCCCGCGTCCCCCTGAATCCATGCCCTCCCGCAGTCCGCACTCCACCATGCACCCGGCACTGATCGTGCTGACCCTGGCCCTGCTGCTGGGCCTGCAGCCGATCACCACCGACCTGTACTTGCCCGCCCTGCCCGGCCTGACGCAGGAACTGGGCGCCAGCATGCCGCAGGCGCAGCTCACACTCACGGCCCTGCTACTCGCGTTTGGCGTATCCCAACTCGTCTGGGGCCCGCTGTCCGACCGGTACGGGCGGCGGCCGATTCTGCTGACCGGCATGGTGGCCTATGTGGCGGCATCGGTGGGCAGCGCGTTTGCGCCGACCATGGACCTGCTGATCATCTGGCGCACGCTGCAGGGCGCGGCCATGGGCGCGGGCGTGATGTGCGCGCGTGCCATCGTGCGTGACCTCTACACCCCGGCCCAGGGAGCCAGCGTCATGTCCAAGGGATTGAGCGGTCTGGGCGTCATCGCCTGCCTGAGCGCGCCGCTGGGCGGCTTGCTGACGGCACTGTTCGACTGGCATGTGGCGTTGCTGACACTGGCCGTGTTTGGCGCCGTGGCGCTGGGTGTGATTGCGCTGCGCTTTGAGGAAACACTGGCGCACAAGAATCCCCACGCCCTGCAACTCACGACGCTGGTCCACACCTGGCTGGGCATTGTGCGCAACCCCACCTTCTGGGCGTTCACCGCCCTGTCCACCTTTGCCTACAGCGGCCTGTTCACGTTTCTGGCGACCTCGTCATTCGTGTTCATCCGCGTGCTGGGCCTCTCCACCCCACAGTACGGGCTGGTGATGTTCGCCAACTCGTTCATCTACATCATGGGCACCTTTCTGTGCCGCCGCCTGCTGGTGCGCGTGGGCGTGCGCCGCACCGTAGCCATTGGCGGCGCATTGACGCTGGGCGGCGCCGGCACCATGGCGGCATTGAGCCTGGCCGGTGTGCAGTCGGTCTGGGCCATCGAGATTCCTTTTGGCCTGTTCATGCTGGCCCACGGCATCCACAACCCCTGCGGGCAAAGCGGCGCCGTTGGCCCCTTCCCCAAGGCGGCCGGTGCGGCATCGGCCTTGAACGGCTTTCTGGCCATGGTCAGTGCCTTTGCCGCCGGCCAATGGCTGGGCGCACACATGGATGGAACCACCGCTCCGCTGATCTTTGGCATCCTGTTCTGGAGCGTGCTCATTGCCCTCTCAGCCTGGACCCTGGTGCAACGCTATGGCCGCCCCTGAAGCCCTGCCCCTCCACATCTGCCTGGCCGGCCCCACCGCCAGTGGCAAAACTGCCGCCGCACTGGCGATTGCGCAAGAGCACCCCTGCGAGATCATCAGCGTGGATTCAGCCCTGGTCTACCGCGGCATGGACATCGGCACGGCCAAGCCCAGCGCGGCCGAGCTGGCACAGGTTCCGCACCACCTGATCGACATCCGCGACCCACTGCAGGCCTACAGCGCCGCCGAGTTCGTGCGCGATGCCACGCGCCTGATCCACGACATCACCGCGCGCGGCAAGCTGCCGCTATTGGTGGGCGGCACCATGCTGTACTTCAAGGCGCTGTTCGACGGCCTGGACGACATGCCCGCCGCCAACCCCGCCATCCGCGCCGAGCTGGAGGCACAGGCCGCAGTGCAAGGCTGGCCCGCGCTGCACGCCGAGCTGGCCCGGGTGGACCCGGTGACCGCCGCGCGCCTGGCGCCCATGGACAGCCAGCGCATCCAGCGCGCGCTGGAGGTGTTTCGCATCTCCGGCCTGCCCCTGTCGCACTTCCATGCCAGCCAGAGCGCTACTAAATCAATAGCTACTCACGCAGATTCCACGAGGGCTAGAGGCCTAATTTCCTTGGAACCCTTGGAGCGGAGCTGGCTGCACGCGCGCATCGCCCAGCGCTTTGACACGATGCTGGAGCAGGGTTTCATTGACGAGGTGCGGCGCTTGCGCGCCAGGGGTGACCTGCACCCCGACTTGCCTTCCATGCGCTGCGTGGGTTACCGACAGGTGTGGGAGGCGCTGGACGCCCATGAGGCTGCTGGCTCCATCGGGGCGCTGCAAACTTCAGGCCTGCGTGAATTGGGCATCATCGCCACCCGCCAGTTGGCCAAGCGGCAGATCACATGGTTGCGTTCGATGCCACAGCGTTGTGTTGTTGCGACCGACGACGCCGGGGCACTGGAGGCGGTGTTGCGTCGGGTGGATGTGCTGCTGGGCTAGGAGGCTGGGCGGTAGGGCGTTCTGTTGGGTGGTTTTTCCTTTCAGGAGGCTTCCTCACCTCCCCCCTCACACCCCCGCTTTCTCTCGCCCCCACCGGGGCGAAAGAGGGAGCCTAACAGCCCTATTTGGCCTCGTCTTTTAACAAGGGACGTACACGCTCACAAGCCAACACCACACAGGTTCCGCTCACAAACAACGCCCAAAAAATAGCCCCTCACCACCTTGCCAGCCGGGGGGCTTAAAGTGTTGACGCTTTGAGCCTGATTTCTCAGGATGCCCTCTGAACCACCGCGGTATCGAGGGCATTTTCTTGTCGAAAATTTCTCCGGTGGGGTACCTACAAGTCATTTTGTATTTCGATGGGAGGTAGCCGCACGGCGGTCGTCGTCAGTCCGTACGTTCCAAATCAAAGACCATCGGCAGGTGGTCACTTTCCGCAAGCCAGTCAGAAATCGCGCCAACTTCCACGCTCTTTACAGCCCATCGCAAACTGGCAAAACCGTAGTCAATGTGGTACGGCTTTTCGACGTGACGGTGCAGGAAAAATGTGGGTAAGGTCTCCTTACCTTGTACCTCTAAGAAGTGCCGGTGGTAACAACTCTGTAATCCCAACTCCGAAAGTTCACGTACCACGTCCGAGTGGTTCCACCACCGGTCCCACTCGTCCCAGATGACATTGCTGTTCAAGTCGCCTACCAGCATGGCGCGCGGATGCCTCAAAAAGTCCTTGTGCGCCTGCAGGAACTTCCAGAGTTGTCCGATGTACCTGAAGTTTGGGGAGTTGGCCTGTTTGGTCCAAGTGGCAAGCAGTGGCCAGTCGTTGTTCACTATGCAGGGAAGGAACAGCTCCAAAGGCGCTAAATCCATAGGCACGGCCTGCAAAGTCAGCTCGCCAGAGGCGAACACGCCGAGTCCCTTGTTCTTGTTGGTGCCGGTCCACAGATGGTTGGCGCACCAGGCGGTGTAGACGATATCTTTGGTTTGGCCAGGGTCTTCGCACTCCTGAACCACGCAGATGTCCGCCTTAAGAGCGGCAAGCCCGCTCAACTTCTTGCGCAGAGCCCCGTTGCAGTTCCACGTCACGATACGAAGCGATTTCTTGATCAAGTCGGGCCCCTGTTTGCTCACCTCAGTTCAACTTGAGTCTAGCGGCATCTCTCGCCCAAAGAAAAAGGTCGTACCCACTACTGGTACGACCTTCAATCATGCTCCGCAATTGGCCTATGCCATCAACACTTTAAGCCAACGGCTAGCACCTTGTACGTGCCCCCTTAAAACACGCGGCCAAATAGGGCTGTTCGGCTCCCCTTTCCACCCTGGCGAGGGTGGAAAGGGGCGGGGGGGATAGGGGGTGTGTTCAAGATAGGGGGTGAGTCCTAGTCGACCTTCGCCCCAGCCGCCTTCACCACCGCCTGGTACTTGGCCAGCTCGCTCTTCATCAACGCACCAAACTGCTCGGGCGTGGTCGGCACCGGCTCCGCCAGCAGCCCTGCGAAACGCGCCTGCGCCTCGGGCGTATTCAGCGCCGCCACAAACGCGGTGTTGAGCTTGGCGATCACGTCCTTGGGTGTGCCGGCCGGCGCGACCAGGCCCCACCAGGTGTCGATGGCAAAACCCTTGAGTGTGTCCGCCACCGGTGGCACATCGGGCAGCGCGGTCGAGCGTGCCAATGTGGTTACGGCCAGGGCCTTGAGCTTGCCCGACTTGATGCCCGGTGCTGCGGTGGACAGGTTGTCAAAGTTGAAGTCCACCTGGCCGCTTTGCAGCGCGAACTGCGCCGGGTTGCCACCGTTGTACGGAATGTGCACGGCAAAGATGCCGGCCTGGGCCTTGAACATTTCACCGGCCAGGTGACCGGCGCTGCCGTTGCCGCCGCTGCCGTAGTTCAGCTTGGCCGGGTTGGCCTTGGCATAGGCAATCAGATCCTTGACACTGTTGATGTTCAGGCGCTTGGCGGCCTCGGCATTCATCACCAACACATTGGGTACGCGCACCATCTGCGTGATGGGGGCGAAATCGGTGGCCGCGTTGTAGGGCATCTTGGCGAACAGCCAGGGGTTGACCGCATGGGTGGCGGTGGCGGCAATGCCAATGGTCAGACCGTCGGGTGTGGCCTTGGCCACCGCGTCGGCGCCAATGTTGCCACCGGCGCCGGGCTTGTTCTCCACGATGACGGTGCCCAGGCTGTCCTTGACGCGCTCGGCCAGCACGCGGGCCGTCACATCCAGCGGGCCGCCCGCCGCGTAGGGCACGATCAGGCGGATCGGCCGCCCCTGCGCCCACACCGGGCTGAAGGTGGACAGGCTGGCCGCAGCGGCCAGGGCGGAGAGGAGTAGGGTTCGGCGTGTCATGGCACCATTGTGCCTCCACTATCATGGGCACCACCCGGCATCTCCCACCATGAACCTGCACCTCCAAAGCTTAAGCAAACGCTATGGCGACACGCCCGTGTTTGCCAATGTGTCCCTCACCGTCGAGCCGGGCGAGTTTGTCGCCATCGTCGGCGAGTCGGGTGTGGGCAAGTCCACGCTGCTCAACTGCATGGCCGGACTGGACAGCTGGGACAGCGGCAGCGTGCACCTGGACGGCGTGGACCTGGGGCAACTCAATGACGATGAACGCGCGCTCATGCGGCGCCAGAAGGTAGGCTTTGTGTTCCAGGCCTTCCACGTGCTGGGCCATCTGGACGTGACGCAGAACGTGGCGCTGCCGCTGTTGCTGCTGAACACGCCGGACGACGAGCGGGTGCAGGCCATGTTGCACGCCGTCGGGCTGGAGGGCATGGGCAGCCGCCTGCCGCAGCAATTGAGCGGCGGGCAGTTGCAGCGCGTGGCCATTGCCCGCGCCCTGGTGCACCGCCCCACCCTGTTGCTGGCCGACGAGCCCACCGGCAACCTGGACCCGACCACCGCCGCCAAGGTCATGGAAGCACTGGTGGCGCAGACCCGTGCACATGGCACCTCCCTGGTGCTGGTGACGCACTCCGAAGCCGCCACAGCGCGCGCCGACCGCGTGCTGCATTTGCGCGGGGACGGCATCGCCGCGCAATAGCACCCAAGGCGTCAGGTCATGCGCTGGCCGGCTCCGATGATGGATCGAGGTAGGCATGCAAAAACGCATCGACCCGGCTCAACTCTCGCTCAAACTGCTGGAGCATGTGCGCCAGTTTGCCGGATTCACCGCCCTTGCCGGCGGTCTCAATGGATTGGCACAAGTCCCCCAACACCAGCGCCCCAACCGATCGGGACGATGACTTGAGCTTGTGCGCCAGGGCACCGGTGGCGGCCCAGTCGCCACTGGCATAGGACGTCTGCAGCGCCAGCGCCATCGCCGTGGCACTGGAATGGAAGTCCCGCAGGAACTCGCGCACCAGTGCCTCCTCGCTACCTATCAGCGCCTTCAGCACATTCACATCCACCGCATTCACCGGCTCCTGCGCTGGCGCCGGAAATACGGGTCCTGCGTCGCAAGCACTTGCCGGCTGCCACTTGTCCAGCATGGCCTTGAGCTGGGCCAATTGCACCGGCTTGCTGAGGTAATCGTCCATGCCGATTTCCACACAGTGTTCGGTCTCCCCCTTAAGGGCATTGGCTGTGAACGCAATGATGGGTATGCGCACCTTGCCAGCTTCGGCGGCGCGAATGGCGGCGGTCAGCTCATAGCCATCCATCATGGGCATGTGCAGGTCGGTGATGAGCAGGGAGTAAGCCCCGCTTTGCCAGCGGTTCAAGGCCTCACGGCCATTGTTGGCAATGTCGGCGGTGCGCCCCAGCAGCATGAGCTGCTGCAATATCACTTTCTGGTTGTACTCGTTGTCCTCTGCCACCAGAATCAGGCTTCCCACCCGGCGGGCCTCCTCGTGCGACACCGGAACCGGATTCGGTTTTTCCTCCACCTTCGACAGGTCCCGGTCCTGCAGCGTGGCGCGGCCTGCTGCAATGGCCACCGTTTCCAGCAGGACCTTGCGGGTCAGCAGATTGCCGTCCACCATGACCATATCCGCGCCACCCATGCGCGGACGGCGCCGGCGTCCCCGGCCAATCACGGCAAAATGGATGTCCTGCGCAGGATCCGCGGCTTCCCGCAACCCGGCGAGCAAACTGCCCGGGAGTGCGTCGTCAATGACCACAATGCCCAGCCCCGATGGATGCATCCGCATCCACTGAATCGCACTCGCCAGACTGCCCGCCCGCTCGATCTGGGCCTTCTCGTAACTCAGGTAGGCAGCTATATCCTCGGCAAGGCCGGTGTTGCCACCGACCACCAGACAGTTCAACCCCGCCACCGGGCCCGACTCGCCCACCTGGGCACCCGTTTCGGGCGCCACGGCAAATGCAACCTGGACACTGAAAACGGACCCCTTTCCCAACTCGCTTTGCACTGTGATGTCGCCACCCATGATGTCCACCAACTGGCCGGAAATCGCCAGCCCCAACCCCGTTCCGCCGAAATTGCGGGTGGTCGATGTGTCGGCCTGGATAAAGGCCGAAAACAGGCGCCCGCGGGTTGCCTCGTCAATCCCGATTCCGTTGTCCGCGACATGAAACGCCAGGCTGACCGTGCCTTCCTGGCGTTCTCGGAGCAGGGCCCGCACCGACACCCGGCCGGTGCGCCCCTGTCCGCTGGAAAATTTGATGGCGTTGTTGGTCAGGTTGATCAGCACCTGGCGCAGGCGTCCGGGGTCTCCCAGCAGCGCGTCCGGGATGGCGGGGTCTACAAACAGGGTCAGCTCCACGCTGCGCTTGAGGGCCATGTGGTTGATGCTCTCGCACGCGCCCTCCACCACGTCGGCAATCGACATGGGGATGTTTTCTATTTCCAGCTTCTTGGCCTCGATCTTGGAGAAGTCCAGGATGTCATTGATCACCGCCAGCAAGGCAAACGCCGAGTCGTGGATGATGTTGGTCATCTCCATCTGCGGGCTGGTCAGGCTGCTTTGCTGCAGCACATCGATCATGCCAATCACACCATTCATGGGTGTGCGGATCTCGTGGCTCATGGTGGCCAGGAATTCGGACTTGGCCAGGTTGGCCTTTTCGGCGATTTCCTTGGCGCTCTCCAACTCGACGTTCTGGTCCAGCAGCACCTGATCCAGGCGTTTTTGCTCCGTCACGTCGCGCGCAACGGCCACCACGCCCTGCAGAATCCGATCGCGATCATAGAAGGTGGTGGCGTTGTACGACACCACGGTTTCTTCGCTGTCCCGGGCGCGCGCCGTCAGCTCGTAGTCGGTGATTTTCTTCTCCACCAGCACCCGCTTGATGCCCGCTTCCGCCCGCTCCGGATCGGTGAAACAGTTCTTGAACGGTGCGCCAATCAGCTCGTCGCGGGTGCAGCCCGTCAACGCCTCCATCTGCTTGTTGACGTCGGTGATGATGCCCGAGGGATCGGTGGTGATCAGTGCGTCGATATTCGACTCGATCAAGGACCGCGTGTAGAACTGCTGGTCGCGCAAGCGCTGATCGAGCTTCTTCTGGTCGGCCTCGATCTGTTTGCGCGCCGTGTTGTCGGTGCCGATCAGCAGATAGCCGATGATGGCACCCTGCACATCGCGCAGCGCCGTGACCGACACCACAGCGGGGAAGCGACTGCCACCCTTGCGGATATAGGTCAGCTCATAGATGTCCTCGATGCCGCGCGAGGCCTTGAACACCAGGGCCTCAAAGCCCGGTGTGATGGTGGTGCCTAGTTCCACGCTCAACTCCTGTGCGCGTGCAACGACCTCCTGCGGGTCGGAGATGTCGGCCGGCGTGATCTTGTTCATCACCTCCGCAGCCGTATAGCCCAGCATACGCTCAGCGCCGACGTTGAAAATCTGGATCACCCCCTTGGCATCGGTGGCGATACTGGAAAAATTGGCACTATTGAAGATGGCGCTTTGCAACGCTCCGGCCTTCAGCAGCGCCTCTTCAGCCTGCTTGCGCGCCGTGTTGTCGGTGCCAATCAGCAAGTAACCAATGATGGCGTTGTCGTCATCACGCAGTGCGGTGACGGACACCACGGCGGGGAAGCGGCTGCCGTCCTTGCGGATGTAGGTCAGCTCGTAAATGTCTTCAATCCCGCGTGCGGCCTTGAACACCAGCGCCTCGAAGCCGGGCGTGATCTCGGTTGCCAGCTCAACGCTCAGGGCTTTGGCCCGTTCAATGACTTCCTGCGGGTCCGAAATATCGGCCGGGGTGCGTATGTTCATCACCTCTGCGGCGGCATAGCCCAGCATGCGCTCGGCCCCAACGTTGAAAATCTGGATCACACCCAGTGCGTCGGTGGCGATGCTGGAGAAGTTGGCGCTGTCAAAGATGGCCTTTTGCAGCGCCCCGGCCTTGAGCAGCGCCTCTTCGGCCTGCTTGCGCGCGGTGTTGTCGGTGCCAAACAGCAGGTAGCCGATGATGGAATCCTGGTCATCGCGCAGCGCGGTGACCGACACCACCGCCGGAAAGCGGCTTCCGTCCTTGCGGATGTAGGTCAGCTCATAAATGTCTTCAATGCCGCGCGCCGCCTTGAACACCAGCGCCTCAAAGCCCGGTGTGATCGGTGTGCCGAGTTCCGTGGTGAGTGTCTTGGCCCGCTCGATCACCTCCTGCGGGTCCGAAATATCAGCCGGGGTGATCTTGTTCATCACCTCCAAGGCGGTGTAGCCCAACATGCGCTCGGCCCCGACGTTGAAAATCTGGATCACGCCCCGTGCATCGGTGGCGATGCTGGAGAAGTTGGCGCTGTCAAAAATGGCTTTTTGCAGCGCGCCGGCCTTGAGTAGCGCCTCTTCCGCTTGTTTGCGCGCGGTGTTGTCGGTGCCGATCAGCAGGTAACCAATGATGGCGTTGTCGTCATCACGCAGCGCGGTGACCGACACCACGGCGGGGAAGCGGCTGCCGTCCTTGCGAATGTAGGTCAGCTCGTAAATGTCTTCAATCCCGCGTGCCGCCTTGAACACCAGCGCCTCGAAGCCGGGTGTGATCTCGGTTGCCAGCTCAACGCTCAGGGCTTTGGCCCGTTCAATGACTTCTTGCGGGTCCGAAATATCGGCCGGGGTACGTATGTTCATCACCTCCGCGGCCGTATAGCCCAGCATGCGCTCGGCCCCGACGTTGAAAATCTGGATCACGCCCCGTGCGTCGGTGGCGATGCTGGAAAAATTGGCGCTGTCAAAAATGGCTTTTTGCAGCGCGCCGGCCTTGAGCAGCGCCTCTTCCGCTTGTTTGCGCGCGGTGTTGTCGGTGCCGATCAGCAGGTAACCAATGATGGCGTTGTCGTCGTCGCGCAGTGCCGTAACCGACACGATGGCCGGGAAGCGGCTGCCATCCTTGCGGATATAGGTCAGCTCATAAATGTCCTCTATGCCGCGGGAAGCCTTGAACACCAGGGCCTCAAAGCCCGGCATGATCGTGGTGCCTATCTCTTGGCTCAGTGCCTGCGCGCGCGCAACCACTTCCTGCGGGTCCGAAATATCAGCCGGGGTGATCTTGTTCATCACTTCGGCGGCCATATAGCCCAGCATGCGCTCGGCCCCGACGTTGAAAATCTGGATCACCCCCTTGGCATCGGTGGCGATGCTGGAAAAATTGGCGCTGTTGAAAATGGCGCTTTGCAACGCTCCGGCCTTCAGCAGCGCCTCTTCGGCCTGCTTGCGTGCGGTGTTGTCGGTGCCGATCAGCAGGTAGCCGATGATGGCGTCCTGCGCATCGCGCAGTGCGGTGACAGACACCACCGCCGGAAAGCGGCTGCCGTCCTTGCGGATATAGGTCAACTCATAAATGTCTTCGATGCCGCGCGATGCCTTGAACACCAGCGCCTCAAAGCCCGGTGTGATCGTGGTGCCCAGTTCCAGACTCAGGGCCTGTGCCCGCCCAACCACCTCCTGCGGGTCCGAAATATCAGCCGGGGTGATCTTGTTCATCACTTCGGCGGCCGTATAGCCCAGCATGCGCTCGGCCCCGACGTTGAAAATCTGGATCACCCCCTTGGCATCGGTGGCGATACTGGAAAAATTGGCACTGTTGAAAATGGCGCTTTGCAACGCCCCGGTGCGCAGCAATGCCTCCTGGTTATCTCGCTCCAGACTAACCGTCGGCGCTGCGTCCGGTGCGGACACGTGGCTGGCGCGGGTGGGAACTGGGTGGGTCATGGCTTACTCGCGGACAGATGATGCGGGCCACGAACCAAGCAATCCGCACCCCGACAAGCGACTCCCGAAGGGAGCGCCACTCCAAACAGCGTAGAGACACCTTCCGTTGCGGTCTGTGCAATGCCGCACATTGCCGGCGTGCCAGGCCGCGCAATACCCGCACAGTTCAGTCCCCCAGGGGGCGACAGCGCGGGGATGTTCTGATACTCTGCGCGGTATGAACCCGAAGGCCACGCGTTGTCGTGCTCTGGCCGACCGGGACCTCCAAAATTGCGGGCAGTTCCAATGTTCAGCATTGACGAAAACGAAACCGCCTGGGTGACCCAGTACCGGGCCACGGTCACATTTGTGGCCCTCGCGACCGCTTTTCTGTTTGTTTCCTACGCTGCGATGGACTGGATGATTGATCCGGCCCTGCTGGCCGTGACCTGGCCCTGGCGCGTGGTGGCTACCGCGCCCTGTCTGCTGGGTGCCGTGCTGCTGAACAACCCAAAATGGATCAAATGGGCACCGCCCGTCATCGCGCTTTCGGCCACCGTCATTGCGGTGCTGGTGTCGGTGATCTACCTGGGTATTCTGCGCGACCTGCACATCGCCCTTGCAGCCCAGATGCAGGTGTTGATGGGCATTGCCGTCTTTGGCGTGCTGCGATCCGTCATCCGTTCCGTGATCCCCGCGCTGTTTATTTCCTTCAACATCGGCCTGTGGTGGAACGATGCCGGCTGGCAAACATATGCCCTGACCAACTGGCTGCTGACCGGCGCCTTCGTCATCCTGGTGGTGGTCAGCGAGACCGCCTACCGGACCTTTCTGAATCTGCGCCTGCTGGAACTAGAGCGCCAGCGGCAGGCCATCATCGTCCAGAGTTCCGAGGATGCCATCATCGGCAGCGACCTGGACGGCCGGGTCACCAGCTGGAACGCCGGCGCCCAGCGGCTGTTTGGCTACTCGGCCGCCGACATGCTGGGCCGCCCCCTGCAGGTTCTGGTGCCCCCCGCGCTGGATGCACATGCGACGGCGGTGCTGGAGCGCGTTGAACGCGGTGAACCGGTCAAGCACTTCGAAACGGTACGGCTGTGCAAGGATCAGGCCCTCAAGGACGTCTCGGTGTCCATCTCGCCCTTGCACGATGCCCGGGGTGCGGTCATCGGCTCGTCGATGATTGCGCGCGACATCTCCGAGCGCAAGCGGGTGGAACGCTCCCTGCATGAAAAAGATGCCATGTTTCGCGCCGCCATCGAAACCACCAGCGATGGCTTCTGGTCGGTAGACCCCACGGGCAAGCTGGTGGATGCCAACCAGGCCTATGCACGGCTATCCGGCTACTCCCGGGCCGAGCTGCTGACCCTGCACATTACGGACCTGGAAGCCAATCAGAGCCTGCCGGAGGTGACCAAACGTCTGGAAGACACCATGCACAGCGGCAGTCTGGGCTTTGAGACCTCGCACCGGCGCAAGGACGCAAGCGTGTGGCCGGTGGAGGTGGTGCTCACCTACTCGCCCATCAGCGGCGGACAGTTCTTTGTGTTCATCAAGGACCTGACCGACCGCAAGAAAACCGAGGAGCTGACCTGGCACCAGGCCAATTTCGACAACCTGACCAACCTGCCCAATCGGGCCCTGCTGTTTGACCGCCTGTCCAAGGAATGCGCCCTGGCCCGGCGCAACAACTCCGGCGTGGCCCTGCTGTTTGCCGACCTGGATGGATTCAAGCGGGTGAACGACCAGTTTGGCCATGACGCGGGTGACCAGGTGCTGCGGGAAATGGCCCGGCGCTGGCTGGCCTGCGTGCGCGAGGCGGACACGGTGGCCCGCCTGGGGGGCGACGAGTTCGCCATCGTGCTGGGGGGCATGCAGGAGTCCAGTGCCGCCGCCATTGCCGGCATGGCCGAAAAAATCATCGCCTCGCTGGCGCCGGAGATCCCGCTGACGTCAGGCGCCACCTGCCGGGTGGGCGTGAGCATCGGCATCAGCCTCTACCCGGGCGACGCGCCGGAGGTGGATGCCCTGCTCAATCTGGCGGATGCCGCCATGTACGAGAGCAAGGCCAGGGGCAAGAATTCTTTCACGTTCTACAACAAGAAGCTGATGCCGCCAGTCCAGGAGCCAGTCGTATAGCTATACTTTTAATAGCTACATGCGCTTATTTTACGAGGGCTATAGGCCTATTTCGTTCAAAACCACTATCTCACCACAGCGACTGCAGTCCGCCCTGCACCACCCGGTAGCCGCGATTACCCATGGCGCGGGCCTCGGCCTCGTCGTGCGTCACCAGCAGCGTGGCCATCTGAAGATCGGCAATGCGCTGGCGGAACTCCTCGCGCAGTTGCAGGCGCAGCTCCGCGTCCAGCGCGGAGAACGGCTCGTCCAGCAGCAGCACGCGCGGCTGCGTGATCAGCGCACGGGCCAGCGCCACGCGCTGCTGCTCGCCACCCGAGAGTTGCGTCACCCGCGCACGCGCAAAGGCCTGCAGGCCAAAGCGCTCCAGCATGGTGCAGGCCTGGGCCCGTGCGTCCACCTTGCGCAGGCCCTGCTCGACCAGGCCAAAGGCCACGTTGTCCTGCACGTCCAGGTGCGGAAACAGCGCAAAGTCCTGGAACATCAACGCAAAGCGGCGCCGCTCGGGAGGCAGCCTGGTGATGTCTTGGCCGTCGAACAGAACACGGCCAGCGTCCAGCGGCTCCAGCCCCGCCACGATCTTCAGCAGCGTGCTCTTGCCACTGCCGGACGGCCCCAGAATCGCCACCGTCTCACCGCTTGCCACGCGCAGGTTCACGCCCTGCAGCAGCGCGCGCGCGTCCCAATCCTTGGCGAGTTGTTGCAACTCAAGCATGGCTTCTCCCTCGAACAACATTCTTCTCCTGAGCCGACCATTCAATGAGCGCAAACGCCAGCAGCGCCAGCGCCATCAGCAGGCAGGCCAGCACCAACGCCGCATCGCGGTTGGCACCACCGGGGCGGCCCAGGTACTCGTAGACCCGGGTGGTCAGCGTGGCCCATTCCGGGCGCGACAGAAACAGCGTGACGGCAAATTCACCCACGGCGGTGGCGGCGGCAAACGCCATGCCCCGGCGCAAGGCGGGGCGCAGCAGCGGCAGCGTCACGCGCCAGGCCACATGCCAGGGCGAGGCACCCAGCGTGCGCGCGGCCTGCGCCAGGTGCAACGGCATGGCGTCCAACCCGGCGGCCAGCGACTGCGCCACAAACGGATAGGCCAAGAGCGCATAGGCGCAGACCAGCAGACCCAGGCTGGCCGTCCACTGCGGGTACAGCAGCAACAGGCCAAAGGCCACGGCCACCGGCGACAGCACAAAGGGCAGGAACGCAAAAGCGCGCAACAGCACCGAGCGGCGCGCGGCAAACGCATGGGCCAGCCCCAGCACGGATGCCAGCGCCACGGCCATCACGGTGAAGCGCAGGCTGTTCCACAACGCCTGCAGCGTGGACTCTTCCAGCAGCACGGACCAGGCTGCGGAACCTGCGGTTGCGGCCCGCCCCACAATCGACAGCAGCGGCGCGGCGCAGAACAGCGCCAGCACCACCAAGGCTGCACCCACGGCACTCCATTGGCGCAGGCCATGCGGCCGGGTGCGCGCTACCGCATCACTGCGCATGGGATTGGCAAGACGCCGCGCCAGCGCGGCATAGGCCAGTGCCACACCGGCCGTTAGCGCCAGCATCCACAGCGCCAACGACGCGGCCTGGGCCAGCTCCAGCTCGTGCGCGACCAACGTAAAAATCTCCACCTCCACCGTGGCATAGTCCTGCCCGCCCAGTACCAGCGCCAGGCCAAAACCGGAGAAGCAATACAAAAACACCAGGCACAGCGCCGACAGCAGCCACGGCGCAATGGCCGGCCACTCGATGCGCCAGAACACGCGCCACGGCGTCGCACCCAGCGTGCGGGCCGCTGCCAGGCGCGAGGCGCTGACCTGCGCAAAAGCCTCGGTGCAGGTGCGCACCACCAGGCACAGGTTGAAGAACAGATTGCCGTAGATCAGCAGCCAGGGGCCGCCCTGCAGGTCCGGTCCGCCCAGCGCATGCAACACACCCTGCGGCCCCAGCAGGGCCAGCACCCCCATGGCCGCCACCAGCGTGGGCACGACAAAGGGCAGCATCAGCGCATGCAGCACCAGGCCGCGGCCGGGGAATTCAAACCGCGCCAACACCCAGGCCACCGGCAGGCCCAGCACCAAGGCCCCGGCGCAGGTCAGCAGCGCCTGCAGCAGCGACCAGGTCATGCGCCAGCGCAGGTAGTCGTCCTGCCACGGTGCCCATGGTGAAAGCTGCCCGCCTTCGAGCAGCAGGCGCAGGGCGGGCGCCACCAGCAGTGCCAGCAAAAAGGCCAGTGGCAACGCGGCCAAGGCCAGGCGGGTGGGGTTTTTCATGGGTGCTTGGGGCCGGGCCTGCGGCGTGCTACTTCAGCACGACCTTGGTCCAGCGCCGCACCCAGTCCGCGCCCTTGTCCGCAATGGCCTGGGCGCCGGGGGTATCAAAGGCCGCTGGCTCGGGTGCATGGCGCAGAGCCTCGACGCGCGGCACACTGGCGTCAAACGGGTACATCCACATCTCGGTCTGCAACGCCTGCTGCACGGGCTTGGAACGCAAAAATACCATGAAGCGGATAGCCGCGGCGCGCTGCTTGCCGCCTCTGACTAGCGCCACGCCCTCGACCTGGCGGAACACACCGCCCGGCAAACTCAGGCTGCCGGTGGGCGGCTCGGTGGGTTTGGTCTTGCTGTAAAACAGTTCGGCTGCGGGACTGCTGGCGTAGCTCACCACCAGCGGACGCGCGCCGCCGTTGTGGCTGAACTCGGTGTAATAGGCCTCGCTCCAGCCCTTGGCCACCTTGAGGCCATTGGTGCGCATGCGGGCCCACCAGTCAAAGGCCTTTTCTTCGCCCAACGCACCGATGGTGGCCAGCAAAAAGGCAATGCCCGGGCTGGACGTGGCCGGGTTCTGCACCACTAAAAGGCGGGCATAAGCGGGTTGCGCCAGGTCGTCCAGCGTGCGCGGCAGGGCCAGACCCTTTTTGGCAAACCAGGCCTTGTCGTAGTTGACGGTGACATAGCCATAGTCAACGGGCAACAGCTTGGGCGGCAGCGTGACGGCATCCGCGCGCGCCCTGCCCTTATCCGTGGGAAGCGCATAGGCATCCAGCACCTGGGCCGCATCGGCCTTGGCGGCCAGCACGTTGTCAATGCCAAACACCACATCGGCCACCGGGTTGGCGCGGGTCAGGATCAGCTTGTTCAGCATCTCACCCGCGTCGCCCGACTTGGTGATGCGCAGCGTCACACCGGCATCTTTCTCGAACTGGGCCAGCAGCGCCGGTGGTACGGCAAAGGAGGCATGGGTCAACACGCGCAGCTCTGCGGCGCAGGCACATGCGGCATTGAACGCCAGCAGACCAGCGGTGAAGACGAGGGAGAAACGGTGGTGCATTGTGTGGGGGCGTTGCGGCAAATTTTACCGGCGCCCACCATGGCCCAACGCGCCAGCGCACAATCCGTCTCACTGATGAAAACCCTCGTGTCACTGCTGTGCAGCTTTTCCTGGCAGGAATGGCGCAACCACCCCTGGCGCAACGCGGCCGCCATCGTATCGGTGATGCTGGGCGTGGCGCTGGCTTTTTCGGTGCACCTGATCAATGCCTCGGCGCTGGACGAGTTTGCGCAGGCCGTGCGCTCGGTGGGTGGCCAGCCCGATCTGGAGTTGCGCGCGGGCTCGGGCGTGGCCGGTGGCGTGGACCACGCGCTGCTGGGGCGCATGTTGCACCACCCGGATGTGGAACTGGCCAGCCCGGTGCTGGAACTCAGCACCTATGCACTGGCGCCTGCGGGTGCCAGCAGTGGCAGCACGCCGGCGCCGGATCGGGTGCTGCTGCGCATCGTCGGCATTGACGCCCTGCAGGTGGCGCGGCTAAGCCCGGACCTGCTGCCCATACCCTCCGTTGATGCCAACCGGCTCGACATCTTCGCCCCCGCCACCGTGTTCCTGAACGCCACGGCGCGCAGCCGCCTGGCTGGCAACACGCTTCAACTGCAACGCGGCATGCAGCTGGTGCCGGTACGGGTCGCCGGATCGGTGCGCGCCAGTGGTGCCCCGCTGGCGGTGATGGACATTGCCGCCGCCCAGGACCTGTTCGCCATGCAGGGCCGCATCACCCGTGTGGACATCCGCCTGCGCGCCGGCGTGGACCGCGCCAGCTTCATGCGCAGCGTGCAGGCTGCAGCCGACTGGCCGGCCGACGCCCGGCTGACCGAGCCGGGCGACACGCTCGCCCGCATGTCCACACTGTCGCGCGCCTACCGCGTCAACCTGACCGTGCTGGCGCTGGTGGCGCTGTTCACCGGCGGCTTTCTGGTGTTTTCGGTGCTGGCCCTGAGCGTGAGCCGGCGCGCGCCGCAGTTTGCACTCTTGGGCGTGCTGGGCCTGACCGCCACCGAGCGGCTGCGCCTGGTGCTGCTGGAGGCGCTGGCGCTGGGCGTGATTGGCAGCGCACTGGGCGTTTCGCTGGGCACGGGCCTGGCGGCGCTGGCGCTGCGCCTCCTGGGCGGCGATCTGGGCGGTGGCTTCTTCTCGGGTGCCGCACCGGCGTTGCAATGGAGCCCGCTGGCCGCGCTGGCCTTTGGGGTGCTGGGTGTGGCGGCGGCACTGGTGGGTGCCTGGTGGCCGGCGCGCTGGGCCCAGGGCCTGCCACCGGCGCAGACGCTGAAAGGGCTGGGCGTGGTGCAGGTGGTGCAAAGCCACGGCGTCATCGCCTTGGTGTTGCTGGCAGCTGGTGCATTGATGGCCCTGTTGCCACCCGTGGCCGGCATTCCGCTGGCGGCGTATCTGAGTGTGGGGATGATTCTGGTGGGTGGCATTGCCGGCCTGCCCTGGCTGGTGGGCACCGTGCTGGACCGTGTGGCGCCGCTGGTAGCACGCCAGGCCCTGCCGCTACTGGCGGTGGAGCGCGCGCGCCGGGTGCGCGGCAGCGCGGCGGTGGCAGTGAGTGGCGTGGTGGCATCGCTCAGCCTGGCCGTGGCGCTGACGGTGATGGTGGCCAGCTTCCGAACCTCGGTCACGCAGTGGCTGGATTCCGTGCTGCCGGCCGCCCTGTATGTGCGCACCGCCACCAACTCCAGCGCGCTGGAGGCGGCCTACTTCGACCCGGCCTATGTGCAGGCGGCACAGCGCCTGCCCGGCGTGCAGCGCCTGGGCACGCAGCGCAACCAGCAGTTCCTGCCCGACCCGGCGCTGCCGGCGGTGGTGCTGATTGCGCGCTCACTGGTGGAGCAGGACGGCGTGGGCATTGGATTGCCCCTGACGGGTGAGCCGCTGCCGGTGCCACCGGGGCAAATCGGCATCTATGTGAGCGAGGCCATGGCCGACCTGCACGGCGCCCGACCGGGCACGGTTTACCCGGCTCTATCTGAGCATTTTCGGGCCCTGGCCCTCGTCAAACCTGCGCAGTCAGCTACGTTTTTCATAGCGGGTGTGTGGCGGGACTACTCCCGCCAGTTCGGCACCATCGCCATGGACCTGGCCGATTTTCAGCGTTTGAGCGGCGACACCCGTGTCAACGACCTGGCCCTGTGGCTGGAGCCGGATGCGGACGTGCCAGTAGTGGAGCAAGCCCTGCGCGAACTGGCCAACGCCCAGGCCGGTACGCCCGGTGGCGAGGCGGCGCGGCTGCTGGAGTTTGGCTCGGCGCGGGAAATCCGCGCGACCTCGCTGCGCATCTTTGACCGCAGCTTTGCCGTGACCTACTGGCTGCAGGCGGTGGCGATTGGCATTGGGCTGTTTGGCGTGGCGGCGTCCTTCAGCGCCCAGGTGCTGGCACGGCGCAAGGAATTTGGCCTCTTGGTGCACCTGGGCCTGACGCGCAGCCAGGTGCTGCGCGTGGTGGCGGCCGAGGGACTGGCCTGGACCACACTCGGCGCGCTGGCCGGCGTCGGGCTGGGCCTGGCCGTGGCGGTGGTGCTGGTGCATGTGGTCAATCCGCAGAGCTTCCACTGGACCATGGAGCTGACCCTGCCCGTGCTGCGGCTGCTGGCATTGGGTGCGGCGGTGGTTGTTGCCGGAACGGTGACGGCCTGGTTGGCGGGGCGAGCGGCGGCGGGGCAGGATGCGGTGCTGGCGGTGAAGGAGGACTGGTAGTCGTGGACACACCCCCTATCCCCCCCGCCCCTTTCCACCCTCGCCAGGGTGGAAAGGGGAGCCTGAACAGCCATATTTGGCCGCGTGTTTAAACAAGGGGGAGTGCAAAGGAATAGGACGCTTGGAGCAGGTTATTGGTGATGAATTTGGCCCCTAGCCCTCGTGGCTACTGCGTAAGCCGCTATCAAAATCAAAGCACTTTGCCTCAACCACCTTCGGCACGTGCACTTCACACCTTCAAAGACAAGGCCAAATATGGCTGTTAGGCTCCCTCTTTCGCCCCGGCGGGGGCGAGAGAGGGCGGGGGGTGTGAGGGGGGACGTGAGGAAGCCTCCTGCAAGGCAAACCCTCCAGAGAACCCCCATCAACTACTCATGCCGCAACGCCTCAATCGGATCCAACCTCGCCGCCCGCCGTGCCGGAAAGTAGCCGAACACCACACCAATCACCGCCGAGAACACAAACGACAGCACATTGACCGCCAGGTTGAAGGTGTACGGCACCGACATCAGACTGGCCAGGCCAATGGAGGCGATGGTCGCCAGCACGATGCCGATCAGTCCGCCCAGCGCGGCCAGCACCACGGCCTCGATCAGGAACTGCAGCAGCACCTCGCGCTCCAGCGCGCCAATGGCCAGGCGCAGGCCGATCTCGCGGGTGCGCTCGGTCACGCTGACCAGCATGATGTTCATGATGCCGATACCGCCCACCAGCAGGCTGACCGCAGCCACCGCACCCAGCAGCATGGTCATGACCTTGGTGGTGCCGGCCATGGTGTCGGCCAGTTGCTTGGTGTCCAGCACGTTGAAGTTGTCCTCGTCGGTGCTGGCCAGCTTGCGCCGCTCGCGCAGCAGTTGGGTGATGCCGGCGGTGACCCGCGTGCCATCGCTGCCGTCCTGCATGGACACCAGCAGGGTGTTGACCCGCGTGTTGCCGGTGATGCGCCGCTGCAGCGTCTTGATGGGCACCAGCACCACGTCGTCCTGGTCGTTGCCAAAGGCGCCCTGCCCCTTGGACGCCAGAAGGCCGACGATCTCGCAGGAGATTTGCTTGACGCGCAGTTGCGCACCGAGCGCGGCCTGTGCGCCAAACAGCTCGCGGCGCACGGTCTCGCCAATCATGCAGACGGCGGCGCCGGCACGCATCTCGTCATTGGAAAATTCGCGCCCGTCCTTGATCTTCCAGTTGCCGGTGATCAACCAGTCGTTGGTGCTGCCGATGACGCTGCTGCTCCAGTTGCGGCCATAGGCCACCAGCGTGGAATTGGTCCGCGCCTCGGGCGCCACGGCGGCCACTCCGCCGATCTGCGAGGCGATGGCCTCGCCGTCCGTCTCCTTGAAGGCCACCGCGTTGCCACCGCCACCGGGGCCCATGCGCTGACCGGGGCGCACCTGCAGCAGGTTGGTGCCCAGGCTGGAAATCTGGTTCTGCACGGCCAGGGTGGCGCCATTGCCCAGCGTGACCATGGTGATCACGGCGCTCACGCCAATGACGATGCCCAGAATGGTCAGGAACGATCGCATCAGGTTGCGCCGGATGGAGCGCAGCGCCAGCAAGAGGGTGTTGAGCAGCATCTCAGTGGACCTCGGGCACGGGCGGGGCCTCGTGCAAACCCGCCGGATGGGGATTGCGCTCGTCACTGGCCACGACGCCGTCGACAAATCGCACCATGCGCTTGGCATAGGCGGCCATATCCAGTTCGTGGGTCACCATCAACACGGTGATGCCATGGTTCACATTCAGGCCCCACAGCAGGTCCATGATCTCGCGGCTGCGCTGGGTGTCCAGGTTGCCGGTGGGCTCGTCGGCCAGCAGCACAGCCGGTTCGGTGACGATGGCGCGGGCAATGGCCACGCGCTGCTGCTGGCCACCCGACAACTCGGCCGGTGTGTGGTGCTCCCAGCCCTTGAGGCCCACCGACTCCAGTGCCTTGGCGGCAGCCACATGGCGCGCGGCGGCGGGCTCACCCCGGTACAGCAGCGGCAGCTCCACGTTCTCCTGGGCGGAGGTGCGCGCCAGCAGGTTGAAGCCCTGGAACACAAAGCCCAGGTAACGCCGACGCAGCCGCGCCCGCTGGTCGCGGCTCAGGGTCTCGACATGCAGGCCGTTGAACAGGTATTCGCCACTGGTGGGCGTATCCAGCCCGCCCAGCGTGTTCATCGCCGTGGACTTGCCCGAACCGCTGGGGCCCATGATGGCCACAAAGTCGCCGGCTTCAATATCCAGATTCACACCTTTGAGCGCCTGCAAGGCTGTAGCACCCTGGCCATAGACCTTGGTAATGCCGCGCAGGCGGATCAACGGAAGCGGCGCGGCGCTCACTTCTCGGCCCCTGCGGCGCGCTGGTCGGTGATGACGGCCATGCCCTCAACCAGGCCATCGCCCGTGACCTCGGTCATGCGGCCATCGCTGATGCCGGCCTTCACCGCCACGGCAACGGCCTGCCCGTCCTTGAGTATCCAGACCTGCTTGGCGGCCACCCCACTGCCGCCGGCGGACTTGCGGCCACCGGAGCGCGGCATGCGCGGCACCAGCTTGGACACCACGCCCCCACCACTGTTCGCAGCCGGCGCGGCATCGGCCGCTCCAGTCGATGGCGTAAAACGCAGCGCAGTATTGGGCACCAGCAGCACGCCGTTGCGTTCGGTGGAAACAATGGTGGCAGCCGCCGTCATGCCGGGGCGCAGGCTCAGGTCGGCGTTGTTCACATCCAGCTGGGTCGTGTAGGTCACCACGTTATCGGTCTTGGTGGAGCCAAAGGCCACCCGGGTGATGCTGGCGGGATAACGGCGCGCCGGGTAGGCGCTGACAGTGAAGCTGGCCTTCTGCCCGATCTGTACCGAGCCCACATCGGCCTCGTCCACACTTACTTCCAGGCGCAGCCGGGCAATGTCCTCCGCCACACTGAACAGCGTGACCGCCTGCAGCGAAGCCGCCACGGCGTTGCCGGGGTCCACCGTGCGGGTCAGCACCACACCGTCAATCGGTGAGCGGATCGATGCCTTGGAGAGATTGGTCTCGTCCGTGGACACGGTGGCTCGCGCTTCGGCCACATTGGCACGGGCACTGGCCTCGGCCGCAATGGCGCGGTCCACATTGGCGCGTGCGGCGTCGAGTTCGGTTGCAGAGGGAACCTTGCCGCCAGACAGGCGCGCCACCTCCTCAAAACGGGCCAGGCTGGCCTGCGCCTCCTTCACCGTGGCCGCGCTCTGGGCCAGTTGGGCCACGGCCGCAGCCAATCCAGCCCGCGAGCGCAGAACCTGGTCGGACAGTTTGGAGGTGTCCAGCTCCACCAACACCTGGCCCTTCTTCACCCGGTCATTCACGTCCACCAGTACGCGCTTGACGGTGCCGGACAACTCGCTGCCAATGTTGACCGCGCGTGTGGGCTGCAGGGTGCCGTTGGCCGAGACGGTCAGGGTCAGGTTGCCCTTGCTGACGGTCTCGGTCACATAGCTGGGTTGGGCATTGCTGGCCTTGCTGGACTGCCAGTAGGCCAGGCCCGCGATCACGAGGACGACCACCACTGCAGCCAGCCACAGCGCCGGGCGTTGCCACCAGGCGCGCGCACTGTCTTCGCCCAGAATGGTTTGCATGTCGGCAGCGCCGAGGCCGGCCGATTTTTCAACAGGAGGGGTGGGTTGTGTCATGGGGTGGTGCCGTTAATGGTGCGTTCTGGGGTCCAGCCGCCACCGAGCGCCTTGTACAGGCGCACGTAGTCGGCACTCAGGCTGGCACGGGTGGCTTGCACGCTGTCCTGGGTGGAAAGGAGTGTGCGCTGGGTGTCCAGCACGGTCCGGAAGTCAATCAACCCGCTGGCATAACGCTGGCGGGCCAGCAGATCGGCGTTGCCCGCCGCCTCGGCAGCGGTCTGCAGGCGCTTGAGCCGCTCCTGATTGCCTTGCAGTGAGACCAGCGCGTCTTCAACTTCCTTGAGCGCGATGAGGACCGTGGCCTGGTAGGCCACGCGTGTCTGCTCCAGCGCCGCTTCCTGCGCGCGCACCTGGGCACGCGCCGCACCGCCGTCAAACAGCGGCACCGATATGCCCGCCAGCAGGGACCCCACGGTAGACGCCCCGTTGCTCAGGGCACCCAGTGTCAGGGCACGCAGACCAATGGAGCCGGAGATCTGGAAGCTGGGGTAGCGCGCCGCATCGGCCTGCGAAACACGCGCCAGTGCACCCTGCACACGGTATTCGGCGGCGCGCACATCGGGGCGCTGGCGCAGCGTTTGCGCCGGTATGTCCAGCGCCAGGGTTCCGGGGGCCAGGGGGATGGCAGCCTGGGCCGCTGCACCTGCCGCCAGCTGTGTGTCCAGCGCGCCGGGCGCCTGGCCGGTTAGCACGGCCAGACTGCTCAGGTCCTGGGCCACGCTGCTGGCCAGTGCGGGGATCTGCGCGGCAGTCTGCTCGCTGGCGGCTATGGCCTGCTCCACATCCAGGGATGAGGCCAGCCCCGCCTGCGCGCGCCAGCGGGCAATCTGCAGCGTCTCCATCTGCGCGGCGAGGTTGTTGCGGGCAATCGCCAGGCGGGCCTGCAGCCCCCGCAGATCGATATAGGTCACGGCCACTTCAGCGGCCATCGACACCTGCACCTGGGCCAGGCTGGACTCGGCCGCCTGCGCGTCCGCCTGGGCTGCGCCCACGGCGCTGCGCTGGCCGCCAAACACATCGGGCTCCCAGCCCGCATCAAACCCGAATTGAAAGGTATCTGTCGCATCATTGCTGCCGGACTTGCTGCGCTGCGCCGATGCCGACCCATTGACCGACGGTCCCAGACCGGCCGCCTTGCCATCCCGCAGTGCGCGTGCCTGCTGCAGCGCGGCCTTGGCAGAGCGCACATCGGTATTGGTCTGCAGGGCCTGCAACACCAGTTGGGTCAGCAGCGGATCGTTGAAACCCTGCCACCACTGCGCCAGCGCCTTGCGAGAGTATTCTGTTGAAATGGACGCGTTGCCGGCTGCGCGCCAGTGGGCTGGAACCGGTGTTTCGGGCAGGTCCGCTGCTGCAAAGTCAGGTGCCGCGCAACCGCTGAGCGCCGCCGCCAGCGCCGCTGCCAGCGCAGCGCGACCGAACGGGGTCACGCGGTAGGGGAAGAAGTCCGGATTCTTGAGAGTCATCCGGTGACCTTGCTGAGAGATTTCACAGTTCTATTGTGGAGTGCTCACATGTCCCTGGTATTGCGGCATGTTAAACCTTGTAAAGTCGGGCCAGCGGGGGCAAGCCCACTCGCACACTGTGTAGCAACGCCCAACGGGTGTCCGTAGCTTGCCGCACAGACGCCTATCGAGAATCGCATGCACTATTTGCTCGCCAACCCGGGATTTCAGCCGTGATGCCTTCGTTACCGCGCCACACGGACAGTGACGCGTACCTCGCCCGTATGCCGTGGTTGCCCTTCATCGCCGTAAAGACGCGCATCACCTCGCTCGAAAAGATGGCGCAGAGTGCGTTCTACGGGCGGCTGGCATGAAACTCTGGGCCATGCTGGAGCGCCGCCACGTGCTGGGTCTGGGTGCATCCCTGGCGCTGGGTCAACCGGTGTGGGGGGCTGCAACGCCTCGAATCGTATTCCCGCGCGACGCGGGAGCCCACCCCGATTTTGCGACCGAGTGGTGGTACGTCACGGGCTGTGCCGCAGTGGCTGGCGACGCAGCCGCCTTTGGCTTTCAACTCACCTTCTTTCGCAGCCGTGTGCCCCAGACCCAGGGCATGCAGTCAGGTCTGGCAGCCCGGCAAATCATCTTTGCCCATGCGGCCCTCACTGACGTCAAGGGGCGCAAACTGTGGCATGACCAACGCATGGCGCGCTGGTCGGGTGACGCGCCCGGCCAAAACCCTGCAGACACGGCATCGGCCAGCATCCAGAACACCGGCATCCGCCTGCGCGACTGGACCCTGGAGCACCGTGGCAGTGGCCTGGAGGCCCGCTTACGCTGCACCGACTTTGCCCTGTCACTCAGCCTGACACCCAGCCAGCCAGTGTTGTTGCAGGGGGACCAGGGTCTTTCCCGCAAGGGGCCCGAGACCAGCCAAACCAGCTACTACTACAGCCTGCCCCACTTGCAGGTGCGCGGTGAACTGGAGTTGCGCGGGAAACGGCATTCCGTGGAGGCCGGCAGCACGGCGTGGCTGGACCACGAGTGGAGCCACGAACTGCTGCATCCCGATGCGGTGGGCTGGGACTGGATTGGCATCAACCTGTTTGACGGCAGCGCGCTGACCGCATTTCGCCTGCGCGACAAAAAGGGAATGGCGCTGTGGGATGGGGGCTCGTTTCGCGCTGCGAACAAGTTCTTCAGCTTCCACCGAGGTGAGGTGATTTTCCAGCCGCTGCGCGCCTGGAAGAGCCCGCTGAGCCAGGCCAGCTACCCGGTGGAATGGCTGGTGCGCACGCCGGCCGACTTCTACACCGTGCGCGCCCTGGTGGACAGCCAGGAGATGGACAGCCGCGCGTCAACGGGAGCCATCTACTGGGAGGGTCTGTGCGAAGTGCTGGACAGCAACCAGCGGCTGGTGGGACGCGGCTACCTGGAGATGACCGGGTACGCTGCGCCTATCCGGCTCTGATCAAAAGTCCATCACCAGCGACAGGTTGACGTGGCGTCCTGGCTGGGTGTAGGCGTCGGCTTGGGTGATGGCATTGGCGGTGGTCAGGCCCTGCACATCGGACCAGAGCCAGTATTTGGCGTTGGTCAGATTGACCACGCCGGCGGTGAAGCGCAGATCCTTGCGGATGCGCCACTGGCCGGTCACATCCAGAGTCATCGCTGCCGGCACGGCCGTGAACTGGGTACTGCCGGCCCGAACGCCGGCAGTGGCGTCCACGTCGCTCGCGTCCTTGGCCGCGTGGTAACGCACATCCGCGCGCAACGACCAGGCTGCCGCCTCATAGTTAAGACCCACGGTGAAAGCTGCAGGGTCAATGGAGTTCAGGGGCAGGCCCGTGCCGTTGTCCTGACCCTTGGCCATGCCGTAGGCAAATGGTGTGCTCAACTTGCCGCCGCCCAACTGGCCCCAATCCATGTTGCCCTTGAACTCGAATCCCCAGATGGTGGCGTTGTCCACATTGACCGTCTGGAACACGTTGGGATTGGCCACCGTGTTGGAGCCGCCCAGGAACTTCTTGTCCACAATCAACTGGCGGTAGTCGCCGGTAAAGGCAGCGACATCCAGGCTCAAGCGCTGCAGCCGGGTGCGCACACCCAGCTCGATGTTCTTGCTGGTCTCGGGTTTCAGGTCCGGGTTGGGCAACAGGCGTGCGTTGACGCCGGGCGACGGGTCAATAAAGCCATTGAGTTGAGCCGCATTGGGGGCACGAAAGCCACTGGTGTAATTGCCATACACCGACCACTCTGGCGATACCCGGTACAGGGCGCCCAGCTTGGGCGAAGTGTTGAAGCCGGAGATCGACACCCCTGGCACGGTCGCCGGAGGGGCATAGCCATCCTGGCTGATCACATCGACCGCAAAGCGCTCCAACCGAACACCAGGCGTGATGCTCCAGCGGTCATTGCCGATTTCGCTTTGCGCGTACAGGGCAGCACTGCTGTCACGTGCATCGGGAAAGTATTTCTTGGGAACGTAGGCGGCCAATGGAGCCGGGTCCGAGCCACCAAACCAGCTGGTGACATCGGTGCTGGACAGATCCAGACCATAGGTGATTTTTTGCCCCCACTGATCCGAGATGGCCAGGGTCTTGCTGGCCTGCACATTGGCCTGCCAGATGTGCTCGTTGTAGCTGGTGTCGCGGATGCGGACCCCGGCGTCGTTGCGAATGGTGCGGCCATTGTCCTGGGCGTCGGTGTTTTGCAGGCTCACCAGGGTCTGCAGCTGATCCGCCCAGGCAGACGCCATCACGTAACGGGCATCCCAGGTGAGGCGATCCCGGCGCGATGTATTGTTGTCAGTCTCACCGGCTACCAGTGCGCGCGTTGCAGTTGTCGTGGGCGCAGGCAGTGAGGCGGCGCGGCTAGACAGCAGTTCGATGTCGCTGGACTTTCCTACATGCTCCAGTGTCAGCACGTGCTTCTGGGCGGCACTGGGACGCAGCTCCACCTTGCCCAGCAACGATTCACCGCGATGGGTTTGGGGATTGGGTCGGGTGCGGTTGACGTTGGGCTGGTCGTTGCCTCCCATGTTGTCCAGCGCCTGGGCCTTGTGGACCGATCCGGTCAGCAGCCATTGCACCGAATCACTGGCGCGGCCAGCCACCGTTGCGGCCGCGTTGAGGCCTTCGTCATCCCCACTCCAACTGGTGGCCACGCGTCCAGCCAGTGACTTGGCACCCTGACCTGAAGCGCCCAGAAAGTCGGCTGGCTCAAAAGTGATGAAGTTGACCATCCCGGCAAGCCCGTCGGAGCCATACAGCACGGAACTGGGGCCACGCACCAGCTCCACCCGCTTGACCAGGTCCAGTGACAGTGCGTCACGTCCGAAGGCGTTGTTGCCATTGACATAGCTGCGCGGCACACGGGTGCCATCCACCAGCATCAGAACCCGATTGCCGCCGATGCCGCGGATGTTGAATCCCGCATTGCCATCGCGTCCCGTGGGATTGCTGGCTCCGGTGACCGTGAAGCGCGCCGGAGCACGCTTGACCGATACGTTGGGCAGATCCTTGACCAGGTCCTTGATGTCACCGACCTGCCTGTCTTCAAGATCACTGTGGGTCAGCACATCCATGGACATCGGCAGGTCATCGCGCAACTGCTCGCTGCGCGAACCGCTGACGACCACCTGGTTCAATGTAGGCGCAGGGCCCTCAGCATAGGCTTGACCGATGGCCAGACAGGCCAACGAGACCAGAACGGCCATGGTTGTGCGCGTGGGGCGCTGAGAAAGATTGATGTTGATCATGTTAAATGGCTCTTGGGCTTCCGACGACGGTGTGAATTATTCAGTACAAACCCTGAGACATTCAGACATTCCGCTCAAAAAATTGACCCAGATTATGGTTTCGCATTGATCTTTGCAAGAACATCCCCTTGTTCGCTTCCACAAAGCTGAAGCCCGTAGCGAACGCACTCTGCGGGGCAGGGTGTCCGGTTCAGAGCCTCGATCAATAAGGAACATTTGAAATGAAAAATTTACGACTGGCTGGTGTTGCTGCAGTATTGCTAGCCACCTGGGGCCTCTCCGCATTCGCGCAGGACGCTTCGAATCAACTGGCGATGACTGCAGAAGAAAAGGCAGCTTCCAAAAAGATTTACTTTGAACGTTGCGCGGGTTGCCACGGCGTTTTGCGCAAGGGCGCCACGGGCAAGAACCTGGAACCCCATTGGAGCAAGAAGTTGCCTGATGGCTCCATGCAAGAAGGCGGCACCCTCAAGCTGGGTCAAAACCGTCTGGAAAAGATCATTGGTTACGGCACCGAAGGTGGCATGGTCAACTTTGATGACATCCTGACCAAGGAAGAAATCACGCTGATGTCGAAGTACATCCAGAACACTCCGGATGTTCCACCTGAGTACAGCCTCAAGGACACCATGGACTCGTGGAAGGTCATGGTACCGGTGGACAAGCGTCCCACCAAGCAGATGAACAACATCAATTTGAAGAATGTGTTCTCTGTGACGTTGCGCGACACCGGTGAAGTGGCGCTGATCGATGGCGACACCAAGGAAATCCGCAGCATCGTCAAGACCGGTTACGCAGTGCACATTTCCCGCTTGTCCAAGTCGGGCCGCTACATCTATGTGATTGGCCGCGATGGCCGCCTGAGCCTGATCGACCTGTGGATGGAAAAACCCGGCGTGGTTGCCGAAGTCAAGATCGGCTTTGATGCCCGTTCCGTGGACACATCCAAATTCAAGGGATTTGACGATCAATACGCGATTGCGGGTTCCTACTGGCCGCCCCAGTTTGTCATCATGGATGGCGATACGCTCAAACCCCGCAAGGTGGTGGGTACGCGCGGCATGACCGTGGACGGTGAATACCATCCCGAACCACGCGTGGCATCTATTTCGGCTTCTGAAATCAAGCCCGAGTGGGTTGTCAACATCAAGGAAACCGGTCAGATTTTGCTGGTCGATTACTCGGACATTGAAAACCTGAAGATCACGACCATCGGTTCTGCCAAGTTCCTGCACGACGGTGGTTTTGATGCGTCCAAGCGTTACTTCCTGGTGGCGGCGAATGCTTCCAACAAGATCGCTGCGGTGGACCTGAAGACCGGCAAACTGGCTGCGCTGGTTGACGTGGCCAAGATCCCGCACCCTGGCCGCGGTGCCAACTTTGTGCATCCCAAGTTCGGCCCCGTCTGGGCAACCGGTCACCTGGGTGCCGATGTCGTCACCCTGATCTCCACACCTTCGGACGACTCCAAGTACGCACAGTACAAACAGTACAACTGGAAAGTGGTTCAGGAAATGAAGCACGTCCCCGGCAACCTGTTTGTGAAGACACACCCGGTGTCCAAGCATTTCTGGGCTGACTCTCCTCAGAACCCTGACAAGGATCTGGCTGAGTCGGTTGCCGTGTGGGACATGGCTGATCTGTCCAAGCCCAAGGCCATCTTGAATGTGGCGAAGGACTCTGGTCTGCCGCCCACCAAGGCCGTCAAGCGCGCCGTGCACCCCGAATACTCGGCTGATGGCAAGGAAGTCTGGATCTCCCTGTGGGGTGGCAAGACTGACCAGTCTGCCATCGTGGTGTATGACGACGCGACTCTGAAGGTGAAGAAGGTGATTACCGATCCGAAGATCATCACGCCGACCGGCAAGTTCAACGTGTACAACACGCAGCACGACATCTATTGATCTCCATGCAATAGCGATGATTCAACCCTGTGAACTCCGCCGCATTGCGGGTGGCGTTCACGGGGTTGATGCGAAACCCGATAACAACATTGGAAATTTTCAAACGTGAACCCATCTGACACATCCCGTCCGTCTGCACTGAAGCGCCTGTGGCAAATGCTGCGCAAACCCAGCGCCTACTCCCTGCTCACACTTCTGATCGTGGGTTTTGTCGTGGGTATCGTGTTCTGGGGTGGGTTCCATACGGCGCTAGAAGCGACCAACAACGAGACGTTCTGTATCAGCTGCCACGAAATGCGCGACAACGTCTACGCCGAATACAAAGAAACCATCCACTTCCGCAACCGCACCGGCGTACGCGCCACATGCCCGGATTGCCACGTACCCAAGGAGTGGGGACCCAAGATGATCCGCAAGATCCAGGCCTCGAATGAAGTTCTGCACAAGGTCCTGGGATCTATCGACACACGCGAAAAATTTGAAGCCAAACGCCTGACCCTGGCTCGTAATGAGTGGGCTCGCATGAAAGCCAATAACTCACTGGAGTGCCGCAATTGCCACACGCTGGCATCCATGAACGCAGAAGTTCAGAAGCCGCGTGCGCAGAAGTCTCACGACATGGCAGCCAAGAACGGAGACACCTGCATCGATTGCCACAAGGGCATCGCCCACCATAAACCCAAGGGCATGACGGAAGCAGACGAATAGGCGTATGGCACTCGCCTGGATAGCACTCAATTTGTAATAGGAGAACTGTATGAAACTGCATCAAATTTCCACACCCGCCATTGGCTTACTCATGGCTTTGCTGGCCGGTGGCGTCAGCGCTGCCGCACCGGATTGGAGCAAAGTCCCCAGCAAAAAAATCACGGTGTTTTACCCCGGTGTATCGCCCATTGAATGGGTCACTACCGGTACCGAGCACGGTGGCGCACGCGCCCTGAAAAAAGGCGAAACCTGCGCGAGCTGCCATGATGCGGAAGCCGCCGACATGGGGAAAAAAATGGTGACTGGACAAAAGCTGGAACCCAATGTCATCAAGGGTAAGGCCGGCTCCATTCCGGTGATGGTGCAGGCATCCAACGACGGTTCCAACCTGTATCTGCGTTTCACCTGGAAGCAACCTGCAGGTGGTGCCGAGAAGATGGACAAGGACAACGCCGTCAAGTTGGCCTTTATGCTGGAAGACAACAAGATCGACCGCGCTGCATTGTCCGGCTGCTGGGAAACCTGCCACATTGACGCTCGCACGATGCCAGAGGGCAAGGACGACAAGAAAACCAAGTACGTCAAAGACGGTAGCCTGGCTTCTGGCAAGTACTATGACCTGCTGCAATGGACCTCCAAGGGTACCAAGCACGACGGCTATGTCGCCGACAAGCGGGTCATGGACGGCGGCAAGGCACTGCTAGATGCCAAGGGTGAGCAGAAGAACGGCGAATGGGTCGTCACGTTCACACGCAAACTCACCGGCGGTGAGGGTGATATCGCCATGGTGGCAGGCAAGACGTACAACTTTGGCTTTGCCATCCACGACGATCATACCCATGGACGTTACCACCAGGTGTCATTGGGATACACGCTGGGCATTGACGCCAAGGCTGACATCAACGCTGCCAAGCAGTAAGCAACCATGTGATTCATTGAGCAAACGAAGGGCCAGCCTCTTTCGTTTGCTGCGGGAAAAATACCATGCAACCACTCCGTCGAATACTCCATGCGGGTGTGGTCTTTTCTGTACTGGCCTGCTTGCCTTTGCAAGGCTCGGCACAGCAAACCTACGAGGTTTCCATCCGCGATTACAAGTTCGAACCGTCCATGGTGCAGATCAAGGTCGGCGATGCGGTGCGGTGGACCAACAACGAAAAACGCACCAGCCACTCGGTATTTTTTACCGGAGCGGCAAGTCTGGAGTCAGATCGCCTTTTCCCCGGCGAATCCTGGCAGCGCGTTTTTGACAAGCCGGGGACTTACTCCTACTCCTGCGGCCCCCACCCCGAGATGGCCGGCAAGATCGTTGTCACCGAATAAATGAGAGGCTCCCCCATGAACGTATCCAGCGTTATCGTCAACGCCCGCGACGGCCAATCGGCTGCCGTTCAGGAGCTTCTGCGACAACAAGCGGGTATTGAGATCCACGCGGCTTCGCCCGAAGGCAAGCTGATTGTCACGATAGAGACCGAGTCCGACCGCGAAACCATCGCTGCATATGAACGCCTCGGACAGACCGACGGCGTACTGTCAGCCGCCATGGTCTATCACCAAATCGAATCTGAACCTGACCAGGAGATATGAAATGACACAGACACGACGCGAGTTCATCAAAATCCACGCGGCATCCGCTGCGGCAGCAACTGCCGGCATGACACTGCCCGGCGCAGTGGCACAGGCCGCAACAGACGACGGCATCCGCTGGGACAAAGGTGTGTGTCGCTATTGCGGGACCGGCTGCGGTGTATTGGTCGGCGTCAAGGAAGGACGCATTGTTGCCACGCAGGGCGACCCTGACGCTCCAGTGAACAAGGGTATCAACTGCGTGAAGGGCTATTTCCTGTCGAAGATCCAGTACGGCAATGACCGCCTGACCCGTCCACTGTTGCGCATGAAGGACGGAAAATTCGACAAGACGGGTGAATTTGCACCCATCTCGTGGAAGCAGGCCTTCGACATCATGGAAGAAAAGGTCAAGACCACGCTGAAGGCGAAGGGACCGACTGCGATTGGCATGTTCGGTTCGGGCCAGTGGACGATCTGGGAGGGTTACGCCGCCAACAAATTGTTCAAGGCAGGCTTCCGCTCCAACAACCTGGATCCAAATGCCCGGCATTGCATGGCTTCCGCGGTCTTTGGCTTTATTCGCACGTTCGGCTCTGATGAGCCTATGGGATGCTACGACGACATTGAGCACGCAGACACATTTGTACTGTGGGGTTCCAACATGGCGGAGATGCACCCGATTCTCTGGTCGCGCATGACGGACCGCCGCCTGACCGCCAAGCATGTGAAGATCAAGGTGCTGTCCACTTTCTCGCATCGCTCCACCGAACTGGCCGACGCCGAGTTGATCTTCAAGCCACAGTCGGATCTGGCCATCCTGAACTACATCTGCAACTACATCATTCAAAGCGGCGCGGTGAATGAAGACTTCGTGAAGAAGCACGTCAATTTCGCTGAAGGCGTGACGGACATCGGCTACGGCTTGCGCCCCAACCACCCACTCGAACAAGCCGCCATGAACAACGGCTACCCGGGTGCAGATGGCAAGCCACGTGGCAATCCGATGGATGCCAAACCCATTTCTTATGACCGGTTCAAGGCATTCGTATCCGAGTACACCCTGGAAAAGACCCACGAAATCTCGGGCGTTGACAAGGAAAAGCTGTTGGATCTGGCCAAGACCTATGCGGACCCAAAAAACAAGGTGACGTCGTTCTGGACCATGGGGTTCAACCAGCACACGCGTGGCACCTGGGCCAACAACATGATCTACAACATCCACCTTCTGGTCGGAAAGATCTCGGAGCCCGGCAACAGCCCCTTCTCGTTGACAGGCCAGCCATCTGCCTGCGGCACCGCGCGGGAAACCGGCACTTTCGCACACCGGCTGCCCGCAGACATGCTGGTGGCAAACCCTGCCCACCGTGAAGCAGCAGAAAAAATCTGGAAGGTCCCGGCAGGCACCATTCAGGCGGCACCTGGACTGCATGCAGTTGCGCAAAGCCGCGCACTGAAGGACAGCAAGCTCAACTTCTACTGGTCCTCCACCAACAACAACATGCAGGCTGGTCCCAACATCAACGGGGAAACCTATCCCGGTTGGCGCAACCCGGACAACTTCGTGGTGGTGTCTGACTGCTACCCAACCGTTTCCGCGGTGAGTGCAGACCTGATACTTCCATCGGCCATGTGGATGGAGAAGGAAGGTGCCTTTGGCAATGCCGAGCGCCGCAGCCAGTTCTGGCGCCAACAGGTGAAAGCACCGGGCGAAGCACGCAGTGACTTGTGGCAGTTCATGGAGTTCTCAAAACGTTTTAAAACGGAAGAAGTCTGGACGGCTGAAACCCTTGACAAGAATCCGCAATACAAGGGAAAGACACTGTACGAAGTGCTCTACGCCAACGGGGAAGTTGATAAATTTGGCAAGCCGGAGGTTGCACGGGTTAACGCCCATGCGTGGTCCAACTACACCAACGACGAAACAGAAGCCTTTGGTTACTACGTGCAAAAAGGGCTGTTCGAAGAGTACCGCCGGTTTGGTGCAGGCAAGGGCAAGGATTTGGGCGAATTTGACCTGTACCACAAGACGCGCGGTCTGCGCTGGCCTGTTGTTGACGGCAAAGAGACCCTGTGGCGCTATCGTGAAGGCTACGACTCATACATCAAGAAGGGCGAGACCCTCAAGTTCTACGGAAAGCCCGACGGCAAGGCCGTGATCTTCGCCCTGCCCTACCAACCGGCCGCCGAAATGCCGGACAAAGACTACGATCTGTGGCTTTGCACGGGTCGCGTGTTGGAACACTGGCACACCGGCTCCATGACCCGGCGTGTGCCCGAGCTCTACCGCGCCATGCCGGACGCGTGGATCTACATGCACCCGGACGACGCCAAGAGCCGGGGACTGCAACGCGGTGACACTGTGAAGGTTGTCTCGCGTCGGGGAGAGATCACGACCAAGGTGGAGACGCGCGGACGCAACAAGACGCCTCTGGGACTGGTATTTGTACCGTTCTTTGACGAAAACCGTTTGATCAACAAACTCACATTGGATGCCACCTGCCCGATCTCGAAGGAAACTGACTTCAAGAAGTGTGCATGCAAGGTTGTCAAAGTCTGATTGACCCAATGAGGTAGAGGCCTGGTGCGCAAAGCTGATCGCCAGGCCTCTCCCTCCACGCTGCCATGACCGCATCCTCCAAGCCTGACAATTCCGAGCGCCGCGCCTTTGTGCTGGGCGCTGCACGCATGGGATGCGGCGTGGGCATGCTGGGGCTGGGTTTGGGGCTGGCTGTAACGCAGGCCAAGTCGCTTGCTGCACAGGCCTTGCGTCCTCCTGGCGCTGGGGTGGAGGCCGATTTTTTGGGTGCGTGCGTGCGTTGCGGGCTCTGTGTGCGAGATTGCCCTCCCAACATCTTGCATTTGGCCACCCCTGGCCAGCCGGTGACAACAGGAACCCCGTTCTTTGTCTCCCGTATCGGTGCCTGTGAAATGTGCGAGGACGTTCCATGCGTGAAAGCCTGTCCTACGGGAGCCCTGGACCACGGTCTGACTGACATCAAAAAGGCCCGTATGGGACTTGCGGTGCTGGTGGACAAGGAAACCTGCCTCAACTTTCAAGGGCTTCGCTGCGATGTGTGCTACCGCGTGTGCCCTTTGATCGACAAGGCCATCACACTGGAGCTGCGTCACAACGAACGCACCGGGCGCCACACGGTCTTTGAACCCATTGTTCACTCTGACGCCTGCACCGGTTGCGGCAAGTGTGAACAAGCCTGCGTGCTCAAAACGGCGGCCATCAAGGTCTACCCCGTCATTCTGGCCAAGGGAGAGATGGGCGATCACTACCGGCTGGGATGGGTTGAGCAAAAGAAGAATGCCGGGCATTCACTCATTGAAGGCCAAGGCAATGTGGATCTTCCAGATCGCGTGCCGGATGGGGTGCAATTGCCCGGGCATTTTGATCCGGGTAGCCAAACCCCCTTGCCGACAGCCATTCCGTCCGTGCAGGAGGCGCCACGATGAACACCGTCGTGCACAAACCAGTCGGCGCGGATGCGCTCCACGCAAAAGGCTGGTGGAAATCCCACCAGTGGTTGCTGCTGCGCCGTACCTCGCAGGTGGCTCTTCTGGCACTGTTCCTCCTCGGACCGTGGGCGGGAATCTGGCTGGTCAAGGGCAACCTGAGTTCCAGCCTCACGCTGGGCGTGTTACCGCTCACAGACCCCTATGTCCTGCTGCAATCAATCGTGGCCGGGCATTGGCCCTACCAGACAGCCATCATCGGTGCGTTGATCGTGTTTGTGTTTTACGCCCTGGTCGGGGGCCGCGTCTATTGTTCGTGGGTATGCCCGGTGAATCTGGTGACCGACTGCGCTGCCTGGCTGCGCTTGCGGCTGGGAATTCGGGGCGGTGCACACGTGTCCCGAGAGACGCGCTACTGGGTATTGGCGATGACACTGGTAGTCGCTGGCGTGACCGGAACGGTCGCATGGGAGTGGGTCAACCCTGTGTCCATGTTGCATAGGGGTATGTTGTTTGGAATGGGACTGGCGTGGGCCATCGTGCTGCTGGTATTTCTGTTCGATCTCTTTGTGATGCACCGTGGTTGGTGCGGACGCATCTGTCCCGTGGGCGCCTTTTACAGCCTGATTGGAACCAAGAGCGTCTTGCGGGTCAATGCAACCAAGCGCTCCGCTTGCAACGATTGCGCTGATTGCTATGCCGTGTGTCCCGAACCCTTGATTCTGAAACTGCCACTCAAAGGTGAAGCCGCCGGTGCAAGCCCCTTGGTGTTTTCACCGAACTGCACCAATTGCGGACGCTGTATTGATGTGTGCTCCAAGGATGTTTTTGTCTTTTCAAGCCGTTTCACCAAAGTTTCCGACACCGCGAACGACCGTGCTACCGAGCGGTCACAACAATCTGTTTAAACGAGGAGTAATTGATGATGAACAAGCACTTTCGGCTGACCCTGGCGACATTGACCGCCGTTGTATTGAGCGTTGGATGCGCCGTCTCCTACGAAAAGGTCAATTCGATGCGTGGCACTGATGTGAGCGCGCCCGACGCGCCCTTTGAAACAAAAACCTATCAGGGAAAGAAGCCCGGCCTGCAGCAGCTAGTTGCCCGGACCTTCAACGAACAGCCACCGGTTATTCCCCACACACTTGAAAACTTCGACGAGATCACTCTGGAAGACAACCAGTGCATCGAGTGCCATGGCTTGGCCAAATTCAAGGAAAAAGGTGCGCCCAAGATGGGAGACAGCCACTTCAAGAGCGAAAAAGTTGACATGACCCGGTGGCAATGCAACACCTGTCACGTGCAGCAGGTGGACGCCACACCGCTGGTCAAGCAAAACTTCGTTGGCAACGTTAGTCCCAAGCTATAGCCTGCATGCTTCCTGACATGGAGAATCGCCTGAAAGGGTGGATATCCTTCGCGCTGGCATTCCTGGTTCTCGGTTCGGTGACGGACAATGGTCTGTGCACCGAGCCGTCCCCGGCCTTGTTTCAGCAACATTGTGCCCAGTGCCATCGACATGATCGTATGGATCTGGCCAAGCCTGCGTTACGACGCCACAGCTCGGCCGATCCGACTACCACGGATCTGCAAACCGTGGTTCGCAGCCATCCTGCACATACGGCGGCGCTGGACAAGCATATAGAAAACCTCAGCCCGATCGATTTGCGGTCTCTGGTGGACTTTTCCAGCGCGCCGTTAGCGCCTGCTCCACACTGGAATCCCCAGGACATCCGCTCATCCCGTTCAGCTCTGATTGAACCCAGCTCGTTAAACGAAAGTCCCCAGTTCACTGCCAATCCGCTCAACCTGAGCCTGGTGGTTGAGAGCGGGGGTGATCACGTCACGATTCTCAGCAGTGACAAGCTCGAAACCGTTGCTCGCATCCGCTTTCGCTCTGCCCTGACCGGGAGTCCCCAGTTCACCCCAGATGGTCGCTATGCATTCCTGACCACATTCGATGGCTGGGTCAGCAAATTGGACATTTGGAACCTGAAAGTGGTGACCGAAGTGCGTGTGGGCCTCCACACCCGAAACGCGGCCATCTCAGGCAATGGAAAGTATGTAGCCGTTGCAAATTACCAACCGCAGACACTCGCCATGCTGGATGCTGACCTGAATCTGCTGAAAGTACTGCCCGTTACGGACAAAGAGGGTAAACGCGCGTCAAGGGTACTGTCGGTCCACACTGCTGCACCGCGGCAAAGCTTTGTCGCGGTGTTGAAAGACGTTCAGGAGGTTTGGGAAGTTAGCTACAACCCCCTGGCGCCGGAAATTCCGTTGGGAGTCATTCACGATTTTCAATACCGGGAAGGGGCATTCGCGCCAGGCTTTCTCAATCCCATCCGTACAGTGCTGAATCACAATCTGGATGATTTTGCATTCAGTTCGGACCGCAATGAACTGATAGCCACCGCAGTTGCTAGGGGCCAGCAGCACATCATCAATCTGGATGTGCGCCGAAAAATTGAGGAATGGACTTCGGCTGGTAGAACACGCTTGGGCTCCAGCTATTACTGGAAACAGCGGCAACAAAACGTGATGGCCGCCCCAAGCGAGACCGACAGCTATCTAAACCTCATTGACATGCAGCAGGGTACAAGCCTCGCTCGACTCCCGTTACCGGGGCCCGCGCAAACCATTCGCAGCCATGAAGGAAGTCGCCATTTGTGGGTTGTTTCATCGACGCAGCAACCGAATACAAGTGCGTTGACCATCATTGAGAAGGACTCCCTCAAAGCGGTCGCGGAACTCAGGCCGGCGCCGGGCAAGAAGCTTTCCCACATCGGATTTTCCCGCGATGGCAGCTACCTCCTGGCAAGCGTGGCGGGAACCGACGGCAGTGTTATTGCGTACGATACCCGCAACCTGCAAGAGGTCAAACGAATACCGATGAATAGGCCAATCGGCATCTACAACGTCCGAAACTCAATAGCCTCAACGCAGGAGGATCTCCCGTTCGCGACCATGCCTTGGTGCGATCACTGCACGCCGTAGCGCAGTAGCCGCGGGGCATCGATGATGCGAATATCCCGCTTGTCGATTTCAATCAACTTCTCTTCCTCAAGTTCCCGCAATACCTTCGAGAAATACTCGGGAGTGAGAGAAAGGCGCGAAGCTATCGTGGCTTTGGTCACTGGGAGGGACACCGTAAAGACCTCGCCGGTGGAGCAGTCCTGAACCTCGTTTTCGCGCAGCAGATAACCAATTACGCGCTGCATGCCACTGTGCAGAGCGCCAGATTCAATGTCGTGAACCAGGCCATGCAATCGACGTGAAATGCCTGCCAGCATCTTCATCGAAAAACGCGGGTCTCTTTCAATTTCCGCAACGATTGCATGCTTGCTTACCGTCAACAACAACGTACTCGACAGAGCTTCTGCATTGAGGATGTAAGACCTCCCTGTAAACATCAGCGCCTCTGCAAAGCTCTGCCCCGGCCCGACCAGCTCAATCACTTTTTCATGCCCCGCAGGAGAAATAGCAAACAACTTCACCTGCCCGGAAATAACCACATGAAACTCTTCACAAGGCTCCCCAAAACGGAAAATGGTGTCTCCCCGCGCCAAACGACGCACCTGGCACCCCTGCGCTGCACGGCTCAACTCCAAAGGTGATAAATCGCCAAACAGGGGAAGCACCGCTAGAAAGCGCGGTATGTTGAACTCATCGACTTCCATGACGTTCTCTCTGTGGTAAACAAGTTGAAGGTGCGTTCAAATTGTAAAGCTTCGTAATTACTGGCCCGCAGCATATTTGCCAACAAAAAAACCCGCCATCGGCGGGTTCTTCGCGGATGATCCTGCCTTTATTTGAGGGACAAGACCCACGCTACAAGCTTCTTGCTTTCAGCAGGATTGACTTGTGCATTGGCAGGCATGGGAACAGGTCCCCAAACGCCGGCACCACCCTTGATGACCTTGGCTGCCAGCATGTCAGCGGCTTTTGCATCGCCAGCATATTTCTTGGCAACATCCTTGTACGAAGGTCCAACAACCTTCTTGTCCACTGCGTGGCATGCCATACAGTTCTTGGATTTGGCCAACGCCTCATCCGCAAATGCCGGACTAGTCACGGCCAGTGTGGCAGCAGCTGACAATGCAGCCAAAATAATACGTTTCATTTCTATTCCTCTTGTGTTGATTGGGGGAAGCCCTCGCGGATGAGCCGCAATCCTTAAACGGGACCGGGGTATCAGTGGTTGACCACTCCGCTCCTTGAGAATAGCAGAACCTTCAATGAATGCAGTTGATCTAAATTAGCTTCACGCCCAGTTGTTGGGCCCAAGCCCTATGATCAACCATCGTCCTGGCGGTCCGTCGCCTGGGCATTTCGCCGCAAATACCCCTTATGACCACCGAACGCCCAAAACCCGGGACGCCCAAATCCCTTTCTGGACTCCTTCCCTTTCTGCGCCCGTACCGTGGGCGCATTGGGCTGGCCCTGGTATTTATGGTCTTGGCGGCCATGGCCACCTTGGCCTTTCCAATGGCCTTGCGTAGCCTCATAGATGGCGGCTTGGTCGCACAAGACAAGGGGCAACAGATCTTGTCGCTACGCGAACACTTTGGCGCCCTGTTCGCGGTAGCCGCAGCCCTGGGCTTTTTTTCCGCCGCGCGCTTTTACATGGTGAGTTGGCTTGGTGAACGGGTAACGGCGGATCTGCGTAACGCGGTCTACAGCCACGTTCTCCGACAAAGCCCGGAATTTTTTGAAACCACCCAGACCGGGGAGGTTCTGTCACGGTTGACGGTCGACACGACATTGGTCCAGACCGTAGTGGGCTCATCTTTGAGCATGGGGCTGCGCAATATCGTCATGGGAATCGGTGCATTGACCATCCTGGTATGGACAAATCCCTACGTCATGTTCCAGGTGCTGGGCGTACTCGTACTCGTTGTGCTTCCCGCCCTCTGGTTTGGAAGACGAGTGCGTAAACTGTCCCGTGCCAGCCAGGACCGCATTGCTGACTCCAGTTCTATTGCCGCAGAAGTCCTCAACGCGATTCCGGTGGTTCAAAGCTACTCGGCAGAGGGGCGTGAAGCGGCACGGTTCAACGCCTCCACCCACAATGCGTTCGAGACGGCCGTACGCCGATCCAAGGCACGATCCGTGCTGGTCGCCTTCATCATCATTGCTACTTCCGCAGCGCTGCTCTGGGGGCTCTACCAGGGCACGCAGGCGGTGATGGCGGGACGGATATCGGCGGGTCACCTGGGCCAAACCGTGGTGTACGTCATCATTCTGGCCAGTGCATTTGCGATTCTGGGAGAGGTCTATGGCGACCTGCTTCGGGCCGCCGGAGCCACAGAGCGCTTGATGGAACTGCTGGAGACGCAGTCGCCAATCAGTTCACCAGAGAATCCGACCCCAGCCCTTGTGCCTACTGGTGGAAGCGCTATCAATTTTGAATCAATTCAGTTCCACTATCCGTCCCGACCACAGCAGGCCGCGTTGACAGACTTCTCCTTGACGGTGCATGCAGGGCAGACCATTGCACTGGTGGGGCCAAGTGGGGCAGGCAAGAGCACCGTTTTCCAACTGCTGCTGCGCTTTTACAACCCAACCAGTGGACGCATTTTGGTGGACGGCGTCGAAGCTCAGAAGATGTCATTGGATGCGTTGCGCCAACGCATCGGTATCGTCCCACAGGATGCTGTCATTTTTTCCAGTTCAGCATTGGAGAACATCCGGTATGGAAAGCCAGTTGCGACCGATGCGGAGGTCATCGCTGCGGCCCAGGCAGCGTTCGCCCACGAATTCATTGTCGCCCTTCCCGAAGGCTACGACACATTTCTGGGGGAACGCGGTCTGCGTTTGTCCGGAGGGCAACGCCAGCGCATTGCCATTGCACGCGCGATACTGAAAAACCCACCCCTATTGCTGCTGGATGAGGCCACGAGCGCACTGGATGCCGAGAGTGAACGCATGGTCCAGGCCGCTTTGGAATCTGCCATGCGCAACCGCACCACTCTGGTCATCGCGCACCGGCTGGCCACTGTACAGAAAGCAGACCGAATTCTGGTTTTGGACCATGGCAAACTTGTTGAACAAGGCACCCATACCGAGCTGGTTGCACAAGGCGGCATCTACGCAGGACTGGCCGCACTACAGTTCAACGCCTGAAGAATGGGTTGAAAACGCGAGGCAACGCCCGTAAAATCAGATAACAACCACTTGGAGTGCACCATGGATGTAAAAACAGTCAGCAAGCCGGCTGTCCAACCTGTTCCCACGCCAAAACGTTCGACCGATCAGACTTCATCGACGGAGCGCCAACCTAAACCCCTGGAAAACCAGCAGCGTCAGGCTGCTCCAGTCAAGCCGAACCCCGTCGTGAATGCCCAAGGGCAAGTCACCGGGCGCCATCTGAACGTGACTGCCTGAGGCGCCACCCAATTTGGCAATAGAGCCATGGTTTCTATTACCGCCACCAACAGCACAACGCCGTCTATTCAAGCGTCGCTGGGAAAAGCGCGGGTAGAGCAAGCGCGGCGCGAAGCAGATCAGGCCGAGGCGAACGCAAGGGACATTCGTGCACAAGCCGATGAGGCAGAGCAGCAAGCGCAACGCAGCCAGGACAATTTCCGCAAGGTTTCAACGCTTGTCCAGCAACAGGAAGTCACTTACAAGCCCCCCAAGAACGACAGCGAATCGGAAGTGCCAATCAAGGTGCAGAAACTTATCGAACAGATGTACGCGACCACCAGTGCTCGCTATACGCAGAGCGGCAACCCTTTGAAAACTGACACCCGTGCGGCACCTGTCGTCAACATTCAGGGGCAATCAACAGGGCGCATAGTGAATATCACCGCCTAAAATTTACTGCAGTGGCCCTTTCAGGGCAACTGGAAGTGGGAGAGAAAGCACCTCTATCCCCTCATCGAGGAGCTCCAACCTCTCTTCGTGTGTTGCAGTGCCCCGGATACCACGTTCTGGCTCCTCACCGTAATGGATCTTTCGGGCCTCTTCCGCAAAATTTTCACCGACATCAATGGTATTGGCTGCCAAATGGCGTGCAAGTGCCAGCCAAGTGGAAGTCGTGTCACCATGGGCAACACTGGTTTGCGTATGAGCCGAACTCGACTTCTGATCTGAACTTGTGCGACTGCCAGACAAAGAAAGCCTGGGCGCACTTAACTTTTTCGTGATCGATGGATCGCCACATGCCGGGCAATGAACCTGTGAATTCTGGCGCTGGGTGACGAAGTCAACTTCGGACGCAAACCATCCCTCAAAGGTATGGCCTTGCGCGCACACAAGATCCAACACTTTCATGGCGCGTACCTCACCGACTGTTCAGTACATTTTCTGGCTGCCAATCCAAGGACCAGGCGCCATTCAACACGTTTTGAAGCCAGAGTGCTCCGGCAAGGGTTTTTGCATCGGTCACTCTGCCATTGGCACACCACTGCAGCAACTCATCTGGCGCCGCAACGATCACATCGAGAAACTCGCCCTGATCCAGATGCTGCTCTCCTCGAATCAACTGTCGGGCAAACCAGATATCAATGAACTCGGTGGAATAGGCAATTGCCGGATGCATAAAGCCAGCCCGCGCCCATTCTCGCGCCGTGTACCCAGTCTCCTCTTGCAACTCCCGCTGAGCGCAGGCAAATGGTGCCTCGCCCGGATCTAGCTTACCAGCCGGGAACTCCACCATCACCGCCCCAATCGGGTAACGGAACTGGCGTTCCATGACCACTTGCAGATTGCCATTGCCATCTTGGAGCAGAGGTACGACCATCACGGCCCCAGGATGGACAATGTACTCCCTGATAGAGGAACTACCGTTCGGGAGTTCAACAGTATCTTGGAATGCGTGGAGAAACCGGCCCTTGAATACCTCGTGATTGGACTGTCTCTTTTCTATCAGGTGGCGATCAGTCGTGTGCATATCAGGCATTCCTTCTCATCGCCACGGGCACGTCCCAAAAGTCGACCGAGATCAAGTGCCCAGCATCTGCCTGATTGCGTTGCCACACAGTGCCAGCAAACCACCAGGCAACAACCCCAGTAGCAGGACAAGGGCACCGTTCGCGCACAACACTACACGTACATCCAGCGGTGCGACCACGCTGCTGGCCGTAATAGGATTATCAAAGTACATCACCTTGATTACACGCAGATAGTAGAACGCACCGATCAGAGACATCAGTACTGCAAACACAGCAATGCCCAGGTGAATGGTCTGCCCGGAGGCAATCAGGGCCTGCAACACCGCCAACTTGGCATAGAAACCTACCAAAGGCGGAATACCGGCCAGGGAAAGCAAACACACGGCCATGACACCAGCGTACAGGGGACTACGCTGGTTCAAGCCTGCCAAATCGGCGATCTCCTCGCTTTCGAACCCTTCCTGGGACAGCAACAGCAGAACGCCGAAGCTCGCCAGTGTGGTGAGCACATAGGTGATCACGTAAAACATGGCTGAACTGTATGCATTGGCTGCAAATGACAATGCATCACCGTTCACCACGCCAGACATGATGCCTAGAAGCACAAAACCCATTTGAGAAATGGTGGAAAACGCCAGCATGCGTTTGACATTGGTTTGTGCAATTGCCGCAAGGTTACCAACTAACAAGGAACCAACAGCCAGAATGAGAAGCATCTGCTGCCAATCAACCGCCAATGGCAGCATACCTTCGACAAGAAGACGCATAGTCATTGCGAAAGCAGCCAACTTGGGAGCACCACCAATCATCAAAGTAACGACGGTTGGCGCACCTTGGTAGACATCGGGTATCCACATATGGAACGGCACTGCTCCAAGCTTGAACGCGAGGCCGGCAACAACAAATACGAGACCAAACACCAGAACCTGGTGACGAATCTGGCCTGATGCAATAGCTTTGAACATCGTGGTGATATCCAGAGAGCCAGTTGCTCCATACATCATGGACATACCGTACAACAGGAAGCCAGAGGCCATTGCACCCAAGACAAAATACTTCATTGCCGCTTCAGTGGACGTTCCATGGTCCCGCCGCAGTGCAACCAGTGCGTAACTGGACAGAGTTAGCAATTCAAGACCCAGGTAAATGACCAACAAGTTGTTCCCGGAAATCATGACCGACATGCCCAGCAGCGCTAACATGCTGAGCGTAAAGAGCTCTCCTCCCCGCAGCATTCCCCGATGGCCCGCATAGGGCCGACCATAAACCAAGGTAACCATGACGGCCAAGGTTGCGAAGCATTTGAGCCAGTTCCCCATGGGATCGCTGACCACCATATTTCCAAAGCCATAAATCGTCTTGCCTGCAAGCGCAAGATCAGCATGCATGTATGCAACAAATGCTAGGGTCAGCAGGGTAAACACATAGGTCGTACCCCTCATCGGACTCTTGATGCTGAGGTCGAGCAAAGCGATGACACAAGCCATCGCCAACAAGACCGCATCGGGATAGGCCGCGATCCAACTGAGTTTGTCAATCATCTTTCGTCTCTCAATTCAGTTTGATCAGTTCAACTTGGAAACAGCAACGTGCTTAAGCAGTTGAGCAACCGAGACATCCATCACATCCGTAAACGGTTTGGGATAAACACCCATCCACAAAACGGCCGCGGCAAGGAGTGCAAGCATCAGGAACTCACGACCATTGATGTCTTTCAATTCCTTCACATGGTCGTTGGTAACAGGTCCCAGGTACACCCGCTTAAACATCCACAGGGTGTAAGCGGCGCCAAAAATCAGTGCACTCGCTGCAGCAAAGCCAATCCAGAAATTGAACTTGACGGCCGCCAGTATCACCATCCATTCACCAACAAACCCGGCCGTGCCTGGTAAACCGCAATTAGCCATTGCAAAAAACAGGGCGAATGCGGAAAACTTGGGCATGGTATTAACCACACCGCCATAACTGGAGATTTCGCGGGAATGAACTCTGTCGTACAAAACGCCAATCGACAAGAACATGGCGCCGGATACGAACCCGTGAGCGATCATTTGGACCAAGCCGCCCGAAACACCCAAATCGAGGAAGACAAAGAAACCGAGTGTCACAAACCCCATGTGCGCAACCGACGAATACGCCACCAGCTTCTTCATGTCCTGCTGCACCATGGCAACTAGCCCCACATACACCACAGCAATCAGCGACAACGTAATCATCAGCCATGCCCATTCATGCGCGGCATCTGGAGCAATCGGAAGCGAAAAGCGCAAGAAACCGTACGCACCCAACTTCAGCATGATGGCCGCCAATACTGCTGAGCCACCGGTGGGCGCCTCAACGTGTACGTCAGGCAACCATGTATGCACTGGCCACATCGGAACCTTGACCGCAAACGCAGCGAAAAATGCGAAGAACAGGAACGTTTGGGTTGTGCCATCCAGGCGCATAGCCTGCCATGTAGCGAGGTCAAAGCTCCCGCCCGATTTCGTGTACAGAAATATCAGAGCAACCAGCATCAGCAACGAGCCAAGCAACGTATACAGGAAGAACTTGAACGCCGCGTAAATCTTGTTCGGCCCACCCCAAATACCGATGATCAGATACATCGGAATCAGAGTTGCCTCAAAAAACACATAGAACAACAGACCATCCAGCGTACAGAACACGCCAATCATCAACCCACTCAATATGAGGAACGCACCCATGTACTGATTGACCCGCCGGGTAATGACTTCCCAGCCTGCTATCACCACAATCACATTGATAAAAGCGGTCAGCAGCACAAACCACAAGGAAATGCCATCCACTCCAAGATGGTATTTCACATTGAACCGTTCAATCCACGGTGTGTTTTCAACAAACTGCATGGCCGCAGTAGTCGTATCGAACTGACCATACAAAGGCAGAGTAACCAGAAAGCTGGCTATAGCGCCAATCAAAGCGATCCAACGAACGACCCTGGCCTGCTCGTCACGCCCCAGTGCCAGCAAAAGCACGCCGAACGCAATGGGCGTCCAAATCGCAAGGCTCAACAATCCCATATTCTTTTTCTCCTACTTGAGCCAGACAAAATACGTCATGAGCACAAAAATGCCCAAAATCATGACCAGCGCATAGTGGTACAGATACCCAGACTGCACCTTTCGTACAGTTCCCGATATCCATCCAACCAACTTCCACGAGCCATTCACCACGGCACCATCAATGATTGCCTGATCGCCACCCTTCCACAATCCGGTGCCTAGCGCACGAGCGCCGCGAGCCAGAATATTTTCATTGATCCAGTCCATGTAGTACTTGTTTTCAAGCAAAAGGAAGACTGGCATGAACATACGTTTTATCGCAGCAGGAAGCGCCGGGTTGACCATGTACATGTAGTAGGACACTGCTACACCTGCAGCAGCCAAGGCAAGCGGCAGAGTGGTCAGTGCGTGGGTTGCCATACTCCATGCTCCATGGAACGCATGACCTAGCTCAGCCATAGCAGGATGCAATGCCGCATTCACAAAGATCGCATCCTTGAAAAAGTCCCCAAACAGCATGGGTTCAATTGTGAAGTAGCCAATAACCACAGACGGAACCGCCAACAACACCAAGGGAACCGTAACAACCCACGGTGATTCATGCGGTGTATGGTGATCGCCGTGCCCATGGTGCGCATCATGGTGACCATGTTGTGCGTCCGGATTCTGATCGAATCGCTCTTTTCCGTGGAACACCAGAAAGTACAACCGGAACGAATAAAACGCTGTGACAAATACACCCGCCAGCACTGCAAATTTTGCAAAACCCGCGCCCGGCAAATGACTTTCCATTACTGCCTCAATGATGCTGTCTTTGGAATAGAAGCCGGAAAACAGAGGTGTACCGATCAAAGCCAAAGAACCCAGCAATGACGTAATCCAGGTAATCGGCATGTACTTCCTCAAACCGCCCATCCAGCGAATGTCCTGGTTGTGGTGAACCCCCATGATGACAGAACCGGCCGCCAGGAATAGCAAGGCCTTGAAGAAAGCGTGAGTCATCAAATGGAACACCGCGACGGAATAGGCAGATGCCCCCAGAGCGACGGTCATGTACCCAAGCTGCGACAGGGTGGAATACGCGACAACCCGCTTGATGTCGTTCTGAATGATGCCCAGAAAGCCCATGAAGAGCGCAGTAATGGAGCCAATCACCATGATGAAATTGAGCGCAGTGTCACTCAACTCAAACAAGGGCGACATCCGAGCAACCATGAAGATACCAGCAGTCACCATGGTCGCAGCGTGAATTAGCGCAGAAATGGGAGTGGGACCTTCCATGGAATCGGGCAGCCATACATGCAAGGGAAACTGTGCGGACTTGCCCATTGCACCAATAAACAGGCAAATGCATATCACGGTAACCAGCATCCAGTTCGTGCCCGGAAAGCTCAGCGCTGCGAGCTCTGAAGACTTCGCAAATGCTTCTGTGTAATTCAGTGTACCGGCAAAAGCAGCAATCAACCCGATACCGAGAATGAAACCAAAGTCACCTACACGATTGACCAGAAACGCCTTCATATTGGCGAAGATCGCTGTCGGCTTGTTGTACCAGAATCCGATGAGCAGATATGACACCAGACCTACCGCCTCCCAGCCGAAAAACAGCTGCAGCATGTTGTTGCTCATGACCAGCATCAACATGGAGAAGGTAAAGAGGGATATGTACGAAAAGAACCGGTTGTACCCTTCATCTTCTTCCATGTAGCCAATGGTGTAAATGTGAACCATCAACGACACGAAGGTGACGACGCACATCATCATCGCGGTCAAGCCATCGATCAGGAATCCAATTTCCATCTTAAGCCCGCCGACTACCATCCATGTGTAGATCGTCTCATTGAAACGGGCACCGTCCTGAACGACTGACTGCAGTGTCATGGCCGAGAGGACGAAGGCAATGAAAACGCCCAATATGGTCAACGAATGACTCGCGCGACGGCCAATCACGTTTCCACCAAACTTCGTTCCCATAACACCCGCAAGCACAGAGCCCACGAGCGGAGCCAACGGCACCGCCAGCAAATTTGAAACAGAAAGGGTTTGACTCATATCTTTATTAACCCTTGAGCGTGTTGAGTTCGTCCACCGCAATACTGGACCGGTTACGGAACAGCAACACCAAGATGGCCAAACCAATGGCAGACTCGGCAGCGGCAACTGTCAGAATGAAAAAAACAAAGATCTGTCCATGCATGTCATGCATGTAGTGAGAGAACGCCACAAAGTTGGTGTTGACGGCCAGCAGCATCAGCTCAATAGCCATCAGCAACACAATCAGGTTGCGCCGATTCAGAAAGATACCTACTACGGAAAGTGCAAACAGAATGGCACCCAATGAAAGAAAGTGTCCAAGTGTCAGAATCATGCTTTGTTCTCCGCTTGCGATACGTCCGCCGCAGGTGCGGGAGCGGCTGGCAGTGTTGCTGCCAGCTTGACCACCGTCAGGCGATCTCGCGCCTTGACACGCACCTGGTCCGATGGACTGATGAATTTGGAATCCTTACGTGCACGCAAAGTCAGAGCAATCGCGGCAATCATGGCAACTAGCAGAATGCCGGCTGCCACCTCAAGTGGATAGATGTATTGGGTATATAGCAACTTCCCAAGCTCTTTGGTATTGGAAACTCCCGCACCTGCCGCAGCCATAGCAGGCTCTTCCACCACACGGAAACCGCCCATCAGCACTGCCGACATTTCCAGAGCGATCACCACACCAATGATTGCTGCCAACGGGAAGTGCTTCCAGAAGCCCTGACCCAGTTTTTCCAGATTGATGTCCATCATCATCACAACAAACAGGAACAAGACCATCACCGCTCCGACATACACCAGCACCAGCGTAATTGCCAGGAACTCTGCCTTCAAAAGCATCCAGATCATCGCTGCCTGGAAGAAGGTCAGCACCAGAAACAAGACCGCGTGGATGGGATTGCGGGCAGTGATTACGCGAAATGCCGCCAAGAGCATGATCGCGGAAAACGCATAAAACAGACCGGTCGTGACACTCATGATTCAAATTCTTTCTTGCGACTGATCAGCGGTATTTGGCGTCAGCCTGCTTGTTTGCAGCAATCTGACTCTCATACCGATCTCCCACCGCCAACAGCATGTCCTTGGTGAAATACAAGTCTGCACGCGACTCACCGTGGTACTCAAAAATATGCGTCTCGACGATAGAGTCCACCGGGCAGCTCTCTTCGCAGAAGCCACAATAGATGCACTTGTTCAAATCAATGTCGTACCGCGTGGTTCTGCGGGTTCCATCAGAGCGGACTTCGGATTCGATCGTGATCGCCATCGCAGGGCACACCGCCTCGCACAACTTGCATGCAATGCAGCGCTCTTCCCCGTTTTCGTAGCGACGCAAGGCATGTAGCCCACGAAAGCGTGGTGAAAGAGGTGTTTTTTCCTCCGGATACTGAAGCGTTACCTTACGGCGAAAGGCATACCGCCCAGTCAACGCCAAACCTTTGAACAGTTCGACCAACAAGAAACTGTACAGAAAGTCTTTCAGCGAAAACGCAAGTGGCTTAGGGACTACGGTGTTTGAAGACATAGTTGTAACCCCTTACTTCCAAATATTGAGGGGGGTTTGCATCCAAGCACCCACCACAATCAGCCAAACCAGCGTGACAGGAATGAAAACCTTCCAGCCCAAGCGCATGATCTGGTCATACCGAAAACGCGGGAAAGTGGCTCGAACCCAGATAAAAAAATTGACGAACAGAGATGCCTTCAAGAACAGCCATACCCATCCCGGAATCCAGTTAAACAACGCCGAATCAATGGGAGACATCCAGCCCCCCAAAAACATGACCGTTGCCAGCAAAGACACCAAAAACATGTTGGCGTACTCGGCCAACTGGAACATGGCCCACGACATACCGGAATACTCAACCATGTGTCCGGCAACAATTTCAGCCTCACCCTCGACCACGTCAAAAGGATGCCGATTCGTTTCCGCCAGACTCGAAATTACATAGACAACAAACACAGGCAACAACGGCAACCAGTTCCACGATAAAAAGTTCAGCCCCATATTGGCAAACTGCCCCTTGCCCTGCCCCATGACGATATCGGTCAGGTTCATGCTGGATGACACCATCAGCACGACCACCAGACAAAAGCCCATGGCAATTTCGTAACTGACCATTTGGGCAGACGCGCGCAACGCCCCTAAAAATGCGTACTTGGAGTTGGATGCCCAGCCCGAAATGATGATCCCGTAGACCTCCATGCCCGCAATCGCCATTACGAACAGCAAGCCCGCATTGATATTGGCCAACGCCACATCCGGTCCAAAGGGAATCACGGCCCATGCTGCCAGTGCCGGCATGATGGTCAAAACAGGGCCTAAGAAGAAAAGTCCTTTATTGGCGGCTGCTGGAACCAGGATTTCCTTGGTCATCAGCTTCAAGGCATCGGCAAACGGCTGCAATATGCCCCAAGGCCCGACGCGATTCGGTCCCAAGCGCACCTGCACGTAGCCCAGGAGCTTGCGCTCCCACAAAGTGGTAAACATCACCGCGACCATCAGAGGCGCCAGAACTGCCACAATTTTGATCAGGGCCCAAATGACTGGCCAAGCCAACTCAGCCCACCAGGTTGGCGCAAACAGCCCCAATCCCAAGTTGTACAACGCGTCGATCATGCGACCACCCCTTGTTCAGATTGCGGCTTGGCACTGGCGCGACCATCAGCGGTCAACTGCAAAGACGTTGCGCGGCGCACAATACCGTCGAGTTGGTAAATGCTGGCCACACAGGGCTCTCCCTGACTGGCCGCAGCAGGGACAGATCCTTTGGAGGCGTTACTCAAGCGGCCCGCTGGCACATGGGTTGGTACGATGCCGCCAGTGTCCGCATGCATGAATACGAGGACTTCCTGCGCGGATTCAAAATCGAAACCAGGCAGTTCCAGAATATTGGCCAAAGTGCGCAATACTTTCCATGCAGGACGCGCTTCACCCAGAGGTTTCACAACAGCGTGGAAGCTTTGCACACGGCCTTCAGCATTCACAAACGTTCCTGGTGTTTCAGTGAACGGCGCAATCGGCAACAAGACGTCACTGCACTCCATGTTCGCCTTGAAGGGGCTCAAGGTCACAACCATCTCGTATTGAGAGAGCGCCTTTACTGCTGAAACACCAACCGCGGAATCAAACTCTGGCTCGGTGTTCAACAAGATCGCTGCCTTCAATCCGCCCGACAGCATTTGAGCGGCATTGAGACCAGCACTACCCGGCAAGGCATTGACAACCTGGGCCCCAACGGTATTCGCGGCTTCAGTCAGGTAACCAACCGAAGCGCCGGTTTGTTCACCAATCCAGTTGGCCAGCGACAGCAATTGCGAGGCCTGACCATGGTGAGATGCGCCGTTACCCAACAACACCGCCTTGCGTTCGCCCCCGAGCAGAGACTTTGCAATGCTCTTGGCCACATCCGTTGCCTGTCCGGCCTGGGGGGCCGACACACTTTTCTCCAATGCAACTGCCGTTGCGATATCCGCCAACGACTGAACCCAGCTTGTGGCATGCACGGAGGCAGCATTGCGCACTGGCATAGCCCAAGTTTCGGAACCGGTACCGACAGCGTTGACTTCGCAACCAACCTTGATAGCCTGGCGAATACGCAAGGCAAACAGCGGGTGATCCTTGCGCAGGTTGGAGCCCACCACCAGCACGCGCTGGAGCGTCGACAACTCGGAAACCGGTAAGCCCAACCAGCGAACGCCATTGGACGCAGCTTCGAACTCTGCATTGCGCAAACGGTAGTCAATGCTGGAGCTGCCCAATCCGCGCACCAAGGCACCAGCCAAATACAACTCTTCCAGTGTGCTGTGCGGACTTACCAAAGCACCAATGGCAGCAGACCCGTGGTTGGACTTGATACTTTGCAGACCGTGCGCAACGTATTCCAAGGCCGTCTTCCAATCCACGTCTTTCCATACACCGCCCTGCTTGAGCATAGGCGTCGTGAGACGCTCAGTGCTGTTCAATGCTTCATAGGAGAAGCGATCACGATCAGCAATCCAGCACTCATTGACAGCATCATTTTCAAACGGCACGACCCGCATCACCTTGTTGTTCTTCACTTGAACAATCAGGTTGGCACCCGTGGAGTCGTGTGGGCTCACGGACTTGCGACGGGACAACTCCCAGGTCCTGGCGCTATACCGGAAAGGCTTGCTGGTCAGCGCCCCAACCGGACAAATATCGATCATATTGCCGGAGAGTTCGGAGTCTACGGACTGGCCGACAAACGTTTCAATCTCGGCATGCTCACCACGGTGCGACATACCCAGCTCCATGACACCCGCGATTTCCTGACCAAAGCGCACGCAACGTGTGCAATGGATGCAACGGCTCATTTCCTCCATGGAGATGAGAGGCCCCACGTCTTTGTGGAAAACAACCCGCTTTTCTTCCTCGTAGCGAGAACTCGTGGCGCCATAGCCCACGGCCAAATCCTGTAACTGGCACTCGCCGCCCTGGTCGCAAATCGGGCAATCCAGCGGATGGTTGATCAGCAGGAATTCCATGACCGACTTTTGTGCCTTGACCGCCTTTTCACTCTTGGTGCGGACAACCATTCCCTGCGTCACTGGTGTCGCGCACGCGGGCATGGGCTTGGGCATTTTCTCCACATCAACCAAGCACATGCGGCAGCTTGCCGCAATGCTCAATTTCTTGTGGTAGCAGAAATGAGGAATGTAGGTGCCTGCCTTCTCGGCAGCATGCATGATCATGCTGCCTTCAACAATGTCAACCTTCTTGCCGTCGAGTTCGATTTCTATCATCTTGGAGCTCGCTCAAACGTAGGCAGGGACCATGCAGGTCTTATGCGCGACGTGGTACTCAAATTCGGGTCTGAAATGCTTGATCATGGCACGCACCGGCATGGCCGCGGCGTCGCCCAATGCGCAAATCGTGCGCCCCTGAATATCCTCAGCAACGCTGTCTAGCAGATCCATGTCTGCGGGACGGCCATGACCGTTTTCGATACGATCCACTACACGCGACAACCAACCCGTGCCTTCCCGACACGGAGTGCACTGACCGCAGGACTCGTGCATATAGAAGTAACTCAGGCGTTGCAGGCTCTTGACCATGCAGCGGCTGTCGTCGAGAACGATGACCGCACCCGAACCCAGCATGGAACCGGCCTTGGCGATGGAGTCATAGTCCATGGTGCAATCCATGATGATGGATGCAGGCAATATGGGCGAAGACGAGCCACCGGGGATGACCGCTTTCAATTGACGGCCAGAGCGCACACCACCAGCCAACTCCAGCACCTTGGCAAATGGCGTGCCCATGGGCACCTCAAAATTGCCAGGCATTTCAACGTCACCACTGACCGAATAGATCTTGGTGCCACCGTTGTTGGGCTTGCCGCATTCCAGATAAGCCTGCCCACCGTTGCGAATGATCCAAGGAACGGCCGCAAAGGTTTCCGTGTTGTTAATGGTGGTCGGTTTGCCGTACAAACCAAAGCTGGCTGGGAATGGTGGTTTGAAGCGCGGTTGGCCCTTCTTGCCTTCCAGCGACTCCAGCAACGCGGTTTCCTCGCCGCAAATGTAAGCACCGAACCCGTGCGCTGCGTGCAATTGGAAATTGAAATTGCTGCCCAGTATGTTGTTGCCCAGCAAGCCGGCGGCACGTGCCTCTTCCAGAGCCTCTTCAAAACGCTGGTAGGTGGAAAAGATTTCGCCGTGGATGTAGTTGTAACCCACCGTGATGCCCATGGCATAGGCGGCAATTGCCATGCCTTCGATCACGATATGCGGGTTGAACTCCATGATGTCGCGGTCTTTGCAAGTCCCGGGTTCACCCTCGTCCGAATTACAGACCAGATACTTCTGCCCCGGAAACTGACGTGGCATGAAGCTCCACTTCAAGCCCGTTGGAAAGCCCGCACCCCCGCGTCCGCGGAGCGCCGATTCCTTGACAGTCGCAATGACCTGATCCTGCGTCATTGGCTCTCCGCCATCAATGCCCAGAACCTTGCGCAGTGCCTGGTATCCACCACGCGCCTCATAGTCTTTCAAGTGCCAATTGGCACCGTTCAGGCCGGCGAAAATTTGCGGATTGATGTGACGATCATGGAAACAGGTTTGTACGCCGGTCGCACGAAACTGGGACAGAATATGCTGCGCCGTCATCATTTGTCTCCTGCCGCACGCAAGCCATCGACCAGCTGGTCCAGTTTTTCCGGAGTCATGAAACTGCACATGGAGCGGTCATTCACCAACATCACGGGTGAGTCAGCACAAGCCCCCAGGCATTCACTCTGTTGCAGCGTGAACAGGCCATCGGCAGTGGTCTCACCCATGGAAATGCCCAACTTCTTTTCCAGATACTTCAGGGTACCTACGCCATCGCGCAATTGGCAAGGCAGATTGGTACACACATTGAGCTTGTACTTGCCAACAGGACGCTGGTTGTACATGTTGTAAAACGTGGTGACCTCATGGACCGCCATGGGAGCCATGCCGAGATAGTCAGCGACCTGCTTCTCGCTTTCGGGACTCACATAGCCCAGCTCTTCCTGAACAATGGACAAGCAGGCCATGACGGCAGACTGCTTCTGGTCGGAGGGGTACTTCGCCACTTCTTTGGCGAAGCGCGCCTTGGTAGATTCAGAGATCATCGATCAATCTCTCCAAAAACGATATCCAGGGTACCGATGATGGACACAACATCGGCAATCATGTGGCCCTTGGCCAGCTCATTCAGCCCGGCGAGATGCGGGAAGCCAGGAGCACGAATCTTCATGCGGTAGGGCTTATTGGCACCGTCACTGACAAAGTAAATGCCAAATTCGCCCTTGGGGTGTTCAACTGCGGAGTACACCTCACCAGGCGGCACACGGAAACCTTCGGAAAACAGCTTGAAGTGGTGAATCAGCTCTTCCATGTTGGTTTTCATGGCTTCACGAGACGGCGGGGCAACCTTGTGGTTGTCCGTAATCACTGGGCCGGGATTGGCACGCAACCACGTCACACACTGCTTGATGAGTTCATTCGACTGCTTCATCTCCTCCATGCGGACGAGGTAGCGGTCGTACACGTCACCCGTGCTGCCCACAGGAATATCAAACTCCAACCGGTCATACACATCGTAGGGCTGCTGCTTACGCAGATCCCAGGCCACACCAGTGGCTCTGAGCATCGCCCCGGTAAATCCGAGGTTCATGGCGCGCTCGGGCGTAACCGGGCTGATGCCGACACAACGCTGTTTCCAGATGCGGTTTTCAGTCAGAAGAGTGTGGTACTCCTCCAAACACTTGGGGAAACGCTGCGTGAAGTCATCAATGAAGTCCAGCAGAGAACCTTGCCGATTGCGATTGAGCTCCTCAACCGCCTTGGCATTGCGAACCTTGCTCGCCTTGTACTGATTCATGGCCTCCGGCAGGTCGCGATAGACACCCCCTGGACGGAAATAGGCGGCATGCATGCGGGCTCCGCTAGCTGCCTCGTACATGTCGAACAGATCTTCCCGCTCGCGGAAGGTGTAGATCAGGATCGTGGAACTGCCGCAGTCATTACCGTGCGACCCGAGATACATCAGGTGGTTCAGCAATCGGGTGATCTCGGCATACATGACACGGATGTACTGAGCGCGGATCGGCACTTCAATACCCAGCAACCGCTCGACAGCCAGGCAGTAGGCGTGCTCACTGCACATCATGGACACATAGTCCAAACGATCCATGTACGGCAGGCCCTGGATATAGGTCTTGCTCTCCGCAAGCTTTTCGGTCGCACGGTGCAGGTTGCCAATATGGGGATCGGCACGCTGGATCACCTCGCCATCCAGCTCCAGCACCAGGCGAAGAACGCCGTGCGCAGCCGGGTGCTGCGGACCAAAATTGAGGGTGTAGTTCTTTATTTCAGCCATGAATCGAACCGCTTATTGCAAGCCCCCATAGTTGTCTTCACGAATGATGCGCGGAGTGATCTCGCGGGCTTCAATGGTGACCGGCTGGTAAATGACACGCGCCTGCTCGGCGTCATAGCGCATTTCCACATGCCCGGAAGTCGGAAAATCCTTGCGGAACGGGTGCCCCACAAAACCATAGTCCGTGAGAATACGGCGCAGGTCATCATGACCGTCAAACATGATGCCGAACAGGTCAAACGCTTCGCGCTCATACCAGTTGGCACCAGCCCACACACCCGTCAACGACGCCACCAGCGGCATGGCGTCGTCGCACGCGAATACCTTGAGACGCAAACGCTGATTCAGACTCAACGACAGCAACTGGCACACCACGGCAAACCGAAAACCATCAGGAGTTCCCGCAGGGTATTCGGAGTAATCCACACCGCACAAGTCGATCAATTGTTCAAACTTGCAACCCTCCGTATCTCGGAGAATCTTTGCCGCTGCAGCATAGTTCGCGGCTGCCACCTGCACCTCAACCTCACCATACGACACCGATGAGCGCAGCACCTTGTCACCCAAAGCAGCCAGAACAGCCGCATGAGTCGCTTCAGGAGTAACAGAAAAAGTTGTCATAAACCCTCTTCAGACCCGCGCAATGGTTTCGGTACGGCGTATCTTCAGTTGCAACTGCATGATCCCGTAGATCAACGCCTCAGCGGTCGGAGGACAACCTGGCACATACACATCCACCGGAACAATGCGATCACACCCCCGGACAACCGAATAGCTGTAGTGGTAATAACCACCACCATTGGCACAGGAACCCATGCTGATGACGCGACGCGGTTCGGACATCTGGTCATACACCTTGCGGAATGCGGGAGCCATCTTATTGGTCAGCGTACCCGCCACGATCATCAGATCGGACTGCCGGGGACTGGCGCGAAACACCTCGGCGCCAAAACGGGCCAAGTCATAACGTGCAGTGGCCGCATGCATCATCTCTACCGCACAGCAAGCCAAGCCAAATGTCATGGGCCACACGGAACCGGTACGGGCCCAGTTCATCACCGCATCGTAGCTGGTGGTGACAAAGCCCTCTTTCAGAACACCTTCAATCATCTGCTACTCCCAGTCGAGGGCACCTTTTCGCCACATGTACACAAAACCGATGGTCAAAATGCCAACGAACTCGACTCCTATCAAGAAACCGAACAACCCCAGCTCTTTGAGTGCCACTGCCCACGGAAACAGGAAAGCCGTCTCCAGGTCAAACAAAATGAAAAGAATGGCAATCAGGTAATAGCGGACGTCGAACTTCATCCGGGCGTCTTCAAACGCCTCAAAGCCGCATTCGTAGGGGGAGTTTTTTGCCTTATCCGGCCGGTTGGGACCGAGGATATAGCCAATGATTTGGGGGGCAACACCGACACCGATGCCTACCAAGATGAACAAGAGCGCAGGTAGATATTGATCGAGGTTCATCTTGCAATTCTTATCACCATGCCTAGCCACCTTTTTGGGAAGGGACCAGATCAATTTTTTATTGGTGCCGTCGGCGAGACTCGAACTCGCACAGCTCTCGCCACTACCCCCTCAAGATAGCGTGTCTACCAATTTCACCACGACGGCGGCTCTGTCAGTCTGGATTGCGTGAGGAGCCCGAAGGTTTGTTGCTTTCCAGACAAGCTTAGAGTTTACCCTGAATTTGCCCCGCTTTCCCTAGGGAGAAGGCAATTAAAGTAGCAATTACTTGGCAGGAATCTGCCCCACTCCAGAAGCAGCAGCTGCGGGTGCAGATGCTGCTTCCATAGCAGCCGGCGCAACAGCGGCCGCACTCTCCAGAACGCTGCCCGAACTTGCAGGACGCAAGTTGCCAAAGTACGCCAGAGCGAGGGTACAGACAAAAAACACCGTCGCGAGCACTGCGGTGGTGCGCGACAGGAAATTGGCACTTCCGCTGGCACCAAACAGGCTGCCGGAGCCGCCACTACCGAAGGCCGCCCCCATGTCTGCGCCCTTGCCGTGCTGCACCAGAATCAAACCAATCATGGCCAGGGCGGACAGCATTTGCACAGTCAAAAAAATCGTCAACACAATATTCATTCTCAACTCCTAAAACTGAAAAAAAACGCCGCAATCAATGGGCTGCGGCAATGATGGACAAAAAGTCGGCCGCCTTCAGGGACGCACCGCCAACCAGCCCGCCATCGATATCAGGCTGCGACAACAGTTGGGCCGCGTTGGCCGCGTTCATGCTGCCACCGTACAAAATACTCACACGGTCCGCGTGTTCGGTGGCGGCACGCAACTGGCCGCGCAATACGGCATGCACCTGCTGCGCCTCTTCAGGGCTGGCGGTCTTGCCGGTGCCAATAGCCCATACAGGCTCGTACGCAACCACAATTTCACTGATGCAATGACCATTGGTGTGAATCACGGCCGCGAGTTGGCGCTTGACCACCTCTTCGGTGCGGCCCGCTTCACGCTCCGCCAATGTCTCACCAACGCAAACAATGGGCGTAATGCCGGCCGCCAGTGCACGCTGGGCCTTGACAGCGACCGCTGCGTCGGTTTCACCGTGGTATTGGCGACGCTCCGAATGCCCCACCAGACAGTAGCGCGTGCCAAAGTCTTTCAACATGGCAGCCGAAACTTCGCCGGTAAATGCGCCAGACTCGTGCTGCGACACATCCTGTCCACCCCATTCAATGCGGGAACCCGTTGCCATACGTTGCACCTGCGCCAGATACGGCGCCGGCACGCACACCGCCACCCCGCAAGAGGCATTGGCAGTACCCGCTACCAACGCGGCAAGCAATGCCTCATTGGCGGCGGTTGAGCCGTTCATCTTCCAGTTACCTGCAATCAGCTGTTTTTTCATGCTTGCACTTCCCAAGTCAAAACAATCTTGCCCACATGCTGGTTGGATTCCATCAACGCATGGGCCTGTGACGCGCCGCTACCGCTGGCATGGTTGGCATCCACAGCCGGAAACACACTGTGAATCACGGGCTTGATACGCCCGGCTGCCAGCAGCGGCCACACCTGCTGCAAACAGGCCCTGGCGATGCCCTCCTTGAAGGCTACCGGACGAGCGCGCAAGGTGGAACCAGTAATGGTCAGGCGCTTACGCAGCACCAGTCCCGCATTGAGTTCGCTTTGCACGCCACCCTGCACGGCAATGATCACCAGACGCCCATCTTCGGCCAGGCACTGCACTTCCTTGGCCACGTAGCTGCCCGCCACCATGTCCAGGATTACATCCACGCCACGTCCATCGGTCAGGCGCAAAGCCTCCGTCTGGAAGTCCTGTGTCTTGTAGTTGATGGCATGGTCTGCACCCAACGCCAGACAGGCCTGGCACTTTTCATCCGAACCGGCCGTGGCAATCACGCGCGCACCCAGCGCCTTGGCCATCTGGATGGCTGTCACCCCAATACCGCTGCTGCCACCCTGCACCAGCAAGGTCTCACCACTTTTCAGGCCACCACGGTCAAAGACATTGCTCCAGACGGTAAAGAACGTCTCCGGCAGGGAGGCAGCCTCCACATCACTGAATCCTTGTGGAACTGGCAGACATTGACCCACCGGCGCGATGCAGTACTCGGCGTAACCACCACCGGCCACCAGTGCGCAGACGCGATCCCCCACCTTCAGACCAGCAAGCGCCATGGCCGGTGCATCACCGCCGACGATGGTGCCGGCCACTTCCAGCCCGGGAATGTCCGACGCACCCGCCGGAGCGGGATACATGCCGGCACGCTGCAGCACGTCCGGGCGGTTGATACCGCTGGCACCCACGCGGACGCACAGCTCGCCCGCGCCAGGAACCGGCTCGGGGCGCTGTGCCAGACGGAGCACGTCCGGCCCGCCAAAGGATGCAATTTCAATAACGTTCATAGCAAGATCAACCGGTAGCCCTCGCCAACATTGCGTGAGGCGCTACCAAATTGCTAGCAGTTTCCTATCAACCCTGATCGGACGATTGGGCCGGACGATCCATCAGCGCCTTCATGGACAGCTTGATGCGACCCTTTTCATCGGTTTCCAGAACCTTGACCTTGACGATCTGGCCTTCAGACAGGTAGTCCGTAACCTTTTCGACGCGCTCGTGGGCGATCTGGCTGATGTGCAACAGGCCATCCTTGCCGGGCAACAGATTGACCAAAGCACCGAAGTCCAAAATCTTGGTGATCGGGCCTTCGTAGGTCTTGCCAATTTCAACTTCGGCCGTGATCTGCTCGATGCGGCGTTTGGCTTCTTCGGCCTTGGCTGGGTCGGCGGAGGCGATGGTGATGGTGCCATCCTCATCGATATTGATCTGGGTGCCGGTCTCTTCGGTCAGCGCACGGATCACGGAACCGCCCTTGCCGATCACATCACGGATCTTCTCGGGGTTGATCTTCATCGTGAACAGACGCGGTGCAAAGTTGGACACTTCGGTCTTGGCTTCCGACATCGCTTCTTGCATCTTGCCCAGAATGTGCATGCGCGCTTCCTTGGCCTGGGCCAGGGCGACTTGCATGATTTCCTTGGTGATGCCCTGGATCTTGATGTCCATCTGCAGCGCGGTAATACCGTTGGTGGTACCGGCAACCTTGAAGTCCATGTCGCCCAGGTGGTCTTCGTCACCCAGGATGTCGGTCAATACCGCAAAGCGGTTGTCTTCCTTAATCAGGCCCATGGCGATACCGGCAACGTGGGCTTTCATAGGCACGCCAGCATCCATCAGCGACAGGCAACCGCCGCAGACCGAAGCCATCGACGAAGAACCGTTGGACTCAGTGATTTCCGACACCACACGCATGGTGTAGGGGAAGTCTTCCTTGGAAGGCAACACAGCGACGAGCGCGCGCTTGGCCAGACGGCCGTGGCCGATTTCGCGGCGCTTGGGCGTACCCACGCGACCGGTTTCGCCGGTGGCGAACGGAGGCATGTTGTAGTGCAGCATGAAACGGTCTTCGTAGTCGCCGCTCAAAGCGTCGATACGCTGGGCATCGCGCTCGGTACCCAGCGTGGTCACGACCAGAGCTTGTGTTTCGCCACGGGTGAACAGGGCCGAACCGTGGGTACGGGGCAGCACGCCATTGCGGATTTCGATGGCGCGCACGGTGCGGGTGTCGCGACCGTCGATACGGGGCTCGCCCGCCAGAATCTGGCCACGAACGATCTTGGCTTCGATTTCAAACAGCAGGCCTTCGATGGCCACGCTGTCAAACGCAGCGCCTTCTGCCTTCAGGGCAGCCATGACTTCGGAGTAGGCTGCGCGGCAGGCTTGGGTGCGGGCTTGCTTGTTGCGGATTTGGTAAGCGGCTTCCAGCTTGGCTTTGGCCAGGCCGTCGATCTTGGCGATCAGGGCTTCGTCCTTGGCGGGGGCTTTCCAGTCCCACACCGGCTTGCCGGCTTCGCGCACCAGTTCATGGATGGCGTTGATGGCGATATTGCCTTGCTCATGGCCAAACACCACGGCGCCGAGCATGATTTCTTCGGACAGTTGCTGGGCTTCGGATTCCACCATCAGCACAGCGGCTTCGGTACCGGCAACGATCAGATCCATGATGGAATCCTTGCGCGCGGTCTGGCCGGGGTTCAACACGTATTCACCGTTGACGTAACCCACGCGGGCCGCACCGATGGGGCCGTTGAACGGAATGCCGCTGATGGACAGCGCAGCGCTGACAGCAATCATGGCAGCGATGTCGGCGTCAACTTCAGGGTTCAACGACACGGTGTGGATCACCACATGCACTTCGTTGAAGAAACCTTCGGGGAACAGCGGGCGGATCGGGCGATCAATCAGGCGGCTGGTCAAGGTCTCAAACTCGCTGGGGCGGCCTTCGCGCTTGAAGAAGCTGCCGGGGATCTTGCCGGCTGCGTAAGACTTTTCCAGGTAATCCACGGTCAAGGGGAAGAAATCCTGACCAGGTTTGCCCTCAGTCTTGGCAACAACGGTGGCCAAAACGACGGTACCGTCCATGTCCAACAGCACGGCGCCGGTGGATTGCCGCGCGATTTCGCCGGTTTCCATCGTGACAGTGTGTTGACCCCATTGGAAGGTCTTGGTGACTTTGTTGAAAATGCTCATTGTTTTATCTCCTGATAGTGCGGGAACCCGCTGGCAGGTAAAGGCCACCTGCCAAGCCCGGAGG
>JBBQLM010000021.1:0-74105 GCA_038327925.1 Burkholderiales bacterium | reverse complement strand
CGCTGGCGTGAACCCGAAGAAGGCCGGCGAGTCGATCTTCAACATCCCGATCTACGCGTCGGTGAAGGAAGCGGCGTCTGAAACCGGCGCCACCGTGTCGGTGATCTACGTGCCGCCAGCCGGTGCCGCTGCCGCCATCTGGGAAGCGGTCGAAGCCGACCTCGATTTGGCGATCTGCATCACCGAAGGCATTCCAGTCAAAGACATGCTGATCTTGCGCAACCGCATGAAGGCCAAGGAAGCTGCTGGCGGCAAGAAAACGCTGCTGCTCGGCCCCAACTGCCCCGGTCTGATCACGCCCGACGAGATCAAAATCGGCATCATGCCTGGCCACATCCACCGCAAAGGCCGCATCGGCGTGGTGTCCCGCTCCGGCACGCTGACCTACGAAGCCGTGGCGCAGCTGACTGAGATCGGCTTGGGCCAGTCAACCGCGGTCGGCATTGGCGGCGACCCAATCAACGGCTTGAAGCACATCGACGTGATGCAGGCGTTCAACGACGATCCCGACACCGACGCGGTGATCATGATCGGCGAGATCGGTGGCCCCGACGAGGCAGAAGCCGCCGAGTGGTGCCGCGACCACATGAAGAAACCCATCGTCGGCTTTATCGCTGGCGTCACCGCGCCTCCCGGTAAGCGCATGGGCCACGCCGGTGCGCTGATCTCTGGCGGTGCCGACACGGCAGATGCCAAGCTGGCAGTGATGGAAGAGTGTGGCTTTACCGTCACCCGCAACCCGTCTGAAATGGCGAAATTGCTCAAGGCCTTGCTCTAGCAAGGTGCGAACCGGTCAGCGTCTCATGCGCTGGCCGTTCGGGCAGCCATAATGCATGCCGGATTTCCGAGAGGGAGTCCGGTTTTTGTTTTTCTGCAGCGCAACTGACCGCCGGCGCCGATGCCAAAGGGACCCCATGGAAGAATTCTTGACCGCCCATTTCTGGCTAGCCGTTGGCCAGATCATCATGATCGACATCTTGCTGGGGGGCGACAACGCCGTGGTGATCGCCTTGGCGTGCCGCCAATTGCCCGCCCATTTGCGGCTCAAAGGGATTCTGTGGGGAACAGCTGGCGCAATCGTACTGCGGGTCATACTGATAGCGTTTGCACTCACCCTTCTCCAGGTACCGTACCTGAAGTTGGTCGGCGCAGCGCTGCTGCTGTGGATCGGTGTGAAGTTGCTGGCACCACAGGACGAAGACGGTCACTCCAACATTCAGGGGAGCGACAAGCTGTGGGCCGCGGTCAAGACGGTCATCGTGGCCGATCTGGTCATGAGTGTGGACAACGTGATCGCCATCGCCGGGGCCGCCACGGGCGCTGGTGGATCGCACCAACTGCCACTGGTGATTTTTGGTCTGCTCGTCAGCATTCCGATCATCATTTGGGGGAGCCAGCTGGTACTCAAACTCATGGATCGCTTCCCGCTGATCATCACAGTGGGCGGCATGCTGCTGGGATGGATCGCCGGCACCATGGCGCACAGCGATCCGGCCATGCGCGAATGGTTGCCGCAGACCACCGCCTGGAATTACAGCCTGGGGGCTGCAGGTGCGTTGGCGGTGTTCCTGGTGGGGATGTTGTTGAAGCGACGCGGTCCATAGCCCGCCTGATGCCTGTGCCGCACACGGACAGTCTCTTGCGGTTTGATCAAACGGCCGGGTGATTTGGCGAAAAACCCACGCGTGTGAACAAGTGCCTTGTCGGCGGCTACGTCATGTGCTAACGTCACTTCCTTCCTCGGTCGCGTGACCGGGAGTCATGGTGGTGAGCGCTGCTGAGTGAAAGCGGCTGCATATAGAGGTAGGGCAGGCACGTGGCGAAAACTTTCTCATCGAAATCGGGTGCCTTCTGGAAGGCCGATTGGTTTGCCGGTGTTGCGATCATTGCCGCAGCCATGGTGCTCCACTTGACGACCGACTTCATCAGCACGTTGGAGCGCCGCTTCTACGACTTTGCCAGCACCAGCACCTCCCGCCAACCCTCCGACCGCATTGCCGTTATCGCCATTGATGACCAGAGTATTGCGAATTTGGGGCGCTGGCCTTGGCCGCGGGACATTCATGCCAAACTGATCGATCAGTTGGCGGCTGCCAAGGTAAAAACCATTGCCCATACGGCGTTCTTTTTTGAGCCGCAAGTCGATCCGGGCCTGGTGTTCATCCGCAAAATGAAGTCGGCACTGGGCACTTCGTCGGACCCAAACGCAACCAATGACCAGTTGAATCAGCTGATTGCCGAGGCGGAAGTGGCATTGGATACCGATGCCGTGCTGGCGGCCAGTATCAAGAGAGCGGGAAACGTCCTCTTGCCCTCGTTTTATGTGTTGGGTGACCAGCAAGGAAAGCCGGACAGTCCTCTGCCCCCTTTTGCATTGGGCAGTACGCTGGATGATCCCAGCGGATTCTCCCTCCCGGCCACGCGCGGTCAACAGCCCATTGCGGTGATCGGCGATGCGGTTGCCGGTGTTGGGCATTTGAATCCCTTTCAGGATGTTGATGGTGCCGTGCGGCAAGAGCCTCTGTTGGTGAACTATTTTGGCAAGGCTGTGCCATCCATGGCCTTGCTGACGGCGGTCAAGAGTCTGAATCTGTCCACCTCCGATGTTCGTCTCAACGTGGGTCAATCCGTGCAGATCGGCAAGTTGCGCGTGAAAACTGATGAAGCGGCACTGATGCGGCCACAGTTCTACAAGGGCAAAGACGGTCGTCCGGCATTTTCGGTGGATTCGTTTTATGACGTGTTGACAGGCAAGATTCCCGCATCCAAGTACACGGACAAGATCGTCATCATTGGGGCGACAGCCGCTGGGGTTGGAGTGCAGTTTCCGGTTCCCGGCAATGCAGCGTTGTCGCCGGCGGAGACCATTGCCCACATCACCTCCAGCATTCTGAGCGAGCACTTCATCGTTCAGCCTGCTTGGAGTGTCTGGGCCAGTTTGGGTGTGTTCTTGCTGGTAATTGCTTATATCCTCGTCGCGCTGCCACGCCTGTCTGCGGGCATGGCTGCCAGTGCAACCCTGGTGTTGTTTGTCGGGTTGCTGTCCGCGGAATTTGGCATGCTGTCTGCTGTTGCGACGTGGTTGCCTCTGGTGTTCCCCGCGGCCCTGCTGGTGTTGGGGCATCTGGCACTGACGACCAAGCGCTTCCTGATGACCGAGGCCGGCAAGGCGCAGGCGGACGAAGAGTCGGCTGAAACCAATCGCATGATGGGCTTGGCGCTGCAAGGCCAAGGGCAGTTGGATATGGCGTTTGACCGGTTCCGTCGGGTACCCATGAATGAAGCCGTGATGGGGAATTTGTACAACCTGGCCATGGACTTTGAACGCAAGCGCCAGTTCAACAAGGCAGAAGCGGTTTACACGCACATGGCAGTCTTTGACAAAGGCTACAAGGACATCCAGGCCAAGCTCAGTCGCGCCAAGAATTTGTCGGAAACCGTGATGCTGGGCGGTGGTGGCGGCCATCCGGGTGGGACCATGCTGTTGGACGACGGGGCCGTGGAAAAGCCCATGCTGGGTCGCTACCAGGTTGAGAAGGAGTTGGGCAAGGGGGCCATGGGCGTCGTGTACCTTGGCAAGGATCCCAAGATTGGTCGTGTCGTGGCCATCAAAACCATGGCATTGAGCCAGGAATTCGCTGGCGACGAACTGGTAGATGCGCGCGAACGATTCTTCCGCGAGGCCGAAACAGCGGGCCGGCTGCAGCACCAAAACATTGTGACCATCTTCGATGCCGGAGAAGAGCACGATCTGGCCTATATCGCCATGGAATTCCTCAAGGGCAAAGACCTGGCGGACCACTGTAAGAGTGGCCAATTGTTGCCAGTGCCGGTGGTGCTAAGCATTGTGGCGCGCGTAGCCGAGGCATTGGCCTATGCGCACAAGCAGCATGTGGTCCACCGGGATATCAAACCCGCCAATATCATGTACGAGTTCGAAAGCGATACCGTCAAGGTGACCGACTTTGGCATTGCGCGTATCACGGATTCGAGCAAGACCAAGACGGGGCTGGTATTGGGAACGCCGAGTTTCATGTCGCCTGAGCAATTGGCGGGCAAGAAGGTGGATGGGCGCTCGGACTTGTATTCCCTGGGGGTGATGCTGTTTCAGATGCTGGCTGGTGTATTGCCGTTCCGTGGTGATTCGATGTCAGAGCTGATGTACAAGATCGCCAATGAAGAAGCCCCCGACATTCGCATCATTCGTCCGGAACTCCCTCAGGCGTTGGCGGATGTGGTGGCGCTCTCGTTAAGCAAACGACCGGAAACACGCTACCAGACTGGTGACCAATTTGCCGCGGATTTGCGCAATGCGGCAGGGCAGCTGACAGGGTCGGCAGCGGTGTCGGCGCAGGTGCCACCATTGGCAACCGAGAGTCGGGTGCCCAGCGAAAAGACCGTCGCATTCTCCGCGACGGTTCCAGCCAACGCCGCTGATCTTTCGAGAAAGGTCGATTTTGCAGAGACGATCCCCGCAACTGCAGCTACCTTTGAAAAAACCGTCATCCAGAGGGTGATCGTGCCAGGAGACGCTGGGTCGGCTAGTGGATTGGATCCAGAGAGATAAGAGAAACATGAATTACCATTTTTGTGCAAAGTCCGACCCGGGAAGGGCGCGAGACAACAACGAGGACTCGGTTGCTTTTGATGAGGCGACGTTAACTGCTGTTTTGGCCGATGGAATGGGCGGATACAACGCCGGCGAAATTGCCAGCGGCATGGCAACTGCCTTTATCAAGTCCGAGCTCAGTCGCTGGTTGATTGAGGCAGGAGATGGAGCCAAAGCCAAGGAAGTGCGCCGAGCCATGGAGATTTGCGTCGATAACGCGAACCGTTCCATCTTCAACTCGGCCAATTCCAATGCGCATTACGCCGGCATGGGGACAACGCTGGTGGTAGGTGTGTTTCGAGAAGACCGGTTGGTCTTGGGACATATCGGTGATTCGCGGTGCTACCGCATGCGTGCGGGGACACTGGAACAGATCACCAAAGACCATTCCTTGCTGCAAGAGCAGATGGATGCGGGGTTGATTACTCCCGAACAGGCGGCTACCTCGTCAATCAAGAATCTAGTAACGCGGGCACTGGGAGTTGATGAGTCGGTTCTGATGGACGTCAATGAATACGTGGTGCAGGTTGGTGACATCTACCTGATGTGTTCTGATGGACTCTCTGACATGATTGACGATGCCGCTATCGCTAAAATTGTTGCGGACGATGCGGCGATGGAGCAAAAGGCTACCCGTTTGATTGACTCTGCCAATGAAAATGGCGGGCGAGACAATATTTCCGTGCTGATGGTCGAAGTGCTTGAGGCGACGGAAAAGCGCGGTCTAATCGCGCGTTGGCTAGGGAAGTAAGATGCGCAAACGTTTTCCAGAAACACATTACAGGAAAAGGAGTCGATCATGCCGAAAATGATCGTTTCGATCGATGAGGTCGTGATCAAAGAAGTACAACTGACCAAGGACAAGACCACCTTGGGGCGCAGACCGTACAACGACATTGTGATTGACAACCTGGCCGTTAGCGGAGAGCACGCCGTGTTGCAAATGAGCGGTGGTGAGGTGTTCCTGGAAGATCTCAACAGCACGAACGGCACTTACCTGAACGGCAAAGCCATCAAGAAGCAACAGTTGCAAAATGGTGACAGCGTTGAAATCGGCAAGTACAAGATCAAGTTTGTCGGCGATGGCGAGGCCGACAATTTCGACAAAACCATGGTGGTCAAAGCGAGGCCCGCAGCGGCGCCACAGCCCGCACTGCGGGCAGCGGTACCAGGCACTCCCGGCGACTCCGTGGGTTTAGGTGCGTTTCATGCATCCATCAAGGTGCTGTCGGGCGCAGCTTCTGGGCGAGAGGTTCCCCTGACCAAGGTTGTGACCACTATCGGCAAACCCGGTGTTGCGGTGGCAGCTATCACTCGGCGGCAGCATGGGTTTGTTGTGCACCATGTGGAGGGCGCCGGGAATCCTATGCTGAACGGTACGCCCATCAAGGCCGAACCTATCGCTTTGAAAAATGGGGATCTGATCGAGTTGGCCGGTACACAAATGCAGTTTGTGCAGACCTGACGGTCTGTGGTCTTTCGGCGGTGTCCGTTGCGCGCCAGTTTTCAAGGTAATACTGCGTGAAAACATTAGCAAAGCATTGGCAACGGATCGCGGTCACGCTGATTCCGCTTGCTTTTGCGCTACTGCACGCAATTGGCCTTGCACCCATAGGCGTTCTGCAACGACTTGATGACATTGTTTACGATGCGCGCCTGCGGGCAACGATGGCAGGCACGCTGGACGAACGCATTGTCATCGTTGACATCGACGAACAGAGTCTGGCCGAGGTAGGGCGCTTTCCGTGGGGACGAAACAAGCTGGCGCGCTTGACGGACGTCCTGTTTGACCAACAGAAGATTGCGCTACTGGGTTTTGATATTGTGTTTGCGGAACCGGACGATAGTTCGGGTCTCAGCCGCCTGGGGGAACTCGCGCGCAAGGAATTCAAAGACCAAGCGGGATTTGCTGAGCGGGTTCGACAGCTCGAGCCGGAACTCGATTACGACGCGGTTTTTGCCAAGGCGTTGGAGAAGCGGCCTGTCGTATTGGGATATTACTTTACCAGCGACGGGGACGGACGCACTGCTGGCAACTTGCCGGCCGCCGTGATGTCAAAAGAGGATTTGAAAGGGCGCTCCGTTTCTGCGTTTGCGTGGACCGGTTATGGGGCAAATATTAGCGTGCTTGCGAATGCTGCGCCGGTTGCCGGACACTTTAACCCGATTGCCGATGGTGATGGTGTTGTTCGTTCATTGCCGCTGCTGGTCGAATACAAGGGCCAGTACTACGAGTCACTGGCTCTGGCAATGTTTCGACGTCTGGTTGGGTCTCCAACCGTTGGCGCAGGGTTTTCAGATGAGCAGTGGTTGTCCCGCAATTACCAGGGCTTGGATCGTATTCTCTTGAAGGAAGGTAAGTCGGCGCTCGCCATTCCGGTCGACAAGCATATCGCGACTTTGGTGCCATATCGTGGCCCCGGTGGGGCGAAGGGAGGATCATTTCGCTATATCTCGGCAGCGGATGTGTTAGCAGGGCGCCTGCCGCCAGGTAGTTTGAAAGACAAGATTGTGTTGGTCGGCACCACAGCACCTGGATTGCTGGATTTGCGGGTGACGCCAGTGGGGGAGGTCTACCCAGGGGTTGAGTCCCATGCGAACCTGATCTCGGGATGGCTGGATGCCAAGGTAACGCTAAAGCCCGACTATGCGACGGGGTATGACGTGTTCATCCTGATGCTTGCTGGCCTGCTACTAGCTGTTGGCCTGCCACTGTTGTCAGCGCCGCGGGCCGTCATCTTGAGCGTTGGGGTGTTGGTTTTTGTGACGGGCTTGAACACGTGGCTGTACATGTCGTATGGTCTGGTCATGCCACTGGCTGCCGCTGGCGTCATGACGCTGACCGCCTTTGCGTTGAACATGAGCTACGGCTATTTTGTTGAGACACGTTCCAAGCGGGAGCTGGCAAACCTGTTTGGCACGTATGTTCCGCCGGAGCTGGTGGATGAGATGGTCAAGGACCCAGACAGCTACAGCATGAAGGCGACCAGCCGGGAGCTGACGGTAATGTTCTGCGATATGCGCGGCTTCACGAAGATGTCCGAGCACATGGAGCCGACCCAGTTGCAGGCGTTGTTGACGGGTGTCTTTAGCAACCTGACAAGCCTGATTCGCGCCAACCGCGGCACGATTGACAAATACATGGGTGACTGTGTCATGGCATTTTGGGGTGCACCTGTCGAAACGCCCGATCATGCCCATCTCGCGGTGAAATCAGCGATGGAAATGGCCCATGCGGTGCGGGATATCAACCTGGACCACCGAGCGCGGGGATTGCCGGATATTGGCATCGGCATCGGCCTCAATACAGGAACCATGTGCGTGGGTGATATGGGCTCCAACATTCGCCGCGCCTACACGGTGATCGGCGACGCCGTCAACCTCGGGTCCAGACTGGAGGGCCTTTGCAAGGTATACGGGGTGGACATTGTGGTCAATGAAACCACACGCAAAATGGCGCCTGAGTTTGCATGGCAGGAGTTGGATCGGGTCCGTGTGAAGGGCAAGGAACAGGCTGTTGCGATTTTTTGGCCCATGGCACCCGCCGGACAATTGGGTGAAGCGTCCAGCACCGAACTCAAGACGTGGGTGTCATTTATAAAAGCATATCGGGCGCAAAACTGGGATCAGGCAGATGTGCTGCTGATCAATTTAATGCGCATGAATGCCAAAAAGTTCCTTTACCAGCTCTATGCGGAACGGGTAGCCTCCATGCGCCTATTGCCATTTGATCCTGAATGGGATGGGGCAACCAATTTCGAAACCAAATGAGGCACTTGCTGTGAAAGTACGCGTATTGGGGTGTTCGGGTGCCATTGCCAAGGACTGCAGGACTACGTCGTTCCTGATTGACGGAGAAATTTTGGTGGATGCGGGTACAGGGGTGGGCGACCTGACTTTGGACGAGATGCGCAAAGTGGACTATGTCCTGCTCAGTCACTCGCATTTGGACCATGTTGCTGCCCTGCCCTTGATGGTGGATGCGATTGCCGCCCAGCGCAGCGAGCCATTGAAGATTTACGCGTTGGCAGGAACCATTCAGGCTTTGCAGGCTCACATCTTCAACAATGTCATCTGGCCGGACTTCTCCCGCATCCCGACGCCCCAGGCGCCTTTCATCAGCTTTCATGAAATCCGGATGGGCCAGACATTCCAGTTGTCAGACAAGTACATTGAGGTGTTGCCGGCCGTGCACACGGTTCCGGCTGCAGGCTTTGCCATCACCTCGGGGCACGGCTGCTGGGTGTTCTCGGGTGATACCGAGCGCAATCAGGCGTTCTGGGACAGGGTTAATCAGTTGAATGTTGCCATGCTGGTCATAGAAACTGCGTTCAGCAACCGGGAAAAGGACTTGGCGCGGCGCAGTCTGCATTTGTCGCCAACGGTGCTGGCCAACGAATTGGACTGCATCGCCAAGGGCAAGAATTACCCCATTTACATCACGCATACCAAGCCCGCTGAGACTGAACTCATCATGGCGGAGATTCAGCGGTTTGACCAAACCCAACCCTTTGGCCCCAATGTGACGCACGACATACGCAGGATGCGCGCGGGACAGGAGTTTGAAATATGAATGCCGTCTTGCCGACTGGTTCGTCGGAAAAAGCAACTGAGCAGGCCTTTTTCGAATCGCAAAAGCTCCCTTCCCAGAAGAGAGGGATGACCTTTGAGGCGCTGTTTTATCGTCAGTTGCACCACGTTACTGCACGTATCCACGACACGGAAAACCTGGAGCAGATCATGCTTGAGGCGAGTCAGGATATTTGCAAGCTCCTCAATGCAGATCGTCTCACCCTCTATGCAGTCAACGAAGACCAGACGGCCATCGTTTCCAAGATCAAGACAGGGCTCAACAGCAGCAGTGATCTGAAGTTGCCAATATCACCGCAAAGCATTGCTGGGTATGTGGCGTTCAGTCGCAAGTTGCTGAATCTACCGGACGTCTATGACGATGAAGCACTCAAGCAAATTCACCCCGCGTTGACTTTTTTGAAAGTTGTGGACAAACGCTCCGGGTATCGCACCAAGCAAATGCTGGTTGCACCCATTCTGGAGGGCACCACGTTGCACGGTGTGCTGCAGGTCATCAATAACAAGAGCGACGAACCCTTTGGTGACCTGGAGGTCGATGGTGTTGCTGAACTGTGCAAGACGCTGGCCACAGCTATTCGCCAACGTGCCCATGGCTCCAACACCGCGCCGCGCAAAAAGGCGACCAAGTATGACGGATTGGTTGCAGACGGGCTCCTGACAGATGAAGAGTTAGGCCAGTGTATTCAGGATGCGCGCGCCGACGGCAAGTCGGTAGAGCATTTTCTGATGGCGCAGTACAAGATCAAGCCTGCGCAGATTGGCCCATCGCTGGCCAAGTTCTTCGGTGTGCCCTACGAAGCGTTCAATTCCGGGCGCATTCGCTCAGAAATGCTCCATGGTGCGCTCAAGCGGGAGTTCATCGAAGAGCAGGGCTGGATTCCTCTGGAGGAGTCACCCGAGGGGCTGGTCATCATGTGCATGGACCCCGAGGCTGTACGCGGCTCACGCGTAGTGCCGCAGGTCTATCCGCGCATTGCCAAGTTTTCCTATCGCGTCACCACACAAACGGAGTTTCAGGAAACGCTGGCCCAGTTATTTGGTGCGATGGCGGACGGGACCACGGTAGATGAGTTGCTCGCTGGCATGGACGGGGGGCCGATAGACGATGGCATGAATGACGACTCCTTGGAGTCTGCGGCTGCTGACAATGAACTGGTCAAGTTCGTCAACAAGGTGATCATCGACGCCTACAACCAGAAGGCCTCCGATATCCATATCGAGCCCATGCCTGGCAAGTTCAAAACGGGTATCCGGTTTCGGATTGATGGTGGTCTGGTGCCGTATGTGGAAGTGCCAGCGCATTTCCGTCAAGCCATGGTTACGCGTCTCAAGATCATGTGTGACCTCGACATTTCGGAGCGCCGCAAGCCTCAGGATGGCAAGATCAAATTCAAAAAATATGGGCCGTTGGATATTGAACTGCGTGTTGCCACGATTCCTTCAGCAGGCGGCGTGGAAGATGTGGTGATGCGTATCCTGGCTGCGGGTGAGCCCATTCCGTTGGAAAAGCTGGGCCTTACCCCACACAACAAGGCACGCCTGGAAGCGACAGTCAGCAAGCCCTATGGTTTGTTTTACGTCTGCGGTCCAACCGGCTCCGGCAAGACGACAACGCTCCACTCCATTCTGAAGTTTCTCAACACACCGGAGACCAAGATATGGACCGCAGAAGACCCGGTAGAAATCACCCAGAAGGGGTTGCGCCAGGTTCAGATCAACAAGAAGGCAGGTATTGACTTTGCGCTCATCATGCGGGCCTTCTTGCGTGCAGACCCGGACATCATCATGGTGGGCGAATCACGCGACAAGGAGACCGTGTCGATGGGGGTTGAAGCGTCCTTGACGGGTCACCTGGTGTTCTCGACATTGCATACCAACTCTGCACCGGAATCCATTACGCGTTTGATGGACATGGGTATGGATCCGTTCAATTTTGCCGATGCATTGCTCGGCATCTTGGCACAACGTTTGGCAAAAAAACTGTGTGACTGCAAGGCCGTGTACGTGCCCGATCCGGAGGAATTCAGACTTTTTGTGACGGAATACGCTGAGGAGTTGCGCCATTCCAAGGCTTGGGTAGCGGACCCAGAAGGTGAGAAAAAGAAGCTGGTTGATGGGTGGCTCAAGACCTACGGCGAAGATGGGCACATCAAGCTCTATAAGGCCGTTGGCTGCGACAAGTGCAACAAGACTGGCTACAAGGGGCGGATCGGTTTGCATGAATTGCTGGTGGCAGACGATGGTGTCAAGAAGCTGATCCAGGAGCGGGCGCGTGTGGCCGAACTGTTTGCCACTGCAGTAGAAGGGGGCATGCGCACCTTAAAGATGGATGGCATGGAAAAAATCATGATGGGTTTGACCGACCTCAAGATGGTCCGGCAGGTTTGTATCAAGTGATTAGACGCCTGACAAAAATGTCATCAACCGAAGTTTTGCGCCAAAAAATGCACCTATTTTCAGCGTTTCATGTCGCTATTGGCCTGTGTGCTGGGTGTTTGGCGGCATAGAATGCTTGGCACGGAATCTGCTGCTTGATTCCTGCTGTTTTTTCAACCAAGGAGTTTCAAATGAAGCGTTCTATGCAAAAGGGTTTTACCCTGATCGAGTTGATGATCGTCGTGGCGATCATTGGTATTTTGGCCGCCGTGGCTTTGCCTGCTTATCAGGATTACACGGTGCGTGCCAAGGTCTCTGAGGGCTTAATTGCAGCCTCTGCCGCACGTACGTCGGTTTCGGAAGTTTTTGCTAACCAGGGCGCATTCTTGCCCAGTTCCGCATCGATGAATGTGCAGTCACAAGCTTCAAAATATGTAGCTGGTGTTGCTTGGAGCCGTACGGACGCCACACATGGTGATGTAGTCGTGGTGTTGACTGCGGATACTGGCCTGTCGACGGCGGCGAGTTCAGCCATTGTTCTCCGCGGTTTGGGTGCGAATGGAGCAGTGACTTGGACATGTGGTAAGGGCGCTGCAGGTTCCTACACGACTTCCGATGGAGCCACCATTACTTCCACTGCTGCAATTCCTACCAAATATTTGCCAGGTTCCTGCAAAGATTTCTAATCTTTTTGCTTGCTGAAATAGAGCCCCTTGCGTATGCAAGGGGCTTTTCTTTTTGCCCCTATGATCAAGAGTCGTATTCTCGTTTTTGTCTTTGGCGTTACGCTGCTGCTTTTGGCGCTGGTGTATGTACCAGGGCTGCGAGGAGGGTTCTTTTTTGACGATAACCCCAATATTGTCGACAACGGCGCAGTGCACTTGCGCGCCCTAGATTGGGAATCGCTGCGGGCCAGCCTTAGTGGTCCCGAAGCAGGCCCATTTGGTCGCCCAATTAGTGTGCTTAGCTTTGCGCTGACACACTTTTTTTTCGGCTTGGACCCATTTGCCTTCAAGGCCATTAATCTTGTTCTACACGGATTCAATGGCGCATTGGTAGGAATTTTCGTATTTCTTCTACTTGGCGCATTGCAAGGAAGAGGTCGAGAGTTTCTAACCAAAAATTGCTGGCTCGCACTTTGGGTTGCTGCGGTGTGGTTGCTTCACCCTATGAACACCATTCCCATACTGCTTGCCGTGCAACGGATGACGTTGTTGGCTGGTACCTTTTGCCTCTTGGCATTGATATGCCACGTCAAAGCGGTGATGGCACCGAATGGACAGCCCATTCAGTGGGGCTGGTTGGTAGCAAGTTGGTTTCTTTTTTGGCCACTGTCCATGTTGAGTAAAGAAACGGGACTGCTGTTTCCACTTTTTGTGCTGATCATTTCCATATTTCAGCGTGGGCAGGCAACCGAGCAGAGGTTGACCAAGCGAAGGCAATTGGCCGTAATCGCTACTTGCATACTGTTGCTGTGCATGGCTCTGTCCCTAGGCTTCTATTGGGGGTGGGACTGGTTGAGTCGGGCATACATTACGAGACCTTTTACTTTGGCTGAGCGCCTCATGACAGAGGCTAGAGTGCTTTGGTTCTATGCATTCCAGATTGTGCTGCCCGACTACGAACGGTTCGCCACGTTCCATGATGACTTTGTGCTGTCAACCGACTTTACCCAACCCCTAACAACGTGGATATCTGTCGTTGCATGGTGTGTGGCGATCTTGGCCATTGTTATTTTTCGGTCCGTTTTGCCAGTGGTTTGTTTTGCTGGCGCGTGGTTTCTTGGTGGACATAGCCTCGAATCAACTTTTTTACCGTTGGAGCTGGTTCATGAATACCGCAACTACCTTCCTTCCATTGGTTTGATTTTGGGAAGTGGTTGGCTGGGTATGTGTGCCTTGAGACATGTCAGAATGGATCACACCAAATTCACGACTGGGTTAGTAGGCGCAATGGCCGTTGCTCTGTGCACCGGCATCACTTGGACGCGTGCATCTCAGCTTGGCGACCCATTGAATGGGCCGCAGATTGAAGCGGAGCGGCATTCTCAATCGGCGCGCGCCAATCATGCAGCGGCGGTAGCCCTGTTTCAGGCGGGTTATGGGGATAAGGATGATCCAATTGGGGCGCACAGACTTCGCTATTATTTAATTCAAGCTTCCAAAGTGGATTCGGGCTTCAAACTAGCTCCGCTTACACTGATCATTTGGGCCTGCGCGTCGGAGCGTCTGGTCGAGGACGATTGGGTCAATATGTTGGAGGCACGGTTAGAACACACGGCATTTTCTCCACAAGACAACAACCTGCCTGAGCACTTGTTGAGGCCTTTAGTCACTATGCCAAAATGCTTACCACAACAGGATGCTTTAAAACTATTTGCAGCCCCTGTGAGAAATTCAAGAATTTCCAACGCTGTGAAATCAAGCTTTGTGGAAGCTGCTGCCGACTATGAGTTGTTGGTCTCGAACTCCCCGAAGTCAGCAAGAAGCCTGCTACAGAAGGCCGCATTGTTGGCGCCCCATGACACGAAGCTGGCTGGCAAGCTAAAGAGCTTTGAAGCGGTGCACAGCGAAGAGGCGCGGTAAGTTCCTTCCGAGCCATGGTAGCGGCACTGTGGGGGCCAATAGAAGGTACATAAGACGTGCATAAAGATTTGGGTAAGTTGTCCATTATTCTCCCGGCCAGAAACGAGGCTCGTTCTTTGGCGTCAATTCTCCCTGCCATCATTGAGTTGTTTCCACAAGCAGAGATCATTGTGGTCAACGATGGCTCCACCGACGAAACTCTATCGGTTTGTGCCGGTGTAAAAGGCATAAAGGTTGTAAGCCATCCTTACCCCAAGGGCAACGGAGCAGCGATCAAAACTGGAGCACGCGCCGCCAAAGGTGAAATCATCATATTCATGGACGCCGACGGGCAACACCAGCCTGGTGACATTGCCGAGTTGTTGAATAAGTTCAACGAAGGCTACGACATGGTAGTTGGCGCAAGGCAGTCTGGGTCGCAAGCGGGGCTACATCGCGCAGTGGCAAATGACTTTTTTAGCGGTTTCGCCAGTTGGATGGTAATGCAGCCTATCGCAGATTTGACGTCCGGCTTTCGTGTGGTCCGGGCCCGACGTTTTCGCCAGTTTTTGTATTTGTTGCCCAATGGCTTCTCATACCCCACAACCATAACCATGAGTTTCTTTCGTGCTGGCTACAGCGTTGCTTATGTTCCCATTCACTCACCACGCCGCAGCAGCGGCAGCAGCCACATTCACCCGTTGCGCGATGGCGTGCGCTTTTTGCTGATCATCATTAAGATTGGCACGCTGTTTTCGCCCCAAAGACTGTTCTTGCCAGTCAGTGCAGGTTTCTTTTTGGCTGGAGTGGGTTACTACGCGTACACCTACCTCAGTACCGGGCGCTTCACCAATATGAGTGCTTTGCTCTTTATCTCGGCGATCTTCACATTTTTGGTGGGTATCGTTTCGGAACAAGTATCAGCGTTGCACTTCAGAGATATAGACACCGACGACACCGAAGGCCATTAGTGTGAACGTCCTACTAAGCAGTTCATCCTATCCTCAGAACTGGCAGGACTGGCGCAGCCGCTTCATTGCCAATATGGTGGCTGCCTTGGCACGACAAAGTGGTCTTAGCATGTCAGTATGGGCTCCGCCGGGCGACTTGCCGAGAAATGTCAATCAGGCAGGTACGCATTCAGATACAACTTGGCTTGCGGGCCTGGCCGCCCAAGGGGGAATGGTACACCTGCTACGTACGCGTCGGGTATTGGCGTTCGGCGCAGTGTTTTCGTATCTGTTGCGCTTGCGCAGAGCGTACAGACGCCAACCCTTTGACGTCGTGCATGCCAACTGGCTGCAAAACGCGCTACCTCTATGGGGTACCCGTACTCCAGCTGTCATCACCGTGCTGGGAAGCGACTTTGGCTTGCTGCGCATCCCCGGCATGCGACTAGCGCTGCGAGCCATGCTGCGTCAGCGGCGTGCCATTCTGGCGCCCAATGCCGAATGGATGGAACCGACATTGCGCCAGATGTTCGGGGACCTGGTTGAAGTGCGGACCGTACCTTTTGGGGTGGACGATGCGTGGTTTGACGTGGTCCGAGTCCCTACACTAGGCAATGTGCACCACTGGCTCGCCGTCACCCGTCTCACGCAAGCAAAGCTTGGCGAACTATTCACCTGGGGCGAAGGGCTCTTTGGACCAAAACGGCAGTTGCACTTGTTTGGCCCAATGCAAGAGGCTGTGGACGTTCCGCCTTGGGTGCACTATCACGGTCCCACTAATCCGGCAGAATTACAGCAGAAATGGTTTCCAATGGCGAGTGGACTGGTTACTCTGAGCTGCCACGACGAAGGGCGCCCGCAGGTGATGCTTGAAGCTATGGCAGCCGGTTTGCCCGTGTTGGCCAGCGACATGCCGGCGCATCGTGACATCCTGCAACACCAAAAGACTGGTTGGTTGGCGGCTACCCGCTTGGAAGTTGAGCAAGGCCTGGACTGGCTGGAGCAACCCACAAATAGTCAAAAATCTAGCGAACTGGCGCGGCAATGGATCAAAACTTCTATTGGCACTTGGGATGATTGTGCCGCTCGATATGTGCAAGCCTATCGGGATCTGCAGGAACTGCCAGCATGAAGAAAAAGGATGTCTTGTTGTTGGGTGGCACCGGCTTTATTGGTGGTGCGTTGGCTAGCCGCTTGCATACGGGAAAAGTGCCCGTGCGGGTGATCGGCCGAGCTGATATAGACTGCTTACAACGGGTACTGCCGAGTTGCGGCACCGTGGTCCATCTGGCGAGTGCAACTACACCAGGGTCATCGTCTGAGCAACCAACCTTGGAGCAGAGCAACATAGACCTGACACGGTATCTTGTGGAATGTTTAAAGATGCAGCCGGAAACCCATCTTATCTACTTTTCTTCAGGTGGTACCGTATATGGCGATCCAACACAGTTACCGGTGACTGAAGAGGCTACCCTTGCGCCGCTGTCTCCATATGGGGTGGCCAAGGTTGCGCAAGAGTTGCTCTGTCAGGAATTGCGAGATATCGGCCATGCAGTAACTATTCTTCGGCCTTCCAATGCCTATGGGCCGGGGCAGAGTTTACGTGATGGTTTTGGTCTTGTTCGCACCATGCTGGAGCACGCACACAAGGGTACTCCTATAGAAATTTGGGGGGATGGGGAAAATGTGCGCGACTTTGTCTATATCGACGACATCGTGGACGCGACCCTACGGCTGATCCAGGTGCCCCTAGACAGTTGCACCTACAACATGAGCAACGGGGTAGGTCATAGTATCAACCAAGTCAAATGCCTAGTAGAAATGGCGTGCAACGCTCCGGTGAAAACGATTCATCTTCCAGCAAGAGGCGTAGACGTTCGCAGTGTAGTACTGGACAGTTCCCGTCTCTCTCTACGACTAAACTGGAGGCCGAGAATGGATCTGCTCCAGGGTGTCACATACACGCTGGAGTGGCTGCAACGGCAATTTGCGGAAATACGCACATGATCAGCCAACGACCAGCAGCAGTAACATGATCCAGTCGTCATCGGTTTCCGTGTGCATTGCCAACTACAACGGTATGGCAGTAATTGATGACTGCATACGGTCTGTCCTTACACAGCAAGGTCGCATTGACGTGGAAATTTTGGTCCATGACGATGCTTCAAGCGATGGGTCTGTATCGCATATACGGGAACAATACCCAAATATCACGCTAATTACAAGTACCGACAATGTTGGGTTTTGCATCGCCAACAATCGGATGGCGGCTATGGCTAAGGGCAAGCATATCCTTCTCTTGAACAATGACGCAGTGCTATACCCTGATGCCCTGCAAACATTGCTTTCGGCGGCAAATCGGCTGACAGAGCCTGCCATACTCAGTCTGCCTCAATACGATGCTAGGACTGGCAAACTGATAGATCGTGGATGCTTGCTTGATCCATTTTTCAATCCAGTGCCGAATCTCGACCCCCTGCGCAGCGATGTCGCTATGGTAATTGGCGCGTGTTTGTGGATTCCGAGTGATATGTGGCATGTGTTGGGCGGCTTCCCGGAGTGGTTTGAGTCGGTTGCCGAAGATATGTATCTCTGCTGCAGAGCGCGGCTTGCGGGTTATGCGATATTGGCACTGACTACATCAGGCTATCGTCACTGGCAAGGGAGCAGTTTTGGAGGTAATTGCACAGTAAATGATCGGCTTGTTACCACTTTTCGGCGGCGCGCTCTGTCAGAGCGCAATAAGACTTTTGTAATGGTGCTTTCATACCCCGCACCTATCTTGCAACTTATCTTTCCACTGCACGTTATGCTGTTACTCGCGGAAGGACTGATCATGGCTTTAGTTCGCCATGATCATAAGATATTTACGACTATTTATGGCGCTACGATTAAGGCAGTGTGGTTCCAGAGAAAACGACTATCGACGTACCGTCATCTGATGCAGGCACAGCAGTGTGCTAGACCATTTGAGTTTATCTCGGTCTTTAGCGGGATACCCCACAAATGGCGTATGTTAATGAGATATGGTTTTCCAAAAATTCAATAGCTGATAGGGGGCTATCAAGCGCGAGCAAACTTTAGGCGCTGAAGCATTCGAGCGACGACTCGACTAAACGCACCCCGGAAGGTAACTTGTGAAGAAATGTCGAGTGCTCGCTGTAGGCTGTCAGTAGTGTATTTTGCAAGAAGTTGCGGAGTCGGTGTGGGGACCTCCCAGTTAGCCAAAGAATGTATTAGTAGCTCTTCACGATAATATTCCTCGTATTTCTCTCGGCCGGCGAGACCATGTTTTATTAGCGATTCTCTACTGATGTTCTGAACAAGAGTGTATAGATTTTCGGGAGTCCGCCAAGCAATGACTTGGTTATCAGCAATATCAAGACAACTTAGAATACGGGATGTTGCATGTCGATGCAATGCCAAGGGGATGCCTGCACCCATAACCTCAATCATCGTTCTTGCTCCACCAAAGGGAAATGAACCGACATAGAGATCCACTTTATATTCATGTAATGTTTTCCAGACACTTTCAACAAACGGAATATAGATAAATCTGGCATATGGCACCCCTAATTCTTGAAGTCTACGTCGAATGCGATACCGTTCCAGTTTTGTAAGCGGTCCTATATGTATATGCTGTCCATTCGTTCTTCGTAACAATTGTGGGATTACTTCAAAATACCGAATGAAGTACGGTGGTGATATCTTATTTGACCCCGCTGCGGTGCAGGTCACCAAATTTGAGTTGGTCCCAAGTCCATTCGGTATAACTCGGACTCCCTGATCTCTAACAGTAAGCGGCAAGTAACGATTGCCTAAAATTCCAAGAGCATTTCTACAATTGTGGAATCCGAAGGGATTCATGTCGATGTGTTCCGCATAGGCTATATGCACACCTAGGCAGAGGTGGTGGTCGCCATGGTGATAGAACCTCAGTCGATATCCCGCGTCAGGCTGAACGGCCGCGATCGCGACACTGTCTTGGTGGTGATTGAATAGCCAGACTGTGCGGGGTGCCAATGCGAGTAATCTTCTCTGCAACCAGTCCAGTTTTTGTATGTGAGTGCCACATGGCGCCAATTCAATAGTCGGTTCGGTTGTGCCTTTGAAGTGGTGGCGAATGCTTGCGAGATTTGTTGGCCCTGCGGAGCCAGTCAGCAATATAACATTGTGAGCAGATGGACTCAGGCGAATCATGTCTGCAAGGACAGAATTGTGGCCTCCAGAGGGATGTAGCCTACTTGCGACGTAGACTACCAAATTGCCTGGATGGTTCTTAGCGTGAACAATATCTGAATGGCTATCGATACTGCGCAGATGAACTGCACCAATCCTCTGACATAGGGAATCAAGTAGTTTTGATCCGAAAATTCTCGCGACATTGATCGGTTCGCAATTGACTTGATCGACTGTCGTTTGAATCAAGCGCAAAGCTAAACTGAGGTTTCCACTGGATATCTGTCCTTCAATGGATTCACGAAGTCTCTCGGTAGATTGGATCAAAGTCATGTTTTCAGATCAAGGAAATACGGTTAACCTTGATCGGCCTCTTTCACTTCATGAGTTCTTGGTTGCCAATATCGATATAGTTTTACAATAGTTGATCTGATAGTATCGGATAGGGGGTAATTCCAGCGCCGAATTATGACCGAATAGGTTTTTTCTATGTGGCGTATTTCACTTCGAGTAAGTACAGAGGCGTAACTACCAACACGCTCGGCGGTTGTTGGGCGAAGATAGAACTCTGAGAAAAATGGATCCGTTGGGTCTAACTGCTCCCTGACGCCTGTCAACGCAGCATTGGCGGCGGAAACAAGGGGTACTTGAAGATGCAAAAAACCGAACAAATTGGCCATCTCTTCTAGGACCAAATCTTCATAACGAACAAAAATGCAATTTGTATCACCACGCTGATGATGGTTTTCGATTTGATAATAATAATTTAGCAAATCCGATGCAGCGATCTTAACATTCCACGTTTGGTTTTTTTTCAATGTCACGCTCTTCATCGAAGCAATCACGTCACGCGGATCCCGTACCAATACCACCAATTTGTGGGTTGGCAATATCTCATTTAAATCTTTCAAATAGAAACAAATATTTGGATCTTTAAGTATCAGAGTATTAGCTTCAACTTTTGGATTGATTTCTATGGCGTTCTCGATTAATACGCGAACATTGGCCTTAAAGTAGTCAAGTACATTTACTGCACTTCCGAAATATGCAGTGATTCGCTGAATGTCTGCGTAATGCCTAGTCCGATGGTATAGCTCAATCTGCTGCGTCAGAAATGTGCACTCCGGCAAGAACGAATAGGCCGTTGGCGCATTGCACAGCTCGCGAGTAAGCCATGTTGTTCCACTTCGAGGCGGGCCACACACGACGATTAGTTCGGAACTGATGACACGATCAACGTTGTGCTTCATTAAAGGTTCCGATTCAATTCGCGAAGGAATATATTGCCTCTACCACATGCTCCACTTCATGAGGAGTCATCAAAGGCGAGATAGGGAGACTCAGCACTTGGTCTGAAAGCGTCTCCGCTACGGGCAAATCGAGGTGGGTGCTATTTGCGTAGCAGAATTGCTGATGCGGAGGGGTGGGGTAGTGGATAACAGTGGCAATGCCGCGTCGCTGCAAATGAGCGCGCAATGCATCCCGCTCCGGGCTCTGAACGACATAAAGGTGCCAGACCGGTGATGCCCAGTTTGGAACATACGGTAAAACCAGTCTCGAGTCTTGCAGTCTGTACGAGTATTTGGCCGCAACAGTTGATCGCTGAGCGTTCCAGTCGTCTAGCAAGTTTAGTTTGACACGAAGGAATGCTGCCTGCATTTCGTCCAGCCTGGAATTGAACCCAAGTCCGTCGTGAACATATTTCACTTTCGATCCATAGTTGCGTAGCTGGCGAACCCTCTCCGCAATCTGTGCGTCGTTCGTGAGCACTGCACCGCCATCGCCTAGTGCCCCAAGATTCTTCCCCGGGTAGAAACTGGTCGCAGCAGCATCACCTAACGCACCTGCCCGCCTTCCTTTATAGAGTGCTCCCTGCGCTTGCGCTGCATCTTCAATTACGATCAATCCGTGTTGTTGGGCGACCTCGTTGATAGCGTCCATGTCCGCAGGTTGCCCATACAAGTGCACTGGAATGATGGCCCGGGTGCGAGCGGTAATTGCTGAAGCCAAGCCGGTCGGATCAATGTTGTAAGTGTCTGCGCGTGGCTCAACGGCAATGGGAATGGCTCCGCATTGACTTACAGCGAGCCAAGTGGCGATGAAGGTATTTGAGGGTACCAATACCTCGTCACCCTCACCAATTCCGTAAGCGCGCAACAATAAGTGAATTGCGTCAAGTCCGTTTCCAACCCCAACGCAGTGCTTCACTCCGCAATACTGCGCGAACTCAGCCTCAAAGGCTTCGACTTCAGGTCCCAGAACAAACCACCCAGACTCCAGTACGCGTTGAAACGCCGCAAGCAATGGCCCGCGTAACTCGTGATGAAGGCGTTGAAGATCAAGGAAAGGAACCTGATGGTTCATAGTTTTGCTCTTGAGTGCACATCAGACTGAAAAATGCAGTAATCGCGATAGTAGTCATCTTCATTGAAATAGTTTGAGGCAAGCACCATGCACACTGCGCCTGAAGAAAAATTATCAATCTCGCGCCATATCATGGGGCAAACATAAAGACCGTAGTAGCTTCGATTCATGTGAACAACCTTCTTAGAGTGCCCGTCGTCGAGATGAATATCAAAAGATCCCGACATCGCCACTATGAGCTGATGCAAAGCCTTATGAGCGTGACCTCCTCTTTCTGCGCCGCCGGGCACATCGTAAAGGTAATACACACGCTTGATGTCGAAGGGGACGTGACGACCACCCTCAATGAAGGTGAGATTACCCCTTGGATCGTTGATGCGAGGGAGATCAATGACTCTGCAGAGTTCAGTACTCATGGTATCTCTACTTGATCAGGGAAGAAAACGGTTATATTTCTGACGAATGATCTGGTAGTCCTCACGACCATATAAAAAGTAGAAATTTAACTCATCTTCCCGCACAATGCTCGCGCCGAAGCGCAAATGGAAATCCACTACTTTGGTATTTGCCTTGCGGACATCAAAATGTGAAGTTTCGTAATGCAGGGCAAAGAAAGCGAAATCATATATTAACAAGGCCGATTCAACTGCGGCTCCAGTCGGTGTTGGTTTATCAAGTATCCAACTGCCCCAACAGAAGCTATTACCCTGGATGTCATATATACGTATTGTACCAAGGCGATTTTGCTCTCGGTCAATTATAATAAAATAAAATTCGGTCAAACTGGATAGGTAGTTTGTAATATACTTACGTTGCAGATCAATATTGTTCGGCGTGTGTGATAAATGTTTGCCAAGTTCCGGATCGGTCCGCAGTCGTAAAAGAAACGCCGCGTCATCTTGGCAAACCTCGCGGAAGGCAATACTCTTCCCGCGTACGTAAGGCTTCATCGCCGCTCTCCTATCGCAGTCAATAGATCATCAGGACTAATGAGATAGTCGCTATGAATACCAGAAGAGCCTGTCGTCACGGCGACTCCCAAAATATAATTCACTCTATTGCCAACGGCACACGCAATGTTATGCCAATACCAGTAACTGGTATTTCGATGGAATGAAATCATTATTACTATTTTAGTTGTAGGTCTACAAAAAATCAAATTTGCCATTGCGGCACCGGTTGCACCTACAACTATTTCAGCGTTAAAAAATAATGCGGCCTGTTGACTAAATGTAAGCTTTTCGGGCTCTATAATCGAAAATCCATGTTCGGCGAGAATTTTTTCGATTTCGATGGTATTGGTGATATTGCGTATGCTCGAGTTGCGTCTTATATAGATCTTCTTGGCATGCAGATTCTGTAAGTCATTAAGCGTATTTAAAATGTGTTTGCGCATAGATAGAAGCGCATTTGGACTAAAACGACCGTGCGAGTGGGATTTTAGGCGGTGAGTTCTGCGCTCAAAAGGGACGTAACCGGTCACAGATGTAAGTGATAAGTGCTGGACCAGTAGACAACTACCCGCAGGAATCGGTAAGGATTTGCGGACATCTCCCGCCACCAGCCTTAATGATTCTAGAAGATTTTTGTGAAGCCCATCATTTATAAGAATATCAATATCAGTGCGCTGCTGCACAACGCAGAAAATGTGTATTCGTGGCAAAACTTCCGTTAGCCAGTGTGCATAGTTTGGCGCGCATGCATCTGTAAAACATGCACCATGTTCGATTACGCAAATAGGATCTGTTTCCATTAACCATGCGATGCGGTGGCTGCTAGGCCAGATATAAGTTCTGCCGTTTAATTCCTCTGAAGTGTAGTCGTGGCTGAAATCGTATAAGTCATGGCAGATGATTGAGGAGTCGGCTACTACTAAGTTAGTGTTTGCGGTGATCAATGCGTTCGATATGTTTGCAATGTATATTTCGGGGAAATGAAAGCCTCGTTGAATTGGTAGAACTCTGTTATTGAATTTATCTGAAAAAATGATCGGCATTGGCGTCTCAACTGCTTCAGCTTGTACTGCAGTAATTTTGGATATTACTGCTGGATGATTGGCTAGAGGAATAATTGGGAACTTACGCGCTTTCCCATATATCCATGAAAGTTGATAGAGAAAATGTAATTTTCTCCAAGCCCATGGAGCAGCAAGCTGTACGAGCCAGTATTTTTTGAGGTATTTGAAGTAAAAAACACCAGCCCACGATCCGCGTACGTGTTTAGAAAATTTAGCCGAATCCAAAGGTGCTACATATTTCGGATTGTTCATCTGCTTTAAAGTTCTATTTAACTTTCGCATGCGTATTGAATATCAAGTGTTGGAGAGAGCCATGCGCTTCCATAAAAAAGCGGCTGCACTTGGTTTAATACATCAAAAAAGCATGCTAATTCGCGAGTTTCATAATTATTCGAAAAGCGATCATTGGTGCTGGTCAAAAAGCACGATATCGAATAGCTACCAGGCCCCATATTCGCGTGCATATAAAATCTGAATATCAAACTGGAGTCTCTCGCTACTCCTTTTGGACTTTGGTTAAAGCTATTTGTATTTGTATTGAATATAATTTGACCCAAACGATCGCGAATTACAAATGACAATACCAATAGGGGAATAGGTTGAAATATACGAACTTGAAATTCGAGTGTGATCGGTGCACCGACTTCCAAGGTGTCAATTTCAGTATTATCCCGATCTATTAGACGGACTCGTTCCACGCTTGCTTCGCCGGTTCCAGATGCAATTTGGGCGCGTCCAGATTCAAGGCGGTGCTGCTGAATCTGTTCATTTCCTTTGGCTGCAATAAATGCATGGTAATAGTCGAAAACATCGGATGGGTACCCATCCATCTTTACCTGACCCTTATCGAGCATGATGCATCGCTTGCAGGCCGACGTGATCATGCTTCTGTCGTGTGATACCAAAAGAAGAGTACTGCCGCCGTCCACCAATTCCTGAACCCGCCTTCGTGATTTATGTTGGAATACTACGTCGCCAACAGACAAAGCTTCATCTACGACCAGTATTTCGGGCAAGACGTGTATTGCTACCGAAAAGGCTAACCGTACATACATACCGCTGGAGTATGTTCGTACCGGCTGTTCCATGAATTGGCCAATTTCTGCGAATGCGGCAATATCATCAAATCTCCGCGCCATGTCCTCCTTGGGGAAACCCATAACCGCCCCTTGGAAAAAAACGTTTTCTCGGCCTGTAAATTCTGGGTTAAATCCGGAACCTAGTTCCAAAAGGGCAGAAATCCGGCCAGTAACGCCAATTGCACCAGAGGTCGGCTTAAGAATCCCACAAATGAGCTGTAAGAGCGTGCTCTTTCCAGAGCCGTTTCGGCCAATAATGCCAACGGTTTCGCCCTTCCTGATTTCAAATGAAACATCTTTTAGTGCGGTGAATTGACTGTGAAAAGGCACCCGACCAAAAGTCAATGCCTGCTTGATCCGATCCGCAGGATGTTCAAAGATCCGGTACGTTTTAGTCAGATGGCTGACAGAAATCGCAACATCAGAGTGCATCTGCAAACTCCTCCCGACTGTGCTGGAAGAAGGCATAACCCAGCATTGCGACTCCCGTGCAAACCCCGAGTGCCGCGCCCCAAGTTCCCCAAGCAACTGGCTGGGCGGCAACGACCAGGCGCGTAGTATTAATCACCGTACCCAGTAGGTTGTATTGGTAGAAGGGTTGCAGCCCTGCAGGCACTGCGCTCACTGGGTAGAACACCGGCGACAGAAACATCAGCATCTGCACGAACATCGGAATGATCTGGGTCATGTCCTTGATAAACACCCCCCACGCTGCCACAAACCAGGACAGTCCAAGTGCGAGTAGCACGGCAGGTAACAGCAGAAGCGGGAACAGCAGTATCTGCCAGTGCAAACCACCAATTAAAGCCAGTGCCACCAGCAGTATCAGAAAGTTGAATGTGCCATGCACCAACGCCGCACCCAACGGCACCAAGGGAAGAATTTGCACCGGGAAGATGATTTTTTTGACAAAGCTTGCGTAACTACGCACAGCACCCGGCGCGCGTGAAACAGTTTCCGCGAATATATTGAACGTGATCAGCCCGCTGTACAACAGAAGCCAAAAGGGCAATTCCCCCGTCTGCTGTGGCCAGCGGGCCTGAAATATCTGTCCGAAGACGAAGGCAAAGATGGCCAGCATAAAAAGCGGGCTGAGGAATATCCACAGCACACCAAACATGGCACCTCGATATCGCAGCAAAACGTCACGCTTGATGAGTTGCCCGAGCAGGTAGCGATGCGGCCAGATGTCCGATACGATGCGCCAGGGGTTCCAGACAATGCTGCTCATGGTCCGGCAATCACTCCTTGAGCTTGCAGATACGCGATGACCTGTGCAACACAGGCTTCGATCGGGAGAGTACCTGTCTCAACGACCAGTTCGGCATGGAGTGGCTCTTCATAGGGCGACGAGATACCCGTGAAATCGCTGATCTCCCCGGTTCGCGCTCTGCGGTACATGCCTTTCACATCACGACCTTCGCAGATTTCCAAAGAACAGCGACAGTACACCTCGACAAAATCACCGTTGGCCAGTAGTTGCCGCACCCGATCACGGTCCGCCCGGAACGGGGAGATGAACGCGGTAAGCGTGATCACGCCGGCCTCGGTGAACAGCTTGGCAGTTTCCCCTACACGCCGAATATTTTCCTTGCGTGCATCGTCTGAAAACCCCAGGTCGCCACACAGTCCATGGCGGACATTGTCGCCATCCAGCACAAATGTATGGCACCCCACCGCATGAAGGTTCTCTTCAACGGCATGGGCGAGCGTGGACTTGCCAGACCCCGACAATCCGGTGAACCACACCACAACACTGCGATGTCTATTGAGTCGTTGCCTGGCATCGCGTGTCACGAGAGCCTGTTGCCAAGTTACGTTCGAGCTTTTTGTCATATGCGTTGAATCTGGAAGAAATCGTATTACAGCCGCCAGACATTGAAACCTGCAGCGTTGAGTACAGCCCTATCAAACCGCGCTTTCACATCCACAAAGCACCCGTTCGTCTTCAGTTTGGCTGCAAAGTCCATATCCGACCTGGACAGCACCGTCTGGTGTGCCACCGCTACCACGATGGCATCGGCTTGCGGCAAGGCTTCCCACTCGCTCAATGTGATCCCATACTCATGCAGCGCTTCACCGGCATCCGCCACGGGATCGTGCACAAAAACCTCCACCCCATAGGCACGCAACTCGGCAATCAAATCCCAAACCTTGGAGTTGCGCAAATCCGGCACATCTTCCTTGAAAGTCATCCCCAGAACGTTGACCTTGGCGCCCTTGATTGAGCTGCCCGCCTGGATCATCAGCTTGACGGTCTGTTCGGCTATGTACTTGCCCATGCCGTCATTGATGCGACGGCCCGCCAGGATGACTTCGGGGTGATAGCCCAGCATTTCAGCCTTGTAGGTCAAATAGTAGGGGTCCACACCGATGCAGTGGCCACCCACCAGGCCAGGGCGAAAGGGAAGAAAGTTCCATTTTGTCCCGGCCGCCTCCAGCACCTCCAGCGTGTCCAAGCCCATGCGGTTGAAAATGACGGCCAGTTCATTCATCAGGGCGATGTTCAGGTCGCGCTGCGTGTTTTCAATCACCTTGGCGGCTTCGGCCACCCGCAGTGACGATACCCGGTGCACGCCGGCCGTAACAACCCTTTCATACAGGGCGGCGACCCGGTTCAGGGTGTGTGGGCAGTCACCGGCAACGACCTTGACGGTGTTGGTCAGTGTGTGGTGCTGGTCGCCAGGGTTGATGCGTTCCGGGGAATAACCCACATGGAGGTCGCGCTTCCACTGCAGTCCCGACACCCGTTCCAGCACGGGTATGCACACCTCTTCGGTTGCGCCGGGATAGACGGTTGACTCATAAATGACCGTAGTGCCCGGTTGGAGGTGCGCCGCAACGCTTTCACTGGCGCGGATCAGCGGTGCGAAATCCGGGTTGCGGGCCGCGTCGATGGGAGTTGGAACCGCAATGATGATGAAGCTTGCATCCCTCAAGGCGCTCGCGTCGGCAGTGAACGTGAGCTGGGCTGCGGCGCGCATCTCGGTTTCACTTAAAGCGTCACTGGGGTCCACACACTGGCGGTAGCGCTCCAGTTTCGGCAGGGCCAGGTCGTACCCTATAGTCGGCATGATTTTTCCGAACGCAACGGCCAGGGGCAACCCCACATAGCCCAGGCCGACGACCGCAACTACATCCATGGCGCGCTTCTTTTCATCATTTGGCAATCATAGGCTACCGTGCCTGGCATTCATCGCCATGGTGCTGCCCTGGCTGAACCCGTTTGCGCCCGGCCCCACCCCCAGTGTGGGGCCGCTGCTCTTCTCCTGGTTGTGTGTTGCCATTCTGGCCGTGGTGTGGGCCATTCCAGCGCGCGCAGCGTTCAACAATCTGCCCGGGAGCTGCATTGCGGGCGCGTGGTTGTGGGCCGCGTTGCTGAGCTGTCTGATCGGGTTGTTGCAGTATTTTGGTAAAACCCAGGCGCTGGGGCAATGGGTGAGCAGCACTGGCATGGGGGAGGCATTTGGCAACCTGCGCCAGCGCAATCAGTTTGCCACCCTGACCAGCCTGGGCTTGCTGGCCCTGCTGTGGCACGTGACGCAGTGGCGGCCAGCAGGCGGGGAGCGAATGGCGCGGCCAACCCTTTGGCTGCTGTGGCTGGCCGCAGCGTCATTGCTGGCCCTGGGCAATGCCGCCAGCGGCTCGCGCACGGGACTGATGCAGTGGGGCCTGGTGGTCCTGCTGCTGGCCATATGGCGGACGAGAACGCAGGGGCGGGTGCTGGCTGTGGGGCTGTTCGCGCTGGCCTTGTATCTGGCAGCGGTGCGCGGATTGCCCTGGTTGCTGGAGGCGACCACCGGCTTTCATGCCACCGGTTTGCTTGGGCGCTTGCAGGAAGACGTGGGCTGCAGCAGTCGGCGTGTCCTGTGGGCCAATGTGTTGCATCTGGTTACACAAAAACCGGGGTTGGGCTGGGGCTGGGGGGAGCTGGACTACGCCCATTTCGCAACGCTGTATCCCGGGGAGCGCTTTTGCGACATTCTGGACAATGCGCACAACCTGCCCCTGCACCTGGCGGTGGAACTGGGTGTTCCGCTGGCAGCGCTGGCCTGCGCAGCGGTGGTCTGGCTGGTGTGGGCCGCAAAGCCCTGGCGGGCGGCGACCGCGACACGCCAATTGGCGTGGGGTGTGCTGGCGGTGATTGCGCTGCACAGCATGGTGGAATATCCCTTGTGGTACGGGCCGTTCCAGATGGCCGTCGGGCTGTGCGTGTGGCTGTTGTGGCGTGAGGCGCGCGCCGCAGTCCATGCTGTGGAGGGCGCCCCTCCAGACCATCGTTCTTCAATAAATCAGGGATTAGCCCTCGTGGTTATTGGCTCACTAGCTAGTATTTTGATAGCAACTGTGGCCTTTATCGCCTGGGACTACCGGCGTGTCAGCCAGCTGTATCTGGCGCCCGAATCACGGGCAGAGGCCTACCGGGAGGGTACGTTGGTAAAGGTTCGTGGTTCGTGGCTGTTTCGGGATCAGGTGGAGTTTGCGGAACTCACAACCACCAGACTCGTGCCCGAGAATGCCGAATACCTGAACGCCATCGCCCGGCGGCTGGTCCACTTCTCGCCGGAACCTCGGGTTGTTCAGAAGCTGATCGACACTGCCACCATGCTGGGGGATGCCGAAGACGCCCGGTTCTACGCCGAGCGTTACAAGGCCGCGTTTCCCCAATCCTACGAAGCCTGGATGCTGGAGTCAGGCCGCGACGAAACTCCCTGACTTGCCTCCGTGTTTCTCCAGCAACCGGACACCGGAGATGGTCATGCCCCGGTCGACCGCCTTGCACATGTCGTAAATGGTCAGCAGGGCCACCTGGACGGCGGTCAGTGCTTCCATCTCCACGCCGGTCGGGCCTACGGTTTCTGCCGTTGCCGAACACACGACATGGGCCGCCTGTTCAGGGGTCTGCGGCACAACGGAGAATTCCACGGCCACCCGGGTCAGCGCGATGGGGTGGCACAGGGGAATCAGGTCGCTGGTGCGCTTGGCACCCTGGATGCCGGCAATGCGGGCAATACCCAGCACGTCGCCTTTTTTGGAGGTGCCGGATTGGATGAGCGCCAGCGTGGCGGGCAACATTTCAATGCGTCCGCTGGCAATGGCGGTGCGATGGGTGGCCGGTTTGGCGGCAACGTCCACCATATGGGCCTGGCCTTGGGAATCGAAGTGGGTGAGGGACGACATGACGGGGTATTGAAAGTTGGCAACGGGATTCCCATATACGGGAACGGTAAACTTTACCTGACCTTAACCCAAACAGGCGCACGCGCCGATTAACCTTGGTTTACTTATGCAATTGGCACTCAATTCATATGCATTCTGGCGTGATCGTCTCAAGGCCAGCGGCATCCATTTCCTGATCAGTCTGACCATTGCAGCATTGGCTGGCGCACTGGTCTTTGGCGTCTGGTATCCCTATCCCTACCGCGATATTTCAGGCGGCCGGGAGTTGTTCCTGATTGTTGTCACCGTCGATGTCATCCTGGGACCTGTCGTCACCCTGGCGGTGTTCAATCTGGCCAAAGGCTGGCCGGTGATGCGGCGTGATCTGGCGGTCGTGGCTTTGCTGCAGTTGGTGGCCCTGGGTTACGGGCTGTGGACCGTCTTCGTGGCGCGTCCCGTCCATCTGGTCTTTGAATACGACCGTTTCAGCGCCGTCCATGCAGCGGACATTGCGCCAGAACTGCTGAAAAAGACGCCGCAGGGCATCACGGCTTTGCCGCTGACCGGGCCAACGCTGCTGTCCTTGCGCAATTTCAAGGACAGCAATGAGAAGTTGGAAGCGACGCTTGCGGCTCTGCAGGGCGTGTCGCTAGCTGCCCGCCCGGACTTTTGGCAGCCGTATGCCAATGCGGTTCCTGACATTCTGAAGGCCGCAAAACCGGCGACGGAATTACGGACACGGTTCGCGAAGCAGGCGGTGGACATCGACCGGGTTTTGGCCGATGCGGGCCGATCCGCGCAAAACGTGGTGTACTTGCCTTTGGTGGGCCGTAAGGCCTTCTGGACGGTCTTCCTCGACCCGGTCACCGCGCAAATCGTAGCCACCATGCCATTGGATTCATTTTGAACTTGTTCCGTGTGCGAAATCGTGTGCCAGCCCTCGCCAATATTGCGCAGGCTGCTATATTTTCGCTAGCGATTTTAGGGGGCGCCGATGCGCCGGCGCAGACCGTGGGCGGCCCTTCGGGCACCCCCTCCAGCGCCGCGCTGCCCAACCTCGGCGATGGCACCGACATGACTCCCAGCGCCGAGCGCCGCCTGGGCGACCGCATCGCCCGTGAGCTGTACCGCGATCCGGACTATCTGGATGACCCGGTTCTCATGGAATACATCCAGGGCATCTGGCAGCCGTTGCTGGCCGCAGCCCGCCAGCGCGGTGACCTGACGCCCGAGTTGGACGAGACGTACGCCTGGGAAATTATTTTGGGGCGTGACCGCACCGTCAATGCCTTTGCGCTGCCCGGTGCCTACTTCGGCCTACACCTGGGACTGCTCGGTGTGGTGACCAGCCGTGATGAGCTGGCGTCGGTGATGGCGCACGAACTCAGCCATGTCACGCAGCGCCACATTGCCCGCATGATGACGCGCCAAAGCCAGCAGGCCCCTTGGTTGCTGGGTGCCATGATTCTGGGGGTATTGGCCGCCGGCAAGAGCCCGAATGCCGCCAATGCCATGATCGTGGGCGGCCAGGCTGTGGGCGTCCAGAACCAGCTCAATTTTTCTCGCGACATGGAGCGCGAGGCTGACCGCGTGGGCTTTGGTGTCTCGACCCAGGCAGGGTATGCTCAGCAAGGCTTTGTGAGCATGTTTGCCAAACTGCAGCAAGCCTCCCGGCTCAACGATGCCGGCAACTTTCCTTACCTGCGCAGCCATCCCTTGAGCACGGAGCGGATGTCGGACATGCAATCGCGCATTGATCTGCCGACGGGGGAAACGCCGCCTCGGCCAGACGCCCGGCAGAACGCCCAGGAAGCCGACCAGGCCATGATGGCCGCGCGCGCCCGGGTGCTGTCGAACGCCACGGTTGACGCCCTGCGCACCTGGTCGGTGGAGGTGGAGCCTGCACTGCTGCGCCGTCTGACGCCGCCACAGCAGGCCGCGGCCCTGTACGGCGCCACGCTGGCGGCCATCAAGCTGCGTGACCATGCCCAGGCGCAGACACAGTGGAAACGCCTGACCGACAGTGTGCGCAAGGATGCCGCTGCCTCCCGCCTGGCCCGCCTGCTGGGTGTGGAACTGATGCTGGCCACCGGAGACAACCAACGGGCCGTCCAGTTGCTTCACGCGGGTGACGCCATGGCCGGCAAGGTCAGCCGTGCAGAGCTGTTTTTTGCGGCCCAGGCCCAATTGGCGTTGGGCGCGTCCGCCGCTCTGGCGGCGACTACGCAAAGCCTGCAGACCTGGGTGGCCGACCATCCGCGTGATGCACAGGCCTGGCAACTGCTGTCCAGTGCCTATGCCGCACAGGGTCGCACGCTGAGTTCGATCAGGGCCCAGGCCGAGATCAACGTAGCCCAGTTGGACTACCCGGCCGCATTGAGCCGTTTCAAGACGGCCCAGGAATGGGCCCGCAAGGAAGGCGCCGGAACCGACCACTATGAGGCGTCCATCGTGGACACCCGCACCCGGCAGGTGGAATCACTGGTTCGGGAACAGGCGCTGGAGCGCTGAGTCGATGACGATGCCCAGCACGGAATAGATCAGCGAACCGATCAGCGCCGCGCCAAAGCCGGTCACGTTGAAACCCTCCAGAATACCGGCTGCCGACCAGAACATCAGCGCGTTGATGACAAACAGGAACAGGCCCAGCGTCACCACGGTCACCGGCAGCGTCAGGATCACCAGCAGAGGCCGCAGGATGGTATTGAGCAGGCCCACCACCAGCGCCGCAATCAGGGCTGACGAGTAGCTCTTGATCTCGACACCGCTGTACAGATAGGCCACTGCCAGCAGGGCGGCCGCGCTGAGCAGCCATTTCGCAATGAGTTTCATGCGGCGAGAATAGCACTTTGACTACCCACAAGCAGCATTGGCAAGCATCCACATCACCGACATCGAATCGGCCATCAACTACTGGCGCGAGCGTGAGCCTTCGCCGGATGGTGTGGTGTTGCTGGCCCACACCCGGGCGCTGGCGGAGGTCTATGCGCGCATGGTCTATGCGCACGCCGTGCTGGTGGAAGAGGCCAGTCTGACGGACACGGCCCGGTCCGCCTGGCTGGACTGGTATGCCAGCACGCCGGATACGCCCTGCATCGCTATCTGCTCCACCAGCCAGGGTGATGCGTTGTGCAAGGGCTGTGGCCGCACCTTTGAGGAGGTGCAACTCTGGCCGCAGATGCGACCGGTGGAAAAACGGGCCACGTGGCGGCGAATCACCGTCGAAGGCACGGCCTGGCGGTTCAACAAATATGCCGAGCGGGCGGCGGAAGGAATTGGCAAATAGCTATCAAATATATAGCTGCTAAAGAAAATCCGACGAGGGCTGGAGGCCGATTTGGCTTCAAACCTTCCGACTACTTCCAGCGAATGGCCTCGATGTGGGCCGTGGCCTTGTCATCGCCCAGGGTCAGCATGTTCTCCTGGATCGTGGCCTGCAACTGCATGCTGCGCTGGGCCAGCTTGGCCAGCGCCTGTGCGCCCTCGGTGGGCACGCGCCAGACCTGCAGGCGGTCCAGCCGGGTCAGCTTGTTCTCGATGCCCTTCCACCAGACTTCTGCCGCGTGGTTGAAGGCATACACCACCACCTGATCGGCCTTCTGGCAGGCCTTGAGCAAGGGCTTGTCTTCCGGCTGACCGACCTCGATCCACAGGCGCTTGCGGCCGGTGAAGTCGGTCAGCGACACGTCCGGGTCCTCGGGGTCCGAGAGTCCAGCGCCAAAGGCCAGGGTGCCGTCGCCGTTGCAGATGTCCTGCAACGCATGGGCATGCAAGGCCATGGCCGCCAGGCGGATCATCATGCGCTCGTCGGTCTCGCTGGGGTGGCGTGCCAACGTCAGCGCATGGTCGGCGTAGTAGCCGTGGTCAATGTCCGCAATCTGCAGATTGACCTTGAAGATCGTGGATTTGAGCGCCATCAGACGCGTTTCGCCAACTCAGAGGCCTTGCCGGTGTAGCTGCCGGGCGTCATGGCCAGCAGGCGGTCTTTTTCGGCCTGGGGAATGTCCAGGCCGGCGATAAAGCCCTGCATCAGTTCGCGCGTCATGGCCGCACCGCGGGTGAACTTCTTGAGCTGCTCATACGGCTGGGGCAGGCCAAAGCGGCGCATCACGGTCTGGATGGGCTCGGCCAGCACCTCCCAGGAGGCATCCAGGTCCGCGGCAATCGCCGCTTCGTTGATTTCCAGCTTGTTCAGGCCGGTCAAGAGTGACTGGTAGGCCAGCACGGCATAGCCCACGGCCACGCCCATGTTGCGCAGCACGGTGCTGTCGGTCAGGTCGCGCTGCCAGCGGCTGATGGGCAACTTTTCGCTCAGGTGCTTGAGCAGCGCATTGGCCAGGCCCAGGTTGCCTTCGGCGTTCTCGAAGTCGATGGGGTTGACCTTGTGCGGCATGGTGCTGGAGCCCACTTCGCCGTCCTTGAGCTTTTGCTTGAAGTAGCCCAGGCTCACATAACCCCAGACATCGCGCGACCAGTCGATCAGGATGGTGTCCACGCGGGCAATGGCGTCGAACAGCTCGGCCATGTAGTCGTGCGGTTCGATCTGGATGCTGTAAGGCTGAAAGGTCAGGCCCAGGCCCAGCGGCTCGGGGGACTCAATCACTTTGCGGCTGAAGGCTTCCCAGTCGAAGTCGGGCCAGGCCGATAGGTGGGCGTTGTAGTTGCCCACGGCGCCGTTCATCTTGCCCATGATCTTGATACTGGCGATCTTTTCGCGGGCGGCGGCCAGGCGCACCACCACGTTGGCCACTTCCTTTCCCACAGTCGTGGGGCTGGCGGTCTGGCCATGGGTGCGGCTGAGCATGGGCACGTCGGCAAAGCCGTGGGCCATGCTGCGCAGCTTGGTGATCACCGCGTCCAGCGCCGGTAGCAGCACCAGGTCGCGTGCGCCCTTGAGCTGCAAGGCGTGGCTGGTGTTGTTGATGTCCTCGCTGGTGCAGGCAAAGTGCACGAATTCCTGCGCCGCCAGCAGCTCGGGGCGGGCCTCGAACTTGGACTTGATCCAGTACTCCACTGCCTTGACGTCGTGGTTGGTGGTCTTCTCGATGGCCTTGATGGCCTCGCCGTCAAGCTCCGAAAAGTTCTTGACCAAACCCAGCAAGTAAGTACGTGCTCCGGGTGTAAGGGGCTTGAATTCGTCAAAGCCGGCGTCGCTCAAGGCGATGAACCAGGCCACTTCGACCTGAACACGGCGGTGCATATAGCCCTGCTCGCTCATGAGGGGGCGCAGGGAAGCCAGCTTGGTGGCGTAACGGCCATCCAGTGGGGAAAGGGCGGAAATGGAAGAAAAAGTCATGGGCGAATTGTAGGTTGTACGCCACCATTGGCCCCCGAAAGGCTTGCGTAACCCCCCAATGGATAGAATGAACGCTCCTGAAACTGCAGAGCTCCCATGAAATTACTCGGATCCACCACCAGCCCCTATGTTCGCAAAGTGCGCGTTGTCATGGCCGAGAAGAAGCTGGACTACGACTTTGTGAACGAGGACGTCTGGAGTGCCGATACGACGATTTCCGAGTCCAATCCGCTGGGCAAGGTGCCGTGTCTGATCATGGAGGGCGCCGAGGCCCTGTTCGACTCCCGCGTCATCGTGGAATACCTGGATACCCTGTCCCCAGTTGGCAAGCTGATTCCACCAGTGGGCCGCGAGCGTGCCGAAATCAAGACCTGGGAAGCCCTGGCCGATGGCCTGATGGACGCCGCCATCCTGGCCCGCCTGGAGGCCACCTGGACCGGGCGCACCAAGGCCCAGCGCAGCCAGGCCTGGATAGACCGGCAGTTGGGCAAGGTCCACGCGACCGCCAAGGCCATGAGCAGCGGCCTGGGCGACAAGTCTTTTTGCGGCGGCATCCATTTCAGCCTGGCCGATGTCGCCGTGGGTTGCGCACTGGGCTACCTGGATTTCCGTTTCCCGCAGATCGACTGGCGCTCCGAGTACCCCAACCTGGTTCGCCTGCACGACAAGCTGATGCAACGCGCGAGCTTTGCCGACACCGTTCCGGTCTGAACCAGGGCCGGCTTACACCGCTTTACTATATTGGGCTTCCCAAATGGCGCACTTGCCAGTACAGTGTGCGCTTCATGGTGACCTACAAGACTGTTTACAAGTGCCGCGAGTGCGGTGCCACTAGCTACCAGCGCGTAATTGATCGCGCACCCAATGGAGCATTACAGGCCACGGGTGCGTACAAATGCACGGGCTGTAGAAACATCTTCGCTAACATCCGCGCTTGGTGGGAACCCCGCCGTACGCCGGATTTTCAGCCCAGCTCCTTCCCCGGCTAAGCCGCACTACCAGGGGCGGTCGGACGCTGGCGCCGCCGTCAGCGGCAACAGCTTTTCCAGATTGACCTGAACCTTGACCTCCCGATGTGGCACGCTGGCCACGATGCGGTAGTCGCGCGTGCTGGTTTCCCGTATGGTGGGCTCCAGGGTGGGCATGCCGCTGCGGCTGACCAGGACCGCAACGCGCGGGGTGCTGGTGTTCAGGCCGCGCTTGATGACGACGGCGATTTCGTCGGTGGCCAGCCGCACAAAGGTGCCTGGCTGGTAAATGCCGACCGCCTTGATCAGCGCGGCACCGGCCTCGTCGACCTGGCGGTTTTCATCGAAGTAACAGGCCTGCATGGCCGCCGCCGGCGAAATCGGGGCGCGCGCTGCGCGGGGTGCCAGACGCGCGGCAAACATGTCGGCGCGCTGGATCAGCCGGGCTATCTGTTGCGCCGGCGCGCGGGATTGCAGGGGCCCCGGCATTTGCGTATGGTGGCCCACCACCGCTTCCAGCCAGACGGGGTCGTCCACACCCATCTCGGCCAGCATGTCGGCCGAGCGGGTGGCGTGTGCATCGATGATCTTGCGCTGAGCCAGCGTCGGGGCCTCGATTTGCCGGTTCAACTGGTCCTGCAGCACGGTCATGCCCAGATTCATGGTCAGGGCCGCCATGCTCAACTGCGTTTCGCGTTCTTCTGGCCACTTGAGCACCTCGCGCGCGGCCAAACCGCACATCACACTGACCAGCATGCTGTGCGTGGCGCTGTACATATGCACCTCGGTGGCCGAGAGATGCACCAGGGCAAACAGGGTGCCGTCCGGATTGCGGCGCGAGAAACGGGTCAATTGGCTGTTGAGCCGCAGCAGCCGTTCCATGAACTGGGCAGCATTGGTGTCACGCAGCAGGGTGTTGCCCTGCATCTGCAAATCCAGCCAGTCAGGGCGATCGCTCTCCTGGGCGTTGCGCACGGCCAGCAAGTCGGCGCTGAGCTGGGCGTTGGCAATTTCGCCCAGGGACTTGTTGTTGCGCACCAGCTTGTGCAGGTTTTCCACGTAGGCGCGGTGGTGCGCCTCGGAATCGGCGACGTCGATGTAGAGACCACCGCCGCGTTGGGCCATGGATGCCAGATCTTCCCGGGAATCGATGATGAACGAGCGCTTGGCCAGCAGCACGCCGTTCTTGTCCATCAAAGGAAAAGGCAGGGGCTGGTGGATGCGTATGGATTCGACGCTGACAGGGACAAGGTGCATGGGTGGGTGGCAATTATGCCTATCAGATCGGCAGACTGGCGCCAGTCTTGAGCCTGCATGCCGCCTGCTAGCATTGCCGCCATGCATGCCCAAGACCATTCCCCCGCATTTTTATCCAAAATCTGCCATCGCAGGGACTTGCCCCGGCATCTGGCCGATCTGCCCAAACCCTGGGTGTTCACCAACGGCGTGTTTGACGTGCTGCACCGCGGCCATGTGATGTACCTGGCGCAGGCCCGGGCCCTGGGTGGCAGCCTGATCGTCGCCCTGAATACCGATGTCTCGGTGCGGCGTCTGGGCAAGGGGGATGACCGGCCGCTGAATCAGGAGACCGACCGCGCCATCGTCATGGCTAGCCAGCAAGCGGTCGATCTGGTGACCTGGTTTGACGAGGATACGCCGGTTGAGATCATCTCCGAGATTCGCCCCGACATCCTGGTCAAGGGCGGTGACTACGATATGGACAAGCTGCCCGAAACCGCGCTGGTTCGGTCCTGGGGCGGTCGCGCCCAGGCTCTGCCCTTTGTCGAGGGCTACTCAACCACCCGCCTGCTGCAGCGGATACGGGCTCACCGCTAGGCGGTTTCGGGCAAGGGGGCGTTGTCAAACACGGCATTCCACAGGGCCTGTCCAGCAGCCCGTTCGGTCGGAACGGCATCCTGGTCCACCTGGGTAGCCTCTTCATTGAGGCGCGCGCGGTGCTGAATCTGGCGCAGACTGCGGTAGGCCTGCGCCGCGTCGTCCCCCACCGGGGCCGGTAGCAATCCGCAGGCCTGGGCCCGTTGCAACAGCGCGATGTTGCCAGCATTGGCCAGCAACTCCGGGTGGCTGCAACCCTGGGACAAAACCAGAAACTGCACCGCGAACTCCACGTCCACCATGCCGCCAGCGCTGTGCTTGACGTCAAACTGCTCGCCGCGCACCGGGTGGGCGCTGCGCACCTTGGCACGCATGGCGCTGATTTCGGTGGACAGGCCCTGGCTGTCGCGCGGTGAACAAATCACCGCTTCGCGCACGGCGTCGAAGCGTGCGTGCAACGCTGCATCGCCCAGCACACAGCGGGCGCGTGTCATGGCCTGGTGTTCCCAGGTCCAGGCGGTGTTGCTGCCGCGCTGTTGCTGGTAGTTGGAATAGGCCTCAAAGCTGGTCACCAGCAGGCCCGAGTTGCCGTTGGGCCGCAAGGCCGTATCTATCTCGTACAGATCGCCTTCGCCCGTCTTGACCGTCAGCCAGTTGATGAGTTTGCGAACCAGGGCGGCGTACACCTCGCTGGCGCGCTCATCCGGGTCGTCGTACACAAACACAATGTCCAGGTCGCTGCCATAGCCCAGTTCCTTGCCACCCAGCTTACCGTAGGCAATGATGCCGAAGCGGCACTCCGGCTGGTGGCGGTTCTTCAGGCGGTCCCAGCACCAGCGGGTGGTGATGCGCAGCACGGCCTCGGCCAGGGCGCTGAGGTCGTCGGCCACCTGTTCCACCGTTAGGCGGCCTTCCACGTCGCGCGCCAGAATGCGGAACACCTCGGCATGGTGGGCACGGCGCAGCAGGTTCAACAAGGCTTCATCGTCATCTTCCCCGCTGCTTTGCAGGGCCAGGCGGCGGCGCTCCAGTTCCTGCTCAAAGTCAGCCGGATCAAAACGTTCCTCGAACATGGCGTTGCCGGCCAGTTCGTCGATGACGCCGGGGTGCTTGAGCAGATAGCGCGCGGGCCAGCGGGCCGCACCTAGCATGTGCAGCAGGCGCTGGTGCACATTGGGGCGTTCCAGCAGCAGGGCCAGGTAGCTCTCGCGCCGCAGCAGCGGCTCTATCCAGTCGGCCAGGCGCACGGCAGCATCTTCGCTGACCTTCCCTTCCGTCACCCACTGCGCGGTGCGCAGCACCAGACGCGACAGCCGGGAGCGCGACTCCTCGCGCAGGGCCAGCACTCGGGGGTGCTCGCGCCAGCTGGAGACACGCTCGCGAAAACGCCCGCTCAACTGCGCCAGCAATTCGTCGAAATCGCCGGCACCCCGCGCAGGGCCTGTGCCACCGCAACCCTTGCACTCTTTCTGGGGGCCACCCAGCAGGGCATCAAATTCCTGGGCCACCAGCTCGCGGTGGCGGTCGAGCTCGCTCAGGAAGGTGCAACTGCCATCAAAGCCCAGTGTGCGGGCGATCCATTCCAGTTCGGCATCTGCCGTGGGTAGCACGTGGGTCTGCTGGTCGTCCAGATACTGGATGCGGTGCTCAACCTGGCGCAGAAACACATAGGCCCGCGCCAGCGCGTCGGCGGTGGTCTGCGGCATCAGGCCGGCCTGGGCCAGTTTCTGCAGGGCGCTTTGGGTCGGACGCGTGCGCAACTCGGGAAACTGACCGCCGCGCACCACCTGCAGCAGTTGCACGGTGAACTCGATTTCTCGGATGCCGCCGCGTGAGAGCTTGACGTCGTTGTTGCGCTCGGGTTTGCCGGCGCTGCGTTTGGTGGCGTGGTCGCGGATCTGGCGGTGCAGGATGCGCAGGGAGTCAAAGACGTTGTAGTCCAGGTAGCGACGGAACACAAAAGGCACCACGATGCTGCGCAGGCTCTGGGCACAGGCCGAGCCCACGGCCTGCGTCGGTGCCACCACCCGGCTCTTGAGCCAGGCAAAGCGCTCCCACTCGCGCCCCTGAACGTGGAAATACTCTTCCAGCGCGCCCAGCGACACCACCGGCGGGCCGGAGTTGCCATTCGGGCGCAGGGCCAGATCGACGCGGAACACAAAGCCGTGTTCGGTGGTCTCGCCCACCAGGGCAAAGATGGCGCGCACCATCTTGCCGAAATACTCCTGGTTGGAAATCCGCCCGCGGCCATCGGCATCACCCGTGGTTTCACCGTCCTGGTCGTAGATGTAGATCAGGTCTATGTCACTGGATACGTTGAGTTCGCGCGCGCCGAGCTTGCCCATGCCGACGATGCACAGTTCGGCACGGCTGCCCTGTGGCGTCATGGGCGCGCCATACTGGACATCCAGGGTCTTGCAGCTCTCCTGATAGGCCGTGTCCAGCGCGAATTCAGCCAGTTCCGTCATTGCGCCGGTCACGTCGGACAGGGGTGCCTGTTCAACGCAGTCGAGACAGATCAGGCGCTCCACCACGAGCTGGCGGAGGGTACGCAGACTGGCGCTGGTGTCGTTTCCACTGGCCCGCAGTTCCCCATACAGCACCTGCATGGTGTGGCGCGTCGGCGTTCCCGGCGGCAATTGGCTCAATTGCAGGGCGTAACGGCGGCGGATGCGTTGGCTGAAACGGGAACCCTCGGTCAGATCGGGGAGTCCATTGCGGGTCATAATTCCTGACATGGTATTCCGATTGCGATGACTGAATTGACCCCAAACCCCTCGCCCCTGCTCAGGGTCGGCGCTTTCGCCGTGCGCGCAGCTTTCTGGTTGGTGGCGTCAGCCTGGATCGCGTTAATCATAGTCTGGGGCGCGCTGCATTTCGTGATTGTGCCGCGAATCGCGGAGTTCCGTCCGGCACTGGAGCAGCAGGTTTCCCGCCTGTTGGGTGTGACGGTGCGCATTGGGGCTATTGAGACCCGCTCCAACGGGCTGATCCCGTCGTTGGAGCTCAGCGATGTGCGCCTGCTGGATGCGCAAGGGCGTGAGAGTCTGAAGCTGCCGTCCGTGCTGGCTGCCTTGTCGGCGCGTTCCATCATGGGTCTGGGCCTGGAGCAGCTGACCATAGATCGCCCCGAACTGGATGTACGGCGTTCGGCCGACGGCAAGGTCTGGGTGGCCGGTATCCTCCTGTCCAGTGGGGACAATGTGGACGGTCCGGGGGCTGATTGGGTCTTTTCCCAGCCCGAGCTGGTGATTCGCCATGGCATGGTGACCTGGACGGATGAACTGCGCGGCGAGCCGCCTCTGGCCCTGACCGATGTGGACTGGGTGCTGCGCAACCAGCACCGCACCCATTCCATGCGGCTGGATGCCAACCCACCCGCCCATTGGGGCGAGCGTCTGAGCGTGACCGGCATCTTCAGGCAACCCCTGCTGTCGCGGCGCGACAGCCAGTGGCGCGACTGGGAGGGCCAGCTGTATGCCCACTTCACCCAGGTCGATCTGGCCGAATTGCGCCGCTATGCCGATCTGGGCGTGGACCTGGCCCAGGGAGTCGGGTCGGTGCGCGCCTGGGTCGATGTGAACCGCGGCGCGGTGATGGGTGCCACCGCCGATCTGGCCTTGGATGGCGTGCGGGTCACCCTCAGCCCCAAGCTGCAGCCGCTGGCCCTGCGTGGCATCACCGGTCGGCTCGGCGCCAGGACGGTCGAAGGGGGAAGCGAATTTTCCACCCAGGCCTTGCAGTTTGAAACCGAGGACGGCCTGCGCTGGCCGGGGGGCAATGTGCGCCTGACCTTGCTGGACGCCAACACCCGCACGCCCGCCCGTGGCGAACTGGTCGCCGACCGGCTGGACCTGGCCGCCATGTCACAGATTGCACAGCGTTTGCCCGTGCCGGAAAACGCGCGGACCACCCTGGAGCAGTTGGCGCCCAAGGGGCTGGTTGAGCAGGTCCAGGCCAGTTGGCAGGGTCCACGGGAGAACCCCAGCCGCTTCAGCGTCAAAGGCCGGGTGGTGGGCCTGGAGCTGGCAGCCCGGGCGCTGGACGGCGGTGGACATGCACCGGGCCTGCGTGGCGCCGATGTGGATGTCGACCTGAACCAGGGCGGTGGCAAGGCGACCGTGGCGCTCAACGGTGGTGCCATCGACCTGCCCGGGATTTTTGAAGACCCGCTGTTGCGGTTTGACCAGCTCAGTAGCGATGTGCAGTGGAAGCTTGACGGCCAGCAGATCAGCCTGAGCCTGCCCAACCTGCGTTTCAGCAACGCCGACGCGCAGGGCGAAGCCCAGGTCAAGTGGCAAACCGCAGACACCCCATCGGGCAAAGAAGCTGCGCCCGCGTATCCCGGCCTGCTGGACCTGCAGGGCAGCTTGAGCCGGGCCGACGGAACCCGGGTCTACCGATACCTGCCCCTGGGGCTACCCCGGGATGTGCGCGACTACGTGCGCGATGCCGTTGTTGCGGGCACGGCATCGGGCGTCAAATTCAAGGTCAAGGGCAATCTGCATGACTTTCCGTACACCACGGCCAAGCAGGGAGATTTCCGCATCTCGGCCGATGTGCACAACGCCACTTTTGCCTATGTTCCGGCCAGCCTGCTGCCCAAGGACAGCCTGCAGTGGCCGGCTCTGACGCAACTCTCCGGCGAGCTGGTGATCGACCGCGCGGTTTTGCAGGTCAAGGGTGCGCGCGGTCGCGTGGCGGGCGCTGCGGGCTTGCGTGTGGTCCGGGCCGATGCCGTGGTGGACCGTCTCTATGGCGGGGCCACGGTGGCGGTGACCGCAGAGGCCCAGGGCCCTGTGAGCGAACTGCTGGGAGTGGTCGTCAATGGCTCCCCTCTGGGCGGCCTGATGGGCAAGGTGCTGGAGCGTGCCACGGCCAGCGGCTCGGCTGACTACCGCTTCAAGCTGGACTTTCCGATTGCCGCCGTGGAGCGCGCCACGGTGCGCGGCTCGATCGCGCTGGCAGGCAACGATCTGCAGATCACGCCCGATACCCCACGGCTGACGCGCACGCGCGGCACCATTGCCTTTTCGGAGACCGGCTTTTCGGTGGCTGGTGCACAGGCCAAATCGCTGGGGGGTGACGTACGCGTTGACGGCGGGCTGAACTCCCTGTCTGGCAACGGGCCAACTCCCGGAACGGGCAAGTCAACCGCACCCCAGGTCTTGCGCATGCAGGGCACGGCCACGGCCGAAGGCCTGCGCCAGGCCCGTGAATTGGGCTTTGCCGCCCGGTTGGCGCAGTACGCCAGCGGCTCCGCACCCTACACCGCCACCTTGGGGTTTCGCAGTGGCGTACCCGAGTTGCAGATCAACAGCAGCCTGGTTGGCATGGGCTTGAGCCTGCCGGCACCGTTTGCCAAGACCGCCGACGCGGCACTGCCGGTCCGCCTGGACATGGCAGCCGTGCGCACTGCGGCGTCGACCGCCAATGAAGGTGCCGTGCGCTTGCAGGACCAGTTGCAGCTGGACGTGGGCAAGCTGCTCAACATCGTGTACGTGCGTGATGTGTCCGGTGCTGACGCCCGGGTGCTGCGCGGTGCCATTGGCCTAGGGCTGGCAGCGGACGAGTCGGCCCCGCTGCCCACCGACGGCGTGGTGGCCAACTTCAACCTCGCCACGCTGGACATCGATGCCTGGTCGCAGGTGCTGTCCCGCGCGGCCGGGGCGGACCTGTCGGCCAACAACCTGACGAGCACGGCCAGTCATGTCAGCACTGGCTACCTGCCGACCAGCCTGGCTGTGCGTGCCCGTGAGCTGACGGTGGGTGGGCGCAAGCTCCACAACGTGGTGGTTGGCGGCGGGCGCGATGGCTCCCTGTGGCGCGCCAATGTGGATGCCTCCGAACTCAATGGCTATGTGGAGTACCGCCAACCCCAGGGTGCCAGCGAAGGCCGGCTGTACGGACGCCTGGCGCGCCTGGTCATTGCCCCGAGCACGGCGCAGGACGTGGAAAGCGTGCTCGACGAACAGCCGGCCAGCATTCCGGCGCTGGACATCGTGGTGGACGACCTGGAGCTGCGTGGCAAGAAGCTTGGCCGCGTCGAGATCGAGGCCGTGAACCTGGGCGCATCCGCTGCGGCCACGGCGCGTGATGTGCCCCGCGAATGGCGACTGAACCGTTTCAACATCATCACCCCCGAGGCGGTGCTGACGGCCAGCGGCAACTGGACCCCTATCAATGGCCAGAGTGGACCGACCGTAGCGCGCGCCATCAAGGAGCGCCGGCGTACGGTCATGAATTTCAAGCTCGACATTGCCGATTCCGGCGAGTTGCTCAACCGCTTCGGCATGAAGGGCGTGATCCGCAAAGGCCAGGGCAGGGTCGAGGGCCAGGTGGCCTGGCTGGGTTCGCCCATCACGCTGGACTATCCGAGCCTGAGCGGCAACTTCAACGTGAATGTGGAAACCGGGCAATTCCTCAAGACCGATCCCGGCATTGGCAAGCTGTTGGGCGTGCTCAGCCTGCAGGCGCTGCCACGGCGGCTGACGCTGGACTTCCGCGACGTGTTCAGCGATGGCTTTGCCTTTGACTTCGTCCGCGGCGACGTCACCATTGCCCAGGGCATAGCCCGCACCAACAACCTGCAGATGAAGGGCATCAACGCCGCGGTGCTGATGGAAGGCCAGGCCGACATCGCCCACGAGACGCAAGCCATCAAGGTGGTGGTGGTGCCGGACATCAATGCCGGCGGCGCATCGCTGCTGGCGTCCTATATCAACCCGGTGATCGGCCTGAGCACCTTTTTGGCCCAGCTGATTCTGCGCCGCCCCCTGATGGAGGCAGCGACCCAGGAATTTATGGTGGACGGCACATGGGTCGATCCCCGCGTCACCAAGGTCGACCGCAAGTCGGGCCCGGTGCCGGCACCCATGCCTGCCGCCCCGTCGGCCACACCCCAGGAGTCCAAATGAAGGTTGCAGCCATCCAGATGGTGTCTACCGGCACCCTGTCCGACAACCTGCAGCAGGCCCGCGCTTTGCTGCAACAGGCCGCCCACGCAGGTGCCGAACTGGCCGTGCTGCCAGAATATTTTTGCCTGATTGGCCAGCACGATGCCGACAAGCTGGACATCCAGGAGCCGTTTGGCAGCGGCCCCATCCAGCAGTTCCTGGCAGATGCGGCGCGCGACCTCGGTCTGTGGCTGGTGGGCGGCACGATGCCGATTGCCGCCTCGCGCGCGAACCGGGTCTTCAACAGCTCGCTGGCCTTCAACCCAGAGGGCGCGTGCGTGGCGCGCTACGACAAGATCCACCTGTTCCGCTTTGACAACGGCAGCGAGGCCTATGACGAATCCCGCGTGCTGGACCGTGGCGCGCAGCCGACCCGCTTTGCGCTGCCATCCAGGGACGGCCACACCTGGCAGGTTGGCATGAGTGTGTGCTACGACCTGCGCTTTGCCGAGCTGTACCGCGGCTATGCCCGTGATGGTGTGGACCTGATCCTGGTGCCCAGCGCCTTTACCCACACCACCGGCCAGGCCCACTGGGAGGTGCTGCTGCGCGCGCGCGCCATCGAGAACCTGGCCTTTGTCGCCGCCGCCGCCCAGGGCGGCACGCACCCGAATGGCCGGCGCACCTGGGGCCAGTCGCTGCTGGTTGATCCCTGGGGCCACATCCTGGCCCAGCAGGCGCAGGAGCCGGGCGTGGTGTGTGCGGAGCTCGACCACGCCCAACTGCTGCAATGCCGCGCCCAGTTGCCGGCCCTGCAGCACCGGGTGCTGTAGTGGTGGCGCACAGGCAGCCCGGATGTGCTATGAATTTAGTAGCTATTCAGGATTATTCCACGAGGGCTAGAGGCTGTTTTTATCAGAAACATCTTGGCTGGGATCGTTCGCATCGTGCTCCGCCAACTCGCCATGCTTGCGGCCCGAAAACATGGTCCACCAGATGATCCCAACGAGAATCAGCCCCGCACCCAGGGCTTCGAGCAATAGCAATGTCATGATGAACCGGCTCCTGGCCTGTGGAGGAATGGCGCTGATTGTAGGAAGCCTGGTCGCCTGCGGCAGCGCGCCGCTGGGTCGCCCCACAGCGCCTGTGGACGAGGTGCTGCGCCCCGCCCCAATGCCAGCACCGCCCGTGGCCGGCCCGGTGCCCGGAACCCTGTACCAGGCCAAGAGCCGCTGGGTGCCTGCCGCCTGGTCCGACCTGCCGGGCTTTGCCGACGATGCGCTGTTTGAGGCCTGGAACGCCTGGCTCAAAAGCTGCGAACGTCCCGGCGGTGCCTTTGCGTCTCTGTGCCCCGACATCCGCCGCCTGAGCATAGCCAGCGCCGACGAGCAGCGCGCCTGGATGATGGAACGCCTGCAGCCGTTTCGGATCGAGTCGCCGCAGGGCGAGGCCACCGGCCTCTTGACCGCCTACTACGAGCCCATGATGGACGCCAGCCGCCAGCCCACGGCCACGTTCAACGTGCCGCTTTACCAGCCACCGGCCGGCCTCAACCAGCGCAAGCCCTGGTACACCCGCCAGGAGATGGACACCCTGCCCGAGGCCCAGGCCGCGCTGCAAGGCCGCGCCATTGCCTATATGGCCGATCCGGTGGACGCCCTGGTGCTGCAGATCCAGGGCTCCGGGCGCATCCGCATCAGCCAGCCGGATGGCAGTCAGCGCTGGGTGCGCCTGGCCTATGCCGGCACCAACGACCAGCCGTACCGCAGTGTGGGCCGCTGGCTGCTGGACCAAGGGCTGGTCCGAGATGCCTCCTGGCCCGGCATCAAGGCCTGGCTGGCACAGAACCCGGAGCGCCAGCGGGAGCTGCTGTGGAGCAATCCACGCATGGTGTTTTTTCGCGAGGAACCTATCAGCGACCGCGACTCCGGCGATGGCCCGCGCGGCGCCCAGGGCGTGGCGCTTACACCGGGGCGCTCGATTGCGGTGGACCCGGCCAGCATTCCGTATGGCACGCCGCTGTGGCTGGCCTCCAGCGGGCCGCAGACCAGCCTGCAAAAACTGGTGCTGGCGCAGGACACCGGCAGCGCCATCACCGGTGCGGTGCGGGCCGACTATTTTGTCGGTTGGGGGCCACAGGCCGGGGAGCTGGCGGGACGCCTGCGCCAGCCGCTGCAGTTGTGGGCGTTGTGGCCAAAGCAGGCCAGATGACGTTACCATGGTCACACTATTTGATTCAGCTTCTAAACCACGGAATACGCCATGAATACATCCACCATGCGGGACATTGACGAACGCACCAATCTGGCTGCCAACAGCATGTTCGAACTGCTGTTGTTCCGTTTGGGTGAGGCGCCGGGCACCGAGCGGCGCGAGCTGTTTGGCATCAATGTGTTCAAGGTGCGCGAGATCCTGGTCATGCCCGAGATCACCGCCATGGTCAACATGCCGCCCACCGTGATGGGCGTGGCCAATATCCGTGGCCAGATGATCACCGTCATCAACCTGCCCAAGGTGGTGGGCTGCAACCCGACCAAGGGGCTGGGCATTCTGCTGGTGACCGAATTCGCCCGCACCACGCAGGCCTTTGCGGTGGAGGAAGTCAACGAAATCGTGCGCCTGGAGTGGAAGCACGTGCTGTCCGCCGAGAACAGCGGCGGCGGCCTGGTGACCAGCATTGCGCGCCTGGACGGCAATGCTGAAAACACCCGCCTGGCCCAGGTGCTGGACGTGGAGCAGATCCTGCGCGACGTCATGCCCAATGAGCACAAGTCGGAAATCGACGAGAACCTGGTCGGCAGCGTCAAGCTGCCACCGGGCACCGTGGTGCTGGCGGCCGACGATTCGGCCGTGGCGCGCATGATGATCGAGCAGGGCCTCAAGGCCATGGGCGTACCCTACATCATGACCAAGACCGGCAAGGAAGCCTGGGACACGCTGGAGTCGATTGCGGCCAAGGCCGAGACCGAAGGCAAGACGGTGCAGGACAAGGTCGCTGTGGTGCTGACCGACCTGGAAATGCCAGTCATGGACGGCTTCACGCTGACCCGCAACATCAAGCAGGATGGCAAGTACAAGGGCATTCCGGTCATCATCCACTCGTCGCTCACCGGCAGCGCCAATGAAGGCCATGTGAAGAGCGTGGGCGCCGACGCCTACATCGCCAAGTTCGTCGCCGAAGAGCTGGGCGCCACCATCCGCCAGGTGCTGGCCCGCTAGGGCAAGGAGTCCGAGCGCTGTGCCGCCCTGACTCCTAACGCACGGTCAGCCGCACCTGCAGTTCACTGCTTTGCTGCGTACTCTGCGCGCCCTGACCACCCCATCTGAAGCCGCTGCTCTGGCTACCCTGGTCCGACTGGGCCATCGTCACCCACTCCCCGACGGGAATCATCAAGGTGCTGGCGCTGCTGGTGCTGGTCGTGGGCATTCCACGTCCCAGGTTGGATGCAGTGCTGGCCTGCGTGGCGGACAGCTCCAGTTCGACCACGTCCGAACCATCCCAGCGCGGGGTGGCGCCAAATCCGGTGGATGCATCCAGCAGCACGATGCCCGGCACCTGAATCGGTACACCGTTGCGGAACTGGGTTTGCATCAGGCGAAACGGTGTGCTGATGCGCAGCGCTATGGCCGCGCTGCGCCCGTTGAGCACCAGAACCTGCTGTTGCGCGGTGCTGCTGTGCTGGTTTTGCCGGTCTGCCCGCTCGCGCAGCTGCTGTAGCACCTGGCGCACTTCTATCTGGATGTTGCGCAGCGGCAGTTTGTCTGCGTTTGCTCCTGAATTCATAGCTGGTTGCGCAGTAACCACGAGGGCTGGAAGCCAAAATGTGCACAAAGCGATGGCCAGCAGACGGCGTGTACGGGCTTTGGGTGGGCGGGTGAAGCCGGGCGTGTTCATGGCAGGTACCTCCTGGGCGTCATTGGGGGCGGGGTTTGAGGTGGCCCAGCGGCAGCGCGCTGCTGGCCTTGACCTCGCCCAGCGAGAAACTGGTGTGCAGGTCCTTGACGTGGGGCAGGTTGATCAGGCTCTCGCGTGCAAAGCGTGAAAAACTGTCCAGGTCCTGGCAAATCACCTGCAGCTCAAAGGTTCCGGCACCGCTGATGTAGTGGCAACTCACCACCTCGGGCAGCTTCTGGATGGCGGCCTCCAGTTCGCGGGTGGAGTCGCCGGTGTTGCGCTCGGCGTCCAGCCGCACAAAGGCCAGCACGCCCAGGCCGATCTTCTGCCGGTCCAGTTCCGCGCGGTAGCCCTTGATGAAGCCGGACTCTTCCAGCGCACGCACGCGACGCCAGCACGGGGCGGTGGACAGTCCCACGCGCGACGCCAGTTCGGTGTTGCTCAGGCGGCCGTCGTTTTGCAGCGCATTCAGGATTGCCAGGTCAAATTTGTCGAGTTGTTCCATTTATTGGTATTCTGCAGCAATATCCTTTCTCGTACCAGCCTGAATCGGGCACACAACGCAAAGACATATCAGGCAGAACTCCCTACACTGATTCCTATAACACGCCCCGGAGACACCGCCCCATGAACGCCCCCCTGCCCGACCACATCCTCAAAGCGCTGCAAACCGTCACACTGAACGACAAGTACGCGCTGGACTACGGCCACGCCTTCATGAGTGGCGTGCAGGCCCTGGTCAAGCTGCCCATGCTGCAGCGCGTGCGGGATCAGCGGGTCGGCAAGAACACGGCCGGTTTCATCAGTGGCTACCGCGGCTCGCCCCTGGGCACGTATGACCAGTCGCTGCAAAAGGCCGAGAAGTATCTGAAGGCCCACCACGTGGTGTTCCAGCCCGGCGTCAACGAGGAGTTGGCCGCCACCGCCATCTGGGGCACACAGCAGTTGGGCTTTGCGCCCAAGGGCAGCAACAAGTACGACGGCGTGTTCGGCATCTGGTATGGCAAGGGCCCAGGCGTGGACCGCTGCTCGGACGTGTTCAAGCACGCCAACATGGCCGGTACCACGCCCTGGGGTGGCGTGATCGCAGTAGCCGGGGACGACCACATCTCCAAAAGCTCCACCGCCGCCCACCAGAGCGACCACATCTTCAAGGCCTGCGGCACGCCGGTGTTCTTCCCGGCCAACGTGCAGGAGATTCTGGACCTGGGCATCCACGCCTTTGCCATGAGCCGTTTCTCCGGCGTTTGGGCCGGCATGAAGACGATCCAGGAGATCGTCGAGTCCAGTGCCACCGCCATGATTGACCCGGACCGGGTGCAGATCAAAATCCCGACCGACTTTGTGATGCCCCCCGGCGGCGTGCACATCCGCTGGCCCGATGCCGCGCTGGAGCAGGAAGCCCGGCTGTTTGACTACAAGTGGTACGCCGCGCTGGCCTATATCCGCGCCAACCGCCTGAACTACAACGTCATCGAAGGCCCGAACGACCGCCTGGGCCTGATCGCCAGCGGCAAGGCCTACAACGACACGCGCCAGGCCCTGCTGGACCTGGGGCTGGACGACGCCACCTGCCGGCGCGTCGGCATCCGCCTGCACAAGGTCGGCGTGGTCTGGCCGCTGGAAGCCCAGCTGACCCGCGAATTCGCCACCGGCCTGCAGGAAATTCTGGTGGTCGAAGAAAAGCGCCAGGTCATTGAATACCAGTTGAAGGAAGGCCTGTACAACTGGCGCGCCGACGTGCGCCCCCGCGTGTTGGGCAAGTTCAACGAGGCCGAGTCCGATGCGTCCGGCTTTGGCAGCGGCGGTGAATGGGGCATGGCCAATCCGCACGCCAACACGCTGCTGCGCGCCAATGCGGACCTGTCGCCGGCCATCATCGCCCGGGCCATCGCCAAACGCATCATCTTGATGGGCGTGGATGCCGACATCGCCGCCCGCATCGACACCCAGCTGGCGATCCTGGCCGCCAAGGAAAGCGCCATGCAGGCGCTGGACATCAGCCGGGCCAAGGCCGAAATCAAGACCGGCGACCGCCAGCCCTGGTTCTGCTCGGGTTGCCCGCACAACACCAGTACCAAGGTGCCTGAGGGCTCGCGTGCCATGGCTGGCATTGGTTGCCACTTCATGACGGTGTGGATGGACCGCGCCACCGTGGGCTTCACGCAAATGGGTGGCGAGGGCGTGCCCTGGGTCGGCCAGCAGCCCTTCAGCAACGATCAGCACATGTTTGCCAACCTGGGTGATGGCACCTACTTTCACAGCGGCCTGCTGGCGGTGCGCCAGAGCATTGCAGCCGGCGTCAACATCACCTACAAGATTTTGTACAACGACGCCGTGGCCATGACCGGCGGCCAGCAGATCGGTGAGCGCCCGGAAGGCCACTCGGTGGCACAGATTACGCAGAGCATGCGCGCCGAGGGTGCGGTCCAGATTGTGGTGGTGACCGACGAGCCCGAGAAATACCAGGGCGTGGAGCTGGTCGAAGGCGTCGCGGTACACCACCGTGACGAACTGGACAGCATCCAGAAGGCATTCCGGGAGATCAAGGGCACCACCGTCATCATCTACGACCAGACCTGCGCTACCGAGAAGCGCCGCCGCCGCAAGCGGGGCCTGCTTGCGGACCCGGCCAAGCGCGTGGTCATCAACGAACTGGTGTGCGAGGGCTGTGGCGACTGTAGCGTGCAGAGCAACTGTGTCAGCGTGGAACCCTTGGAAACCGAATTTGGCCGCAAACGTCAGATCAACCAGAGCACCTGCAACAAGGACTTCAGTTGCGTCAAGGGCTTCTGCCCCAGCTTCGTCACGGTCGAAGGCGGGCAGTTGCGCAAAAAGGCCAAGGGCGCCGTCACCGCGGTGGGCGACAGCACCGCCTTGCCCGCACCCGCACTGCCGGCGCTGGGCGACAACGCCTGGGGCATCATCGTTGCCGGGGTGGGGGGTACCGGCGTTATCACCATCGGCCAGTTGCTGGGCGTGGCCGCGCACCTGGAGGGCAAGGGCATCGTCACGCAGGACGCCGGCGGCCTGGCGCAAAAGGGCGGGGCTACCTGGAGCCATGTGCTGATTGCCGCCACGCAGGACGACATTCGCACCACGCGCGTCAGCATGGCTGCGGCTGACCTGGTGATTGGCTGCGACCCGATCGTGGTGGCCGGCAAGGAAACCACACTGCGCATGCGCCCGGGACGCACCCATGTGGCGCTCAACTCCCACAGCGCGCCCACGGCCGGCTTTGTCGCCAATCCGAACTGGGTCAATCCGGGCGAGCAGTGCCTGGGGGATATCGCCCGGGTGGTGGGTGACGACGGCGTCGGTGTGTTCGATGCCGATGCCATCGCCGTGCAGTTCCTGGGCGACAGCATTTACACCAACCCCATCATGCTGGGCTACGCCTGGCAAAAGGGCTGGATTCCGCTGGAACTGGCCTCGCTGGAACGTGCGATTGAACTCAACGCCGTGGCGGTGGACAACAACAAGACCGCCTTTGCCTGGGGCCGCAAGGCCGCGGTGGACTGGCCGTCCGTGCAGAAGCTGCTCAACCCGGGCCAGGTGGTGCAGTTCTCGCTGCCCGTCAAGGAGCCGCTGGATGCGATGGTGGCCAAGCGGGTCGATTACCTGACGGGTTACCAGAATGCGGCCTATGCCGACCGCTACGTTGGTTTCGTGGAGACCGTGCGCCGCGCCGAAGAAAGCCTTGCAGGCTCCGCCCCCGCCAACGGTTCCGGCAAACCCGCCGCCTTGCCGCTGACCCAGGCTGTAGCCCGCTACCTGTTCAAGCTGATGGCCTACAAGGATGAGTACGAGGTCGCGCGCCTGCACACTGACACGGCCTTCCTGGCCAAGGTGGCGACCCAGTTTGACGGCGACTTCAAGCTGCACTACCACCTGGCGCCACCGATGTCGGCCGCGCGCAATGCGGCTGGCGAACTGCAAAAGCGCAGCTATGGCCCCTGGATGCAGACGGCGTTCCGCCTGCTGGCACCGCTGAAAGTGCTGCGGGGCAGCCCGCTGGACGTGTTTGGTTACACCACCGAGCGCCGGGAAGAACGCGCTCTGGTGCAGGAGTACCGCGCCGCCGTGGAGGCCATGTTGCCTCTGCTGAATGCCGACAACCGGGACGCTGCCGTGGCCTTTGCCCGCCTGCCGGAGCAGATTCGCGGCTTTGGCCATGTCAAGGCGCGCCACCTGACCGCTGCGCGCAAACAGTGGTCGGCACTGCTGGAGCAGTTCCACCGCCCGGCCTAGTGGGGATTCCCGGGTAGAGGAAAGACCCCACAGAATCCTGCCCGATTACAATCAAGGGTTGCCCCATTGTGTATACACCGCCTTAGATGAGGTGGTGGGTTTGTTTGTGTCCCCTGTTTTGTGGAGTTAGCCCGTGTTTATTTCCTCTGCCTTTGCCCAAACCGCTCCCGCTGCTGCAGCCGGGGGTGACATGCAATCCTCGCTGATGAGCATGCTGCCACTGGTGCTGATGTTTGTGGTGCTTTACTTTGTGATGATCCGCCCCCAGATGAAGAAGCAGAAAGAGCACAAGGCCATGATCGACGCGATCACCAAGGGTGACGAAGTGGTGACCGCCGGTGGCGTGCTGGGCAAGATCAGCAAGCTCGGTGAGAGCTACCTGGGCCTGGAAGTGGCCAATGGTGTCGAGATCCAGATCCAGCGCAGCGCGGTGGTCCAGGTCTTGCCCAAAGGCAGCATCAAGTAATTTCCTGCAACGTTCTCTCCTGTCTGAAGTGCGATCATGAACCGTTACCCGGTGTGGAAATACGCGATCCTCCTGATCGCACTGGTGGTGGGTGGCCTGTACGCCTTGCCGAATCTATTTGGCGAGGCTCCAGCGGTCCAGGTTTCGGTTGCCAAGGCCGTCCTGAAACTGGATGCAGCGGCGCTCACCCGCGTGGAGGATGCACTCAAGGCGGCAAGCATCTCGCCCGACGCCGTTGCGCTGGACGGAGCGTCCATCAAGGCCCGTTTTTCGAGCACCGATGTGCAGCTCAAGGCCAAGGACGCCATCCAGAAGGCCCTCAATCCCGACGCGAATGATCCTTCCTATGTGGTGGCACTGAACCTGCTGTCGCGCTCGCCCGCGTGGTTGACATCGCTGCATGCTTCGCCCATGTACCTGGGACTGGATCTGCGCGGTGGCGTGCACTTCATGCTGCAGGTGGACATGCAGGCGGCCCTGTCGAAGAAGGCCGAGTCGCTCGCCGGTGATATTCGTACCACCTTGCGCGAGAAGAATGTGCGCCACGGTGGCATCAACCGCAGCGGCCAAACTATTGAAATTCGTTTTCGGGATGCAGCAACTGCTGAGACCGCCCGGGGCATCATCCAGGACCAATTCACGGAATTGAGCGCGGTGCAGTCCGCGGAAGGCACCGACGTCAAGATGGTGGCCAGCATCCAGCCGGTGGCGGCGCGCAAGGTGCAGGAGCAGGCCATCAAGCAAAATATCACGACCCTGCACAACCGGATCAATGAGTTGGGTGTTGCCGAGCCGGTGATCCAGCAGCAGGGCCTGGACCGCATCGTCGTGCAATTGCCCGGCGTGCAGGATACCGCCAAGGCCAAGGACATTCTGGGCCGAACCGCCACGCTCGAAATCCGCATGGTGGACGATGGCACCGAAGCCCGTGCGGCAGAGCAGGGAACCGGCGCTGTTCCTTTTGGCTCGGAGCGCTACCTGGAGCGCAGCGGCGCCCCGGTCATCGTCAAGAAGCAGGTGATTCTGACCGGCGACAACCTGACCGATGCGCAGCCCGGTTTCGACAACCAGACCCAGGAGGCGGCCGTGCACCTGACGCTGGATGCCAAGGGCGCCCGCATCTTCCGCGATGTGACGCGTGAAAGCGTGGGCAAACGCATGGCCATTCTGTTGTTTGAAAAAGGCAAGGGTGAGGTGGTGACGGCGCCGGTGATTCGTTCCGAAATTGGCGGAGGCCGGGTGCAGATCTCGGGTCGCATGACCACGGTGGAGGCCGCAGATACGGCCCTGTTGTTGCGTGCCGGCTCGTTGGCCGCGCCCATGGAAATCATCGAAGAGCGCACCATCGGCCCCAGCCTGGGTGCCGAGAATATTGCCAAGGGCTTCAACAGCGTCACCTGGGGCTTCTGCGCGGTGGCTGTTTTCATGTGTCTGTACTACATGCTGTTTGGCATGATTTCCAGCGTCTCGCTGGCGGTCAATCTGTTGCTGCTGGTGGCGGTGTTGTCGATGTTGCAGGCCACACTGACCTTGCCCGGCATGGCCGCCATGGCGCTGGTGCTGGGTATGGCCATTGACTCCAATGTGCTGATCAACGAGCGGATTCGCGAGGAACTGCGCAGCGGGGCCTCGCCGCAAGCGGCCATCCATGCCGGCTACGACCGTGCCTGGGCCACCATCATCGACTCCAACGTGACCACGCTGATCGCCGGATTGGCCCTGCTGGCCTTCGGCTCCGGCCCAGTGCGCGGCTTTGCCGTGGTGCACTGTCTGGGGATTTTGACCAGCATGTTCTCGGGGGTCTTCTTCTCGCGTGGCGTGGTAAATTTATGGTACGGTCGGCAGAAGAAACTCAAGAGTGTCTCCATCGGCACGGTTTGGCGGCCTGATTCTGACAATCAGGTCACGACAAACTAAAGGGAAACGGCATGGAATTTTTCAAAATCCACCGCGACATTCCGTTCATGCGGCATGCACTGGTGTTCAATCTGGTTTCGCTGATCACGTTTTTGGCGGCCGTCTTCTTCCTGTTCTCGCGCGGTTTGCATTTATCGGTGGAATTCACCGGTGGCACACTGATGGAGGTCAGTTACTCCCAGCCCGCGGACCTCAATGCCATTCGCAACAGCGTCGCGGCACTGGGTATCAACGATGTGCAGGTGCAGAACTTTGGTACGGCTCAAGATGTGTTGATCCGTATGCCCGTGCAAAAGGGCAGCAGTTCCGGCGCGCAGAGCGAGAAAGTCATGGCCACCTTGGCTGCTGCTGATGCCAGCGTCACCTTGCGCCGGACCGAGTTTGTCGGTCCGCAGGTGGGCGACGAACTCGCAGCGGATGGACTCAAGGCGCTGGCCTGTGTGGTTGCCGGCATCATGCTGTATTTGGCGATTCGCTTCGAGTGGAAGTTTGCCGTTGCTGCCATCATTGCGAATTTGCACGACGTGATCATCATTCTCGGATTTTTTGCGTTCTTCCAATGGGAGTTTTCTTTGCCCGTACTGGCAGCGGTGCTGGCAGTGTTGGGCTACTCAGTGAACGAATCGGTTGTGATCTTTGACCGGATTCGCGAAAACTTTCGCCGTTTCCGCAAGATGAACACGATGCAGATCATCGACAGTGCCATCACATCGACGATCAGCCGCACCATCATTACCCACGGTTGCACACAGTTGATGGTGTTGTCCATGCTGCTGTTTGGTGGCGCCACCCTGCATTACTTTGCGCTGGCCCTGACCATCGGTATTCTGTTCGGGATTTACTCGTCGGTTTTTGTTGCCGCCGCCATTGCAATGTGGCTGGGCATCCAGCGGGAAGACCTGATCAAGGGCCCGGTGAAAAAGGAAGGCGATCCCGCTGACCCGAACGCAGGCGCCACAGTGTAATTTTTTTCTGACCCATGGCACCCGCACCCGGTTCCTCCAGTCTATCGCCCCGACAGCAGTTCGCAAGGGCGGTGCGCGAGCGTTTCCTGGCCGAGGTTGGTCGGGCCATGACCGAAATAGGCACGGTCGTACAGGATCACTTGACGATCCTGATGGACGAGCCCTGCAACGCCCGCGAAAGCCAGGAGCGTCGCGATACCTGGATGGCCTACAAGAAGTGCCGTCCCCTGTGGCTGGAAGGCACCATGAAGGTGTGGACAGAGTGCCTGGATCCGCCCAAGAAAAAGAAGGCTGAAAGTCTGGAATCGGCGGGCCTGCAGCTCGTGGGTACCGAGGTCGTTGAGAACAAGATACTGGCCTCCCGCATGGTGATGGCCGTAATGGACAAGGTGAACAGCCAGCTGGAGGACCTGCGCCTGCGCATGCAGTTCCTGGAGGGCACGGAAGAACTTCCCGGCAATGACCTGTTGCGCCCCGAGGTGCTGGTCCTCCTGATGGTTGAGCAGTGGGCCAACTCCGGCATGGCGGGTGATTCGTGGGCCTTGGTCAACGAAGCGGTCCAGAAGCAGTTGATCGAACGCCTGAAGACCGCGTATGCCAATGCCAATGAGGCGCTGATCAAGAAGGGCGTCATGCCCACCATTGAGCTCAAGGATCGTGTCAAGAGTCCGGTCCGTAGCGGAGGCGCGCCCCGGGCCCGTCCGCCAGCTGGGACTCCGGCCGCTAACAACCCGCAGCAGCCTGAAGGCGGATCGAGCGGCCACGCTGACTTTGGCCAGGGCGGCGGTTACCCACAAGGCGGGGGGCATCCCCAGGGCGGACACGCACAGGGTGGGCATGCAGGACCTGCAACCGGACATGGCGCGCAGGGAATGCAGCCTGCAAGCGGTGGTGCTGGTGGTAGTGCCCCTGAACGCTCCGGTGGCGGTTTCTTTGGCGGACGTTTGGGCTGGGGTGCGCGACCTGCTGCACCTTCGGGCGGTGCAACTGGTCCTGATGGTCCGGCGTCGGCTGGCCCTGGGTCCGCGTCATCGCCCACGCCCTTCTGGAAGCAGTCTTCCGGCATGCAAACTGGCATGCAGCAGGCCCATTCGGCCTCCGAAGAAACCCGCATGATGACGGCGGTCACCCCAATGGCGCGCGCGCGCAGCCGTGCGCAAGGCGTGATCGGTCAGATACGGCGCCTGTTTGTCAGCCATGGTGGTGGAGACTTTTCCGGCACGCAGCACCACCATGTGCCCTCGCCCGCCTTGGCTGCGGCCATTGCTCCGCCCCAACCAGGCCAGCCCGGAACCTATGCATCCGGCGGCACCTTGTATGAGGATTACAGCCCCGCCGGTGTGGCCCGGGTGGCTGGCGATCTGCGCGAGAAGACTGCCGAACTGAAAAAGAAGGCAGAGACCAAGGGTGAGAAGGCGACCATTGAAATTGTTGCGCTGATGTTCCAGGCTATCCTGGCCGAGGAGCGTATTCCTCCGGGCATTCGGGTTTGGTTTGCCCGCTTGCAGATGCCGGTGTTGCGGGTGGCGCTGGAGGACCCTGACTTTCTGGGCACGACGACCCATCCGGCCCGATTGCTGATCGACCGCATGGGGTCGGTGGTGATGGGCTTTGATTCCGCTGGCGTGCAAGGCAATGCCATGGAGCTGGAAATCAAGCGCATTGTGCAGGTCATCGAGCAATACCCGGAGACCGGCAAGAAGGTCTACCAGGTGGTGTACGAGGAGTTCCAGAAGTTCCTCTCCAAGTTCCTGACCGAAAAGGACGCCACGCAAAAGGTGGTCAGCGTAGCCCAGCAGGTGGAGCAGAAGGAAACCCTGGCAATCCAGTACACCATTGAGATGCGCAACATGCTCAAGGATATGCCGGTGCGCGATGAGATCCGGGAATTCCTGTTCAAGGTCTGGGCCGAAGTACTGGCCGTCGCCGCAGTGCGCAAGGGCCCACAGCACAAGGACACGCTCACCCTCAAGAAGTCGGCCACCGATCTGGTCTGGGCGGCCAGCGCCAAGCCCAACCGGGCGGATCGCGCGCGGGTCATCCAGGATTTGCCCAACCTGCTGTTGCGTTTGCGCTCGGGCATGACCCTGCTGGCCATGGCACCAAGCGAGCAGGATGCGCACATCAAGACCGTCAGCGACACGCTGGCAGATGCCTTCCTGTCCAAGACCCAGGCCATACCGCAGGCCAAGATCGATGCCATGGCCCAGCGCCTAGGCAATCTGGAAGACTTTGTGTCCGAAGACGGCATGGGCGACCTGCCGCTGGATTCCGAGAGCATCGAGATGATGCTGGGTATCGACGCCTCTGCCATTGAGGTGGTGGGCAATGGCGGTTCCAAGCCCACCGCTGCCATGATGGCCTGGGCCCAGGAATTGCAGTTGGGGTCCTGGTTCACCCTGGACCACAACAACCAGATTACGCAGGTACAGTTTGCCTGGCGCAGTGACCGCAAGCACCTGAATCTGTTTGCCGCCACATCCGGAAAGAGCTTTTTGATCCAGGGCGGGCGTCTTGCGGCCTATCTGCAGGCGGGACTGCTGTTGCCGCAGGAAGAAGAGACATTGACCGTGCGCGCGACCCGCGATGCCCTGTCCAAAATCGAGGCCAACCCCGAGCGTCTGCTGGCCTGATTGGCAACCCGCGCTGCGGTGGAGCGTGGGGGTCAGTTTCTTTAGTGCGAGACGCGGTCGCTGCTGTCGTCGCAGAGTTCATCCAGCACCAGTGCATCGGGTTCATGCCCAAAGCTCCAGTACACCATCAGGATGATGATCTTCAGATCATCCAGTGATACGGGCGCACCAGGCGCAGCCATGGCCCGGTCGATAACCACTTCGCGCATGGAGGCCGGCAGCACACCGGCAGACTCCAGAAAACTGATGAAGCCCAGGCATTCGGGACCCAGATGGACCTGTTCGGCCAGCGGATAGATGCGGACGCTGGTTGCGCAGGGTTCGCGCAACCAGGGCTCGGGCGCTACCAGTTGGGAAGTGCCGGCAAAACCAGCTGAACCCCGGGCTGCCGTATTCAGCCCTTTGAGCCATGTCAGCGCATCGTCAATCTCGTCGGATTCGAAGCCGACGGCATTGAGTTTTCGCTCCAGATGGGCGGGCTCCGGGCAGCTGTCACCTGCGTAGTAGTTTTCGTAAACGAAGACAAGCACTTCAAACATGGTGCCAATATAGCGCAGAAAAACGGGCATCGCTTGTGCAGCCTGACTTCCCCCCCTATTTCTCGCTTAGGTGCGCTGTCCAATTGAAATGGCCCTGTCAGCCGCGTTCCATGCGCTGAAACAGTCCCCCGGGGAGCCGGGTCAGATGGCCTTCTATTTCCAGCGTCATTAACCGGGCTTGCAGCGTGGGTGTGTCCAGTCCGGTGCGGGCAAGCAAGGCGTCCAGTCCAACGGGGCTGAAGCCAAGTGCCTGCAACAGGCTGTCCTCGGTGTCGGCCGTGTCCGTACTGTCGGCGGTGTCGGTTACCACTGTGCAGATGACCGGCCCCGGCGAGCCTGGCAACAGTTCTTCAAGCACATCCTGCGCGCTTTCAACCAGCTTGGCGCCTTGGCGGATCAAAGCATGGCAGCCCCGGGCCTGCGTGGAATGGATGGAGCCAGGGATGGCGAACACCTCCTTGCCCTGCTCGGATGCCAAACGCGCGGTGATCAGAGAGCCGGATTTCAGCGCGGCCTCGACGACCAGGGTGCCACTGGACAAGCCGGCAATGATGCGGTTGCGCTTGGGAAAATTGGCCGATAGCGGCGGTGTGCCCAACGGGTACTCGCTGAGCAGTACGCCCCGCTGAGCGATACGGTGCGCAAGATCGCGGTGCTGCCGAGGGTAGACCCGGTCCAGACCCGTGCCGACGACGGCAATGGTTGCCAGTTGGCCGTCCGGGGCACCGTCCAGCGCGCCCTCATGCGCGGCACCGTCTACCCCCAGTGCCAGCCCGGAGACGATGGTCAGGCCGGCCTGGGCCAGTGCCTGCGAGAACTGCCTGGCGTTGACGGCGCCTTGCGGTGTCGGGTTTCGGCTACCAACCACGGCGAGGCTGCGCGCCACGTTTTGCCCAAGGCCGCCTTGGGTCCAAACCTGTTCCGCGCCCATGCCGTACAGCAGCAAGGGCGGGTCTTCCATGTTTAGCAACGATGGGGGATAGATGGCGTCACCCAGCGTCATCACCCGGCGCTGCAGTGGGCTGTCTGCCAGCCATTGCCAGGTGGTCTCCAGCAGGTCGGCCAGCCCGGGCGGAGGGCACTGCAGGGCGGCGCTTTGCTGGGCACTGACGACCTGTTCCAGGGCCTGCGGAGTTACTGCAAAGATCTGCTGCGGCAGACCGAAGGCCGCCAACAGGCGCCGGGCGGTGGTGTTACCGACACCGGGTGTCAGTTCCAGGCGCAGCCACGACGCGAGTTCTTCCCTATCCATGGTCAGACCCTATGCGCCAGGCGTGTGGCGTGAAGCTGTCAACGGCCCTGCGGAAACTACTGGCGCGGGTTGACGAGACGGTCGCCGACCCGCACGCCGTCCGTGATTTCCAGAATCAGCGCGTAGGAGACGCGCTCATAGGTGCGAAACACCATCAGCAGTCCGTTGCGTTCGTCGGGCAGTTTCATCGCCGTGTGGTTGTCATCCGAACGGTCTATCAGACGTGCTCCATCTTTCAGGATCGCCAGCACGATGCCGGGTTCCATGCCATCCGCGGTGCCCTTGTTGATGGCAACCACCTGGTTTTGTCCGGCATTAACCACGGCATTGCCATAGACCGACACAATGCGGCCCTCGACCTTGCCATCCGGGGCGTGCGGGGTGTAGGTCTGCATCTGCCGGGGCGGCTCGGGCAGCAGGCGGTCGCCCACCCGAATCTCTTCCTTGGCTCCGATGATGTCAATCGTAGCGGGCACCAGCGTCACGCTCAGGCTGCCGTCCCGGTTTTCCACCTCGGCTGTGGTCTCACCGCGTGCCAATACGGCCTTGCCAACATACTGGGCCTCGTAACCCAGCACTTCGCCGGTGTTGGGCTCCTTGAGCGGTGTTGCATTGCGGAATACCCGCAAGTGCTGCTCCCGGCTTTGGTCATCCAGCAGTGGGCTGCCCTCAGGCCCACGCGCATAGACGCGGTCACCCCGGGTGATCAGGACCCGGCTTTCCAGTGCCGACACAATGCGGGGCGCGGCACGTAGCCCGGCATCGTCCACTACGATGGGCTCGGCCAGGAAAGCTTCAATGATGTTGGAACGCAGGGTTGGCAACGCCGAGTCGGACAACAGCTCGTAGCGCGTGCGTGGCGACACCCGCACGGTGGGGGGCTCCATCGATTCCTGGCTGCCTTCGAGCTTCAGGCTGGCCAGGCCATCCTTGCGCTCCAGCACCAGAACCTGGCCGGGGTAGATGCGGTGCGGGTTCTTGATGTCGTCGATGTTCATGCCCCACAGTTCGGGCCAGCGCCAGGGGCTCTTCAGGTACAGGCGGGAAATGGCCCACAGTGTGTCGCCGGATTGGATGGTGTAGCGCTCCGGGGCATTGGCGGCCAGCTCGCTCAGGGGCACGCCCTTTTGCGCGACGGCATTGGCGGTCTGCTTTTGTGCGGGTGTGACGGAATAATGCTGGGCCCATGCCGGCGCTGCCACCAGTGCACTGGCAATGGCGGTCAGCGTGGCCAACTTGCCGAGCGCTACGGTGGATTTGGCCATCAGGTGTGTCGTCATATCGTGCGGTGGTTCCAGGGAATAACTTGATAAGTTACGCGCGATTTTGCGCTCAAGCCCTTGATTCGGCAACGTTTTTAGCCCTCTGGCGCAGCGCCACCCCGCAAAAGTGGCGAAAATAGCCACATTTGCTAAATCTTGCAGGGCCTCCCGCCGCTGCCCGTGGCGCGTGCTCTCCGACTAAAACCATGGCCTTACTCCCCATTCTTTGCTATCCCGACCCGAAGCTGCACAAGGTCGCCAAGCCCGTGACCGACGTGGATGCGCGCATCCGCACCCTTGTGGCCGACATGATCGAAACCATGTACGACGCCAAGGGCATCGGCCTGGCCGCCACGCAGATCGACGTGCATGAACGCCTGATCGTCATCGACGTGTCCGAGGAGCGCGATGAACCCCTGGTGCTGATCAACCCGGAACTGGTCTGGACCAGCCCGACCACCCACCTCAACGAGGAGGGTTGCCTGTCCGTGCCTGGCATCTATGACGGCGTGGAGCGCTTTGATGCCGTGCACGTGCACGCGCTGGACCTGGACGGCAAGGCCCGCACCATTGAGGCCGACGAACTGCTGGCCGTTTGCATCCAGCACGAGATGGACCACCTGATGGGCAAGGTGTTTGTGGAATACCTGTCGCCACTCAAGCGCGACCGTATCAAGAAAAAGATGCTCAAGGCCCAGCGCGAGGAAGCGCGGTGAAGGTCATCTTCGCGGGTACGCCCGAGTTTGCCCGTGTGGCACTGGAGCGCCTGCACGCCAGCGGCCACACCATCGCCCTGGTGCTGACCCAGCCGGACCGCCCGGCCGGGCGCGGCATGAAGCTTCAGGCGTCCGCCGTCAAGCAGTTCGCGCTGGAACATAACCTGCCGCTGGCGCAGCCGCGCAGCCTGCGGCTGGACGGCAAATACCCCGATGACGCCGCCGCAGCGCGTCGGGCCATCGCAGAAGCGAATGCCGATGTCATGGTGGTGGCTGCCTACGGCCTTATCCTGCCGCAATGGGTGCTGGATGACATGCAGGCCAACCCGAAATTCGGCTGCCTGAACATCCACGGTTCCTTGCTGCCGCGCTGGCGCGGCGCGGCGCCCATCCACCGCGCCATCGAGGCCGGCGACACCGAGACCGGCGTCACCATCATGCAGATGGATGCCGGACTCGACACGGGCGACATGCTGATGATGCACCGCACGCCCATCACGCCGACAGACACCACCGCCACCTTGCACGACCGCATGGCTGACCTCGGTGGCAAGCTGATCGTTCTGGCACTGGAGCAGGCCGCCGCAGGGCACCTCAGGCCGGTGCGCCAACCGGCAGAGGGTGTGACCTATGCCCACAAGATCGAAAAGCACGAGGCTGCCATCGACTGGCGCCTCGATGCGGCCACCATCGTGCGCCGGGTGCGTGCCTTCAACCCCTTTCCCGGTGCCACGGCGATCCTGAACGGTGAAACCATCAAGGTCTGGGGCGCCCGCGTGGGCGCTGCGTCGGACGCCACCTCCCCGGCCAGCGATTGTGGGCAAATTGTGGTGGTAGCCCTCGACGGTATTGCGGTGACAGCTATGAATTCAATAGCAATTTTGACCGAACTGCAACGCCCCGGTGGCAAGCGTCTGGCGGTGGCGGACTTCCTGCGCGGCTTTGAGGTGCAGGTCGGCATGCGCTTTGAACTGCCCTCGGTTCCCGCTCCCGAGCCCCACCCATGATCCTGGCGCGCGCGCACCACCGCAACCCCGAGTTCCAGCGGGGCGTGCGCGACATGTTGAGCGTGGCCCCGGGCATTGCCGCCTGGGGGCTGATGACCGGCGTGGCCATGGTCAAGTCCGGCATGAGTACGGTCGAGGCCCTGTTGATGGCGGCCATCGTGTTTGCCGGCAGCGCGCAGCTCGCCTCCATTCCGCTGATACTGGCAGGCGCGCCGATCTGGGTGATCCTGGCCACTGCGCTGTGTGTGAACCTGCGCTTTGTGGTGTTCAGCGTGCACATGCGGCCCTACGTGATGCACCTGCCGCTGTGGGAGCGGCTGGCGGCGGGTTACCTGACGGGTGACTTGACCTATGTGCTGTTTGTCAAACGCTTTGCCCACCCCGGCGTGGATGAGGCTGAGCGCACCGGGCAAATGGCCTACCTGGTGGGCAATGGCGGTATCAACTGGATCAGCTGGACGGTGTGCAGCGTGCTGGGCGTGGTGCTGGCCAATGCCATTCCCACCCAGTGGGGTCTGGGTTTTGCCGGCATTCTGGCGCTTCTGGGAATGTTGTGTTCACTGGCCTCCAGTCGCTTGCGCTGGGTGGCCGCGGCCGTCGCCGGCACGGCAGCCGTCGCCGCCTTTGCCCTGCCGCTCAAGCTCAACATTCTGGTGGCCATTGCTGCGGCGGTGATGGTGTGCCTAGCGCTGGAACGTGCCGTGCAGCGCCGTCCGGGGCAGCGCGCGTGAGCGCCGCGCCGGGCCGCCCCAAGCCAGCTCGCACCGCAATGCGAAGCATGGAGGTTACCCAGTGAGCGGCTTTTTCATCGGAGAAACCGATGGCTGGACGCTGCTCACCATCGTCGCGCTGGCCGGGATCAGCGTGCTGTCGCGTTCCCTGTTCTTCATTTCCGAAAAAGACTGGCCGTTGCCGCAGTGGGTGCAGCGCGGCCTGCAGTACGCGCCGATTGCCGCGCTGGCGGCGGTCATCGTGCCCGAGGTGGTGATGACCCAGGGCATCCTCATCCACACCGTGCAGGATGCGCGCCTGTATGCGGCCGCCGCTGGTGTCGCCTACTTCTTCTGGCGCAAGGGTGCAGGGCAGGTGGTGCTGGGCACCATCGTGGTTGGCATGGCGGTGTACCTGCCGCTGCACGTCGGTCTGGGCTGGTAGCAGGAATCCGGCCGGCGGGCCGCTTCTACAATCGGGAGAACGTCCGCACACGCGGCGCACGGCCTTTTTCCATCCATCCGAGGTATCACCATGAACGTCATCCGCTTCTCCGATTTGTGCGCACAAGGCAAAGTTGCCGGCAAGCGCGTCTTCATCCGCGCCGACCTGAATGTGCCGCAGGATGACAACGGCGCCATCACCGAAGACACCCGCATCCGTGCCAGCATCCCGTGTATCGAAATGGCGCTCAAGGCCGGCGCTGCCGTCATGGTGACCAGCCATTTGGGTCGCCCCACCGAAGGTGACTTCAAGCCAGAAGACTCCCTGGCCCCCGTGGCCGCACGCATGGGCGAGCTGATGGGCCGCAGCATTCCCGTGGTGGCCAACTGGGTGGACGGTGTGAAGGTAGAGGCGGGCCAACTGGTGCTGCTGGAAAACTGCCGCGTCAACAAGGGTGAGAAGAAGAACAACGAAGAGCTGGCGAAGAAGATGGCGGCCTTGTGTGACATCTTCGTGCACGATGCCTTTGGCACCGCCCACCGCGCCGAGGCCTCCACCTACGGCATTGCCCAGTTCGCGCCCATCGCCTGCGCCGGCCCCCTGCTGGCCGCCGAAATGGATGCGATTTCCAAGGCCCTGCTTAGCCCGAAGCGCCCGTTGGTGGCCATCGTGGCCGGCTCCAAGGTGTCGACCAAGCTGACCATTTTGAAGAGCCTGGCCGCCAATGTGGACCAGTTGATCGTGGGTGGCGGCATTGCCAACACCTTCATGCTGGCCGCCGGCCTGAAGATCGGCAAGAGCCTGGCCGAGCCGGATTTGCTGGACCAGGCCACCGCCGTCATCGAGGCCATGAAGGCGCGTGGCGCCGCCGTGCCCATCCCCACCGATGTGGTGACTGCCAAGACCTTTGCCGCCGACGCGCCCGCCACCATCAAGGCCGCGACCGACGTGGCTGACGATGACCTGATCCTGGACATCGGCCCGCAGACCGCGCAGGCCCTGGCGCAGCAGCTCAAGGCCGCCGGCACCATCGTCTGGAACGGACCTGTCGGCGTGTTCGAATTTTCCGCTTTCGAAAACGGCACCAAGGTGATTGCCCAGGCGATTGCCGAGTCCAGTGCGTTTTCCATTGCTGGCGGGGGCGACACGCTGGCCGCCATTGCCAAGTACGGGATTGAAAAGCAGGTGGGTTACATCAGTACCGGCGGTGGCGCTTTCCTGGAGGTGCTGGAAGGCAAGACGCTGCCGGCGTTTGAGGTGCTATCACGCCGTTTTGCGGGCTAAAAAGCTATCAAAACAATAGCTGATAACCCTGTATCGACGAGGGCTAGAGGCTGTTTTTCCTCTAAGCCGTTGCCGCTGGCGGCCTAGAACAGCTCGACGTCGCCAATCTTTAGGTCGACCTTGAGCAGGCCGCGGCTCACCAGGTCGGACTCGCTGCAGACCTGGTTGCGGCCGTGGTGCTTGGCGTAGTAGACGGCCTGGTCGGCGCGCTCGCAGGCCGCAGCTGGCGAATCACCGGCCAGGATCTCGGTCACGCCCACGCTGGCGGTGATGCGCCCGGCCTGCGGAAACTCGTAGTTCGCCATGGTCACCCGAAAGCGCTCCAGCGCGGCCACGGCCGCATCGTGGTCGCCGCTGCGCAGTACCACGACAAATTCCTCGCCGCCGAAGCGGTAGACCCGGTCATAGGCCCGAAACGCGTTCTTGAGCAGGCGTGCCACCAGGATCAGCACCTCGTCGCCAATCAGGTGGCCATAGGTGTCATTGACCTGCTTGAAATGATCGATGTCCACCATGGCCAGCCAGAAGTTGGACGGTGACGTGGTGGTGCGGTGCTCGGTGCCATCGGGCGCCACGTCGGCGGTGTCCAGTGGCTCGGTCGGGCGCAGGGTCTTGTAGAACAGGTCGTCAAACGGTTTGCGGTTCCACAACCCGGTGAGCGCATCGCACTCGCTGTAATCCAGCATTTCGAGCATGTTGCCGTACATGGCCAGCAGCCGGGTGACCGCGACCACGTCCTGCTCGGTGAGTGCATGTGGGCTGCGGATTTCTGCCACGCCCCAGGGAGTCGCGCCTTCGGCCAGGATGCCCGGGAAGCGGCTGAGAAAATAGGGGTGGTCTGCGGTGGGTGGTCTGACAACCTGTTCCACATGGTCCAGGCAGCGCACGCGTTCGGGCTCGCTGTCCAGGGGGCTCATCATGTGCAGTTCGGTACGCATGGGGTCCGACAGCGTGCGCACCGGCAAGCCGGCCCTGGCCTGGGTCAGGGCCAGCCAGAAGCGCTGGTTTTCGTCATGCACCAGGCTGAAAAGCTCCACCTGCTGCGCCTCAACGGTTTCCGCCAGGGCCAGTGTGATGCCCGTCAGCAGTTCGTCGCGCCGACGCTGTCCGCTCAGGCGAACCAGATGGTCGACCAGACGAATCGAGCGGGAGGATGCGCTATGTTCCATTGCACGCTATTAGACAACATGGGCGCCAGTGTGCCATCCCATCAATCCAGGGTTGCACCACACACCCGACCCCGGCCACTCTGCTTGGCAGTGTAGAGCTGCTGGTCTGCCAGCCCGACCAGGGCCTGGGTATCGCCGACGGACTCCTCCGTCCGGGTGGCCAGGCCAAAGCTGGCGGTGACGAGTCCGTTGTGGCTGGACATCGTGTGGGGTATGTGCAGGGCGCGAATCTGGTGCTCGAGCTCTACGGCAAGCCCCATCGCGTCGTTGTACGGGGTGTCGGGCAGGATGCAGGCGAACTCCTCGCCACCGTAGCGGGCCACCAGATCGGCAGGGCGTTTCAGGCCGGACTTGAGGGTGCTGGCAATCTGGCGCAGGCAGTCGTCCCCGGCCTGGTGCCCATAGCGGTCGTTGAAGGGCTTGAAATGGTCCACATCCAGCATGATCACGGACAGGGGCGCATGGGCGCGCGTGGCCCGCGCCCATTCCAGCGGCAACTGCTGGTCAAAGTAGCGCCGGTTGAAGACGCCCGACAGGCCATCCAGGAACACCAGTTTGCGCAACAGGTCAGACTGGAACTTCAGGGTCAGATGGGTCTTGACCCGGGCGCGCACCACCGCCGGATTGATGGGTTTGGCAATGAAGTCCACCGCACCCAGGCTCAGGCCGTGCGTCTCCTGGGCGGCATCGGTGTGGGCAGTGACAAAGATCACGGGGATGTTGCAGGTAGTGTCGTGGGCCTTCAGCTGGGAGCAGACCTCGAAGCCGTCCATGCCGGGCATTACCACGTCCAGCAGGATCAGGTCCGGCGGATTGGACTGGCTGATGGCCAGGGCCTGCGCGCCGCTGGTCGCCATGAACACCTGGTAGTCACTGCCGAATACCTGGTGCATGACCTGGATGTTGATGGGTTGATCATCCACCACCAGCAACTTGGGCTTGCCATGGGAGCTGTCCAGCAGCGCGTCCATTGGTGTTTCAAGGGTGATCATGGGCTTGGGTCAACGGCGCAAATGTCGGATCAGGTTGTACATTGAACCACACCTTGTACCAAGCCAGAAGCGGGTTTGCACCGCTTGTGCATGGCCTTGGGCGGCCAGGCATCCGGGCGTGGCCGCGGTGCAACGGTGTTGCACGGCCAGAGCGGCCGCGCCGCGAGAGGCAAGTCGTTGGATGTCTGCGTGCAACCGAAGCGTCGGGGGTTCCGTGTGAAAATGGCCGCCACACTAGAGGAGACTGATTCATGCCACGTCGCGCTACCAAGATTGTTGCCACCCTGGGCCCCGCATCCAGCGAACCCGCATTGCTGGAGCAGATGATTCGGGCTGGCGTCAACGTGGTGCGCCTGAACTTCAGCCACGGCACCGCGCAGGACCACATTGGCCGCGCCCAGCTGGTGCGCGAAGCCGCCCAGCGCGCCGGGCGTGAAGTGGCCATCATGGCCGACCTGCAGGGCCCCAAGATCCGCGTCGGCAAGTTTGCTGAAGGAAAGGTGTTCCTGGAGCCCGGCCAGAAGTTTGTGCTGGATGCCGCCCGCACCGAACTGGGCGACATTGACGCCGTGGGTCTGGACTACAAGGCCCTGCCGCGCGAGGTCAAGGCCGGCGATGTGCTGTTGCTCAATGACGGCCTGATCGTGATCACCGTGGATGCCGTCAAGGGCGAGGCGGTGCATACCACCGTCAAGCTGGGTGGGGAGCTGTCCAATAACAAGGGCATCAACAAGCAGGGCGGCGGACTGAGCGCCCCGGCACTGACGGCCAAGGACATGGACGACATCCGCACGGCGATGAGCTTCCAGGCCGACTATGTGGCCGTGAGTTTCCCGAAGAACGCCACCGACATGGAGATGGCGCGCCAGTTGTGCAATGTGGCCGCCGCCGAGTACAACCACAAGCCAGGCCTGATTGCCAAGATCGAGCGCGCGGAAGCCATCCCCAAGCTGCTGGAGATTTTGCTGGCCAGCGACGGCATCATGGTGGCCCGCGGAGATCTGGCGGTGGAGGTGGGCAACGCCATCGTGCCGGGCCTGCAGAAACGCATGATCAAGCTGGCCCGCGAGCATGACCGCGTGGTCATTACCGCCACCCAGATGATGGAATCCATGATCACCAACCCGGTGCCCACCCGCGCGGAGGTCAGCGATGTGGCCAATGCTGTGCTCGACGGCACCGACGCCGTGATGCTGTCGGCCGAAACCGCAGCAGGCAAATACCCGCTGGAAACCATTGTGGAAATGGCCAAGATCTGCCATGCCGCCGAAGGCCATGAAGACTTCGAGCTGGAAGCCGACTTCACCGGCAAGACCTTTCAGCGCATCGACCAGAGCATCGCCATGGGCGCCCTGTTCACGGCCCACCACCTGGGCGCCAAGGCGATTGTGGCCATGACGGACAGCGGCTCCACAGCGCTGTGGATGAGTCGCCACCTGATTCGAGTGCCGATTTATGCGCTGACCTCGAAGGTGGTCACGCAGCGCAAGATGGCGCTGTACCGCAACGTGCGGCCCCTCTTTGTGGACACCAGTGCGGATCGCGATACCGCGCTACACGAGGCGGAAAGCCATCTGAAATCCCGCGGCATTGTGCAGGCGGGTGACGTCTACGCCATCACCTGCGGTGAACCCATGGGCGCGCCGGGCGGAACCAATATGCTGAAAATCTGCCGCGTGGAATAGCGCCTTCAACGGGCAATGTTCTCGCGCACCAGGCGCGTGGTGACCGGGTCGAAATAGGCCTCGACGATGCGGCCAGCGCGGTCAAAGCCATAGACCTCGTAGCAACTGTTGTTGGCCACCTTGAACGTCTTGATGCGGTAGCCCCGGTGCTGCGCCAGCAGCCGCATCTCATCCTCGGGGAACCATTCGGTGCGTGCGGCCGTGGTGCACAACGTGCCGCCCGCCGTGCGGGCATAGCCGGAGGACACCGCTGCCGGGGCTGCGGCCGTCTTCGCGGAGGGGCTGGTTTGTGCCAGCCCGACGCCAGGCAGCAGTACCAGCAGGCTGGCGAGCAAGGGGATCTGGAGTTTCATGGGGTGCTTGTGGTGTGGGAAATATCCCGATGCTGATCCCACAATATTAATCGGGCCTTAAATGCATTCGCTGTGCAGATTCAGCCTGCCGCAAGCCTGGGCGCTAAAATTGACGCCAGTTACAAACCGGTTACCCACTTCTTCAAGGACATCATCATGGCTCTCGTTTCCATGCGCGAACTGCTCGACCATGCCGCCGCCAATGGCTACGGCATTCCCGCGTTTAACGTCAACAATCTGGAGCAAGTGCAGGCCGTGATGGCCGCAGCCGACGAAGTGGGCGCGCCCGTCATCCTGCAAGCCAGTGCCGGTGCCCGCAAGTACGCCGGTGAGCCTTTCATCAAGCACCTGATCCAGGCTGCGGCCGAGATGTATCCCCATATCCCGCTGGTCATGCACCAGGATCACGGCACCAGCGTCAAGGTCTGTGAAGGCGCCATCGGCCTGGGCTTTGGCTCGGTCATGATGGACGGCTCGTTGATGGAGGACGGCAAGACGCCCTCCAGCTTCGACTACAACGTGGAGGTAACGCGCAAGGTCGTAGCGATGGCGCACAGCAGTGGTGTCACGGTGGAAGGCGAACTCGGTTGCCTGGGTAACCTGGAAACCGGTGACGCCGGCGAGGAAGATGGCATCGGCGCCGTCGGCAAGCTGGACCACAGCCAGATGCTGACCGACCCCGAAGAGGCCGCCACCTTCGTCAAGGCCACCCAGCTCGATGCCCTGGCCATTGCCATCGGCACCAGCCACGGCGCCTACAAGTTCAGCCGCCCACCCACCGGCGACATCCTGGCCATCAGCCGCGTCAAGGAAATTCACGCCCGCATCCCCAACACCCACCTGGTGATGCACGGCTCCAGCAGCGTGCCACAAGACCTGCTGGCCATCATCAACCAGTACGGTGGCCAGATGAAGCAGACCTACGGCGTGCCGGTGAAAGAGATTCAGGAAGCCATCAAACACGGCGTACGCAAGATCAACATCGACACCGACATCCGCATGGCCATGACCGGCGCGGTGCGCAAATTCCTGGCCGAGAACCCCGAGAAGTTCGACGCCCGTGAATGGCTCAAGCCCGCCCGTGAGGCCGCCAAGGCCATCTGCAAGCAGCGCTACATGGAGTTCGGCTGCGAGGGTCAGGGCGGAAAGATCAAAGGTGACAGCCTGCAAATCATGGCCGCCCGGTACGCCAAGGGCGAACTGGCGCAAGTGGTGCAGTAAGCGATAATTCTCCGGAATAGTTTCAGGCCCGTTGACTGTTCAGCGGGCCTTTTTCTTTGTGTGATGTCCCTATCCGTGCCGACCATGATTTCTACCGTACACACCTCCGCCCTGCACTCCCTGCCCCTGCTTGCCCGTGGCAAGGTGCGCGACAACTACGCCGTGGGTGACGACCGCATCCTGATGGTGGCCAGCGATCGTCTCTCGGCCTTCGACGTCATCATGGGTGAACCCATTCCCGGCAAGGGCAAGCTGCTGACGCAGATGGCGCTGTTCTGGTTCGACAAGCTGGGCCCCAAGGGGCTGAACCTGTGCCCCATCCACCTGACCGGTGACGCGCCCGAAAGCGCGGTGCAACCGGATGAGGTGGCCCAGGTCGAAGGCCGCTCCATGCTGGTGAAGCGCCTCAAACCCATTCCCGTGGAGGCCGTGGTGCGCGGCTACCTGGCTGGCAGTGGCTGGAAGGAATACCAGGAGAACAGCGCGGTCTGCGGCGTCAAGCTGCCAGCCGGCCTGAAGAACGCGTCCAAGCTGCCCGAACCCATCTACACTCCGGCGGCCAAGGCGGCCGTGGGCGACCACGACGAGAACATCACGTTCGAGAAAACCGTGGAGATGATCGGCCTGGACCTGGCCACCCGCATCCGCGACATCAGCATTGCGATCTACAAGGCCGCCGCCGAATTTGCGCTGACCAAGGGCATCATCATTGCCGATACCAAATTCGAATTCGGCCTGGATGAGCAGGGCACGCTCACACTGATGGATGAGGTGCTCACCCCCGATTCCTCTCGCTTTTGGCCCATCGAAGGCTACGAGCAGGCCTTTCAGTCCGGCCAGAACCCCCCCAGCTACGACAAGCAGTTCGTGCGCGATTGGCTGGAGCAGGCCACGGTGAATGGCCAAGCGTGGAACAAAACCGCGCCCTCGCCTGCCTTGCCTGCCGACGTGATCGAGAAGACTTCGGCGAAATACCGTGAGGCCTTAGAACGTCTGACGGGGTGAAGCAGCGCGGGGGCCGCGCCGCAGGCCCGCCCCCGGCCTCTCAGAACAAAACCATGCTGAGCTTGCGTCGATATTGATCCACCACGGGATCCCGAGGGGCGGTGTCGATCTTGCCGGTGACTTCAAGGGTGGTCTTGGGGTCGGCCGCGCTTTTCGCCGGGGCCTTCGAGGGCTTGGGGGCGGGCGTGGTCAACAGCTCCAAGATAGCGACATAGGCTTTGCGGGCGCGGTCTTCAGCCCAGGCTTTGTCGCGCATCAAAATCTCCAGCAGCTCGTCCATGGCCTGGGTGAATTGGCGCGCGGCAAACAGTCTCTGAGCCAGCTCGAATCGAGCATCAAAGTCGCGCTTGTTGGCCGCAATGGCCTCCGCCAGTTGCTCGGGGCTGCGGGCTTGGGTGGCCGCTTCGACGGCACTGAGGTACTGCCCTAAGGCAGCCATGCGCTGGTCGATCAACGCTTTGGGCACCAGAGGCTCATAAGTACGGCGGGCGTCTGCCGCGCGATTCGCCTCGAGCAATCGCTTCACCACCTCAAAACGCGCTTCGTCGTTGGCGGGGTTGATGGCCAAGGCCTCCTGCAGCTTGGCCAACACTTGAGCGGGGCTTTCCTCCGCCGCATCGGCCACCAGATCTTCTGGCTCATCGATCACGGGGGCGCTTTCTGGCACATGCTTGCTCAAAAACTCGCGGATTTTTTCCTCAGGCAGGGCGCCCACAAAACCGTCGACGGGTTGGCCGCCGTTGAACAACACGCAAAACGGGATGCTGCGCACGCCGAACATTTCCGAGAGCTGGGTGGCGTTTTCGGGTTGCTCGTCGGCGTTGAGCTTGGCCAAAGCAAAACCGCCCGCGTATTCAACTTCGAGTTTTTCGAGCACGGGCCCCAAGGCTTTGCAGGGGCCGCACCATGGGGCCCAGATGTCGAGCAGGATGGGGCGCTGAGCGGACGCGGAGATGAGGTCTTGCTCGAAGTTTTCTAGCGTGATGTCGATCATGGGGGCTTGAATAAGGGAAATCTGGTGGCAGGGACTCGGGCGCGCCTACAATTTGCGGTTTTCCGTCCAGGAGCGAGCTTTGGATAGCGCATCTCCCCTGATCGGCTTGGTCATGGGTTCCAGCAGTGATTGGGACATCATGCGCAACGCCGCTGAGATTCTCGCCGAGTTCGGCATTCCCTTTGAGGCCCAAGTGGTCTCGGCCCATCGCATGCCGGACGATATGTTCCGCTATGCCGAGGGTGCTCGCGCTCGTGGCCTCCAGGCCATCATCGCGGGCGCAGGGGGCGCCGCACATTTGCCCGGCATGTTGGCGGCCAAAACGGCGGTGCCCGTTTTGGGCGTGCCGGTGCCGAGCAAACACTTGAGTGGTGTGGACTCATTGCACTCGATTGTGCAAATGCCCAAGGGCGTGCCGGTGGCCACATTTGCCATTGGGGCGGCCGGAGCGGCCAAT
>JBBQLM010000020.1:0-74375 GCA_038327925.1 Burkholderiales bacterium | reverse complement strand
ATGAAGGAAGTCGAAAACTTCGGCCTGAGCTATGACGTGGTCGATGACCTGACCGGCAAGAAGCTGGGCCGCGCCTCCAGTGGCACCTTCCGCACCGCCGACGTGGTGGGCCTGGACACCATGGCCCACGTCATCAAGACGCTGCAGGACACCCTCAGCATCGAAACCGATCCCTTCTACGGCAGCTTTGCCACCCCTGCCGTGCTCAAGGCCCTGCTGGAAAAAGGCAATCTGGGTCAGAAGACCAAGGCCGGCTTTTTCAAGAAGGTCGGGCGCGATGTAATGCGCTTCGAGCTGGAGAGCGGTGAGTACGTGGCCGCCGGCCAGAAGGCCGACGAGGTCTATGCCCGCATGCTGAAAAAGCCAGCGGCTGAGCGCCTCAAGTTGCTGCGCAATGCCGAAGGCAAGGAAGGCCAGTTCCTGTGGGCCATCCTGCGCAACAGCTTCCATTACGCCGCCGTGCACCTGGCTTCGATTGCCGACAACGCCCGCGATGTGGACTTCTGCATGCGCTGGGGCTTCGGCATGAAGCAAGGCCCGTTCGAGCTGTGGCAGGAAGCCGGCTGGCTGGAAGTGGCCAAAATGGTCCAGGAAGACATAGCCGCCGGCAAGGCACTGTGCAAGGCACCGCTGCCCTCTTGGGTGTTTGACGGCCCCGTGGCCGAGCGCGGCGGTGTGCACCAGCCGGAAGGCTCGTTCAACCCCAGCACCGGAAAATTCGTCGCGCCGCGCAAGCTGCCCGTGTACGCCCGTCAGCACTTCCCCGAGAGCGTGCTGGGCGCCAACGCCGCCGATGCCGCGACCTTTGGTGCGACCGTGTTCGAGGACGAGTCGATCCGCCTGTGGACGCTGGATAACGAAGTGCTGATCGCCAGCATCAAGACCAAGATGCACGCCATTGGCCCCGGTGTCGTCGAAGGTCTGCTGCAAGGCCAGGCGCTGGCCGAGAAGGACTACCAGGGTCTGGTGATCTGGTCGCCTGACGAGATGTTCTCCGCCGGCGCCGATCTGCAATCCATGCTGCCGGCCTTCATGATGGGCGGTGCCGCCGCCATCGGTGGCGCGGAAGAAGAAATGCAGCAGGCCATGCTGAAGCTGCGTTACTCCAATGTGCCGGTCATCTCCGCCGTGCGCGGCCTGGCCCTGGGTGGCGGCTGCGAACTGGCCGTGTATTCCAGCCGTCGTGTCGTGGCCATGGAGAGTTACATCGGTCTGGTCGAAGTGGGCGTGGGCCTGGTGCCCGGCGCCGGTGGCCTGACCTATATCGCCCGCCGCGCTGCTGAAAATATGGCACTGTCCACCTCCAAGGACCTGCTGCCCTTCCTGACCGAAGGCTTCACCGGCGCCGCCATGGCCAAGGTTGGCACCAGCGCGCTGGAAAGCCGCAAGCTGGGCTATCTGCTGGAGAGCGACGTCATCGTGCCGCACAAGGACGAGCTGCTGTTTGTCGCCATCAACGAGGCCAAGGCCCTGTTTGCCGGTGGCTACCGTGCACCGCACAAGCGCCTGTTCCCGGTGGCCGGCCGCAGCGGCATCGCCACCATTTCGGCGCAACTGGTCAATATGCGTGACGGCGGTTTCATCAGCGCGCACGACTTCCACATTGGCAAGCTGATTGCCGAGGTGGTGTGTGGTGGCCAGGTGGACGCCGGAACCCTGGTCAGCGAGGAATACCTCATGGCCATGGAACGCAAGGCCTTCTGCAGCCTGCTCAACCATCCCAAGACGCAAGAGCGCATCATGGGCATGATGAGCACCGGCAAGCCCGTGCGCAACTGACATGTCCACGACCGCCCGCCCCAACCGCCTGGCGCGCACGCTGGCCCGACTGGAGGCCGTCCCCGCGCCGTTGCGCTCGCTTGTGCGCAACCTCGTGTTGCGTCGTGCCGTGCCCTTTACCGGTACGGCGCGTCTGGACTTTGCCGTGATGACACCCGAGAAGGTGGAAATCGCCATTGCCAACCAGCGCCGTGTGCAGAACCACATCCAGGGCGTGCATGCCGCGGCCATGACCCTGCTGGCGGAAACCGCCACCGGCATGGTGGTGGGCATGAATGTGCGCGATGACTGCCTGCCGCTGGCCAAGGAACTCAAGGTGCAGTTCAAACGCCGCACCCAGGGCGACATGCGCGCCGTGGCGCACCTGAGTGCGCAGCAGCGCCAGCTGATGCAGAGCCAGGACAAGGGCGAGGTGGTGGTCCCCGTGACCGTGACCGATGCCTCGGGCGAACAGCCCATTGTGTGTGAATTCATCTGGGCCTGGGTGCCGACCAAGAAGTCGGCAGCTCCCAATCCCTCCAGCGTCCCGGCGTGAGCCCGGGGCCTCTACAGAATCCCAAAGGAGTTACTCCATGAAACAAGTGCAAGACGCCTACATCGTTGCGGCCACCCGCACGCCCATCGGGCGTTCCGGTCGCGGCTACTTCCGCAACACCCGCCCCGACGAACTGCTGGTGGCCGCCATCCGCAGCGCCATGCTGCAGGTGCCCACGCTGGACCCCAAGGCGATTGAAGACGCCATCATCGGTTGCTCCTTCCCCGAGGGCGAGCAGGGCATGAACATGGCCCGCATCGCCACTGGCCTGGCCTTCGCCAACCCAGTGGGCGGCGTCACCGTCAACCGCTTCTGCGCCTCCGGCGTGACCGCCATCCAGATGGCCGCCGACCGCATCCGCGTGGGCGAGGCCGACGTCATGATTGCCGGTGGTGCCGAGTCCATGAGCATGGTGCCCATGGGCGGCAACAAGACCTCCTTCAACCCCGCGATCTTCGAGCGTGACGAGAACATCGGCATCGCCTACGGCATGGGCCTGACCGCGGAAAAGGTGGCCCAGCAGTGGAAGGTCAGCCGCGAGGCGCAAGACGCCTTCGCGCTGGAATCCCACCTGCGTGCCATCAAGGCCCAGCAGGCCGGCGAGTTCACCGATGAGATCACCCCCATCGACGTCATCGAACGCACGCCCGACCTGGCCACCGGCGAAGTCCGTACCAAGACCCGCACCGTGAGCCTGGACGAAGGCCCACGCCCTGACACCTCGCTCGAAGGCCTGGCCAAGCTGCGCCCGGTATTTGCGGCGCGCGGCAGCGTCACCGCCGGCAACAGCTCGCAGACCAGCGACGGCGCCGGTGCGCTGATCCTGGCCAGCGAAAAGGCGGTCAAGCAGTTTGGCCTGACGCCGCTGGCGCGCTTTGTGTCCTACGCCGCGCGCGGCGTGCCGCCCGAGCTCATGGGCATTGGCCCCATCGAGGCGATCCCCGCCGCGCTGCGTTACGCCGGCCTGCAGCACAGCGACATCGACTGGTTCGAGCTGAACGAAGCCTTTGCCGCGCAGTCGTTGGCCGTGGTCAACACGCTGGGCCTGGACCCCGCCAAGGTCAACCCCATGGGAGGCGCCATCGCCCTGGGCCACCCGCTGGGCGCCACCGGTGCTATCCGGGCCGCGACAGTGATTCACGCGCTGCGTCGCCATAATCTGAAGTACGGCATGGTGACCATGTGCGTGGGCACGGGTCAGGGTGCCGCAGGCATCTTTGAGCGCGTCTAGGCACGCATTCACAGCAAGCCACCTGCGGGTGGCTTTTTTCATCGCCGGGCAGCGACCCGCGTAGCGGTGGAGCGTGGGGGCCACTTTTCATGGAGCGAGGGCTATGACAACACAGCGCAGCGCCGAGGTTGCGGAGACGGCGCAGGCACTCACGAGCGAAGGCGCCGGCCAGGTCCAGGTGCGCCACTTTGCGGCGGCCGATGCGACCCACGGCACCGTGGTCATCGGTGCCGCCATGGGCGTGCCCCAGGCCTACTACGCCGACTTTGCCCGCTGGCTGGCGGGCCAGGGCTGGCAGGTGGTCACCTTCGACTACCGGGGCTCCGGCGCCTCGTTGCCGACCACGCCGCACCAGGGGCTGCGGGGCTTCCAGGCCAACCTGTTCGATTGGGCCCGCGACTACGAGGCCGTGGTCGATTGGGCCGCCGCCTTGCAGCCGGGCGCGCCGCTGTACCTGATCGGGCACAGCCTGGGTGCGCAATTGCCGGGCATGCTGCGCAATGGACACAAGGTCAGCGGCCTGCTGGGCGTGGCCGGGGGCAGCGGCTATTGGAAGCAGAACGCACCACGCTTACGTCGGCGCGTGCCCTTCATGTGGTACTTCCTGGTGCCGGTGACCACGCGCCTGTTTGGCTACTTTCCGGGCAAACGCCTGGGTGCCGTGGGCGACCTGCCCAATGGCGTGATCCGCCAGTGGCGCAAGTGGTGCCTGCACCCGCAGTACAGCGCCGGTGCTGAGGGCGGCGCTGTGCGCCAGTCGTATGAAAAGGCCCGGTTCCCGGTACTGTCGCTCTCCATCCAGGACGACGAAATGATGACCGAGGCCGGCATCCTGAGCCTGATGAACCTGTACGCCAACGCCCCCCGGCGCATGCAGCGCGTCGCCCCGCAGGACGTGGGCGTGCGCCGCATCGGCCATCTAGGCGCCTTCCGGCGCGAACACGCCAGCGGCCTGTGGCCGCGCCTGGCGCACTACCTGCACAACCTACCCCACGAGGTACCGACAACATGAACCCACACGCATTCGACCAGGCCATTGCCCTGGAGCGACAGGCCGATGGCAGCTTTGCCGGCCACACCAGCGCAGCCTATGCCAACATGGTCGGCCCCTATGGCGGCATCAGCGCGGCGCAGATGATGAACGCGGTGCTGCTGCACCCGGATCGTCTGGGCGAGCCGGTGTCGCTGACCGTCAACTTTGCCGCCGCGTTGGCGCATGGGCCGTTCACGGTGCAGGCCCGCGCGGCGCGCACCAACCGCTCCACGCAGCACTGGATCATCGAGGTGCTGCAGGCCGGCGAGACCGTGCTGACCGGCACCGCCTTCACCGCGCTGCGCCGCGAGACCTGGAGCCTGGACGAGGAGGCCATGCCCACGGTTGCATCACCACAGCAGGTGCCCCACGGCGAGGGCCCCATGCCCATGGAGTGGCTCAAGCAGTACGACATGCGCCCCATCGCCGGCAAGATGCCGCAGGTCTGGGACGGCAGCGGCGACACCAGCCTGACGCAACTGTGGGTGCGCGACAACCCGCCGCGTCCGCTGGACTTTGCCTCGCTGACCGCGCTGTCGGACGTGTTCTTCCCGCGCGTGTTTGTGCGCCGCGCCACGCTGGTGCCGGTGGGCACCGTGACGCTGACCGTGTACTTCCACGCCGACAGCGCGCAACTACAAGCCAGCGGCACCAGCTACCTGCTGGCCCAGGCACGCGCGCAAGCGTTTCGCAACGGCTACTTCGACCACACGGCGCAGTTGTGGAACGAGGCCGGCGTGCTGCTGGTGACCACGCACCAGGTCGTGTACTACAAGAACTGAACATTCCAACCACTGTCTGAGGAGACACCCCATGCAAGACATCCTGACCCACATCGCCGATGGCGTGCTCACGCTGACCATCAACCGCCTGGACAAGAAGAACTCCTTCACGCCGGCCATGTACGCCGCCATGGCCGAAGGTCTGGAGCAGGCCAAGAATGACCCGGCCATTCGCGTCACCGTCATCCAGGGTGACATCACCGTGTTCAGCGCCGGCAACGACATTGGCGACTTTTTGCAGCGCAAACCGGCCACGCAGGAGTCGCCCGTGTTTGGCTTCCTGCACGCCATTGCCCAGCACCCCAAACCCATCATCGCCGCTGTGTGCGGGCCGGCCGTGGGCATTGGCACCACGCTGCTGTTCCACTGCGACCTGGTCTATGCCGGTGACAACGCGGCCTTCTCCATGCCCTTTGTGAACCTGGGTCTGTGCCCGGAAGCCGCGTCCAGCCTGCTGGTGCCGCAGATGATGGGTTACCACCGTGCCGCCGAAGCCCTGCTGCTGGGCGAACCCTTCATGGCCGAGGCCGCGCTGGAAGTGGGCCTGGTCAACCGCATCGTGCCACCCACCGAAGCCAATGCCGTGGCCCAGGCCCAGGCGCGCAAGCTCGCGGCCAAGCCGCTGGGTTCGCTGGTGGAGACCAAACGCCTGATGAAGAAGGGCCAGATGGCCCAGGTGCTGGCGCAGATGGCCGAGGAGGGCGCCAGCTTTGCCCGCCTGTTGCAGGAGCCGGCCGCCAAGGAGGCGTTTACCGCCTTTCTGGAGAAGCGAAAACCGGATTTTACCAAGACATGATGGATCAAATAGGCCTCTAGCCCTCGTCGATATTACGTGTATAGCTACCAAAAGAGTAGCAAATCCACGCCCACCCTGACCCAGGAGACACCATGACAACCGCTTCTGCATCCACCGCCCGCACCCTGCAGGGCAAGACCCTGTTCATCACCGGCGCCTCGCGCGGCATTGGCCTGGCCATTGCCAAGCGTGCGGCGGCGGACGGTGCCAACATCGTCATCCTGGCCAAGACCACGGACCCCAATCCCAAGCTGCCCGGCACCATCTACAGCGCAGCAAAAGAGATTGAAGCCGCTGGCGGCAAGGCGCTGCCGTTGGCGGTGGACATCCGCGACGATGACGCGGTGTTCGCGGCGGTGGACAAGGCGGTGCAGACCTTTGGTGGTATCGACATCCTGGTCAACAACGCCAGCGCCATCAGCCTGACCAACACCGAAGCCACACCGATGAAGCGCTTCGATCTGATGAATGGCATCAACGCCCGTGGCACTTACCTGTGCACGGCGACCTGCCTGTCCGAGCTCAAGAAGTCGGCCGCCGCCGGGCGCAACCCCCAGGTGCTGACGCTGTCACCGCCGCTGTCGATGAAGACGCATTGGTTTGCGCCGCACACCGCCTACACCATGGCCAAGTACGGCATGAGCATGTGTACGCTGGGCCATGCGGGTGAATTCAAAAAACTGGGCATCGCCGTCAACAGCCTGTGGCCTCGCACAGCGATTGCGACCGCCGCCATGCAGATGATTCCCGGTGTGGACTTGGCGCTGTGCCGCACACCCGAGATCATGGCCGATGCCGCCTACTGCGTGCTGACCAGCAGCAGCTTCGAGACCGGCAATTTCTACATCGATGACACCGTGCTGGCCGCGCACGGCGTCACCGATCTGGACCGCTATGCCGTGACACCCGGCAACACCAACTTCTTGCCCGACTTCTTTGTGGATTGAGGCGGGCGCGTCGAGACTTATTGCACGACGATGACTTCCTGCTCCTGTCCGCTTTGGTATTGCATGATGACCCGGCCGTTCTGCACGCGCAGGCCGGGTTGAGGGGCGAGCCCCTGCGTGAGGGTGGGCGATAGCCTGACCGTGCAGTTCACGCTGCTGGAACGTGCGCTGGCGCTGCCATCGCTGTTGAAGGTGACGGTGTAGCCCATGGATTGGGCGCTGGTGCGCAACTGGGTGGTGTCAACAGCTGCGCCATGGAAGCGCTGGCGTGTGCCGTCGGCGTAGTCGATATCCACGCCGGTTTCGTTCTCCTGGTAGCGCACGGCACCGGATGTTGCGTTGCGGCTCACCCCGTAGTCGGCTTCCAGGCTGACCTGTGAGCCGTCGCGTCGGGTGCCAGTGACCCGGCCTCCGGTGGTCGTCACATTGCTCAGGCCGTTTTGTCCCAGAATGTGGTGGGTTTCAGATTCATTGTGCGGCGCGGATTCAACCGTCATTTCGTAGCCGTCGGCAGTTTGCAGATGCAGATGCCCATCGCTATCAACATCCGCCGAGTTGACGCCCGTGCGGCGTGTGTGAATGCGTGTGTTGCCCGTGGGCTTGACGAGTACCACCGAGCCAGTAGCGAGCGTGACCTCATAGCTGCCGTCGCTGCGGGTGCTCACGCGGGTGGACGTGCCCCCAACCTGTGTGGCGACATGGTCCAGATCTACGCCGTTGGCACCATGCTCGCTGATCTCGTCTCCGGACTCGTTGTGGTCACGACCGTTGTCGTCGTCGGCGAGCACAGCCGTGGACAGGGACAATGCGAAGACACTGACCAGCAGTGCGGACAAGGGACTTTTCTTTGGCATGACGGAACCTCCTGAGTGAATCGATGGAACGCATCGACGACGTGTTGGAGTGAATGGTAGGAAGCCAGTCTTAGCGCGAGATTAAGAGCCGGCGCGGCATGCTGCGGGCCACCCAGCGCACCCGCTGCTCATTGATCTGGCCGGTGGCCGCCCAGCGTCGCGCCTCCAAGGCGGGGTTGTGTAGCATCGCGGCCAGCCAGAGGGCCTCGGTGGATGTGAGCCGATCGGCGCGTTTGCCAAAGTAGGTGTGGGCCGCAGCCTGCGCGCCGCAAACCGTGGCGCCCCAGGGCGCGTTCTCCAGGTACAGGCGCAGGATGCGGGCCTTGCCCAGCGTCTGCTCCATCTCCACCGCGTAGAGCAACTCGCGCAGCTTGCGCACCGGTGAGCGTTCGCCGCCGGTGACTAGCAACTTGGCCACCTGCTGTGACAGCGTGCTGGCCCCGCGCAGCGCCGGCTCGGCGCGTTGGTTGCTGTGCAGGGCCTGCGTCATCTCCACCAGATCAAAACCGGGGTGTTCAAAGAAGCGCTGGTCCTCGGCGGCAATCACTGCGCGCGCCAGCAGGCTGCTGGGGCCGGGCAGGGCTGCGGCCTGCACGGGCGTCAGGTTGCGGCTGCAGACGCTGCGGGCATGGGTCCACTGGTCGGTGCCCAGCCCCTGCACCGCCATGCCCTCCACGCGGGGCCGCAGCGAGAGCACGCGCGACGGCAGATCCAGGCGGGCGCGCAGCGCAAAGCTGCCGTCGATTTGCGCCGTGGCCAGCTCCGGGATAGAGGCAGCAAACAGCGCATAGCCGTCGCGGATCGGGCTGGGTGGCAGGTCCAGGTCAAGCAGCAGCCGGTTGTGCGTGAGCTGCCCGCGCCAGGTGGCATGCAGCGCGCCGGACACCAGGCTGCCCTGCAGGGCCATGCCTTCGCGGCGCACGCTCACGCGCACCGCCGCCAGTTGCAGAGCCTGACCACCCCAGCTGGCGTTGCGCACACTGCAGGGCTGGCATTGCAGGGTCAGCGCCTGCTCCGCCGCGCTCCAGCCCAGGTGCAGCGGGCCCATGCGCGAGGGCAGGGTGTAGCCGTCCAGCCGCTGCGCCAGCCAGGGTGTGGTGGCCAGCCAGATCAGCGACGGCACGCCGATCTCGACCTTCATCGGGCCGATGGGCAGCGTCGTGGCCCACGCATCGGGTGCGGGGCGAAGGGCTTCGCGTGCGACCAGCAGCAGCGCCAGCACGGCGCACAGGCTGGCCGCGCTGACCACGCCCAGCCAATAGGCCACTCTGCGCAGGGCGTGGAGTGTGGCGGCGCGGGTCACAGCACGGTGGCCACGGTGGTGGCCTTCCACGGACCGCGCGACTGGCCGGCCAGCGCGGCCCAGTACCAGGCGGAGGCATCGGTAAAGCCCTGGCCCTGGGCGTCCTCAATCTGCTCGCAGACCCGCACCTGGCGCGCACCACGCTGGGCCACAAAACAGCGCCAGCGCGCGTGGTCGGCCTGCACTTCCAGTTGTTCGTTGCGGATGCGGTAGCCCAGGCCACGGTAGCAGTCGGTGGCCGGGTGCAGCATGCGGGTCGGCTGGTTGACGGTGCGCAGCACCAGCACCTGGCGGCCATCGGTCATGCGCGACACGGTTCCAGGGAAGTGGGCGGCAAAGCGCAGCTCCACCTCGCTGAGTGCCAGCGGGCGCAGCGGTGCGCCGCGCCACTGACCGGGCAGCTCGGCGGCTTGTGCAGCCGGCGCGCGGTTGTCCGCGTCGTTGGCTGCGCGGCGGTGGTCCATCACACTGTGCGCCATTCCGGCCAGCGCGCACAGCGGCAGCAGCGTGGCCCACAGGGTCTTGTGCAGCACACGGTTCAGAAAGCGGTTCTCTAAGAGTTTCATGGCGGATTGAAGGTTCAACGGGTATGGCGGGCCATGGTCCAGGCGATGCCGGTGCAGACGGCGGCCAGCACCAGCAGGCCAACGGCGTCATGGCCCCAGCCTGGCAGGGGTGCGCTGGATGCCTGTGCGGCCACCAGCACGGTGTTACGCAGCACATTGCCCAGCAGCACCAACACGCCCACGACGGGCAGGCGCAGCAGGAAGGCGCGGTTGTCACGGTCGGTAGCCAGGGCCACCACGCAGGCGGTGAAGTAGCCCAGCCACACCATTTGCACGCCGGAGCAGGGCGCATCCACGATGATGAGCTGGCCGTCGACCACCAGCGCGCTGCCGCTGCGCTCCACGGTGTGGGCCAGCGACAGCAGCCAGCGGCTGGCCTCGGCCGTGACCACCCGCAGTGGAAAGCCGGCGTAGAACTGCAGCGATGCCAGCAGCGGCAGCGACAGCACCGACAGGCCCCACACCGGCGCGGTGGCCACCCGTGCTGGCAGAAAGGCAATCAGGCCGGCGGCGAGTGACAGCACGCCCACCAGTGCGCCCAGCAGGTCAGGCACATGGCCGTGCAGTGATGTGGTCAGCACCGCGCCTGTCAGGGCAACTACCTGGAAGCCCAGGCGCGGTGCGGCACGCAGGCGCTGGCGTTGCTGCCACAGCAGCCCACCCAGGGCGGCCAGGGCCAGCACACCCAGCGGGTCGTCAGAGCCATCGACCATGCGCTGGCCCATCCACCACCAGGTGGGCCACAGCGCGACCGTCAGCAGGGCCAGCCAGCGCCACTCGGGGGCAGTGTCGATGGCGATGCCGAAGCGCACAAAGCGCGGCATCTGCAATAAGCGGGGCAGCGCCATGATCAACTCGTGAAGTGTTCGCTACGGGCACGGCGGCGGCGGGTGGCCAGCATGGCCAGCACCGACAGCGTGACCAGCATCGCGCCCCAGGTGGCGGGCTCGGGCGTGCTGGGCACTTCGGCACCCAGCGCAGTGTTCTCCACACCCTGCGGCAGGGGGCTGGGCTGGTTCACGCTGGTGCTGTCTGCGGGCGCCAGATTGCGCACCACCTGGTCCACGGCGAGGAAGCTGGTGTACTGCGTGAGCAGGCTGTATTTCAGGCCCAACTCGGTGATGGCCTTGCTGAAGGCGTCGCCCCCCTCCAGCGACTCCTGGTCGCTCAGGGACGCAATACGGTGGCGGGCCCACAGGTGGCGCAGGGCAGCGGTATCGGTGCCGCGACTGGCGCTCACATCCATGCTCAGTTGCAGAGGGCCGTTGGCTGCCTGGCCTTCCAGCACCAGCTTGCCCTTGGCCTCGCCACGCCATTTGCCGAACACGATGACCGGGCGCTGGGCCAGCAGGTCGGGCAGGTTGCGCGGTTCCACGTCGTAGACATCCATGCCGTCAAAGCGCAGCTTCACGTTGGTCAGCACCGGTGAATCAATCATTTTCCGAAAGCGGGTGGCCTGCTCGGCGGCCTCGGCCGGCTTGGTGATGATGAAGGGCTCACCCATGCCGGCGCGGGCCAGGCCTTCCATCAGGTGGCGGTTCACGCTGGAGCCAATGCCAAAGGAAAACACATTGGCCTTGGACAGGTTGTTGCGCACCAGCTCAAAGGCCTCGCGCTCGACGGTCACATAGCCGTCGGTCACCACCACCACGCTGCGCGACACGTCGGCCGCCTTGGGCTCGGCGTAGACACGTTTGAGCGCCGGAATCAGCTCGGTGCCCCCGCCACCACCCATCTGGTCGATGGTGCGGATCGCCTGTTCGATATTGGCACGGCTGGCCGGAACCGAGTGGGCATTGAGGAAGCGGTTGCTGCCCGAGAACAGCAACACGTTGAAGGTGTCGCTGGGGCGCAGGCCGCCAATCAGCTCGCGCAGCAGGGTCTTGGCCGTGTCGAGCGGGAAGCCATGCATGGAGCCGGAAATGTCCACGACAAAGATGTAGTCACGCGGGCTGATGGCTGTGGGTGGTGGGGCCTTGGGCGGCTCCACCATGGCCAGGAAGAAGTTCTCGTCCTGGCCCTTGTAGAGCATCACGCCGCTCTCTATTGCCGCACCGGCCAGGCGGTAGTCCAGGATGAAGTCGCGGTTGTTGGCCGGCTCGGCCCCGGGCTTGAGCCCAATGACCGTGGTGCCGCCCTGTTCGCGGAAACTGTTGATGTCGTGCGAGCTGGAGCGCACTTCCTTGACGGCGATGGGCGTGTTCAGCGTGACGTGGATGTCGAAGGCAGGCGCATCGGCACTGCTGGGCGTTTGCTGGCCCTTGGGCAGGTAGGGCTGAGCCACCCAGGTGGCGTTGGCCTGGCTACTCTGCGGGCTGTTGTAGCGCGGTCCGACCACGGTGGGAAATACGAACTGGTAGTTGCCATCCGTGGGCACCAGCAGCTCGGTGTAGCGCAGCTCCACCTTCACGTCGTCGCCGGGCAGGATGTTGGCCACGTTCATCTGGAATACATTGGGCAGGTGCTGCTCCAGCAGAGCGGCGGTCTTGCCTTCCTTCTTGGCCGCGTCGTACTCGATGCGGGCCTGTTGCTTCTCGCGGATCTTGGCAGTGATCAGGCGATCGGCCAGGCGCACGTTCATGCCGTGCACCGCCGCGCGGGTGGAGCCGGGGAAGACGTACTTGGCCTCAATGGCGCGCTGGCCTTCGTTCTTGTAGGTCTGCACCACGGTGACGTCGGCAATCACGCCGCTGACGCGCACATCGACCCGGGTGGACTTCAGCGGCAACTGGTCCACCGCGGGGTCATTGCTTTTGATGAAGAAGTAAGGGCTCTCGGTCTTCTGGCGCGGGGCGGCGTCGCGGTCCTGTGCGCGGGCCGGTGTGTGGACCAGCGCCACGAAGCAGACGGCGGACAAGGTGGTGGTAGCCAGCCACAGCCAGCGCGAGAGACGCTCCGGTGCTGCGGGTAAGACGGGTTGGGTGGTGGCCAGGGCCATGGTTTCCTCCGATGGGCGTGCGTGATTGCACGGTGGAGGAAGCATCCCGCCGAGAGGCGAAGGCTGTTGGAAGCCTGCGGGGGGCTGTGTGAAGTTTGTGTGAAGTCCGCGTGAAGAACGTAACGGTGCGCGGATTGCTCTGCGCAATTGAAGTCGCATGCGCGCTTCATGTACGAGCCTATAACCGACCCCTATGGGTGATAGCGGCCTTTTGGGTACGTGGTCTGTCGGGCTATAGTCTTGCCATTAGATTCATAAACGCGGTGATGCCATGAACATTGGGACCGGATTATTTGCGGGAGGGGCCATCATCGCGATGGTTGCACTTTTCGTTGCTGCAAAAGATAGATGGAACTGGCGCACAGTTGCCATGCGGGGACTTGCTGTCGCTGTTTGCGCTATCGCAATCGGTTGGCTATCGGAGTGGGCATGGACGTGGTATTCAGAAAGACCATTCAAACAATCTGAACTATGGGGCGTCAAGTTAGGCGATCCCCTACAAGATGTACGCTTCAAAAAGGGTCTGCCAACCGAAGAAAGAAATCCAGAAACCGGGCTTTCGTATATCTACAAGCTCAGTGAATCTGCTCTTGCATCGGTGAGGTTTAAAAATGAAAAAGTCCGAGGGGTTATTTTGTATGGGGTGCAGAGTGACTCGCCGTATCGTGAACTGCAAGGTATCCGATTTGGCGACACGTCCAAGCAAATAACTGATCGATTCGGAGATAGTGCTTTGATCACGTCGTCCAAGGATGGACTGACAAGACTCTATGCGTTTCCGGATTCTCAAATTTTCTTTGGATTAAGCACGGATAAGGTAGAGATTTTTGGTATCTACGACCCGTCTTATCCTCTACCAGTTGGCGTTACTGATAGGGATGAAAAACAATGAGCCAGAAGTCGCTCAGTTGATAAATTCGTTACTCACAGGCAGGGGGCCTCATGTCCTTTGAAGGTCAGTTCATTCAAATTGTTGCAGAGACGATGCCTGCGAACGCAGACGTTCGGCGAGTGCCAAGTGCTCGTGAACTGATTCTCCGTGTCGATTGGGCACTCCAAGATGATCCCGAACGGCCGAGTAAGAATTCAAAAACTATTGAAATTTGCGTAACGCATGACGCGTTGTCGGACTTCAAAAGCGCGTCGGTGGCCAATCAAAGCGGCGCAGGTCGAAGAATTCGTGCATTTCTTACACTGCGATTAGCACAATTCGACCCGGCGCACTACGTGCCGATGCATGAAATCCCTCCTGTCGAAAGGTGGGTCATCGATTCCGCAACGCTTGCAGGTTAGTGTGCGGCAGTTGGGCTGCAGCACCAACAAATTTCAATTCTTGCGTTGAACATATCAGGAAGCACTTAGTTGATCAAAATGCAGCGCCGAATGCTTTACACGGTGTTCCATATCGACACAAACGTCATTAACGGGCGCGGCAAACTCGCCTCCATGAATCGAATCGAGAAATGGGCAGCGGATGAAGTCATTCAGGTGAACATGTCGGGAGTCAGCTTCAAAGAAGCACTGGTTGGAAATGATCGGGCCCGAACCAAGAAGACGTTGGCTCAAATATTCACCCTCACTGATGAAGACATTTCCGAAGGCGATCCACTCTATAACAAGATCGAGAGTGCACTTTTTCCTCGCGGCGCACAGACCCAAAATATGAAGAACGATGTCAAAGTCGTTTATGAAGCAGCCAAGTATGGCGCCACACTCATAACAAACGATGGTGGATCCAAAGCACAACCGGGCGGGATTCTTGGAAATCGCGCCAAGTTACGTGACCACCTAGTGATCTTTAGAGATGACGAGGCCGTAGAGTTCATTTGTGCAAAGCTCAAGGAGCGGGACGACTTCAATCGAAAAGTGGCGGACATGGCCGGTGAAGAATTGCCAGAATGGACTGGTAAAGATTGATGCCGGATTTCAGCCAATCAATTCATCAGTCAATGTGGACTTTTCGCGCAAGCAGGTGAAATCAATCGAGTTTTACAAAAAGGGATATATCAGTGACTGGTGGCGGTAATAGTGTTTTAGATATTGATTGGCTGTCGGCTTTGCGTCACACCGCAAAGCCCGCTTGATCACTAGGTCCCTGCCTTCGACTTCAATTGCCAGGAACCCTGGCGATCAGTGCACACGCGGCCCACACGGCAGCCACAGACTGGCCACAGCTCCGGCGCTGGCGTGGGCCGCACCAGTTACATCGGAGCGGTTGCGCAGTTCCACCCGCCCACGATGCAAGGTGGCAATCTCCTTTACAAAGCTCAATCCCAGTCCCGTGCTCTTCTTGCGCGAGTGCGGCCGTGCCAGGGAGTAGAACTTCTCGAACACCTTGTCCTGTGCGTACGCAGGAATGCCGGGGCCCAGGTCGCAGACGGTGATGCAGGCCCAGCGCCCCTGCAGGCTCAGGCCCAGTGCCACCTGGCCGCCCTCGGGCGAAAAGTCCAGCGCATTGTCCAGCAGGTTGCTCACGGCGCGGCGCAGCAGGAAGGGGTCGGCCTCCACCGTGGCGTCGGTGTCGGTGGTCACCGTCAGGGTGATGCGCCGCTGCGTGGCCACGCCCTGCGCGGCGTGCGCCAGTTCCTCCAGCAGCGGCGCCAGAGCCACGGGCTGGGTGCTGTCGAGCACGCGGCGCGTTTCCAGCGCGGTGAGTTCCAGCATGCGGTCCACCATTTCCTGGATGCGTTGGGTCTCGCGCTGGATGTTGCCCAGAAAGCGCTGGCGCTGCGCCTCTTCCATGGGCTCCTGCAAGAGCTCCGCGGCGCCGCGGATGGCCGACAGCGGGCTCTTGACCTCGTGCGTGAGGGTCTGCACATAGTCGGCCACGTAGTTGCGCCCGGCCAGGGCGTCGCGCATCTCGTCGTAGGCGGCGCGCAGCAGGGCCAGCGCGCGGCGTAGCAGGCGCATGGGGTAGAAGCCGGGCTGGGCCTTGACGTAGCGCGCGTAGTCGCCGATCAACCCGAACGGCCGCACCAGCCACACCGACACGGTGACGGCCAGCACCAGCACCGCCACCACCGACAGCAGGCCCACGTACAGCGTGCGGCTGCGCGCGGCGGCCACGAACTGGCCAAAGGTTTGCACCGGCTTGCCCACGGTGACGGCGCCGATGATCTCGCCCGTGCCGGGCCCCTGGGTGTTGTCGGTCCAGCGCACCGGCGCGGCCATGTACATCACGGCGGAGTCGGGGTCGCCGGGGATGTCCAGCGAGGTGCGTGCGCCGTACTCGCCGCGCAGGGTCATGCGCACGTCGCGCCACTGCGAGAAGTCCTTGCCCACCGACTGACCGGTCGAGTCGTAAACCACGGTGCCGCGCCGGTCGGTGACGTAGGCGCGCAGCTCGACCTTGGTCTTGTTGACGCTGAAGATCTGGGCCTCGAAGCTGCGGGCGTAGACGGCCTTGAACAGCGTGTCCAGCCGCGCGGTGTCGATCACGCCGCCCTGCACATCCAGCTCCACCAGGGTGGCCAGCACCTGGGAGGTTTCCACCAGCGATTCCTCGGCCGACTCGCGGTAGCGCGGGTCGATGTCCGTCACCACCAGGTAGAGCACGGCGGCAATGCCGATCGCGTAGATCAGCAGGATGCCCAGGAAGATGCGGGTGCGCTTGCTCAAGTCAGGTTTTCGTTGAGCGCGTAGCCGGTGCCGCGCAGGGTGCGGATGGGCTCATGGTTGGGCGCCACGGCCTTGAGCTTGGCGCGCAGGGTCTTGATGTGGGCGTCCACCGTGCGGTCAAAACTGGCGTTGTCATCGCCCCAGACCTTGAGCAGCAGCTCGTCGCGCGTGAACACCTTGCCGGGGCGCTGCACCAAAAGGCGCAGCACGCCGTATTCGTAGCGGGACAGATCCAGCGCGCGGCCGTGGTAGCGGATCAGGTGGCGTTCTTCGTCGAGCTGCCAGATGGCGGGTGGCGTAGCCGGTGGGGGCGGCGCCGGTGCAACGGGCGCCGCCGCTACGGGCCCACCCAGCGGGCGTGCACTGCGGCGCAGGATGGTGCGCACCCGCGCCACCAGTTCGCGCGGCGAAAACGGCTTGGCGATGTAGTCGTCGGCGCCCAGCTCCAGGCCCACCACACGGTCGATCTCATCGCTGCGCGCCGTCAGGAAAATCATCGGCACCAGATGCCCGCCGGGCAGGGCCTGCAGACGGCGAAAGAGCTCGAACCCATTGAGATCGGGCAGGCCCACATCCAGCACCGCCAGGGCCGGCGGTTCCGCGGCAAACTGCACCAGCGCCTCGGCGGCAGTGCTGCACCACACTGGCGCAAAGCCATCGGTGGACAGCACGTACTGCAGCGTGTCGGCGATGCCGGACTCGTCTTCCACCAGGAGGATGCGCGGTTTGGGTTGCATGGTGGCTATGGTAACGGCGGCGACCCTATCCGCTTGGTTTCGCCGGCCGGGATGCCTACAATGACATAGAGGGTTCGCTAGTGGCGGACTCCATGATGTATGCAGAGCTGTTCGCACCACGAATTGAATGAAGGGGCCATCGCCCTGGCGGTTTCGTCGGAACGCCTGCGGGTTTTCAATGAACGCGCGATGACGGGGGCGCTCAGTGCCTTTGCCGGCATTGCGTTGTTGTCCTGGGTCTTGTGGGTCTCTGCCGGACTGACGCCTGCCTTAACCTGGGCCCTGCTGATCACGGCCGGCGAGGCTGCCATTTTCCTGGTCGGCATGCGCTGTCGCAAGGCGCTGGAGAGCCACGGTGACAGCCAGGCATGCAAGAACACCCACTTTGTCCTGGCGGGCCTGTGCGGCATGGTCTGGGGTTCCGCGGTGTGGTTTGTCTGGCGCGAAGGGGATGTCCTGTCCTACCTGGCCACGATGACGATTCTGGTGGGCGTGGCCGGCGTCAGCATGGTGACCATGTCCTCATACGCCAAGGCCGCACTATTGTTCTTTGCCGGCATGTACCTGGTTCCGCTGCTGCACGTTGTGCAGTTCGCCGGCCCATTGACGAACATCATGGTGGTGGGCTTGGTGGCGGGGCTGGCCGTTCAGCTGGCTTATACGCGTTCGTTGGGGTTGGTGGTCCTGCGGGATGCCGAGCATCATGCGCGCAACGCGGCGCTGGTCGAGCGGCTCAATGACCTGGTCATTCACGACCAGCTCACCGGGGCCTACAGCCGACGTCACACCCTGGAGCAAATGGAAACCCTGGTGTCAACACGCCTGCGGCACGGGACCAGTGCCTCCCTGATCATGTTCGATCTGGACCACTTCAAAGCCATCAACGACACCTACGGCCACCCCGCGGGGGACCGCGCTTTGCGCGAGGCGGTTCGGGCAGTGGGTGCGCAGTTGAGGGATGGCGACCTGTTGGGACGTGTGGGGGGTGAGGAATTTCTGGTCCTGTTGCCCATGACGGAGATGGCGGCGGCGCTGCAATTGGCCGAGCGCTTGCGCCAGACGCTGGCCACAACCTCCATTGCGGACGGTGCAAACACCGTGTTGCTGCCTGCATCCTTCGCCGTTGCCGAGCTCAAGCCGGCGGAAAACCACGCTGAATGGTTCCGGCGGGTCGATGGTGCGCTGTACCAGGCCAAACAGCAGGGCCGCAACACCGTAGTTGCTGCAAGCTAGCTATCGCATCGCACACGCATGGGGCCATGTCCAGCGTGTGGGGCTACCCGTTGTTGTTATTGTTGTTGTTATTGTTATTGTTGTTATTACTGCTGCGTTGTCGGTCCTTGCGATCCTGCTGGGCCGCTACCAGGCCGGGCATGCCCAGCAGCAGGCCGGCGGTGCCGAGCATGACCAGTTTGCCCTGGTCCTTGAACGCGGCGCCGTCGATGGTGGACAGCTTGTCGGCGTTGCACCAGATGGTTTGCTTCTGGCGCGCCAGCGGCACGGCAAAATTTTGGGTGACGTGGCCCCGGCTGTAGCAGGAAACGGTCTGGTCCTGGTAGATCAGGTGGTCGTCCTTGCGGCGGGCGTCGTCCAGCAGCCAGCGCACCAGCGCCTCTTCCACCTCGGTGCGGTCGTTGCCGTCCTCCAGACGCAGGGCGTTCAGGAAACATTCCACGGTGTAGGCGGTGCGTTGCAGGTCTTGGGGTTTCATGGCAGGTAGTGGAACTCGAAGTTCTGAAACGGCAGGTTGGCCGTTTGCACATGGTAGAAGGCGTTGGCCTTTTGCTTGCTGTAGTGGTACTCACGCAGGAACAGCGTGGTCACAAACAGGTTGTTGAGTACGCCACGCTGGAAGTGCGCGCGGTGCAGCGCCAGCAGGCCGGTCAGGTCGCACTGCAGGTAATCGTCCCCCAGCCGGGTGCTGGACTCCAGGCAGTTGGCGTAGAGCTGGTAGGTGAAGATGTGCTCCTGCTTGGTGCGCTGCTCGTCGCCGTAAACCACCGGCGTGTCACGCAACAGCTGCAGGTACAGCGTGTTGCGAATGGCTTCCGGGCAATTGGCCTGCAGCACATCGCGGCGCAGGTGCAGCACCAGTGGGTCACCGTTTACCAGCGTATGCAGGGTGCGCCGCTGCTTGAAGAGTTGCGAGTCCAGCGCCAGCAGCTCACCGCGCAGCTCCAGCACAAAGGCGTTGTCGCTGAACAGCGCCTGCAGCACCGGGTCGGCGGCGATCAGCGCGCCCAGGGTGTTCTTGGGCTCGGCGATGTCGTTGGGCAGCATGAACTGTGGCTGGTCCGGCGCCACCGGCGGCTGCGCAAAGGCCAGGCTGGGGTGCGTGGTCTGCTGGTAGTGCAGGGCATATTCGCGCCGCGCGGCGGGTGTATCGGCAGGGTAGGACAGCGGGTTGTCGCGGTAGATGGTCTTTTGCAAACCGCAGGTGTAGGACTTGCCGCTCTGGTTCTGGACCTTGACGACGGCACAGCCGGTGTTGCAGGTGCTCAAGTGGTCACAGGCTTGGCAGTCGGAGTCAAAGCCCTGCGCCTGGTGGATCTGGCGGATCTTGCGTGCGCCGTTGTCCAGAATATCCAGGATGGGGTCGTCGAACACATTGCCATAGCGAAAGGCCTCCATGCCCTGGCCGCGCACGCAGGAGTAGACGGCGCCATCGCTTTGCAGCAGGTAGAAGCGCTCGCCGCAGTTGCGGGCGTTGGTGCAGTAGCTGGGCTTGAACTCGTCGAACCAGTTGCGTTTGAGCCCATCTTCCAGTTCGGTGCCCATGAACTCCTTGGACAGAACGTCGTACAACGCCTGCTGCTGCGCGGGTGCGCATGGCGTGAGCACTGCCTCGCCCTTGGCCGCGCGGTTCAGCTCGGAGCCGAAGGCGAACATCAGGTTGAACTGGTTCATGTCAAAGCCCAGCTCGCGGTGGATGTACCAGATGTCCTTCACCAGCGCCGGGATGTCGGCCAGGTGTTCGCTGCTGAGTGTGGCGGATATCTTCTTGGCATGCGGGTAGCGTGCCAGCAGGCGGATGTTGTCCAGCGTGCGCGGCAACCAGTCGGTGCCACCGCGCGTGGTGCGGTGGCGCGCGTGCAGGGACAGCGGCAGGTCGATGCTGGCGCTGATCGACACCTTGTGCCGGTCAAACAGCTCGTAGAACGGTGCGAACTTGAACAGGTTGGTCTTGATGTGCGGCGCCGACTTCTTGTGGCCCAGTGCGTTGAGCGCGTCGAAGTGCTGCAGGTAGTGGGCGCGGATCATTCCGAACAGCTCGTCCAGCACGGGCGGCGGCAGTGTCGTCACCTCGCCGCCGTGCAGCGAGACGTTGAAGGCCAGCACGCCCGCCGCCTGGAGCGCGTCCAGCGTGTGGCGCAGCGTCTGCACGGCGCGCCCTGCGTCGGTCTTGAGTGCGGCCTCGGTCGTCTGCTTGCCCAGGTAGCAGTAGCTGCAGCTCAGGTTGCAGCACAGCGTGGGCACATACAGCAGATGGATGGCGCGGTCCATCATCACCCGGCGCCGATCACGTCCGCGTTGGGGCTGGCGTTGCGCACTTTCTCGATGATCTTGTCGGCCACCTTGTCGAACTTGGCGGCCTTGTTCTTTTTGATCTTGTCGGTCTTGCGCGCGTTGGTGGGGAACTTGTCGCGCTCCAGCAAAAAGCTCTTGCCGTTGTGCGACTGCACGCGCAGCGTGCCGGTGCCGCGCGACAGGGTCAGGCGCTTGACGTTGGCGTAATAGACGATGGTCTGGCCGCACAGCAGGTAGCGCGGCCCCAGCAGCAACTGGCGGCTGGCCGTGGTCCAGGCCAGGACGGGAACCAGCAGGGCGAACAGACTCACAGGGAACACGATGAACCCGGTGGCGATGAGCAGCAGCGCCACGCCGAAGCTGATGCCGGTGAACCAGCGCCGCGCGGGGCTGCGGATGGCCGCGTCGGCATGCTGGTATTTGAAGAGGGCGAACTCGGTGGGCGTCATGGTCGTTGCAAAGTTTACAACGGAGACTGCGCCGTGGACGGCCGGTGGCTGGTGTCCCGGTTTGCCAAGCGATTCTTAGTCAAATCGGCCTATAGCCCTCGTGGAATATGCCTATGCAGCTATCAAACTAGTAGCTTAATTGGGTAAACACGCGGCCAACTGGGTCGCCTGTCCCTGATGGCCTAGCGGTCCCCGGCCTTCAGTTGTTGCAGGCGCGCGGTTCGCTCCTCGCGCGGCAACGCGGCCAACTGCCGGGTGGCCGCGTAAAAGGCCGGCCAGTTGTCCGACCCGGCGTGGAACAGGGCCTCGAACGCGCCAACCCATTCGTCATACGCGGCCAGTGCGCCAAAGGCGGCGTTGTTGGCGGTGGCGACCCAGGCGTCATAGCGGTCGTAGCCGCCCCAACGGGCCTTGAGCTCGGCATAGGCCTGGCGGAACTCGGCATAGGCGACGGCCTTTTGCGCTGCCAGTTGCTCGGCGCTGGGCTGGGGCAGGCGATCCGGTGCATAGACCGCCAGCAGCGTCTGGCGCGTGCGCGCAGCCAGGGCCCGAAATGCCTGACGTCGCACATCGAAGGCGGTGTATTCCGCCTGGGCCGCGGCGCCGGCCTGGCTGGCGAGCCAGGCGGCACTGCCCAGGCGCTCCACCGCCGTGGCAAACGACTCGTTGAACGCGGTGTCGTCTTTCACATACAGCACCTGGTGCGCCAGCTCGTGGAAGACCATGCGCGCCAGTTCTCCCTGCGGGTAGTCGATGAAGGTGCTCAGCAGCGGGTCACCACCCAGCCAGTTGGTCCAGCCCAGGGTCGAGTAGGCCGGCACGCCATAGACACGCGCCTCCAGCCCATCCTGTGCGCGCAGCTCGGTGGCCAGCGCCTGCGCATCGCGCTCGTCAAAGTAGCCGCGGTAACCCACGCAACCCGTCACCGGAAAGCACCAGGTCTTGAGTGTCAGCGAATAGGGCGGCGCCGCCACCACGTTCCACACTACGGCGCGGCGCTGCAACTGCGCATAGCGCTGGTAGCTGGCGTTGTCCGGCAGGTGCAGCGCGCTCACCGCAAAGCGCCGAATCTCCTGTGCCTGTTGCAGGCGTTGCTTCAGTGTTGGTGGCGTGTTGTCGTCACCCAGCCAGTCATCCACCGGGCGGGCCGCCTGCATGATCTGCAGATGCCCGGTGGCGGACTGCAGCAGGTAGCGCGTGTCCGTGCAGCCCGCCACCAGCCAGGCGACTGCCAGCGCGGCACAGGCGATTGCAGCGCGGGTTTTCACTTGTCCTGCGACGGCTGTATGAAGAACACCATGCCCAATGCGCCGATGGAGACGGTGCGGTCATTCACCGTGGTGTAGGACGCCACGCCCAGCGGGTGGTAGGTCGAGCTGAATGCCGCGAGCGCGCCCATGCCCAGCATCCCGGCCAACGGGCTGCGCTCGGCGATGGCCTCCTTGATCTTGGTGCGGTGCTGTTCGGGAGACGGGTTGAGGACAAAGGCCAGGGCCACGATGGACCCGGCGACGATGGCGGAAACGAGGGAAGCTTTGGACATGGGGACTCCTTGGTGCGTCACTATATAGCGCGGGCTGACCGAACCGGGTGGATGGCCGCCACCCCAAATGGTTTTTGGTCATTTTCGGCCCTGGCCCTCGTGGAATATGCTTCAGTTGCTATCAATTCAGGAGCTTGCGGGAATCGCCAGCCCGCGCGCACTTGCAGGCGCTGGGCCTCGGCCACGTAGCGCTGGGCCTTGACCGGCAGGGCTTGCGCATGCACGCGCCTGCGCCTATGCTCACAGCGACGGTCCATCACATTCCCCCAATACGACAAAACAGGAGGTCACCATGTACAAGCGCATTCTGTTGGCATATGACGGCTCGCAGAGCGGCCAGAAGGCACTGCTGGATTGCCAGGACCTGGCGCAGTGGTCCCAGGCCGAGCTGTCGCTGGTGGCGGTGCTGCCCATCAACATCGGCCTGGTCTCCACCGAAGGCGGCGTTTATGACAGCGGCATGATGGAGCGCGAAAAGCAGACCATGCAGGCCGTGCTGGACGAAGGCCTGCATCGCCTCCAGGTTGCCGGCCATCAGGCCAAAGGCGCGCTGTTGACGGGGGACACGGTGGACGAGATAACGGACTACGCCAAGAAAATCGACGCGGACCTCATCGTCGTCGGCCACAAGCACCTGGATGGCTGGGCCGCGCGCTGGTGGAAGAGTTCGGTCTCCAAGGCGCTGATCGCACAGGCTCCGTGCAGCGTGCTGGTGGCGATTACGCGCTGACCCGATCCTCAGGTGGGCGTTGCCATGCGAAGACGCCGCGCGGCGTCTTCGGCCCGGGCATCGTCAATCTCGCGCAGCACGCCTTGCATGTCCACATCGGCATGGGCGCGCTCAAAATGGCCGGTGAGTGCGGTCTCATTGCTCAGCAGGCCGGCCTGGTACAGGCTCCAGATCTCGGGACCGAACTGGGTGGTTAGCAGCTCCGGGGCAAACTGGCCAAAGAAGTCACGCAGGTTGGCCACATCGCGCAGCAGCATGCGCTGGGCGTGGTTGTTGCCGGCAGCGTCCACCGCCTGCGGCAGGTCAATGATCACCGGCTCGTCGATGCCGTCCGCACCATCCGCACCCGGCGTGTGCGCCAGCAGGATGTTGAACTCCGACAGGTCCCCGTGCACCACCCCCGCGCACAGCATGCGCACCACCTCGGCAATCAGCGTGGCGTGGTGGGCGCGCGCTTGGCTCGCTGTGAAGGCCACATCGTTCAGGCGCGGGGCGGCGTCGCCGTGCGCGTCGGTCACTAGTTCCATCAGCAGCACACCATCGTGAAAGTTGTAGGGCTGCGGCACGCGCACGCCGGCGGCGGCCAGGCGGTACAGCGCGTCCACCTCGGCACTCTGCCAGGCAGCCTCCTGCTCCTGGCGGCCAAACCGGCTGCCCTTGGCGATGGCGCGGGCGGATCGTGAGTTCTTGACCTTGCGGTTTTCGGTGTAATCGACGGCCTGGCGGAAGCTGCGGTTGTTGGCCTCCTTGTAGATCTTGGCGCAACGCGTCTCACTGATGCCGGCGTGCGTGCAGCGCACCACAAACACCATGGCTTCCTTGCCACTCATGAGCTGGCGCACAACGGTGTCGATCAGGCCTTCTTCGATCAGGGACTGGAGTCTGGGGGGAGCTTTCATCCACGGATTGTCCGCTATTCCCTTGTGCTGCAGTTTGGCTACACTGCAATCAGGTTCCCAAGTGGTTTTATGCAAAATTGGCCACTAGCCCTCGTGGATATTGCGTAGATAGCTATCAAAATAGTAGCAATTTAACTCCCCGTGGATCTCTTCGACGATCTCCCGCCGCACCCCGACAGCGCGCGCCTGGCCCTGGCACCCGGCGCCGTGCTGCTGCGCGGCTGGGCGCGTGATGCGGACGTGGCCCTGCTGCAGGCCGTTGAAGCCGTCATCACGCAGGCGCCGCTGCGCCACATGCAGACGCCCGGTGGCTACACCATGTCGGTGGCCACCACCAGTTGCGGCGCTTTAGGCTGGGTTTCGGACCCGCATGGCTACCGCTATGCTGCGCAAGACCCGCAGACGCGTCTGCCCTGGCCCGCCATGCCGCCGTGTTTGCTGGCGCTGGCGCAAGACGCCGCCCTTGAGGCCGGCTATGCGAACTTCCAGCCCGAGGCCTGCCTGATCAACCAGTATGTGCCCGGTGCCAAGCTGTCGCTGCACCAGGACAAGGACGAGAAGGACCTGTCCGCCCCCATCGTGTCCGTGTCGCTGGGTCTGAGCGCCGTGTTCCTGTTCGGCACGCCGGTGCGCAAGGACCGCCCGCGGCGTTACCGGCTGGTGCACGGCGATGTGGTGGTGTGGGGCGGGCAATCGCGCCTGGCCTACCACGGCGTACAGCCGCTGGAGGAGGGTGTGCATGCGCTGCTGGGGCGCCGGCGCATCAACCTGACGTTTCGCAGCGCGCGAATCAAAACCGTGCCGCTGTAGGGCTGCGCAAGACCAGAAATGGGGGGGCTCCGTGCGGCTCGTCGCCTTTCCGTTGAGCTCGCTCTAAACCGGTCATTCAATGCGGGGTACGGCGGTCGGCAATGTAGCGATGATTTTGTCAAATGGAATGAGCGCGTTTGGCCAGGGCCAGGCTTTCACCCAGTTGTGCGGCAAGTACAGTTGCCAGGCCACCGGCAGACTGCCTTGTTCGCCCAGTACGCCGCAGTATTGGCGGGTTACGCCCACCGAATGGCGGCCCTTCTTGGGGAAACCGGTGTCATCAATGATCCACCAGCCGCCAGTGCTGAAGTCCATTTGCGGCACTACCCACTGGGCCACACGTCGCAGCAGCTCCTGATCGCTCCATTGCGCTTTGGCGACGAAGTAATGCAGGGATTGGTGGTGCACGCTTCTCAGGCACAACAGGTTTCCCGGCGCGCAGTGGCTGCCACCGAGGCGTGCGAGATACCAATGTCGCGCAGTTCGTGCCCGCTCATGGTGGCCAATTCGGCCAGGCCGCGTTGCAAACGGCGCGCTTCGCGCCACTGGCACAGCAGGCGTGAAAACCAGGCGCCAAAGCGCGAGAGGATGAGGGTCGTATTCATGAAGCGCTCCTTGCGGTAAGTGACGATCGGTCGGTGTGACCAGACGCAAGGTTCATCCCTGACGCGATGGCAAGGTCAAGGACAAAATAAAACGCACGCGGCGCTTGACCTTGCCATCGCGTCAAGGTCAAGCATGGAGGCCTTCTTAACCAACCCGGAGTCCTCCATGCACAACCGTTCCTCCAAGCCCGCGCTGCGGGCCGCCTTCCACAAGACTGCGCTAGCCATCGCCGCCGCGGCGACCATCACTGCGTGCCAGCCAACGGTTGGCACGGCCCAGGCCGGCCTGCCCGAGGCCGCTGCCGCGCCGGCGGTCACGGTCGTGCCGGTCGTGCAACGCGCGGTCGAGCCGCAGTTTGCCCAGGTCGGGCGCGTCGAGGCGTCCCAGCGGGTAGAGATCCGTCCGCGCGTGGCCGGCTACATCGACGCGGTGCTGTTCCGCGAAGGCGAGATGGTTCGCGCTGGCCAGGCGCTGTTCCGCATCGACACGCGTCCGTTCGACGCCGCGTTGGCCCGCGCACAAGCCGATCTGCAACTGGCACTGGCGAAAGAAACGCTGGCACGCAGCGAGGCCCAGCGCGCGCAGCGCCTGCAGCAAGAACAGGCCATCGCCGCCGAGGAGGCCGAGCGCCGCGTCGCCGCGCTGGCTGAAGCACAGGCCCGCAGCGCCGCAGCGCAGGCAGCCGTCCAAGTGGCTGCCCTGGATCGAGAATTCGCGCTGGTCAAAGCACAGGTGGACGGCCGCATCGGCCGGGCCTTCGTCACGGCCGGCAACTACGTCGGCGTGGGTTCGGCCCAGGCGCCACTGGCAACCTTGACTGGCACGGCACCCCTTCATGTTTACTTCGACGCGGGCGATCCGGCCGTGATCAGCCAACTGACCGCGGATCGCAAGGGCCAAAAGTGGCAGGCCCGCATCCTGGACTCGCACAGCGACGCCGAACTGGCCACGGCGCCTATCGACTTTGTTGACAGCGAGATCGCCAGCCAGGCCGGAACCTTGCGGCTGCGGGCGCGCATCGACAAGCCGGGCAATACGTTGGTGCCCGGGCAATTCGTTCGGGTCCAGCTCGCCGGCGCGGCGCGCGACAGCCTGCTGGTCCCCGAAAAGGCGATTGCGAGCGACCAGGGACAGCGCTTCGTGATGGTGGTCAAGGACCAGCAAGTGGAGCACCGCTTTGTCAAGGTCGGCGCGCAGCACGGTGAGCAGCGCATCGTCAACAGTGGCCTGAAAGCCGGCGAGCAGGTCATCGTCTCCGGGCTGATGAAGGTGCGCCCGGGCATGAAGGTTCAGCCGCAGCCGGTTGACGCCAAGCCCGTTTCGGCACAGGCCCGGCCTGCCACGTCCACCCAAAGCTGAGGAGTTGTCATGAAATTCGCACGCCTTTTCATCGACCGCCCGATCATCTCGATCGTGCTGTCGCTCATGATTCTGCTGGCCGGCCTGGCCAGCATGGGACGACTGCCGCTCACCGAGTACCCCAACGTGATGCCGCCCACGGTCAACGTTGTCGCGACGTACCCCGGCGCCAACCCCGCCGTCATCGCCGACACCGTCGCCACGCCGCTGGAAACCGAGCTCAACGGCTTGACCGGTCTGCAGTACATGGGTTCGCAATCGACCGGCGACGGCCGCTACACGCTCAAGCTGACCTTTGAGCAGGGCGTGGACCCGGCCCGCGCCGAGACCGAGGTGCAAAACCGGGTCTCGCGCGCGCTGCCCCGGCTTCCGGCAGAGGTTCAGCGCATCGGCGTGATCAGCGAGAAAGTGTCGCCCGACATGCTGATGGTGGTGCATCTGGTGTCGCCGGACCAGCGCTACGACCTGCTGCATTTGTCAAACTTTGCGCAACTGAACATCCGCGACACCTTGTTGCGCGTGCCGGGCGTGCAAAGCGTGGCGGTCTGGGGCGCCGGTGAATACAGCCTGCGCGTCTGGCTCGACCCCGAGCGCATGCTGGCCTTTGGCCTGACCGCCGGCGATGTGGTGGCAGCCATTCGCGAGCAGAACATGCAGGTGGCAGCCGGCTCGGTCGGCCAGCCGGACGCCAGTTCGCGCCAGCAGTTGCCGCTGTCTGTCACCGGGCGCCTGACTTCGCTGGAAGCGTTCGGCGACATCGTGATTCGCACCGGCGCGCAAGGCGAGCAGCTCAAGCTCTCCAGCGTGGCGCGCATCGAGCTCGGCGCCAGCCAGTACAGCCTGCGCAGCCTGCTCGACAACCAGCCCGCCGTGGCGTTGCAGATCACGCAGACCGCCTCGGCCAGCGCCCTGAAAGTGGCCTCCGACGTGCGCGCGGCGATGCAGAAAATGCAGCAGGACTTTCCGCAGGGCATCGAACACCGCGTCGCCTACGACCCCACGCTGTTCGTCAAGGCCTCCATCAGCAACGTGCTGCAGACGCTGGCCGAAGCGGTCGCGCTGGTGGTGCTGGTGGTGCTGCTGTTCCTGCAGAACTGGCGCGCCGCGCTGATCCCGATCGCGGCGGTGCCGGTGTCGCTGGTCGGCACGCTGGCGGCCATGCAACTGTTCGGCTTTTCGCTCAACACGCTGTCGTTGTTCGGTCTGGTGCTGTCGATCGGCATCGTGGTGGACGACGCCATCGTGGTGGTGGAGAACGTGGAGCGGCACCTCGCCAACGGCCTGAAGCCGCGCGATGCCGCCTTGCGGGCGATGCAGGAGGTGACCGGCCCGATCCTGGCCATCACCGCCGTGCTGGCCGCGGTCTTCATTCCGACCGCCTTCATGCCGGGCCTGTCGGGCCAGTTCTACCGGCAGTTCGCCCTGACCATCGCGATTTCCACCGTGCTCTCGGCCATCAACTCGCTGACGCTGAGCCCGGCACTGGCTGCGCTGCTGCTCAAGCCGCACGCCGCGCAAGCGCCGCACAACGCGCTGACGCGCTGGTTCGGTGCCTTCAACCGGGGCTTTGACACGCTGTCGGCTCGCTATGGCGCGTTCACTGGCCAGGCGGTGCGTCGCAGTTCCCGCCTGTTGCTGCTCTATGCGGCGCTGGTGGGATTGACCGTGTTCGCCTTCCGTGCCACGCCGACCGGCTTCGTGCCGGCACAGGACAAATATTTCCTGGTCGGGATCGTGCAATTGCCGCCCGGCGCCTCACTGGACCGCACCGAGGCAGTCACGCGCGAAATGACACGCATCACGCTCGAACATCCTGGGGTCGAAAGCGTGGTGGCCTTCCCCGGCCTGTCGATCAATGGCTTCGTCAACAGCCCGAGCGCCGCCGTGGTGTTCGCGATGCTCGACCCGTTCGAGCAACGCAAGGACAAGAGCCTGGCCGCGGGCGCGATTGCCGGCAGCCTGAATGGCAAGTTCGGCGTCATCGACGAGGGTTTCGTGGCCATCTTCCCGCCGCCACCGGTGCCCGGTCTGGGCCAGACCGGCGGCTTCAAGCTACAGATCCAGGACAAGGCGCGACTCGGACCCCAGGAACTCGAAAAAGCCCTGCAGCGCGTCATGGTCGCCGCCGGCAAGGACCCGCGCCTGGCCGGCCTGATGTCGGGCTACCAGGCCCAGGTGCCGCAACTCTCGGCCGAGATCGACCGCGAGAAGGCCAAGGCCATGGGGGTTCCGCTGAATGCGCTGGCTGAAGCGATGCAGGTCTACCTGGGCTCGCTCTACGTCAACGACTTCAACTACCTGGGCCGCGCCTGGCAGGTCAACGTGCAGGCCGACGCCAGCTTCCGCACCGATGCCGACGCGGTGTCCCGCCTGTGGACGCGCAATGGCGGCGGCCAGATGGTGCCGCTGGCCTCGCTCGTGAACCTGCGCGAAACCACTGGGCCGGACCCGATCAGCCGCTACAACGGGTTTGCGTCCGCCGACCTGTCGGGCGGCCCGGCGCCCGGCGTCAGCGCCGGCGACGCGGTTGCCGCGATGGAGAAGATCCTGGCGCGCGAGCTGCCGACCGGCTTCGGTTACGAATGGACCGACCTGACCTACCAGCAGCAGCGCGAGGGTTCGAGCGGCCTGCTGGTGTTCCCGCTGGCGGTGGGCCTGGCTTTCCTGATCCTGGCTGCGATGTACGGGAGCTGGGCCCTGCCGCTGTCGGTGCTGGCGATCGTGCCGACGGTGTTGCTCGGCGCGCTGGCCGGCGTCTGGGTCACCCGGGGCGACAACAACCTGTTCACGCAGATCGCCTTCGTGGTGCTGATTGGGCTGGCGACCAAGAACTCGATTCTGATCGTGGAATTCGCACGGCGCCTGCAACATCAGGGTTTGAGTGCCCGCGACGCCGTGGTGCAGGCCGCCCGCCTGCGCCTGCGCCCGATCCTGATGACCTCGCTGGCGTTCGTCATGGGTGTGCTGCCGCTGGTGTTCGCCAGCGGCGCCGGTGCCGAGATGCGCCAGGCGGTCGGCATCGCGGTGTTCGCGGGGATGCTGGCCGTGACCCTGGCCGGCTTGTTGTTCACCCCGATTTTCTATGTGCTGCTGCAACGCGGCCGCTCCGTTCAACCGACACAAAACGCGGCCGAGCCCGCTTGAAGGAAATTCACATGCGCAACTTCAAATTAACCGCACTCGCGCTGGCCGCAGCCCTATGGGCCGCCCCCGGCATCGCCCAGCAGACCCAGGCAGTGGCGACTACAGCCACTGCGACACAAGCGAGTGCCGAAAGCGCGGCCGCATGGTGGGTGGCGCTAGGGGACCCGGCGCTGTCAGCCCTGATCCAGAAGGGGCTGGACGGCAACCTGGACATCACGCAGGCCCGCGAACGGATTGGCCGTTCGCAAGCCCTGCTAAACAGTGCCGAAGCCGCTGCCAGGCCGTCCGGCGCGGCGGGCTTGCAGGGCCGGGCCGCGCAGGCCAGCGAGACCGAGGCGCCCGGGATGTCGGCGGCCCAACGCCGCAGCAACAGCGTGCAACTGGGTCTTGAATTCAGTTGGGAGATCGACCTGTTCGGCCGGCTCGGCGCGCAATCGACTGCGGCCAGGGAGCGCCTGACAGCGACCGAGGTGCAGGCACAAGGCGTGCGACTGGCGGTCAGCGCCGAGATTGCCCACGCCTACTTCTCGCTGATCGAGGCGCGCGAGCAACTGCAACTGGCCCGCACCGTCGCCGAGAACCGGCAACGCACGCTCAAGCTGGTGCAGGCCCGGGCCCAAGGCGGGCTGGCCGCCCCGATTGACGACCTGCGCGCGCAAGGCGAACTCGAGGCCGCGTTGGCGGACATTCCGCTCCAAGAGGCGGCCGCACGGGTGGCGTTGCATCGGCTGGCCGTGCTCACCGGCAGCTCGCCGGCGGGCTTCGAGCTGCCCAGTGCCGACACCGTGCAGCCGGGCGCGGTGGCGCTGCAGGTGCCCGAGGCGGCGGTGTGGCTGGCGCGCCGCCCGGACATCCTGGCGCAGGAAGCCGAGCTGCGTGCGCGCGCGCTCGACGTGAGGGCGGTGCGGGCGGAGTTCTACCCCCGGCTGTCGATCACGGGCGTGCTCGGCTTCCTGGCCGGCTCGGTCAGCGGGCTGGGCTCGGCCGGCAGCGTGTCCTGGCTCAGTGCGCCCGCGCTGATGGCGCCCCTGTTTGATCGACCGCGCATTGAAGCCCGGCTGGCCGTGGCCAAGGCCGACCAGAAGGAGGCGCTGAGCGCCTACCGGCAACGCATTCTGCTGGCCACCGAAGAAGTGGAAAATGCCCTGGCACGCTACAGCGCGGGCCAGCAGCAATTCAGTGCGCTGCAGCGCCGGGCTCAGCATGCGGCGCAAGCCGAGCGCCTGTCACGCGTGCGCTTCGAGGCCGGGGCCACCGACCTGCTGGAGTTGCTGGATGCCCAGCGTACCTCCCGGCAGTCGCGGGCGGCGCTGGCGCACGCGCTGATGCAGCAACGCCAGCATCTGGTGGCGGTGTTCAAGGGCCTCGGTGGCGGCACCGGGACGCCGGGGTGACGGGTCGATCGAACCGGACCGCCCGAATCGCTGCGAGCTAGGCACGTACCAAAGAGGCGTTGATCGTCTACGGCCAGACCGTGTTGCGTGCTCAGCAGGAAACTGACGATGCCTTCAAAGCCTATGGCGCCGCGCGCAGCACACTTGGGTTTCGTGTGCGTGAGTCAGCGGCAAATCGCGAGGTTGCTCGTCTTGCCCGCGTACGGTTTTCAACAGGTGAAGGCATCTACCTGGATGTGCTCAAAGCCGAACGCTCTGACTTTTCAAGCCGGCGCGCGCTAGCAGTCGCTCGTACCCACCAGTGGCTTGCCGTTGTCAGCATCTACAAGGCGCCAATCCATCCATGTCCTCTGGACTTGCAACGCAGGCGGGTAACGGCAACTGCTACACCGGTGTCACTTATCAGGACAAGTTCTTCGTGCACTTCTTTACCCGGGACTGCAATGCGATCGCGGGTCTCACGGACAGAGCGTGCACCACGATAACCACCGACATGATCCCGCTCAGCCTTGTGAAATTCTGTAGTCAATCCGGTGAGTATCTCGTGTTGGGTTCTACGACCGGTCTCTGGCTGGCGTTTCAGAAAACTGAAATTCGGCTAAGGGCACTGACCCGAACAACAAAGACCAGCTTCCGACGGGTAGCGAACCAGACTGCCAGAAAGCAGTCGGTCGCCAGCTATGCCCGACTGTAGACTGACGCGCACCGTTTACCCCCGCGCGTGGGTTACTCCCCCATCCACCACCAGCGTCGAGCCCACCACATAGTCCCCCGCGCGCGATGCCAGGTAAATCGCGGCGCCAGCCATGTCTTCCACCGTGCCGACGCGGCCGGCGGGAATGCGTGCAGAGACTTCGGCTTCGTGGTCACGCGCGTCCTTGTTCATCTCGGATGCAAAGGCGCCGGGGGCAATTGCCGTGACGACGATGTTGTCCTTGGCCAGGCGCAGCGCCATGCGGCGTGTCAGGTGGATCAGCCCGGCCTTGCTGGCCGCATACGAATAGGTTTCCATCGGGTTCACCGAAACGCCATCGATGGACGCGATGTTGATCACCTTGGCCACATGGCTCTTGCCGGCTTTGGTCAGATGACCGTGCAGGGCCTGGGTCAGGAAGAACGGGGTCTTCAGGTTCAGGTCCACGACCTTGTCCCAGCCGCTCTCGGGGAAGTCGTCAAACGGCGCGCCCCAGGCGGCGCCGGCGTTGTTGACCAGGATGTCGAGCTGGTCTTCATGTTGCGAATAGGCCGCCACCAGCGCACGTGCACCTTCCACGGTGGACACGTCCGCCGGCAGGGACACGCAGGTGCCCAGTGCGGACAGCTCGGCGGCGGTCTGGTCGCAGGCCGCGGCCTTGCGGGCGCTGATGTAGACCTTGGCGCCTTGCTTCAAAAAGCCCTCGGCAATCATGCGGCCAATGCCGCGCGAGCCGCCGGTGATGAGTGCCGTGCGGCCCTTGAGGGAAAAGAGTTCGTTCATTTGCGCTGCTCCTGGAATGCTTGTTGTGGGTGGGTTGGTGAAGCCCACAAGCTTAGAAGCAAACCGCGGCGCTGTCGGTCACCAAGGTGCTAGCGCGGGCCGCCCAGGTTGCGCAAACGCTGGTGCGCAGCATCCTCCAGGTCCACTGGTAACTGGTTCTTGGCCTGCAGGTAGTGGTGGGTGAATACATCCAGGTAGGCTTCCAGCGTCTGCGCTGCCAGCGGCTCGCCGGCCAGGTCCATGCACAGGGCAGCCACCTCGGAGGTGCAGAAGTGGTCATCACGGCGGGAGCGGCGCAGCTTGTAGCGTGATATCTGTTCCGAGGCCAGGCTCAGCACCGGCAGGTGGTTCAGATAGGGGCTCTTGCGGAACATCTTGCGCGCCTCGGGCCAGGTGGCGTCCAGCAACACAAATAGTGGGCGCTTGCCCGGCACCGGCTGCACACCGGTCACAACGCGTTCGGGCGCCACAAACTCTCCGGGGAACACCACAAAGGGTTGCCACTGCGGGTCGGCCAGCAGGGCCAGCAGCGCCGGGTCAACCTCGGTGCGCGCCCAGCCAAAGGCAAAGGTTTCCGGCACCACATCGGCAATCAGCCAGCCGGTGTTGCTGGGCTTGAGCGGTTCAATGTCGGCCATGAGCAGGCACACGCCCGCCGTGGTGGGCACTACCGGGCGCAGGGCACACGTACAGTGGCTCAAGGCCAGACGACAGCCCGCACAGCGCTCGCCGCGTGGTCCGCCGCGGGCGCGAAAGGGTTTGGCGCTGCGGGCCAGTCGGGCGGTGCGCAGGCGGGAGACGGCATGCATCATGGATGGCTTGTCATCAGCGGCCGTCAAGATGCTCCAGCGCAAACAGGGGAAGTTCCGACTGCCGGCTCAGCCAGACGCCGCCGCCGAGTTCGGTGAAACCCGGTGTCAGGCCCTGACGGTACAACTGCGCCGGGTGTTTGAACAGGCTGGGGTCGGTCAGGGTCTCATCCACAACGTCTTGCTCCCAGTCCTCGCGCGCGACCGCCTCCACATACAGTGCGCCGCAGCTCAACAGCCCCAGGTTGCGCATGGCGCGTTTAACGTCGGCAACGCTCAGGTAGGGCAGCACACCCTGGCAAATCACCAGGTCAAATGGGGTGCCGGTCTGGTAGTCAACCACCGATCCGCGCGTCCAGCCATAGCGCTCGCACAAGTAGGGGCTGTATTCCACACCATGAAACTCCGCGTGCGGGTAGTGCCGCTTGATCACATCGCGCCACAGTCCAATGCCGCAACCCACGTCCAGCACACGGCGCACCGGCACGCGCAGGAACTGCAGGTAGCTGCAGACAAAGGCGCCCAGGCGCTCCACATGGGCCGGGTCCACCACGCTGGTTTTCTTGTTGAAGTAGTAGCGCTGGTAGTAGGCCGCATCGAACAGGCTGTCACTGGCAGATTTCACGCATCACCCTCGGGAAGTTCAATTTGCTGGACCCGGTCATTCTTCGCACCAATGAACGCTTCCAGGGAGTTGAAAAGGTTCTCCAGAACGTCCTTGCCAATGGCCTCTTCGATCAGCAGGTACTGCAAATCGATGAGGGGGGCCATGTCGTTGACCAGTTGATCCCCTTTGGGCGCCAGGCGCACGGATACGCGTCGCAGATCACCCTCCACACGGCTGCGCTCGATCATCTGCAGGTCCTCCATGCGCGCCAGCATGCCGGCCATGCTGGCGCTGTGGATCTGGCACTGGTCGCAGAGTTCGCGTGGTTCGAGTTGCCCGTATTCATCGAGCAGGCGCAGGATGCGCCACTGCTGATCGGTCAGGCCAAAGTGGTTGAGGATGGGGCGGAAATGGCCCATCAGGCATTCCCGGGCCTTCAGAAAGCGCTGCGGCAGGTTGTGGTGGCTAACCCGTGGGGTCGATTGGGGTTTCATTGTGCTTCAAGCATCGCTAACATGTTAGCGATTAAAATACTTGCATGTTAGTGAATATTAAAAAATGATTGTTCGCGACCGACCATCCGGCTTCAGGATGTTCCTGCTCCTGCGCGGCTCCATCCTGCCGAGGATTCTGCCATCCCTGGTGGCCACCACGCTGATCGCCATTCTGGTGACGATATCCCATGGGGATCTGTTTGCGCTGAAGATCACGCTGACGACCATTCCGTTCACCCTGATCGGGTTGCCGATTGCGATCTTCCTGGGCTTTCGCAATACGGCTGCCTACGACCGGTTCTGGGAGGGGCGCAAGCTGTGGGGCGAGGTGCTGCTGCGCAGCCGCAGCCTGGCGCGACAGTGCCAGAGCCTGATTGCGGGTGCTGAGCCAGTGCGGGCCAGTTTGGGTCTGGACGATGTGCGGGTGCGCATGGTGCTGCGAACCATTGCGTTTGCGCACGCGCTGCGCCGCCTGCTGCGCGATGAGCGCAGTGCGCCCGAGTACCAGGGGCTGCTGGTCGCAGAGGAGCAGATCGGTGCCCGGCAGTCGTCCAACGCCCCCGACTACCTGATGCAGAGGATGGGACAGGACCTGGGGCTGTGCCTGAAGGAAGGCCGGATTGATCCCTGTCTGGCCACGTCCATGGACACCACGCTGTCGGCCCTGAGCGCCGCGGCGGCCAGCTGTGAGCGGATCAGGAGCACCCCCATTCCGTTTTCCTACACGCTGCTGCTGCACCGCACGGCCTATCTGTATTGCTTTCTGCTGCCGTTCGGGCTGGTGGACTCCATCGGCTTCATGACGCCCTTTGTCGTGTCCATCGTCGCCTACACTTTCTTCGGCCTGGATGCCCTGGGCGATGAGATTGAGGAGCCTTTTGGCCTGGACGCCAATGACCTGCCGCTGGACGCCATCTGCCGGACCATCGAGATCAATCTGCGTGAGTCCCTGCACGACACGCAGGTTCCAGCCCCCCTCACACCCATCAACTACTGCCTGACCTAAAGGCCCAAACCACCGGAAGGAAAACCACCATGCATGACGATCTTCAGGACCGAATCCGTATTCCCGCGTTGCGCGAGCGTGTGACCAGTGCGGCGGAGGCCGCGCAGTGGATTCAGGATGGCATGACCATCGGCATGAGCGGATTCACCCGCGCCGGCGACGCCAAGGTCGTGCCCATGGCCTTGGCCGAGCGGGCGCGCCAGGAGGATCTGAAGATCACGCTGATGACCGGCGCCTCGCTGGGCAGCGATGTGGACCGGACGTTGACCGAAGCCGGTGTGCTGGCTCGCCGCCTGCCGTTTCAGGCCGACCCGGTGCTGCGCGCGGCCATCAACCGCGGGGAGGTGATGTTTGTGGACCAGCACCTGTCCGAAACGGTCGAGCTGCTGCGCACCCGGCAAATGGCGCCCATTGACCTGGCGATCATCGAGGCGGTGGCCATCACCGAGACCGGCGCCATCATCCCCACCACGTCGGTGGGCAACAGCGCCAGCTTTGCAATTCTGGCGGACAAGGTGATCGTCGAGATCAATCTCAGCCAATCGCTGGAGCTGGAAGGCCTGCACGACATCTTCATCCCCAAGCACCGCCCCCGGCGCGAGCCCATGCCGCTGATGGCAGTGCAGGACCGTATTGGCAGTACGGCCATCGCGATTCCACCGGAGAAGATTGTGGCCATCGTGATCACCGAGAAGCTCGACAGCGCTTCCACCATCCTCCCGGCGGATGGCGAGACCGCCGCCATCGCCGCGCATCTGGTCGATTTTTTCAAGAAGGAAGTGGACTTCGGTCGCCTGACGAAGAGCCTGCTGCCCATGCAGGCCGGCATTGGCACCATTGCCAATGCGGTCATGCAGGGATTCATTGACAGCCCGTTTGAGCATCTGACGATGTATTCCGAGGTGCTGCAGGACTCGACATTTGACCTGATGGATGCGGGCAAGCTCGACTTCGCGTCCGGCTCATCGATCACCCTGTCGCCCCAGAAGAGCCGGGAGGTGTTTGGCAACATCGGCAAATACAAGGACCGCCTGGTGCTGCGCCCGCAAGAGGTCAGCAACCACCCGGAGATCATCCGTCGCCTGGGCATCATCGCCATCAACACCGCGCTGGAGGCCGACATTTATGGCAACGTCAACTCCACCCATGTGCAGGGCACGCACATGATGAACGGCATTGGCGGCTCGGGCGACTTTGCGCGCAATGCCTATCTATCGGTTTTTGCGACCAAGGCCACGGCCAAGGATGGACGCATTTCCAGCATCGTGCCCATGGTCTCGCATGTGGACCACACCGAGCATGACGTGGACATCATCGTCACCGAGGTCGGTCTGGCCGACCTGCGCGGCCTGGCGCCCCGGGAGCGCGCCCAGGTCATCATTGACCGCTGTGTGGCGCCGCCTTACCAGGCCATGCTGCGGGACTACGTGGCACGGGCAAACCAGGGTGGTGGGCAAACGCCCCATGTGCTCCAGGAGGCGTTTTCCTGGCATCTGCGCTACCGCGACACGGGCAGCATGGTGCCGGTGCCGGCCGGTCGGGACACCGGCGCGAAGCCTGCTGCCGCGGGTCTACTCCTTGCGGGCAACCACCAGTAGCACCAGTCCGAGCGCCACAGCGCCCAGTCCGGCCCACATGGGAATGTTGACGCGTTCCTTTTCCGACACCTGCATGTGCAGTGGGCCAATGTCTGCGGTGTGGGTTTCCTTGGTGTAGCTGAAGCCCCCGTAGGTCGCACCGAGGCCGCCTGCGACGATCAACAGGATGGCGACCAGTCTGATTGAATTCATGGACAGCGCCCCTACAAAGGACTGCGACCGCGGATGATGCGGACCAGGATCACCACAACCGCAATCACCAACAGGACGTGGATAAAGCCCCCGACGGTGTACGAGGACACCATGCCGAGAGCCCAGAGTATCAGCAACACAATGGCGACGGTTTCGAGCATATGTTTCTCCTTGAAGTGGAAGTCTTACAAGGTCGCAGTGTGCTGAAACATCCGGATCCAGTCAGTGCGCCAGCGCACTATGTGCAGCGCGCCCGCCAAACCGGATCAACGGCGGTACAAGACCTGGGTGCGCAAATTCTCCGCCGCTGGCAATGCCTGTTTGTGCAGCTCTGCAGCCATCGCTGCGGTGCAGACACTCACGGGCGTCTTGTCGTGGACTTCGCGTGTCACCTGAACGCCGGTCTTGGTGCGCTGGTACTTGGCCGTGTAGTCGAATACCTCCGATCGAATCTTCGCCGTTGCCGGCAGGGACGTGAATTTCAAACCCGGTGCCAGGGTGATGTCGTAGCTCTCCTGGCTCACAAAGCCATAGCAGGTATGGCGCCGGTTGGGCTCCACCCGGCCTTTGATGCCCGCATAGCTCATGATGGGCATCGGGGTGCTGATGACGGGTGCCAGGACAAATGCGCCGGTGGCGCCACCATCCAGGTAGTTGGAAATGTCGAAGCGCAAGCTGAATTCATAGGTATCCGACATCCCGCTGGTGTCGCCTTTGAGCAGTTTGCCTTTGCCCTTGAAGCCGTTTGCGTTCAGGGCCCATTTCACAAAATCCCGCTCGTTGTCGCTGCTGAGTTCCCGCAGATAGGCGCGCGCCTCCGCGGCTGCCAGTCCTTTCAGCGCAACGTGCATTTCGCCGGTCGCGCTGCCGTCCTTGTCAACTTTCAACTGCATGCCCAGTTTCTGGGCAGCTTGTTCATACCGTTGGTCCGGCGTCCTGGCCAGCGCAGTGGCGCTGCCCACGTGGATCACTGGCTTGCCGTACGCACTCATCGGCAAATAGCCAAACGGAATCTCCTTGGCCGTGGCGTCCAGATAGGTCTTGAACTCGGGCATGTAGTTGATGACATGGTTGACCGAGGAAACCACGGGTGTCTTCGCCAGGTCATACATATCGCCGGCGTTGATCAGCACCTGTTCGCTCGGGATGTCTGCGGCCGACAAGAGTGCCTGCAGCAGGGTTGCATGGTCCTTGCAATCCCCCATCTTGTTGTCCAGAACCACATCGAGATCGCGTGGCACCACGGCGCCAATGCCGATGCAGTTGCCACCGTAGGTCATGTTCCTGGACACCCACTCATACAGGCGACGGGCGCGTTCAATGGGTTGCTTGGCGTCCCCCACAATCGTCGCGGCCAATTCGCGGATCCGGGGTGTTGACACGGCCTTGGGCAGCGCCCGGTCACCGTAGGCCTTTGCAATGGCCTCGTAGTTATCGAACGTGGACGCGAGGATGGAAGGGCTTTCATCCACACGCCATATCCCGCTGTCGCTTTCATTCCACTCCAGGGGCTTGAGGTTTTGGTAGTGCCACTGCCAGGTGCGAATGCCAGCCGCTTCCCGAACGGGCAAGGCCTGCACGTGGTGCGACTCGACATGGAGTTTCAGATCGGCGGGTGCGCGCACGGTGACGTCAATATCCTCGTAGACCCCGTAGGCCGAAAATCCCTGGATCATCGAGAACTGGCCCGGGAAGATGGGTTCCTTGTCCACGATCTTGTAGACAACCCCGACGGTGTCTCCAACGGCCAGATCTGGAAACACGATGGAGATGCTGGTCCGGTCGGAGAACATGGGGGCAGCACCTGCCCGCCCGTTGTTGGTGGTCGTCTGGAAGTTGTTGGATGGGACCGGCAGCCGGCGACCGTCTTTCTTCTCGGTGTAGGCCTCCAGCACTTCGCCAGTCTGGATGCTGGTACTGAATGAAAAGCTGTAGGTCTTCATCCTCTCCAGCGCATTGGCCAGAACAACCTGGTTGCGCGACTCAAAGGTCTGCGTGGAGCGGCCGTTGCGCTCCACGTCATACACCAGATGCCACTTTTTGGAGATGACAGGCAGCTTCTTGTCATCTCCGTCCTGAGCCCAGGTCGGTTGATGGCCAACAGCGATGAACACGCATGCTGCCGCCAGATAGCGGATCAGTTTCATTATTGCTTCTCCCTGATTGAATCAAGGCAATCCTTCGGGAGCGCGCAAGGCCTTCCCGGGTTGCCGTCGGGGATCATACCGGGGCACTGTGGCGATACGGCGGTGGCAAACGGGTGCATCGGTATGAGCCACATCAACACATGGCCAGATTCGCCGGCAGGCTGAGCCGAACGCACCTACCATCGGCACCCCAGGCCCGCCACGGGCCGCTTTCCTGCGCGCGCACCATGCTCAAACTCACGCTTTCCGATTTCACGCTCGAACACTTCATGCAGCACTACTGGCAGCAAAAGCCGGTGGTCATCCGCCAGGGCTTCAAGCACTTTCAGGACCTGATAAGCCCCGAGGAACTGGCCGGGCTGGCCTGCGAGGAAGCGGTGGATTCGCGCCTGGTCTACAAGAAGCGCGGCAAGTGGCAGGCCGAGAACGGGCCATTTGAGTCGTACGACCACCTGGGCAAGACCGGCTGGTCGCTGATCGTGCAGGCGGTCAACCACTGGTCGCCCGAAGTGGCCGAGCTGGTCAAGCCGTTTGACTTCATCCCCAAGTGGCGGCTGGACGATGTGATGATCAGCTACTCGCGCCCGCAGGGTGGGGTGGGGCCGCACATTGACCTGTACGACGTGTTCATCTGCCAGGGCTCGGGGCGCCGCCAGTGGCGGGTCGGAGATCGCGGCAACCACCGCCAGTTTGCGGCGCATGCGGCGCTGCTGCATGTGGACCCGTTCGAGGCCATCATCGACGTGGAGCTGCTGCCCGGTGACATCCTCTACATCCCGCCGGGCTTTCCGCACGATGGCGTGTCGCTCGAAACGTCCATGAGCTTCTCGGTGGGCTTTCGGGCCAAGTCCGCCTGCGACATGCTCAGTGGCCTGGCGGACTACGTCATCGACAAGGAGCTGGGCAGCGCGCTGCTGAGCGACCCCGGCCGCCCCATCCACCACAACCAGGGCCAGATCAACACCAGCGACTTGGCCCGCATCAAGGCGCAGTTGCAGGCGCTGCTGGATAACGACACGCTGGTGGCCGACTTTGCTGGCAGCTTTTTGTCCCGCACCAAATGCCAGTTGGACCTGCAGGCGCTGGACGAGCCGTTGGATGCGAACGAACTGATCGACACACTCCAGCGGCAACCTCTTGTGCGCACCGGCGGTCTGCGCTGCTTCTACGTGGACCAGACGGTGGCGGACGGTGTTTGCTATGTGGATGGTGAGCGCCATGCCTTTGGCACCAAGGCGCAGGCCGCGGTCAAGGCCCTGTGCGACCGTGACTCGCTGACCCACGCCCCGCTGCGCGCGGCGCTGAAGCTGCCGGCGTTTGTGGAGGCGCTGACCCAATGGGTCAACGCCGGGTACTGGTATTTCGAAGACTGATTGAGCCCCGACCCGAGGGGCGCGCGGGGTCAATGGTTTCCCGGATGCACAGCGCAATGCGCCTGTGCTAAGGTTTGCGGCTTGTCTTTTTTGACTCCCAGGAAACCATGAAACGACTACTTCTCACTGCGGGCCTGTTGCTCTCGTCGGTGCTGCTACAAGCGGCGCCGGTCACGGTCAAAGGCTACACCCATGTCAAAACCGTGGGCACCATCGACGAGTACACCCTGCAGTCCAACGGGCTGCAGGTGTTGCTCATGCCAGAGCACTCCAACCCCACATTGACCTTCATGGTCACCTACCGCGTGGGCTCGCGCAACGAGGTCACCGGCACCACCGGCGCCACGCATCTACTGGAACACCTGATGTTCAAGGGCTCCCGAAACCACACCCGCGAGAAGGGCAACAACGTGGACCAGTTGCTGGAACGCACCGGCGCCAAGTACAACGCCACCACCTGGCTGGACCGCACCAACTACTACGCCAACATGGGCAGCGAACACCTGGCCACCGTGATGGGCATGGAAGCCGACCGCATGCGCAACCTGCTGCTGCGTGATGAGGACCGTAGACCTGAGATGACCGTGGTGCGCAACGAGTTTGAGCGCGGCGAGAACTCGCCCATCCAGGCCCTGTACAAGGAGATCTACCAGACCGCCTTCGTGGCCCACCCCTACCACCACAGCACCATTGGCCACCGCAGCGATATCGAGAAGGTGTCCATCCAGAAGCTACGCGAGTTTTACGACACCTTCTACTGGCCCAACAACGCCACCATCACCATCATTGGCGATTTCGACACGGCCCAGGCGCTGGCGCTGGTGAAGAAGTCGTTTGGTGTGTATCCGCGTTCGCCCAAGCCGATTCCGGCCATGTACACCGAGGAGCCCGCGCAGAACGGTGCGCGACGCACCATCGTCAAGCGAGCGGGTCAGTTGGGTGTGGTCGCCGTGGCCCACAAGGTGCCCGCTGCCACGCACCCCGACTTTGCCGCCGTGCAGCTGATGAGCGCCATCCTGTCCGATGGCAAGAACAGCCGCATGTACAAGGCGATCACCAACAAGAACCTGTCCACCGGTGTGGAAGGCGAACTGGGCATCTTCCACGATCCCAGCATGCACATCGTGTTTGCCCCATTGGCGCCTGGCGCCAAGCATGAGGAGGTGGAAACGATCATCAACCAGGAGATCGAGCGCCTGAAGAAGGACGGCGTGACCGAGACCGAACTGCAGGCTGCCGCCGCCAAGACCGCGGCGGATGCGGCCTTCAAGCTCGATGGCTCGTTCGGCATTGCCGGCAACATCAATGAGTACATTGCCGCCGGCGACTGGACACTGTTCTATTCCCTGGATGAAGCCGCGAAGAAGGTCACCGTGGCCGACATCCAGCGCGTGGCGCAGAAGTACCTGGTCGAAGACTCCAGCACCACCGGCTGGTTTGTGCCGACCACCGCCGGTGCGGCCGCTCCCGTTGTGTCTGCCAAGGCCGGCTTCAAGGACACGCTGTCCGATGGCCCCTACTACTACCGCGATCCTCGCCTGAACGCTGGCATGCAGCCCACGTTGGCAGCCGCCAAAGAGGCCGCGGGCGGTGCCGCAGTGGATGGCGGCAGCAAGATCGCTCCCAACGCCCAGCGCAGCAGAATAGCCGGCATCGACGTGATTACCTATCCCACCGGCGTGAAGGACGTGGTGACGCTGCGTGCCTCGCTGCCCGCCGGCCGAGCACTGGGAGCCAAGGGCAACCCGGCCATTCCGGTGTTGACCGGCATGCTGCTGGACCAGGGCACCAAGACGCAGGACAAGTTCGCCATTGCCGAGAAGCTGGAGTCTGTGGGGGCGGCCATTAGCTTCCGGGTTGGCACCGATGTGCTGGACATCAGCGCCCGCTCGCTCAAAAAAGACGCGCCCCTGGTGCTGGGCCTGATCGCGGAGCAGTTGCGCACACCGGCTTTCTCGCCGGAAGAGTTTGCCAAAGCCAAGAAACAAATGGCAGGCGGTATCAAGCGCAGCCTGGAGAGCACAGACTTCCGCGCCGCGGACGCCTTCAACCGTGCCATCTACCCACAAGGTCACCCCAACCGCGGGGTCGCGCCCGATGACATGCTGGCCGCCATCGAATCGGCCACGCTGGCGGACGTGCTGGCCTTCCACCAGACCAACTACGGTCCGGCCGGCATGAAACTGGTGCTGGTGGGCGATCTGGATCTGCCCGCCCTGCAGGGTGAAATCAACCGCGCCTTCTCTGGCTGGAGTGGTGGCAAAGACGTGGTGCGCGCGGCGCAACCCGCAGCCGCCACCGTGGCGGGCAAGCTGGATGTGGAAATGCCGGGCAAGACCAGCGTCTCCGTGGTGATGGGCCAGGCCAGCGGTCTGCGCTACCAAGACCCGGACTACCAGGCTCTGCGCGTGGCCACCGCCATTCTGGGCAGCGGCTTCACCGGGCGCCTGATGGCCAATGTGCGCGACAAGGAGGGCTTGACCTACGGCGTGGGGGCCGGCCTGGGCAATGACATGGTCAACGATGGCGACTGGCGCATCTCCGCCAGCTTTGCACCCGGCCTGCTGGACAAAGGCATTGCATCCACCCAGCGCCAGCTCAAGCTCTGGTTTGACGCCGGCGCCACACCTGCCGAGATCAGCGCCCGCAAGAGCAACCTGATTGGCGAGTTCAAGGTAAACCTGGCCACCACCGGCGGCATGGCCGGCGCTCTGCTGGGCGCGGTGAGCCGCGGCTATGACGTGAGCTGGCTGGACGAGTACCCCGCCAGGGTCAACGCACTGAGCGACCAACAGGTCAATGCTGCGATCAAGAAGTACCTCAAGCCCGAGTCCATGGTCCTGATCAAGGCGGGCACCTTGACCCCGGCTGCGGTGCCAGTAAAGTGATTGCTATAAAAAAATAGCTACATAGGTAATAAATACGAGGGCTAGAGGCTAATTTGACCACTGCCCCCTGGTTCTTGGGGGCAGCCTATCGGATGGGCAGCCGCAAGCTAAAGCAGGTCCCCTGAGCACCGGATTCCCATTGAACCTCGGCACCGATGGCCAGCGCCCGGCGCTGCTGGTTGGACAGGCCCTTGCCTCCGCCTTGAAGGGCCAGCTCCACCGCGAAACCCTGGCCGTTGTCGGTGATGCGCACCACCACCCAGTCGCCTTCCACGGCGGTGCTGAGGTGGATCTCGGTGGCCTGGGTGTGCTTGATGATGTTGGTAAACGCCTCTTGCAGGATGCGCAGTATGTGCAACGCGTGCTTGGGGTCCAGCCAGTCCAGCGGCGGCACGCTGTTTACCTCCCAGCGCAGCGCGATGCCGGTGGCCTCCAGGCGTGGCCCCAGGCGAAAGCGCAGCGTGGCCAGCAACAGCAGCAGGTCGGCGTCGACCGGCTCCATGGAATCGATGGCCAGCTTCAGGTCGTCGATGCAGCCCTTGAGCACCTGGGCCACGTCAGCCTCGCCCAGGCGCCCCTTCTCCACCACACGCAGCGCGCTGGCCAGCGAGGAGCCCAGGCCGTCGTGCATGTCCTGCATCAGGCGCTGGCGCTCTTGGGCCAGGGTTTGGCGCTGCTCAATCTCGCGCAGGCGCTGGTGGCTCAGCGTCAGCTCTGCCTCGCGCGCCTGCAAGCGCTGTTCCAGCGTGGCGTTGGCCTTCTTGACGTCGTTCACGGCGTCCACATAGCGGCGGAACATGATGTAGGTGAACACCAGAAAGGCCAGCACGGTTGCATAAGGCCCCAGATACAGCCCTTCGATGTTGACGTAGTTGTTTTGCATCAGCCAGTCATACACGCCGAACAGCATGCCCAGCAGGCCCCATGCAGCCAGCATGGCGCCTTCGCGCGAATGGGCGCCCAGCGCCTTGCGCAAGCCCACCGTGGCGGTCCCCAGGCCCACGGCCAACAGGATGAGGTAGGCGAATGCCGACAGCACGTACAGACTGGGCAGGGCCGTGAAGAACGGCAGCGTGGCGATGCTCATGGTCACGGTGATGCCCAGCACCGCGCGGTTGAGCCAGATCAGAGGGCGGCGGTGCAGGTGGTTCAAAAAGAAATGCATCAGAGTGACCAGCCAAAACATGGAGTGCACGGTCAACCAACTGAACCAGGCGTCGGAAATTGGCAGGCGCTCCGCGCCCACATAGAAATGCATGCTGCGCAGAAACGAGGTTGCCGACACACCAAAGAACAACAGGTACAGCGGTTGATCGCGCTGGCGCAGCCACACGAACAGCGCGAACAGGCCTACCGCCAGGAACGCGGCGCTGCTCATGAAGAGCAACTGTGCCTGCAGCATATCGCGCAGCCCGTAGCGCCAGTGCAGGCTGCTTTCCTCGCCCAACCACATCGACGACAGGCCCGCGCCCGCATGCACCGGGTGCTCCATGCGCAGCAAGATGACCCGTGGCGCCACCGCATCCGCCGTCTCGTCCAGCGCAATCCACAGCGGCAGGTTCCAGCTGTTCCACTCCATGCTGGCATGCGACTGGTACAGCAGGCGGCTGTCGCCGTACACGGCCAGTTGCCCATCGGCCTTCCAACGTGGAATGTAGAGATAGCGGGGCTGCGCAGTGGGCGCCAGCGGCGGCATGTGCAGGCGGTACCAGCTCACCACCGTGCGGGGCTCGCCCGAGCCGTCTTCCAGCGCGGCGTCCACGCGCTGTGGCGTCACGGCATGGGGCAGGGCGACTTCCTGCCAGATACCCGGCAAGGTGCTGGCGTCCATGGAGTAGGGCGGTGGCGAATAGCCCCGCCCCTCAACATTCAACAGTTCTGCCGTCGTGAAATGCAGCGGCTCGGCCGCCTGTGCCGTGACACAGCCCAGCACACAGCCCAGCGCCAGCAGCCACCGCAGGGTGGCCTGTGAGAGGCTAGTCTTCCAACAATCCCCGGTTGCGTGCTTCAAAAATGGCCTCGGCTTTTGAGTTGACTTCCAGCTTGGCGTAAATGCGCCGCACAAAGGTTAGCACCGTGTGGCGCGACACCGCCATCAGCCCCGCAATCTCGTCCGACGTAAAACCCTTGGTGATGAACTCCAGCACCTCTTTCTCGCGGTGGGACAGGGCAGCGCGCGGCTTGTCGGCGGCTGGCTGTTCCAGCGGCGTGACGGGGCGGCCGTCGTCGTGAAAGCGCGTCAGGATCTTGCGCGCGATCAACGGGCTGATGGGACTGCCGCCAGCGTGCATGCTGCGTATTTCGCCCACCATTTTGTGAGGCTCGCTGTCCTTGAGCAGGTAGCCGGCGGCGCCCGCTTCCAGCGACTGCATCACATTCGTCTCGTCGCCAAAGGTGGTGCTCACCATGATGTTGCAGCCGGGTTGCAGCGTATGCGCCGCACGGATCACGTCAATGCCCGAACCATCGGGCAAGCCCAGATCCACCAGCAGCACATCGACTTGCATCCGTTCCAACATCTGCAAGCCCTGGGCCCGCGTGTCGGCCACGCCCTGTAGTGCCATGTCCGGCGCCGCCTGGATGGCCTCCGTCAGCGCATTTTGAAAATTCACGTCGTCCTCAACCAGCGCTACGCGAATGAGGAGGCTTTCTGGGGTGTGTTGCATGGGGAAGTAGGGCTTTGTGTCGGGGCAACGTAGTGGGTGGCAATGGTGCCACATCGCCGCGCAATTCTTGTCACTAGTTCTAGGGACAGACAAACCGCGCGGGTCTACATAGCATCACCCCCCATTGTCTTGACCCATTGAGGGAGTCCCATGAAACATTGCACCCTTTTGTCGGCTTTTGCCGCACATTTGGCCAGCGCCTTGCTGCTCTACGCGGGCGCTGCCCAGGCGGCATCCCCTATTGCCGTGTCTGTCACCAGTACCACGCCGACCTACGGCACCACTGTCACGCTCAGCACCACCGGCGGCGGCACAGGCGCAGTCACGTACGAGTCCGACAGCGCCAACTGCGCAATCAGCGGCAGCACCCTGACGGCGACTGCGCTTGGTAGCTGCGTTATCACGGTCACCAAGGCGGCCGACGCCAATTTCCCCGTATCGACCGGCAAGATTGCCATCACTGTGGTGCAGGCGGCGGTGAGTCCGCCGCCACCGGTTGCAGCCCCCACCATGACCGCGCTGGCTGTGCCACCCAGTTGCGGGCTCGCCATCTGGCCGGACATCGTCAACCTCGGCACCGACCTGGGCCCGGCCTTCACGGCGGACATGGTCACGCTGCTGTCCGCCGCCGTGGGCCAGCCCCTGGCCTTTGTGGAACAAGGCGTGTGCGGCGCGGTCACCCTGAGTGGCTACCACGGCGGCAAGCTGACCTTCATCCCGCTGAAGTTCCAAAGCGGTGACACGCGCGCCAACGGCATCTATCCCGTGACCAATGGTCAATACCAAGTGGTGCGAGGCGGCCAGTCCATCCTGCTGGCGCCGGCGCTGGCGCACGTGGAGCAGCTCATCGCCCTCTTGCCCGGCGTGGTGGTCAGGCAGGCCGACAACGGTGCGCTGATAGCCATGTTCAACGGCCTGATCTACGTGGTGCAACCCGGTGTGCAGGTCCAACTGGACAGCGCGACGGGCAGCGCGGAATTGGTCATTGGCGCTGACGGCAACTGGCACTTCATCGACGCCCAAGGCAACCACCAAATCCTGTACCCCGCCTTTGCCGATGTGACCGCGCTGCGCAATGCGCTGTTAGGTCTTGACTTTGGTGCCACATCGGCCATCCAGTTGGACGGCACCGCCGCCATCGTGTTCCACGGTCAGCGCTACACGCTGGTTCCAGACCTCACGCTTGCCGGCGTGCCCACGGATCGGGTGGGGCAGATGGTGTGGCCAGAGGGCGCGGGGCCAGGCGGTGCGCCACGCTACCGCGTGGTCAATAACCAGCCGCTGGGCACGGCGCAGGGGCTGACGGTGACGCCTTGATAGAGAATGGATTGCTACTAAAACAATAGCTATTTGCGTAGATATGACGAGGGTTGGAGGCCTATTTGGCTACTAGTCCTTGGCCGACGCTAGCACAGCCGTGGGGCGGGGCTTGTCACTAGTTCTGGGGACAGACAGGCGCGCCAACCTTTCCTAGGATGCGTCACCGGTCGGGCAAAGATGTTTCGGGAGGCCCCCTGCGTTACCAAGAGAACAAAAGCCTATTCCTATGACTATGAAACACCCTCTGAAGTCTCTGTTGCCGACCCCGATCAACGGCGCGTCGCCGGACCGCTCCTTCACCGGCTTCTTGCGTTGCGCGGCCAGGTGCCTGCTGGTGCCCCTGTTGAGCCTATTTGCCGCGCTGTCGGCTCCGGCCTACGCGCTAACGGTGACGGGAATACAGACCCATGTGGCCTGCAACGGCGGCGCCAATGGTGCGGTCTCCGTCAACGCGTCTGGCGGCACGCCTCCCTATTCGTACAGCTGGTCGCCCGCAGGGGGCAGTTCTCTGTATGCCACGGGGCTGTCCGCAGGGACGTACACCGTCACCGTCACCGATGGCGTCAATACCGTGGCCACGCGCTCGTTCACGATCACCCAGCCGACGGCCCTGTCCGCTTCCACCAGCATCAGCCACGTGTCCGTGAACGGCGGCAGCAATGGCTCTGCCAGTGTCTCTGCCTATGGCGGGACGCCCGGATATATGTACAGCTGGTCCCCCTCCGGCGGGAGCAGCAGTACCGCCACCGGATTGAGGGCGGGTACGTACACGGTGACGGTGACCGACTACAACAGCTGCGTGATGACGCGCAACGTGACCATCGTGCAACCGCCGGTACTCTCTGCCAGCATCAGCGCCACCCAGGCTTCCGCCGCCGGTGCCAGCGATGCATCGGCCACGGTGACGGCCAGCGGCGGCTGGACGCCCTACACCTACAGCTGGTCGCCCTCCGGGGGAACGGCAGCCACCGCGACCGGACTGGCGGCGGGTGCTTATTCTGTGACGGTGACCGATGGCGCCGGCATTGAGGTCACGCGTAGCGTCACCATTACAGCGGCCAAGGCCGTCCAGGCTGCGCTGGCGGTGAATGCCAGTACCACCACGCCGGCCTACGGCAACACGGCCACGCTGGGCACCACGGGCGGCAGCGGCAGCGGCGCGGTGACGTATGCCTCGAACAGCAGCAATTGCACGGTCAGCGGCGTGACCTTGACTGCAGCAGCGGTAGGTAGCTGCACCATCACCGCCACCAAGGCGGCGGACGCCACCTACACAGCGGCCACCGCCACCGTTGCCATCACCGTGGGCAAGGCCAACCAGGCGGCGTTGAGTGTGTCTTCCACCAACACAACACTCGCCTATGGCAGCACCGCCACGCTTAGCACCACGGGTGGCAGCGGCACGGGCGCGGTGACCTATGCATCCGACAGCGCCAACTGCACGGTCAGCGGCGTGACCTTGACTGCAGCAGCGGTCGGTAGCTGCACCATCACCGCCACCAAGGCGGCGGACGCCAGCTACACAGCGGCCACCGCCACCGTTGCCATCACGGTGGGCCAAGCCAGCCACCCCACTGGCGCGCTCAATGACACTGGGCAAACGCTGTGCGACAACGGCAGCAACGTGATGGCCGCCTGCACCACCGCCACGACGGGCGATGCCGCAGCCATGCCGCGCCAGGACGGCCGCTTTGGCCGTGACGTGGGGGCACCCGCCAAGGTGGGCGGCGGCGTGGCGGGCTTTGACTTCACCAGGGTTTGCTTCAACGGCGATCTGCAAGGGGCCGGCACCTGCACCGGCACACTGGTGGCCAACACCAGCGGCACCGCCACTGGCAACGCAAGCACCGACTGGGCCTGCACCAAGGACAACGTGACCAACCTGGTCTGGGCGCTGGAGAGCGGCACGGGCGAGTGGACGACCTATGCCCAGGTCACGCTGCCTGCGGCCACCAACAGCGCCAGCCGTTGCGGTTTCAGCAGCGGCTGGCGCCTGCCCACCCGGCGCGAATTGATGGGGCTGGTGCATTTCGGGGCAAGCGCCGCGCCGTTGATTGATGTGGACTACTTCCCCTCCACGCTGAGCAACCTCTACTGGACAGCAGAAACGCGCTCACCTGGTTCGACGCTCGTGTGGGTAGTTGGCTTCGACTTCAATGGCTCTGGCTACCGGTCCTCCCCGCCGGGGTCCTTAGCTGTGCGCCTTGTGCGCAGCGGTCCGTGATGGTGCCCGCGATGTTGCCCTTCATTGAGACCCCAGCCATGCACACCCTTTCATCCCATTCCTTCACGCGCCTGCTTCGTGGCATGGCCAGCGTTGCCACCTTGGTGCTGGGCCTGGCCTTGCCGGCCTGGGGCGCGCTTACCGTCAATGCCGATGGCACGGTCAGTGACAGCACCACCAGCCTGGTCTGGGACCACTGCGCCTATGGCCTCTCCGACGCCTCGTGCGCCACGGGCACGGGCCAGTTGGCCACCTGGGCGCAGGCACTCAACGTCGCCGTGGCGGCCAATACCGCCGCCTACAAGGGCTTTGACGATTGGCGCCTGCCCAGTATCAAGGAACTGGAGTCCATCACCCTGATCGGCAACGCCGTATGGGGCTCCCCCGCGATAGATGCCACTGCCTTCCCCAACGTGCCTTTGTCAGGCGATGCGTTGGGCGCGGGCGCCGCCTGGACCTCCACCACGGTCGCATGGGACCCGACCAAGGCGTGGGCGATTGACTTCTGGTACAGCGGCGTCAACTTGGTCGCCAAGACCGGCGCCAACTATGTCCGCCTGGTGCGCGGCGGGCAGACTGGGGCGGCGCTAGACGGGCTGACGCTGCTGACCGCCCAGGCCATCACCTTTGACAACCCAGGCGCGCTCAACATGGGCACCACGCACACGCTGAGCGCCACCGCATCGTCCGGCCTGGCGCCGACATTCGCATCCACCACCACGGCGGTATGCACCATCACCAGCGATGATGTGCTGACCCCGGTCACGGCGGGCACCTGCACCATCACTGCCGATCAGGTGGGCAACGCCACCTTTGACGCGGCACCCCAAGTCGTGCAGAGCTTCACCATCGAGAAGAACTTCCAGAACGGCCTCATGGTGTCCGCCAGCGCGGACACGGTGAGCGTGGGCGGCAGCGTCACGCTCAGCACCACGGGCGGCAGCGGAACGGGTGCGGTCACCTATGAGCCCGACACCGCCAACTGCACCGTCAGCGGCAACACACTGACGGGCGTGGCGGTGGGCGACTGCATCATCATCGCCACCAAGGCGGGAGATGCCCTCTTTGTCTACAACGTGCGCAAGTTTGGCATCGCCGTGGTGGTGACGCCACCGCCACCACCACGGCCACCGCCAACGCCAACGGCCCCCACCATTTCCCCGCTGGCCGTGCCGCCCAGTTGCGGGCTGGCCACCTGGCCCGGCATCCTCAACCTCGGCACCGACCTGGGCCCGGCCTTCACGGCGGACATGGTCACGCTGCTGTCCGCTGCTGTCGGCCAGCCCCTGGCCTTTGTGGAACAAGGCGTGTGCGGCACCGTCACCCTGAGTGGCTACAACGGCGGCAAGCTGGCCTTCATCCCGCTGAAGTTCCAAAGCGGTGACACACGCGCCAACGGCATCTACCGCGTGACCAGCCCATTGGCCAACGGCCAGTACCAGGTGGTGCGCAATGGCGATTCCATCCTGCTGGCCCCGGCGCTGGTGCATGTGGAGCAACTCGTTGCCCTCTTGCCCGGTTTGCTGGCCAGGCAGGCCGACAACGGCGTACTCACCGGCATCCTCAACGGCGTGACCTACGTCGTGCAACCCGGCGTGCAGGTGCAACTGGACGCGGCAACGGGCAACGCACGGCTGGTGATGGGCGCTGACGGTAACTGGCACTTCATCGACACGCTGGGCAACCACCAGGTGCTGTACCCCGCCTTTGCCGACCCGGCGGCGCTGCGCAATGCGCTGTTAGGCCTTGACTTTGGTGCCACATCGGCCATCCAGTTGGACGGCACCGCCGCCATCGTGTTCCACGGCCAGCGCTACACGCTGGTGCCAGACCCCACGCTTGCCGGCGTGCCCACGGAGCGGGTGGGGCAGAGCGCATGGCAAGAGGGCGCGGCCCGCTACCGCGTGGTCAACAACCAGCCGCTGGGCACGGCGCAGGGGTTGACGGTGAAACCATGAGGCGAGTGGTTTGCTACTGAAATCGTAGCTATCCACGCAGGTATTACGAGGGCTAACGGCCAATTTTGTTGCTAGTCCTTGGCCGGCGCTAGCACAGTTGGCGCTTGGCGCTTGTCACTAGTTCTAGGGACAGACAGGCGCGCTCGATGTCCCTACCATGCGCGTGCCCACCCCGCCTCTTTTGCCATTGGAGTTGCCCTTTATGTCCGCCACGGATCATTTTTCGCACCGGTTTTTCGCTTGCCGCCGGCTGGCGCTGGTTTCAGCCTTGTTGTTGTGTGGCGGGGCAGCACAGGCCACGGTGCCGGTGCGGCAGATTTCCTACCAAGGCAAGCTGACCCAGGCCGGGCAGGCAGTCAATAGCACCCTGAGCATCACCTTCAGGCTGTACGACGCCGCCAGTGGCGGCACCATGCTGTGGAGCGAAACCCAGTCGGTTGCGGTGGGCAACGGGCTCTATGCGGTGCAACTGGGTAGCGTTACGCCGCTCAATCTTGCCTTCGACGCGCCCTATTACCTGGGCGTGCAGATCGGCAGCGGGGCCGAGATGACGCCGCGCCAGGCGCTGTCATCGGTGCCCTATGCGATGTTGGCCAACACCGCCAATACTGCTACCACCGTGGCCAACGGAGCGATCACCGCCGCCAGTCTTGGCGAACCGTGCGCCACCGGCCAGACTTTGCTCAAAGGCGCCAGCGGCTGGGCCTGCGGCACGATCAGTGGGGCCTCCGGGGCCACCGGCCCTGCGGGCGCTACCGGAGCGACCGGCGCGACCGGACCAAGCGGGCCAGCAGGAGCCACGGGGCCTGCCGGGACGACCGGCAGCGCTGGCCCAGTCGGCGCAGTTGGCGCGACTGGAGCGACTGGCCCGGCGGGGGCCACTGGCGCAGCCGGCGCCACTGGCCCAAGCGGCGCGACCGGGGCGGGGATGCTTACGGGAACGGTGGACCCCGCCGCCGGCGATGGCAACAACGGCGATTCCTACTACAACAGCACCACCCGCGCGATCTTCGGCCCCAAGGCCGGCGGCACTTGGCCGGCGGGCGTCAGCCTAGCCGGAGCGACGGGCGCCACCGGTGCAGCCGGTCCGGCAGGTGCTACCGGCGCCACTGGCCCAAGCGGCGCGACCGGGCCGGGGATGCTCACGGGAACGGTGGACCCCGCCGCCGGCGATGGCAACAACGGCGATTTCTACTACAACAGCGCCACCCGCGCGATCTTCGGCCCCAAGGCCGGCGGCACCTGGCCGGCGGGCGTCAGCCTGGCCGGAGCGACTGGTGCCACCGGCGCGACCGGACTGGCAGGTGCTACGGGGCCTGCCGGGGCGACCGGCAGCGCTGGCCCAGCCGGTGCCGCTGGCGCGACGGGTGCGACCGGTCCAGCGGGTGCCGCAGGGGTGGTTGGGCCTACGGGAGCCACCGGCCCAGCGGGTACCGCGGCGCTGTTCGGAACGGGCACATCCAATGCCGTCGCGGGAACCCAGCCAGACGCGATCGGTTGCATGCTTGGCCAGGTGATATTGATAGCCGGTCGCCATTCCGCAGATTGGACAAGGGCGATGGGACAGATATTGTCCATCGCCCAGAACTCAGGGCTGTACGCGATTATGGGGGCCACCTACGGTGGCGACAATACGCTCACCTTCGCCTTGCCGGATCTGCGTGCCGCCGCCCCGAACGGCCTTACCTATGTGATCTGCACACGAGGCTTTTACCCGTCTTAGGCACGCCATGACGCTCTGCCTCAACATGATCGTGCGCGACGAAGCGGCGGTGATCGAGCGCTGTCTGGCCTCGGTGCGGCCCTTCATCGACCACTGGCTGATTGTCGATACCGGCTCGACGGACGATACCCCGGCACGGGTGCGGGCGGCTCTCGACGGCATCCCCGGCACCCTGGCCCGCCGGCCCTGGCGCAATTTCGGCCACAACCGCAACGAAGCGCTGGAACTGGCGCGGGGCTGTGCCGACTACCTGCTGTTCATCGACGCCGACGAAACCCTGAGCGTTGCTTCTGGCACCCAGCGGCCCCGGCTGGACAGTTCAGCCTATTCGCTGGAAGCCCGCTACGGCAGCATGCGCTACGACCGGGTCGGCCTAGTGTCCACCGCGTTGCCCTGGCGATGGCAAGGGGTGGTGCACGAATTCCTGGATGCCGGGCAGCCAGTGGCGCAGCCGCGTTTGCCTGGCTGGGCCATCGAGGTGCGGTCCGAGGGCGCCCGCTCGCGCGACCCCGACAAATACCTCAAGGATGCGGCACTCCTCGAAGCCGCGCTGCGCGATGATCCCAACGATCCGCGCCACGTCTTCTACCTGGCCCAAAGCTACCGCGACGCTGGTCGGCTTGAAGAGGCACTGGCGCAGTATGAGCGGCGGGTCACCCTCGGCGGCTGGGAGGAAGAAGCCTGGTATGCCGGTTGGCAATGCGCGGTGTTGATGGAACGGCTGGGCTATGCGCATGGGCAGATCGTTGCCGCCTATCTGTCCACCTGGGAACGTCGCCCAAGCCGCGCCGAGCCGCTGGTCGAGCTGGCCCGCTATTTCCGCCAACGCGAGGAATGGCACAACGCCGAGCTGTTTGCCGGCAAGGCGGCGGCGATTTCCATGCCGGTTGATCGGCTGTTTGTCGATGTCGCCACCTACACCTGGCGAGCCAGGGATGAACTGGCGCTGACCGCGTTTTATACCGGTCGAGTGAGCGAAGCCCGGCAACTGTGGCAAGCGCTGCTCGATGGCGGTGAACTGCCGCCGGGTGAGCGCTTGCGGATCGTCGCCAATCTGGGCTTTGCCGCAAAACCAAGGACAAACGAATGAAGCGCATCCGCCAAACACCCTTCTGCGGCTTGCCGCGACGCTGCTTATTGCTGCCTCTTCTGGCGCTTGCCCTGGGGGCCGCGTCGACTTCGGTCTCGGCGATGAATGATGGCAATTACAGCATTGACAGCACACTGATCGGCGCTGGCGCGGGCATCATGGGCGATGGTGGCTTCCTCCTTGTCGGGGGTCTTGGCGAAGCCATTGTCGGCGGCACCGGCAACGGCAACCAGCAGCTTGCTGCCGGCTTCATGGCCGGCGTATCCGCCGCTGTGACGGGTGGCTCGGTCACGCCCACCATTCCCACTCCCGTCATTCCCCCGCTGCCCGTGGCCATTCCCGGCACAACCCTGCTACCGCCCATCGTCAACATGGCCGCTGGCGAAGGCCCGGCCTTCATGGCCGATCTGGTGGCCATGCTCTCCAGCGCACTGGGCCAGCCGCTGCAACCCATCGGCCAAAACGCGCTGGGCACCGTGACCCTGAGCGGCTTCAACGGTGGCAAGCTGGCCTTTGTGCCCAGCAACTACCAAGGCGGTGGCGACCCGCGCGCCAACGGCATCTACCCCCTGGGCGATGTCCGCTACCAGATCGTGCGCAACGGCCAGTCGCTGGTTATTACTCCGGCCCTGGTGAGCCTGGACCAACTGCTGGCGCTCCTGCCCGGCGTGAGCGTGCGCCAGGCTGATAACGGCGTGTTGATTGCCACGTTCAACGGCGTGACCTACGTGGTGCAACCCGGAGTGCAGGTGCAAACGGACAGCGCCACGGGCGCCGCGCAACTGGTCATGGGCGCTGACGGCAACTGGCACTTCATCGACGCCCAAGGCAACAGCCAAATCCTGTACCCCGCCTTTGCCGATGCGACCGCGCTGCACAACGCACTGCTGGGCCTGGACGGCAGCGCCACGCTGAGTATTCAGTTGGACGGCACCGCCACCATCGTGTTCCAGGGCCAGCGCTACACGCTGGTGCCAGACCTCACGCTTGCCGGTGTGCCCACCGAGCGGCTGGGGCAGAGCGTGTGGCAAGACGGCACAGGGCAAGGCGGCAAAGCCCGCTACCGCATGGTCAACAACCAGCCGCTGGGCACGGCACAGGGGGTGACGGTGAAGCCGTGATGGCGAGTTGTTTGCTACATAAACAATAGCGGTATACGCAGGTATGACGAGGGCTGTAGGCCTATTTGGCTACTAGTCCTTGGCCGGCGCTAGCACAGCCATGGGGCGGGGCTTGTCACTAGTTCTGGGGACAGACAGGCGCGGCGCAAGTCCCTACCATTCAGCGCCAATCCCTTGCTTGCTCCCTCCAAAGGCTTTTCATGAAACGTGTTGCTCCGCTCTCTCTGCTGCTGGTCTTGCTGGCGGCGCTTCTGTTCTTTGCGCGGCCAGCGGCAGCGGCGGATTGGGCGCTGAGCTTCGGTATGCCCGCACAGTGGGCCAGGATCAACGCCACGGTGGTCGATGACACCGGCAACACCTACATCGCCGGCTATTTCACCAACTACACGCAGCCGCTGGGCTCCACCACCCTCGTGCGCAACGGTGGTGGGTCAGATGCCTTCGTCGCCAAGATCGACGTCGGCGGCACGGTGTTGTGGGCCAGGAACTATGGCGGAATCACATCATCGTACGTGGGCGGTGGGGCGGCGAATACCCAGGCTACCGGCATCGCCGTCGATACCTCGGGCAATGTCTATTTGAGCGGTGACACCGTTGCCCCCCTCACCACCCCGTCCGTGCCTGGGGCCGCCGGTCCCTTTGTCATCAAGCTCGATGACGCTGGCACGACCCTCTGGGCGAAAGTTTTGGGTGGCACGTCCGTTCAAAACACCAAAACCACCGGCATCGCCGTCGATGGCACGGGCGGTGTCTATTTGAGCGGGTATTCTGGCAATGGAACCAACCCCTCCATCCTGGGGGAGATCGTGCGCGGCGTTCAGGATGCCTTCGCCCTCAAGCTCGATGCCGCCGACGGCACCACCATCTGGGCCAAAAACTACGGCGGCAGCGGGGCGACAACGCGGGCCAACGCCATCGCCGTCGATACCTGGGGCGATGTTTATCTGGCTGGCTATCTCCACAGCGCCAACCTCACCTACCCGGCCTTGACCAGGATCGGTGGCGCGGATGCTTTCGCCCTCAAGCTCGATCCGAGCAATGGCTCCCCCGACTGGGCCCGGAACTACGGCGGCAGCGGGGCGGGTGCTTATGCCAATGCCATTGCCGTCGATGCCTCGGGCAACGTTTATCTGGGCGGGAATTTCGATTCTGCCAACCTCACCACCCCGGCCTTGAGTCTGATCGGCACGGGAGACGTCTTTGCCTTCAAGCTCGATTCGGTCGGCTCCGTTTCGGGCACCGGTGCCTGGGCCCGGAACTACGGCGGCAGCGCAGGGGCGATAGCCACAGCGACCGGCATCGCCGTCGATGCCTTGGGCAACGTCTATCTGGGCGGGGATTTCAGCAGCGCCAACCTCACCACCCCGGCTTTGACCAAGATCGGCAGCACAGATGCCTTCGCCCTCAAGCTCGACTCCCTTGGCGCTACCACCTGGGCCAGGAACTACGGCGGTGGCGGTGTGGATCGCTATGGCAATAGAGTAAGTGCCAACGCTTTCGCCATTGCCGTCGATGTCTCGGGCAACGTTCATCTGGGCGGGTCTTTCGACAACGGCAACCTCACCAGCCCTGCCTTGACCTTTACCCCGAATGGCAGGACGGACGCCCTCATCCTCAAGCAAACGACCGTGTTGCCGGTTGTCAACAGCCTCAGCACCGCCAGTGGCGGTGTCTCCGGCGGCACGGTCGTGACCCTCAGCGGTTACAGCCTCAGCGGAGCCACTGCGGTGAACTTCGGTGCCAACCCCGGCACGTCCTTGACCGTCAATTCCGCCACCTCCATCACCGTCACCGTGCCCGCCAGCACCACGAGCTTCGGTGCGGTGGATGTCACCGTGACCACCCCGTCGGGCACCGGTGGCATCGGCAACGGCTTGTTCGCCTATGCCGGTGCGCCGTCGCAACTGGCGGCGCCCACCGTCACGCTCACCGGTAACGTCGCCACCGTCAGCTTTACCGCCCCGGCGGACAACGGCTCGGCGATCACCGGCTACACGGTGATCACCAGCCCGGCAGGCGGGGTGGATGTGGATGCCGGCAGCACCGCCACCACCCACCATATCGTCGGCCTGGCGCTGGGCACGGCCTACACCTTCCGCGTGACGGCGGCCAACGGCATCGGCAACAGCAGCGCCTCCAGCGCCTCGGCCAGTGTCAGCACGTCCAGCAGCTTTACCGCCAGCAGCTTTGGCAGCAGCGGCGCCTTCACCAGCATCAACGCCACGGCGGTCGATGCGGCGGGCAACACCTATATCGCCGGCTCTTTCGCTGGCGCCAGCCTGACACTGGGCGGCACCACCCTGACCCGCATCGGCGCACTGGATGCCTTCGCCGCCAAGATCAACGCCGCCGGTAGCGTGCTGTGGGCGAAGAATTTCGGCGACAGCGGGCTGACTTATGCCTACGATCCCGTGAGTGCGCTTGCCAGAGCCATCGCGGTCGATGGCGCCGGCAATGTTTATCTGACAGGGGATACCTCTGGCAGTCTCACCACCCCGGCCTTGGGCCCGCTCAGCGCCTGGGGGGCTTCTTTCGCCCTCAAACTCGATGCCGGCGGCGCTACCGTCTGGGCGCAGGGGTTCGCCGGCGCGGCGACTATCCATGCGCGAAGCATCGCGGTGGATGCTTCCGGCAAGGTTTATTTGGGCGGGGATTTTGGCAACAGCGGGAATTTCAATGGCGGTGTCTTCGGCACTCCAGCACTGACCAGCTTCGGCAACAGCGATGCCTTTGCTTTCAAACTGAATGCCGACGGCAGCATCGCCTGGGCCAAGAACTTCGGCGGCAGCGGGGCAAAGGCCTACGGCTATGGCATCGCGGTGGATGGCGGCGGCAATGTCTATCTGGGCGGGAATTTCAAATCCGCCAACCTGACCACCCCGGCGCTGACGAAAATCGGCGTGGGGGACGCCTTCGCCCTCAAACTCGACGCCAGCGGCGCCACCCTCTGGGTCAAGAACTTCGGCGGCAGCGGGGCGTTTGCGGAGGCCTTCGGCATTGCGGTGGATGGGAGCGGCAATGTCTATCTGGGTGGATATTTCGAGTCTGGCGACCTCACCACCCCGGTGCTGAGCAAAATTGGCTCGCAAGACGCCTTCGCCTTCAAGCTCGATAACACCGGCGCCGCCGTCTGGGCCAAGAATTTTGGCGGCAGCGGGTTGAATGCCTCGGTGAATGCCATCGCCGTCGATGCCGCTGGCAATGTCGCCCTCGGCGGGGTGTTTTCCACAGGGCAGGCCAGCAGCGCGACCAACCTCACCACCCCGGCGCTGACGCTCATCGGCAACAGAGACGTGTTCGCCTTCAAGCTCGACGCCAACGGCGCCATTGGCTTGGCGAAGAACTACGGCGGCAGCGGGGCAAGTGCCAACGCCAATGCCATCGCCATGGATGCTGTCGGCAATATCACCCTGGGCGGGAGTTTTGGCGGCAATCTCACCACCCCGGCGCTGACGGCGGTCGGTCAACAGGATGGCTTCATCCTCAAGCAAGCCATCCCGGTGCAGGTCCCGGTGAGCACGCCCACCCTGCCTGTCATTCCCCCGTTGCCCGTCACCGTCCCCGGCGTCACCGCGCTGCCGCCCATCGTCAACATGGCCGCTGGCGAAGGCCCGGCCTTCCTGGCCGACCTGGTGGCCATGCTCTCCAACGCGCTGGGCCAGCCGCTGCAACCCATAGGCCAAAACGCGCTGGGCACCGTCACCCTGAGCGGCTTCAACGGTGGCAAGCTGGCCTTTGTGCCCAGCAACTACCAAGGCAGCGGTGACCCGCGCGCCAACGGCATCTACCCCCTGGGCGATGGCCGCTACCAGATCGTGCGCAACGGCCAGTCGCTGGTCATCACCCCGGCTTTGGTGAGCCTGGACCAACTGCTGGCCCTCTTGCCCGGCGTGGTGGTCAGGCAGGCCGACAACGGTGTGCTGATTGCCACGTTCAACGGCCTGATCTACGCGGTGCAACCCGGTGTGCAGGTCCAACTCGATCCCTCCACGGGCAGCGCGCAATTGGTCATAGGCGCTGACGGCAACTGGCACTTCATCGACGCCCAAGGCAACCACCAAATCCTGTACCCGGCCTTTGCCGATGTGACCGCGCTGCACAACGCTCTGCTGGGCCTGGACGGTAGCGCCACGCTGAGTATTCAGCTTGACGGCACCGCCACCATCGTGTTCCAGGGCCAGCGCTACACGCTGGTGCCAGACCTGACGGTCTCGGGCGTGCCCACCGAGCGGGTGGGGCAGAGCGTGTGGCAAGACGGCACAGGGCAAGGCGGCAAAGCCCGCTACCGCATGGTCAACAACCAGCCGCTGGGCACGGCGCAGGGGGTGACGGTGAAGCCTTGATGGTATGGATGCTATAAAAACAATAGCTGTATACGCAGGTATGACGAGGGCTTGAGGCCTATTTGGCTACTAGTCCTTGGCCGGCGCTAGCACAGCCGTGGGGCGGGGCTTGTCACTAGTTCTGGGGACAGACAGGCGGGGCGCAAGTCCCTACGATGCGCTGCGTTGGGGGTGCGCTCTTGGAACCCTGTCGATCATCGAAAGAACGCAATGCAATTCAAACCTCTTCTGTTAGCCCTTGCTGCCGGCCTGACCGGCTTGGCGGCCCATGCGGGCTCATGCAACATCACAACTCCCGGCGCGGCGACCTGCGCCATTCCCGCGGGCGTGTATTCGGTCAACGTGGTTGCCACCGGTGGAGGTGGCGGTGGCGGGGTTGGTAACGGTGGTGCGGGAGGTGTCGTCACCGCTACGTTGCCTGGCGTAGGGGGCACCACGCTGAGCTTGTTTGTCGGCGGCGGCGGGGGCGCTGGTTCCAACGTTTTGAAGGCAGGAGCCGCAACGCGACAGCTCGCCGGTGGAGGCGGCGGTTCCAGCACGGTGAATGCAGGAACCACACAGCAAGTTGTAGCTGGCGGCGGCGGCGGCGGGGCCGTGGGCGCCGGTGGCGACGGAAACGGCGGTGACGGCGGCATGGGCTACGGCTACAGCCAGGGCGCCGGTGGGAGCGGCGGCAATGGTGGCCCCGGAGTCCTCGTCGGTTCCTGCCAAAACGGCGGCAACGGCAACGGTGGCAGCGGTGGTAGCGGCGGTGGCGGCAACCTCAACAGCCACGGCTACGTCATCGACGGCAGTATTAGTGGTGGTATTGGTGGTGCTGGCAGCGGGGGTGGTAGCGGCGGTAGCGGCGATGCTTTTCACAACTGCCTCGCTGATTTCAACGTCTCCGGTGGCCTCTTCGGCGGCGGCGGCGGTGGCGGCTACGGCGGCGGCGGCGGCGCCGCCTGGCTTGGCGGTGGTGGTGGCGGTGGAAGCACCGGTGGAGCGGTCACGGTGGCATCCAATGGCGGCGCGCCGGGTGCAAAAGGTGGTGACGGCTCCATCGTGATCACATGGACTGTCCCGCATTGCAGCCTTTCCGCAGAACCGGTGCGGTTCAACTACACCGAATTTGGCACGCTCGTGGCCTCCATGGGCTTGACGTCCAAGGTCAACGATCTGGGGCTGATCACCGTCCAGAGCGGCAGCACCATCTATGCGGCCAACCCCGACCATCTGGTGACCAAGGTCACGCCAGGCGCGCCCAGTCTCAAGCAGGGTAGCGACGGCCTGTACCGCTTCACCGACAGCGCGGGCGATGAGCAGGTGTTGCGTCCGGCGTTTCTGGAACCGGATGCTTTGCGCGTCGCGCTGATTGAAAGCATGCCGGGCTTTGTCTCCTTTGTCATTCAAACCGATGGGACGGGTTTGCTGACCACGACTGCGAACGGGGCCACGCGGTCCTCAGTGGTGACACCGGCCCTGACCCTGGGCACGGTGCCTGCGGAGCATTGGGCTGACAGCCTCTGGGGCGGTGGCTCCAACTGGACCTACCGGGTCCATGCGTTCCGCAATGCCACCCAGGGGTTGACGGTGAAACCCTGATGGGTGATCAGTCGGAGAACACAATGGGCTCGTCCAGGTCGTCGCAGAAGTCCATCTTGGCCGTCTTGACTTCGCTGCCATCGGCAAACACCGCCTTGACGTATTGGTTGCAATCCTGGTTGTTGGTCGATGCGTTCCAGGTCAGCTTGACCTTCTTGCCCGAGGCGATGCCGGAGCCCAGATTGAAGCGTCCCCACTTGCTGCCATTCTCCGATGTGTACAAGCCTACGATGGCTTGGCTGGAGTCGTTCTTGACATAGAAGTACCACTGCTGGGCGCTGGCCGCGATGCTGCCGCCCAGTAAGGCAAGTGCCAACAGACCGGTGGCTGCCAGGCTGCGGTGCGAGGTGGTGCGTGGGGAGTGTTTCATGGTGATTGCTTTCTCGAATGGTTGAAGGACGGGCGCATGGTGCCGCAATATTGCGGGTCTGTCTGTCGCTAGTTTTGGGGACAGACGGCTGGGGTGGCGTTGGCTACAGCATGCCGTTTGCGCTGGGTTGCAGAGGTAGATGGAGGTGGAAGCAAGTTCCCGCGATGCTTGTTTCCCAATCCACTTTGGCGCCAATGGCCTGCGCGCGGCGCTGCTGGTTGGACAGGCCCTTGCCGCCGCCTTGAAGGGCCTGCTCCACCGCGAAGCCCTGGCCGTTGTCGGTGATGCGCACCACCACCCAGTCGCTTTCCACGGCGGTGCTGAGGTGGATCTCGGTGGCCTGGGTGTGCTTGATGATGTTGGTAAACGCCTCTTGCAGGATGCGCAGTATGTGCAACGCGTGCTTGGGGTCCAGCCAGTCCAGTGGCGGCACGCTGTTTACCTCCCAACGCAACGCAATCCCGGTGCTCTCCAATCGTGGCCCTAGGCGAAAGCGCAGCGTGGCCAGCAACAGCAGCAAGTCGGCGTCGACCGGCTCCATGGAATCGATGGCCAGCTTCAGGTCGTCGATGCAACCCTTGAGCACCTGGGCCACGTCGGCCTCGCCCAGGCGGCCCTTCTCGACCACGCGCAGCGCGCTGGCCAGCGAAGAGCCCAGGCCGTCGTGCATGTCCTGCATCAGGCGCTGGCGCTCCTGCGCCAGGGTTTGGCGCTGCTCGATCTCGCGCAGGCGCTGGTGGCTCAGCGTCAGCTCTGCCTCGCGCGCCTGCAAGCGGCTCTCCAGGCTGGCGTTGACGTGCTCCACTTCGGCGATGGCCATCCGGTAGCGATGGAACAGGGCGTAGGAGAACAGGATGAATGCGCCCATGTTGGAGTAGCTGGTCAGAAACGTCCCTTCGATGTTGCGCAGGTTGTTTTGCAGCAGCCAGTCATAGATGCCGAGCGGGATGAACATCAGGCTCCAGCCGGCCAGCAGCATGCCGTCTTTTGAGCGGCTGCGCCGCGCGTCGTGCCAGTCCAGCGCGAAAGCCACGCCGCCAACCAGGAGCAGCGCGATGTAGAGGAAGGCGGCAACCAGGGTTGCGTCCGGCATGCCAGGCAGTGGCAGGGTGATGAGCGTGCTGGCTGCTGCGACCAGCAACACCAGCCTCGCCAACCAGGGCCGCGCGCGGCCATGCAACTGGACCAGGAACAGGTGGGAGAGGGCGAGCAGCCAGAACAAGGCGTTGACGGTCAGCCAGCCAAACCACGCGTCGCTGATCGGCAGGCGCTCCACGCCGGCGTGTTCGTGCAGCGTGCGGACGAAGGCCGCCAGCGACATCAGGAAGAACAGCAGATACAGCTTTTTGTGGCGATGCTTGCGCCAGACCAGACAGGCGAAGACGCCGATGGACAGAAAGGCCGCGCTGCACATGAACGGCAATTGGGTTTGCAGCCATTCGCGGATGGTGTAGCGCCAGGCCAGATCGGCATGCTGCCCAACCCACAGGGACGACAGCGCGCCACCGATGCCGCGCAAGTGCTGCAGGCGGATCAGCAGCTCGCGCGGCGGCGGCGCATCGGCGGTGGTGTCCAACGCGATGAATAGCGGGTGGTTGGATCCGTTCCATTGCAGGTTTGCCTTGGACTGGTAGAGCAGCCGGCCATTGCCATACACGGCGATGGAGCCGTCCGACTTCCAGCGCGGGATGTAGAGGTAAAGCGGCGTGTCCGCCCCATTGAAGGTGGGCGCGGCGGTGGCGGCGTCCGCCGGAGCCACAAGCTGCGCGCGGTACCAGGTGGTGCGGGTCGGAGCCTCGCTTTCCTGGGGCAAGCGCCCCAGCGCGTGCCGTGGACGTGGGGCACGGGGCAAGGGCTCCGATGCCCAGTCGCCCTTCGGTCCCTCGGACGCGATGGCGTATGGCGCGGGCGTATAGCCCTGGCCATCGATTTCCAGCACATCCGCGCGGGTGATGTGCATGGGCTCGCCCGCATGGGCTGCCATTTGCCCGAAGACCATCATGAAAGCGATCAGAGAGGCGAACTTGCGCATTGTCCGGTGTTGGTGCGTGGTGGTCTGGCGCGGTTCGCGGCAGCGTCGGGGGCGCAGTATGTCGCAACCGGGCGGCTTTGTCTGTCGCAAGAACTGGGGACAGACAATTGTCTACAGTGCAGTCCTTTTTGGGCTCCCTCGCTGGTCTGTTCGCTGCGGGGGCGCGCATGCACCGCCGAACAGTCCAATTATTTTTACCAAGCATTTGCTTGCTAAAAATAATTGGGTTTGGTATCGTCGGACCCATGAAGTCTGACGCAACCACGCCCGAATCCGAACCTGCCGCCAAACGCGCGCGCGGGCGCCCCCGCAAGACCGTGGACGAGCGCGATGACGGCAACCGCCGCCAAGCGCTGCTCGCAGCCGCCGGCCATCTGTTTCGACAGAAGGGTTTTGCGGCCACCACCACGCGCGACATTGCCGCGGCGGCCGACATGCAAAGCGGCTCGCCGTTCTACCACTTCAAAAGCAAGGATGCGCTGCTCTACGCCGTCATGGAGGAGGGCATGCGCTCGGCGCTGGCGCGCCAGCGTGCGGCGGCGCAGACACCCGGCTACGCCAGCCTGGCGCCGGCGCAGCAGTTGCGCATTCTGGTGGGCGCCCACTTTGAAGTGCTGCTCGGCCCGGGCAGCGACTTTGTGCCGGTCATGCTGTACGAGTCGCGCTCCCTGCCACTGCGCCAGCGCAAGTCACTGGGGCTGCTGATTGCCGAGTACGAATCCCTGTGGCTGCCGGTGCTCACGGCCTTGCATGAACGCGGCGAACTGGACGCACCGGTGCGGCTGGCGCGGCTGCTGATCCTGGGTGCGCTGAACTGGTCGGTGCAGTGGTTTGATCCCAAGAAGGGCGCGTCGCTGCAGCAGCTGACCGACGCCGCCATGGCGCTATTCCTGAAACCCACTGATTGAGAGTCTGTATGACATACGGTTCTGTGTTTGCCCCCGGTCTGTTCGCGGGCAAGGTCATCATCGTCACCGGCGGCGGCTCGGGCATTGGGCGCTGCACGGCGCACGAGTTGGCGGCCCTGGGTGCGCATGTGGCGCTGGTCGGGCGCAAGCTGGAGAAGCTGCAAGCGGTGGCCAGCGAAATCACCGCAGACGGCGGCCAAGCGAGCTACCAGGTTTGCGATATCCGTCAGGAAGAGGCCGTGCGCCAGACCGTCACCTCCATCCTGGCGGCGCAGGGGCGCATTGATGGCCTGGTCAACAACGCCGGCGGCCAGTTCATGACGCCGCTGGAGGCCATCAGTGCCAAGGGCTGGGAGGCGGTGGTCAACACCAACCTGACCGGCGGCTTCCTGATGGCGCGCGAGTGCTACCTGCAAGGCCTGGCCAAGACCGGGGGGGTAATAGTCAACATCGTGGCCGACATGTGGGGCTCGATGCCCGGCATGGGGCACAGCGGTGCGGCGCGGGCCGGCATGGTCAGCTTCACCGAGACCGCCGCCCTGGAATGGGCGGCCAAGGGCGTGCGGGTGAATGCGGTGGCGCCGGGCTACATCGCCTCCAGCGGCATGGACAACTACCCCGTGGAGATGGCGCCCATGATCCGGGAGATGGCCAAGACCATACCGGCCGGGCGCTTCGGCACCGAGGCGGAGACGGCGGCGGGCATTGTGTTCCTGTTGAGTCCGGCCGCGTCGTTCATCAGTGGCACCACCTTGCGCATCGACGGTGCGCGTCCGCAGGCCCGCGCGGGCTACCCCATGCGCGTGCCGGATGCGGCCGTGCAAGCGCGCGAGGCCGTCAAACCGTTCAATGGTTTTCACAGGGCCCACACGCCCAAAGTCTTTCAAGTCTGAGATACCACCATGCAATTCACGCACGAACACCTGGAAATCCAGAAGACCCTCAAACGCTTCATTGAGGCCGAGATCAACCCCCATGTGGAAGAGTGGGAAGAGGCAGAGCAGTTCCCCGCGCATGAGGTCTTCAAGAAGCTGGGCGACCTGGGCCTGTTGGGCCTGACCAAGCCCGAGGCCTATGGTGGCGCGGGACTCGACTACTCCTACGGCATGGCCATGGCCGAGACGCTGGGCCACATCGACTGCGGCGGTATTCCCATGGCGATTGGCGTGCAGACAGACATGTGCACACCGGCTCTGGCACGTTTTGGCAGCGAGGAACTCAAACGTGAATTCCTGGTGCCGGCCATCGCGGGCGATGCCGTGGGCTGCATTGGCGTCAGCGAGCCGGGTGCGGGCAGTGACGTGTCGGCCATCAAGACCACGGCCCGCAAGGATGGTGACGATTACGTCATTACCGGACAAAAGATGTGGATCACCAACAGCCTGCAGGCCGACTGGATGTGCATGCTGGTCAACACTGGCGACGGTCCGGCGCACAAAAACAAGAGTCTGGTCATGGTGCCGTTGCGTGAAGGCGGCAAGCTGCGACCCGGCATCGAGGTGGCGCGCAAGATCCGCAAGATCGGCATGGCTTCCAGCGACACCGGGCTGATCTACTTTGATGAGGTGCGGGTGCCGCAGCGCAACCTGATCGGCCAGGAGGGCGCCGGTTTTGTCTACCAGATGCAGCAATTCCAGGAGGAACGCCTGTGGTGTGCGGCCAGTTGCCTGCAAGCTCTGAACAACTGCATTGACTGGACGGTGGAGTGGGCACAGGAACGCAAGATGTTTGGTGCCACTCTGGCCGACCAGCAGTGGGTGCAGTTCAAGCTGGCGGAGATGAAGACAGAAGTCGAGTCCCTGCGCGCGCTGACCTACCGGGCCTGCGAGCTGTACGTGTCCGGCAATGATGTGCTGGAGCTGGCCTCCATGGCCAAGCTCAAGGCCGGTCGGCTAGGGCGGCTGGTGCCCGATGGCTGCCTGCAGTTCTGGGGTGGCATGGGCTACACCTGGGAGAACAAGGTGGCACGCATGTTCCGCGACAGCCGCCTCGGCAGTATCGGCGGCGGTGCCGACGAGGTCATGATGGGCATCATCGCCAAAACCATGGGCGTGGCCAAGCGCCCGGCGCGCTGAGCGCGGAAAGAAAGCCACACCTATGACGACGACCGATACGTTGGGTGAAGACATCCAGATGCTGGAAGACGCGGTTCAGCGCTTTGTGCAGACCGAGGTCAAGCCGTATCTAGACCAGTGGGAAGAGGCGGGCCAGTTCCCGCGCAGCCTCTACCAGCGCGCGGCCGACCTGGGCTGGCTGGGCATGGGCTACCCAGAGGAATTCGGCGGCACGCCCGCACCCTGGGAGGTGCGCAACGCCATGACCATTGCCCTGGCCCGCACGGGCGGCAGCGGCGGGCTGATGGCCAGCCTGTTCAGCCACAACATTGGGCTGCCTCCGGTACTGCGCCACGGCAGCGCCGCCCTGCGGCAGCAGGTGATTCCCGATGTGCTGGCCGGCAGGAAGATCGCCGCACTGGCCATCACCGAGCCCGGTGGCGGCACGGACGTCTCGGCGCTGAAGACCACCGCGCGACTGGAAGGCAACGAATACGTGGTGGATGGCGAAAAGGTGTTCATCACCTCCGGCATGCGCGCCGACTGGCTGACGGTTGCCGTGCGCACCGACCTGAAGAACAAGGGCCCCATGGGCATCTCCATGCTGATGGTGCCCGGTGATGCGGTGGGCCTGTCGCGCAGCCCGTTGAAGAAGATGGGTTGGTTGTGCTCGGACACGGCCCATTTGCGCTTTGACGGTGTGCGGGTTCCGGCCGGCAATCTGGTGGGTGAGGAGGGCTCTGGCTTCAAAATGATCCTGACCAATTTCAATGGCGAGCGCCTGTCCATGTCGGCCATGGCGCTGGGTTTTGCGGAGTGTTGCTACGACGAAGCCTTGAGTTGGGCACGCCAGCGCAAGACCTTTGGCACGGCCTTGGTGGACCACCAGGTGATACGGCACAAGCTGATGGACATGAAGATGCGCATCGAGTCCACCCGCGCCTGGCTGAACGCCGTGACGGCGCGCGCCGATGCCGGCGACCGGGGTGACAAGTCGGCCAAGGGCGCCGAGTGGGTGGCCCAGGTGTGCCTCCTGAAGAACCACGCCACGCAGACCATGCAGTTCTGCGCCGACCAGGGTGTGCAGATCCTGGGTGGCATGGGCTTCATGCGCGGCACTGCCAGCGAGCGCATCTACCGCGAGGTCAAGGTCATGATGATTGGTGGCGGCGCTGAGGAAATCATGAAAGAGTTGGCCTCGCGTCAGTTGGAAATCTGATACTTTGCGGGACAGACCTTAAGCTCTGTCCTCAACTGATCAAAATATGCCTAAAACACCCCACACCGCTGCACCCATCGTCTTTGAGCCGGAATTCGTTCGGGGTCTGACCCAGATATTTGAAGAGAACATTGTGTTCAACACCGTGCTGGGTCTGAAGATCGACTCCATCACGCCGGAGCGCGTTGTGGCCCACATTCCCATGAAGCACGACCTGGTCGGGCATTACAGCTACAACCGCATCCATGGAGGCGTCATCAGCGCGGGACTGGATGCCATGGGTGGCCTGGCGGTCATGGCCGCCATTGGTGCGCGCCACATGGATGAAGCGCCGCTGCAGCGCCTGCACCGCTTCGCCAAGCTGGGTACGATTGACCTGCGCATCGACTACTTGCGCCCCGGCATCAGCGAGCGCTTTGAGCTGCGTGCCGAAGTGATTCGCCTGGGCTCACGCGTGGCCTCCACCCGCATGGAATTTCTGGGGGCCGACGGCAAGCTGCTGTCCACCGGATGCGGGGCCTACATCGTTTCTTGACACCGACATACCGGGCTGGCGGCGTCTGTGGGGTGTATGCCACAGTGTGCGGATGAAGCAATGTTTCGTTTAAAGTCGGGCAACAACTTTTTTGAGGGAGTCCCCATATGAAATCCACCGCTCTGCTCATCGCATTGCTCGCCTGCATCGGCCAGGCCCACGCCATGAAATCCTGCGAAGAACTCAAGACCCAAGTCACCACCAAACTGGATGGCAAGGGCGTCAAGGGTTACACCCTGGAAATCGTCTCTGCCGACCAGACGGGGGATGCCAAAGTGGTTGGCACCTGCGAAGGTGGCAAGAAGAAGCTGACGTACACCAGGAAGAAGTAAGCGCAAGCGGGTGCACAACCCGCTTCGCCAATAAAAAAGCCACCTCGCGGGGGCTTTTTTATTGGCTGGAGGGGACTATTTCTTCGCAGTGCTGCCAAAGTAGTCCGACACGGTCTTCCATTTGCCGTCCTGAATTTGCGAGAGCCGTGATGCATCGCTGCCCAGGCGCTTGGTGGCGGAGAAGCTCTGCACAGCACCACCAAAGAAGTCAGGCTCGATGGTCAGGCTGTCCATGACCTTGATGAAGCTGTCGGTCGTCAGGTTCTTGCCGGCACGGCCAGCCGCGGTGGCAAAGCTGGTGATGATGGTGTAGCCATAGACCGAGAACACGGTCGGGTCTTCGTTGAACTTGGTCTTGTACTTGCTGGCCCAGAAGCGGATGGGCTGCGAGGCCTCATCCAGATACGGGTTCTGCACGGTCATGGTCGCGTAGAGGCCGTCCATGGCCTTGCCACCGAGCTTGTGGATCAGGTCGGTATAGGACGCACTGGAACCCAGAAAGATCGGGTTGTAGCCCAGCTTGCGAGCGGTACCGATGGCGCCAATGGTCTCGCGGATGATGGTGCCCAGCACAATCATGTCGCAGCCGCCCGCCTGCATCTTGGAGATCTGCGACGAGAAGTCGGTAGCGCCACGCTTGTACGAGGTCTTCTCACCAAACTCCATGTTCAGGGTCTTCAGGCCGGCCTCGCCACCCTTGAGCACTTCCAGGCCAAAGTCATCGTCTTGGTACATGGTGCAGACTTTTTTGGCGCCTTTTTCCTTGACCAGCTTGGGCACGGCGTTGCGCATCTGGTCGAAGTAGGTGGCGGCGTAGGAGTATTTGAGCTTGTGGAACGGGTCGTACATTTCACGCGCCGCCGTGATCGGGAAGAAGTTGATGACGTTCTTCTCGAACTGCACCGGCATGGCGGCCATGTTCTGTGCCGTGCCGATGTGGCCCACCATCATGAAAATCTTGTCCTGGTTGACCAGCTTCTGGGCTGCCAGAACGGCCTTCTTGGGATCGTAGGCAGAGTCTTCAACCAGAATCTTGAGCTTGCGGCCATTGACGCCGCCTTGCTCGTTGATTTCTTCGACCGCCAGCAGCATGCCCAGGCGGGCCTGTTTGCCAAAGCCCGCGATAGGCCCCGACAGATCCTGAATGGAGCCGAGCAAAATCTCATCCTTGCTCACACCTTGCTGGGCCCCTGCAACACTGGCTGCCAGCGCCAGGGTGGTGAGGGTAAGGGCAGTTTTCAATTTCATGGTTAGTCTCCTGGTTGAAATCCGTGTTGCCCGGGCGATCCCGCCCAGGCGCCTGCATTTTTACTGACTGTTGTACTCCGTGACAACCTTCCAGCGGCCATCCTGGATCTGTGCCATGCGCGAGTCGTCGCTGCCCAGGCGGCGGGTGGGCGAAAACTTCAGTGCTGGCGAGCCGAACATGTCGCCCGGAATCTTCATGACCTCCATGGCGCGGATGAACTTGCTGGTGTTGGGCCGCTCACCGGCATCCCGCATGGCATTGGCGAAGACGTTGATGGTGGTGTAGCCAAACACGGAGATGGTCGAAGGGTCTTCGTTGAACTGGGTCTTGTACTTGCTGACCCAGCGGCGAACGGCTGGTGAGGCGTCGTCCATGTAGGGGATTTGCGCTGTCATGGTGGCGTAGAAACCTTCCATGCCCTTGCCACCGAGCTTCGGAATCAGTTCGGTGTACGCCGCGCTGGACCCCAGGAAAACCGGGCTGTAGCCCATCTTGCGGGCGGTGGCGATGGTGCCAACGGTCTCGCGGATGATGGTGCCCAGCACCACCATTTCGCAGCCGCTGGACTGCATCTTCGCAACCTGGGACGAGAAGTCGGTGGCGCCGCGCTTGAAGGACGCCTTGTCGGTCAGCGCCATCTGGCGGGCCTTGAGCCCGTCTTCCGCGCCCTGCAGGACCTCCTGGCCAAAGTCGTCATCCTGGTAGATGGCGCAGACCTTGGTCACATTTTTCTGGCGCACCAGCTTGGGCAGCGAGCTGTGAATCTGCTCGTAGTAGGTCGGCAGGGTCGAGAACTTGAGCCGGTGGAACGGTTCGTACATGGAGCGCGCGGCCGTGAGCGGGAAGAAGTTGATGATGTCCTTCTCGAACTGGATCGGCATGGCGGCTTCATTCTGTGCCGTGCCGATGTGGCCCAGCATCATGAAAATCTTGTCCTGGTTAACCAGCTTCTGGGCTGCCAGGACCGCCTTCTTGGGGTCGTAGCCGGAGTCTTCGACCAGCAGCTTGATCTTGCGGCCGTTGATGCCGCCGGTTTCATTGATCTCCTCAATGGCCATTTGCATGCCGGCGCGGGCCTGCTTGCCGTACCCGGACAGTGGACCAGACAGGTCCTGGATGGTGCCAATCAGGATTTCGTTCTTGCTGATGCCCTGGGGCTGTTGTGCAGCGCACAGCGTGGCCGCGGTCGCCAGGATGGCAAATGAGAGGGTGTTGCGTAATGTCATGGAATAGGTTTTAGGGAATGGGTGCGAGTGGCTCAGAGGTACATGGCTTCAATCTGGGCCGCGTACTTCTTCTCAACCAGCTTGCGCTTGAGTTTCATGGTGGGGGTGAGCTCTTCGTCCTCGGCGGTCAACTGGGTTTCCAGCAGAAAGAACTTTTTGAGTTGTTCAACCCGGGCGAACTTTTGGTTCACCCGGTCGAGCTCGGATTGGATCAGGGCCTGCACTTCGGGCGTGCGGGTCAGGGATGCGTAGTTGCTGAAGGGGACATCGGCGTCCTGGGCAAACTTCTCGACGTTCTCCTGGTCGATCATGATGATGACAGTGAGATACGGTCGCTTGTCGCCAATGACAACCGCGTCGGTGATGTAGGGCGAGAACTTCAGGTCGTTTTCCAGCTCGCTGGGCGTGACGTTCTTGCCGCCGGCGGTGATGATGATGTCCTTCATGCGGTCGGTGATGCGGAAAAAGCCATCCGCATCCACGACGCCGACGTCGCCCGTGTGCAGCCAGCCATCCTTGTCGATGGTCTCGGCGGTTTTCTCGGGCAAATTCAGGTAGCCGGCAAACACGTTCTTGCCACGCACCAGGATCTCGCCAGTGGCGGGGTCCAGCCGGACTTCGTTGAAGGCGGCAGCCGGACCAATCGAGCCGGGCTTCATCCGGTCGGCGGGTACGCCGGTCGATGCACCGCAGGTCTCGGTCATGCCCCAGACCTCCAGCATGGGCACGCCCAGGGCCATATACCAGCGCACCAGGTCGGGCGAAATGGGCGCGGCACCCGTCACCAGGAAGCGGGACCGGTGGATGCCGATGAGCTTGCGCACATTGTTCAGCACGAGCCACTGGGCCAGGGTGAACTGGATCTTGAGCCACCCACCCACTGGCTGGCCCGCCAGAATCCGGTCAGCAATCGCGGTTCCCACGCCAATGCCCCAGGCGTAGGCCGCCTGCTGCACGCGGCCAGCTTCCTTCAGCGCAATCATCACGCCGGAATAGAATTTTTCCCAGACCCGTGGCACTGCAGTGAACACGGTGGGTGCAATCTCTCGTACGTTCTCCGGAATGGTTTCCGGGTTTTCGACGAAATTGAGTTTGGCGCCGGTGTAGAGCGCGAAGTACTCGCCGCCCATGCGCTCGGCAATGTGGCACAACGGCAGAAAGCACATGCGCTCATCGCGCTCGTCCTGCGCCACCAGGGTGTTGTAGCCCTGCACGGTGAATACCAGGCCCTGGTGCAGGTGCATGGCGCCCTTGGGCTTGCCCGTGGTGCCCGAGGTGTAGACCAGAATGGCCAGGTCGTCTGGCTTGCAGCCGGCGGCGCGCTGCTCCAATACGCCGACGTGCTTCAGTGCGTAGTCTCGTCCCAGCGCGCGTAACGCTTCCAGGCTGATGACGGCGGGGTCACTCAGATCGCGCAATCCCTCCATGTCAAACACCACGATCTTGCGCAGGCACGGCAATTGGGCGCGCACTTCCAGAGCCTTGTCCAGCTGCTCATCGTCTTCCACAAAGAGCACGGTGGTGCGCGAGTCTTCGCACAGGTAGTGCACTTGCGATGGGGCATCGGTGGGGTAGATGCCATTGGAGACGCCACCGGCTGACAGCACGGCGAGGTCGGCAAACACCCACTCCACCACGGTGTTGGCCAGAATGGAGGCGCATTCGCCTTTGGCAAAGCCCAGGCTCAACAGGCCATTGCCGATCTCGCGCACGGCATCGGCAGTCTGGTTCCAGGTCCAGCTTCGCCACAGGCCCAGATGCTTTTGCCGCATCCAGACGCTGGGGCCGCGCTGGGCCACGGCGTTCCAGAACATGGCGGGAATGGTGTCGCCCGGCATGACGATGTCATGGCAGGGTTTTATCGAAGAGGTGTCCCAAAGTCCGCTCATGGTTTACCGCCAGTTCTTCTTCTTTTTCCAGCGCCGCTCGCCGCGCACGCCGTCTTCCTTCATGCCAAGGTAGAACTCCTTGATGTCGTCCTTCTCGCGCAGGTGGGCGCAGGTGTCTTCCATGACGATGCGGCCGTTCTCCAGCACGTAACCGTAGTCTGACGCGTTGAGCGCCATGTTGGCGTTTTGCTCCACCAGCAAAATCGTGGTGCCGCGCTCGCGGTTGATGCGAACGACGATCTCGAAGATTTCTTTGGTGAGCTTGGGACTCAGGCCCAGGCTGGGCTCGTCGAGCAGGATCAGGTCGGGCTTGGCCATCAGCGCGCGGCTGATCGAGAGCATCTGCTGCTGGCCACCAGA
>JBBQLM010000019.1:0-77132 GCA_038327925.1 Burkholderiales bacterium | reverse complement strand
ACAGGGAGGGATATTCGCCACGGTGCTCTTGCACCATGCGCACTGCACGTTCGCGGACTTCGGGGGAAAACTTCGTTGACTTTCTCATGGCTCCATCTTCTCAAATGTTGGAGCCTCCTCAAAACCCGGGGCGATTCACCCCCCAGTGCCACCGTGCGGCACTGTTCAATGGCTGTCATGACCTTGAGCTGACCCAGGCTCAGGTGGGAGCGCTGCGCCAGACGAAAGGCTGGCCCATGGGCACGGAAGATGTCCGCCACCTCCAGGGCACCAGGCCCCATGGATGTGGTCTATGCCGGTTGTAGCGTTTCCAGTGGGCTGATTACTTCCTTCAGGACCTCGGTAGCCACCTGGGTATAGAGCGCCGTCGTCTCCAGCTTCTTGTGGCCCAACATCACCTGAATCACGCGGATGTCGACCTTCTGCTCCAGCAGATGCGTGGCAAAGCTGTGACGCAGAGTGTGCATGGACACAGGCTTGTCGATCTTTGCCAGCGTGGCCGCTTCATGAATGGCTCGGTTGAGTTGTCTTGCGGTGAGTGGGTCAATCGGGTCACGCCCAGGGAACAGCCAGCCACCATCGAGCATCTTGCCTTGTGCGCGTGCGACACGCCACCAAACCCGCAAGCGCTCCAACAGGATCGGAGAAATCATCGCGTACCGGTCCTTACCAGCCTTGCCCTGTTCCACGCGCAGCGTCATGCGTTGACTGTCGATGTCGGTTACCTTCAGTGAAATCACTTCATTGACGCGCAAGCCCGTTCCATACGCCACGGATAGCGCGGTTTGGTGTTTGAGGTTGCCGGCACAGGCAATCAGACGGGCGACTTCTTGCTTGTTCAGGACTACCGGAATCTTGCGAGGAACGCGCACTGACTGCATCTTGGCCAGGACATCCCCATGGCCCAGTGTTACATCAAACAGAAACTTCAGGCCGGTGATAGTGGCGTTGAGCGTGATGGGCGATGTGCCTGCGTCAACCAGATGCAACTGATAGCGCCGCAGATCCTCTGCGGTGGCAGTGTCCGGCGAGCGCCCCAGATACTTGGCGAATCTGCTGACCGCCCGGATATAGGCTTCCCGTGTCTTGGGCGCGAGCTTGCGCATGCGCATATCCTCCAGCATGCGTTGACGCAGCGGAGATACCGTTTGAATTGACGTTTCCATGGCTGTGCTCCTGTAGTGAACGAGGCCAATTGCCTCAATTCACTACATCGACACACGGAACCACTACCTCGGATAGCTACAGACGTTGGAGCCAGGCTACCGCGGAGCGGTTTCGTCCACTGGCCCCGAGCCGTTGTAGCTGCAATCCTGACAAAGAAATCGATGCATTTTTTGCTTGCGGGTGCTATGTGGGGAACCAAGACCTTCTATGGAATATGAAATATTTCATTGATGGTTATGCTGTTGTCTTCAACTTAATTTCCAAATTGCGTTGCGCGAAAACGCGCTAAGTTATTGATTTCATTGGGGTGTCTGTCGTCCACTGTTTTTTCGGAAACCACGATGCCCGCATTTTCCCGTGGGCTGCAGATGTCGGTGTCGACCAAGCCTGCGTCGATGTCGCGCTTGGCCTGGAGCATCTTGGGATCGGGTGCCGTTGCAGTGGTGTTGGTTGACTGGTCGCGTTCGTGGGGAAGCGCCATACCTGAGGCCGATAGTGGCGCCTTCTCGCCGCGCGGCGGTATAGCCTGTTGGCCTTTGACTGACCCCCGGATTGCCTGGTTCTTGCGTACCTGGGAGCCTCGACCCGTCGACGGGTGCGCCGAGCCAGCCAGACCCGGCACGAATCGGTCGTCCTCAGGGTGGTCTGGGACGAGGGGGGGAGAGGTAGGAGACATGATGCGGCCTTTTGAAGGAGGGAGGGGAGTCATTGCGCGCGCACATATACCGGTTCCAGCACATGCCGATAGGGCTGCTGCCGACCCCAATGCCATGGACACGGCTTGAGCGTTTGTCGAGGCGACGGGTCTGCGCAAGCGCAGGCTCAGCGCCGGAGCCAGAAATAGTTCGCGTGGGTGGCAATGGTCTGCGACGCCATTGTTGGCGTCGGTGCGACACCGAACGTCTCTGTGACCTGCGTGGCCGAGCACGTTTTGATCGGCATCCTCAGAGCTGCGTGCCCAGCAGGGAAGCCAGCGTTTCACCCACGCGCTCGTGGAGGGGCCGGGCAAGCCATTCCGCGTGGGTCACCCGGTGCGATAGCGCGAGGTCGGCCTCGAAGGTGGCGGTCTGCACGAAGTACGCGGCGGACAGGTCGATCGAACGGGATGCCGCGGTCACGGCCAGCAAATACATCAGTTGCATGCTCTCACTGCCACCACTGGGGAGTAGTTCAGTTGCTCAAGAACGCTGGCGGGGACCGCGTAATGGCACAGGTACGCAGTGCCATTCCACGCGTCAACGCAGGTCGCGCTTGACTGCCCCGATTCGCATTGGTGTGCCACCTAACCGACTGGTGTACCGATTGGTTCTAACGTCCGGTTGGGACATCGGTTGAGCCAATGCCCGCTTTTTTATCTATGAATGATTGGAGTCCAAATGAACTATGAAGAACTCGATAGCTACGGCATGTACAAAGTCAAGAGTGGCGAGGGACCAGGTCCCGAGTTAATGGGCGCCAAAACGCTTGTTGGAAATGACGTCTATAACGTACAGGAGGAAAGCCTCGGTGATATCAAAGAAATCATGCTGGACATGAGGACCGGCAGAGTGAGCTATGCCGTCTTGTCGTTTGGCGGAATTCTTGGCATGGGCGAGAAGCTTTTTGCGGTTCCGTGGGAAGCCCTCACGCTGGACACCACAAACAAGCGATTTATTTTGAATGCAAAAAAGGATACGCTGGACCAAGCGCCAGGCTTTGATAAAGACAGTTGGCCTGACATGGCGGACGGTAAGTGGGCCCAAGGTATTCACGAGTATTACGGCACGAAGCCCTATGGATCTACCGCCAGTGTCTAATGGGTTCCGCGCGGACTGTGGGGTGCCATGGCCGCCAGCCCCTGCAGGATTGGGCAGGTCTCCACCGCCTGCTCGGATTGGCACTGGTGTCGCAAGGCTGCCAGTTGCGCCTTGAGCTGAACCAGTTCCTGGATGCGTGCGTCGACATGGGTGATGTGTTCGTCGAACACGGCATTGATGGCGCCACAGCCCTGTGCTGGCCGGTTTGCCAGGCCCAGCAGGTTGTGGATTTCTTCGTGACTCATGCCCAGGCCCCGGCAATTGCGGACAAATCGCAAGCGCTCCAGGTGCGCGGGGCCATAAACACGGAAGTTGCCTGCCGTGCGGTCCGTTTGGGGCAGCAGCCCTTCCTTTTCGTAATAGCGCACGGTTTCGACCGTGGTCTGGGCCAATTGCGCCAGTTCACCGATTTTCATGGGTCACTCCGGATTTTGCTTGACTCTATAGTAGCTTCAGGTTGCTTAATAGGCCCATGGCTTCAAAAAAGACCCTGACGACCCCCATCCGCATCCTGCAAATGGACTGTCCCACGGAAGAGGCGCTTCTGCGCAACAAACTGGGCGGCGTGCTTGGTGTAGTCGGCATGGAGTTCAACCTGATGCAGCGGGTGCTGACCGTCTCGCACGAACCCCAGGCGATGGAGCCCATTCTGGAATCCATCCGCTCCCTGGGCTTCACCCCCGAGGTGGACTGTTGCCCATCAACGGCCGCAGAGGCGGTCCCGGAGCCCGCCAGGCCGTGGTGGCCGCTCGCCCTGGCGGGGCTGGCGGCCATCGCGTCGGAAGCAGCGCACTGGGCGGACTTGCCATCCTGGCTGGCAGCTGTGCTGGCCATAGGCGCAGTTCTGGCCAGTGGCACAACCACCTACCAAAAGGGCTGGATCGCAATCCGCAATGGCAACCTGAACATCAACGCGCTGATGAGCATCGCCGTGACCGGTGCGCTGCTGCTTGGCCAGTGGCCGGAGGCGGCGATGGTGATGGTGCTGTTTACCATTGCCGAACGGATTGAGGCGCAGTCGCTGGACCGCGCGCGCAACGCCATCCAGGGCTTGATGCAATTGACACCCGAGCGCGCCACGGTCCTGCAGGCCGATGGCTCCTGGGCCGAGGTGGACGCCAAGTCCGTCGCGATCAATGCCCGCGTGCGTATCAAGCCCGGTGAACGCATCGCGCTGGACGGCACCCTCGTCAACGGACGCTCCAGCGTCAACCAGGCCCCCATCACGGGCGAGAGCCTGCCGGTGGACAAGGCCGAAGGGGACGCCGTGTTTGCCGGAACCATCAATGAAGCGGGCTCGTTCGAATACGTGGTCAGTGCTGCGGCGGGGGACAGCACGCTGGCGCGCATCATCCATGCAGTGCAAGCCGCGCAGGGCGCACGGGCACCCACCCAGCGCTTTGTGGACCAGTTTGCCAAGGTCTATACCCCGGTGGTGTTTGCCATGGCGCTGGCGGTTGCGGTGTTGCCACCGCTGCTGCTGGGCGGTGCCTGGTTTGACTGGGTCTACAAGGCGCTGGTGCTGCTGGTCATTGCCTGCCCCTGTGCGTTGGTGATCTCCACGCCGGTGACCATCGTCAGCGCGCTGGCCGCGGCTGCGCGCCAGGGCATTCTCATCAAAGGTGGGGTCTACCTGGAAGAGGGGCGCAAACTGGCCTGGCTGGCGCTGGACAAGACCGGCACCCTGACCCACGGCAAACCGGTGCAGACCGATTTCTTCGCGCTCAATGGCTGGCGCACCGCCGACGTGCGCGGTCTGGCCGCCAGCCTGGCCAGCCGCTCCGACCACCCGGTGTCACGCGCCGTGGCACTGACGGCCCAGGCCGAGGGCATTGCCCTGCGCCCGGTGGAAGACTTTGAAGCGCTGCCCGGGCGCGGCACCACCGGCATGATCGATGGCAAGCGCTACCACCTGGGCAACCACCGGCTGATCCATGAACAGGGTCGCTGCTCGGACCCACTGGAAGCGCAGCTGTCTGCGCTGGAGGTGCAGGGCAAGACAGTGATCGTGCTCACTGACGACAACAGTGTGCATGGTGTGTTTGCCGTGGCAGATACGGTCAAGGACAGCAGCCGTCAGGCCATTGCCGAACTGCACGCGTTGGGCATCCAGACGGTCATGCTGACCGGCGACAACGCCCACACGGCCCTTGCCATTGCCGCCCAGGTGGGCATGGATGACGCTGTTGGTGACCTGTTGCCCGAGGACAAACTCCGGGCGATCGAGGCCATGATGGCGCGCGGTGGCAAAGTGGGTATGGTGGGTGACGGCATCAACGACGCACCCGCCCTGGCGCGCTCCGACATCGGCTTTGCCATGGGCGCGGCTGGAACCGGCACCGCGATAGAAACCGCCGACGTGGCGCTGATGGACGATGACCTGCGCAAGCTGCCGCGCTTTGTGCGCCTGTCCCGCCAAACCCATACTGTGCTGCTGCAAAACATCGTGCTGGCGCTGGGTATCAAGGCCGTGTTTCTGGTGCTGACGCTGGTGGGCGTGGGCACCATGTGGATGGCGGTGTTTGCCGACATGGGCGCCAGTCTGCTGGTGGTGGGCAATGGACTGCGGCTGTTGCGTGCGAAGACAGGGCCGACTGCATAATCGAAACTCACAATGCGGCGCCCGACAGGAACAGATTCACATGCAGAGCAAGACAGCAACAAAAGCCATCATCGGTGTTCTGGCCCTGGTCGCCATGGGACTGTGGTGGTACTTCTCGAATCAGAGCGCCGGTGTGGCGCAGGCCGTCGCGGTTGACCGCACGGCGCTGATTCGCCCCCACTCACCCAGCCTGGGCAAGGCCGATGCCACGGTGGTCATCGTCGAGTTTTTGGACCCGGCGTGCGAAACATGCAGCACGTTCTACCCGCTGGTCAAACAGCTGATGGCCAAGCATCCGGATCGCATCCGCTTGGTCATGCGCTACGCACCGTTCCACAACGGTTCGGACAAGGTGGTGGCGGTGCTGGAGGCTGCGCGCCGGCAGGGCAAGTTCTGGCCGGCACTGGAGGCCCTGTTGCAGAGTCAGAAGGACTGGGTGGCCAACCACACTGCCAAGGTGGACCTGATCTGGGCGCCCCTCAATGACGTGGGGCTGAACATGGAGCAACTGGCCATTGATATGACGGCGCCCGACCTGAAGCAGGCTGTGGCGCAGGACCTAGCCGACGCCAATACCCTGGGCGTGTCGCAGACACCGGAGTATTTCGTCAATGGACGGCCGCTCCCGTCCTTCGGGTTCGAGCAACTGCAGCAACTCGTGGACGAGGAGCTTGCGAAGACGCGCTGAGTAGCCGCAGCAAGTTGGCCAGCTGGCTTCCTCAGCTCATGAGGCGCACAAGCTGCCAGCGCCGAATGCCATGCGATCACTGGCCCGGCGGCGGGGGGCGCGCTGATGCAGCAGGGTTGCCAGCGTACTGGCGACCCGTGATCCGGACTGGGCTGCGGCGTTGACCAACAGGGGGATGAGTCCGATCAAGGCGTCAGAGCGCATTTGCAGCAACTGCTCCGCCAAAGTGGCGACATCACCGGACCGGACGGACACCAGGTCGGACTGGCGTATCGCGGGGTGGCTCCAGCCCGCGCGGAACCGCAGGCGTGCAAAGAGGCCATTTGCCACCGCAATCAAGGGCAGCATGCCGACGGGCTGTAGAAGTTGTTCCAGTAGACGGGCCTGTGTCGTAACGGGTGCGGTCTCGAACGTCTTGCCCACCAGTCTGGCAAGGATGTGGTTTTGCGCCTCAGGCGCGGACCCGGCATAGGCCTCCTGGACCAACTGTTCAATCGGGATCGGCAACTGTTCCGTTGACACCGACTCCAGCAAATTCATGGGGACGCGTGCGTTCATGGGAATCTCCTGATGGAAGGATGGCGCACTTACCTTCTGCGCCCGACTTCGTTGCCGATCACACCGCCAACGACACCGCCACCAACGGCACCAATGGGGCTTCCACCGGTGAGTATCGTGCCTGCGGCCGCGCCAACGGCAGCGCCCGTGATGGTGTTGCGGTCACGCGTGGACATGCCGGCGCAGCCGCCGAGTGTGAACAGGCAGACGGCTGTCAGTATCCAAAGGGTGACTTTCATAGGGTGCTTCATGGGGACGTTTCCAGTTCTTCAATGAGTCGATGCCCCGAAGGTCTCACGAAAAGCGACCGTTCTGGGTAACCCCTGGCGTGGATGTGTATCCATACGTTGCCACAGGGTGCGTCAGATACACCGCGCAACACTTGGCACGTCCCGGTTACGTGTGCAGCGGCCCGAAAACGTCGCACCGAGGTGCATCAGGCAAACAGCCGTTCCTGCAGAAAAGCGATGAAAGTGGTCGTCTTGAACGCCAGCCAGGGGCGTGCCGGGTACACCGCATAGACCGGCTGGCCGGCGCGCAACTGGTAGTCGGGCAGCAACTGCACGAGCGAGCCATCGGCCAGTTCGTGACCCACCAGCAGACGGTCAATGACCAGCACGCCACCACCGGCACAGGCCGCAGCCACCAGGGCCATGCCGTCGTTGATTTGCAGCTTGGCCGGCACGCGCAGCGGTGTGGTGATGCCGTCCCGGCTGAAGCTCCACTCGTCAAACACCCGCGCACCGCTGGCGTAGACCAGGCAATCGTGCTGGTGTAGATCAGTGGGCTCCTGTGGCGTGCCGGCGCGCGCCAAGTAGTCGGGTGAGGCCACCAGCACGCGCGGGTTCTCACTGAGCTTGCGCGCCACCAGCGTGGAGTCTTCCAGGTGCGCCACGCGGATGGCCACGTCGATGTGCTCGGCAATCAGGTCCACCATGCGATCGTCCACCGACAAGGCCACCTCCACCTTGGGATAGCGTTGCGCGAACTCCACCAGCAGCGGCACCAGGTAGCGCTGCCCCAATGGACGCGGGCAGGTCACGCGCAGGCGGCCCTGCACCTCGTTCTGGTGCTGCTCGGTGAGCTGTTCAATATTGGCCACAGCACGGTCGATGTGCTGGGCCTCGGCAAACACCAGCTCGCCAATCTCGGTCAGCGTCAGGCGCCGGGTGGAGCGCTGGATCAAACGCGCACCCAGATCGTCTTCCAGCCTGGCCAACTGGCGCGACATGACGGACTTGCCCATGCCCAGCGTGGCCGCCGCCTTGCTGATGCTGCCGGCGCGCACGATGGCGGAAAACAAGGCCAGGCGTTGGGGATTCATATTCGTTTGAGGCTATTGTTGTCTTTTGAGCAACAATATTATGTCGAATTGGTGGCTATTCAGGCAATAAGTGCGTCTCTACACTTCAGCCCATTCCTTGTCCTAACCCGGAGACCCCATGAGCAACGCCACCATCAACCACCAATTCAAACTCGCCGCCCGCCCCAAGGGCACCGTCAAGGACAGCGACTGGAGCCACACTTCTGAGCCTGTGCGTACCCCGAATGATGGCGAAGTCGTTATCCAAGTCCTGTACCTGTCACTGGACCCCGCCATGCGCGGCTGGATGAACGATGCCAAGTCCTACATCCCGCCGGTGGGCATTGGTGAAGTCATGCGCGCCCTGGCTGTGGGCCGTGTCACTGCGACCAGGAACCCCAAGTTCGCCATAGGCGACCACGTGACCGGTCTGCTGGGTGTGCAGGAATATGCCTATTCCAATGGACAAGGACTGACCAAGTTGGACCCCAAGCTGGCTCCACTACCCGTCTACCTCAGCACCCTGGGCATGCCCGGCATGACCGGCTACTTTGGCTTGCTGGAAGTGGGCCAGCCCAAGGCCGGCGACACCGTGGTGGTGTCCGGCGCCGCCGGTGCCGTGGGCTCCGTGGTGGGCCAGGTCGCCAAGATCAAGGGCGCCCGCGTGGTCGGCATCGCCGGCGGCGCCGACAAGTGCCGCTATCTGGTCGAAGAACTGGGCTTTGATGCCGCCATCGACTACAAGACCGAGAACGTGGCCGAGGCGCTCAAGACCCACTGCCCGGACGGCGTCAACGTGTTCTTTGACAACGTGGGTGGCGACATTCTGGACGCCGTGCTGACCCGCCTGGCACGTGGCGCACGCATCGTCATCTGCGGCGCCATCTCCCAGTACAACAACACAACCCCGGTCAAGGGCCCGGCCAACTACCTGTCCCTGCTGGTGAACCGCGCCACCATGACCGGCATCGTGGTGTCCGACTACTACGACCGCGCCGGCGAGGCCGCCATGGTCATGGCCGGCTGGATCCAGTCCGGCAAGCTCAAGACCCGCGAAGACATTGTGGAAGGTCTGGACGCCTTTCCTCGCGCCTTTGACATGCTGTTCAGCGGCGCCAACAACGGCAAGTTGGTGCTCAAGGTCGCCTGATCCGTTTGACGGCTACCTGGATGGAACGCGCAAATCGTCCAGGTAGTCACGGTGGATGTTGACGGTGCACTCCACCCCCAGTGACGGGTAGTTCTGCTTGAGCCACTGGGCCGCGCAGTCCTTGCCCAGATCACGCAGGGTGTGGATGAGCTTGGCGTCCGTGGCGGACTTGGTGGACGCATGAAAGCCTTCCAGGATCTCTCCGCCGTCGATGCGGTGCATCAGCACATCCTTGTAGCGCGTGGGGTCCAGCTTGCCCTCGGCCAGCAGGCGCTTTACAAAATCGATGGCACGCATTTCGGCTATCAGCGCGGCGTTGAACGTGATTTCGTTGACGCGGTCCATGATGTCGCCGGCCGTGGTCGGCAACTGGTCGCGCTGGATGGGGTTGATCTGCACCAGCACAATGTCGCGGCTGGTGCATTCATAGATCAGCGGGTGGATGGCTGGATTACCGGAGAAGCCGCCGTCCCAGTAATGCACCCCCTCAATCTCCACCGCCTGGAACACCGTGGGCAGGCAGGCCGATGCCATCACCGCTTTGGCACTCAGGCGCTTTCCAGAAAAAACCTCCGCCTTGCCCGTGGTCACCGACGTGGCTACGACAAACACCTTCAGGGCCTTGAACGCGGCCAGCCGCTCGAAGTCAATGGACTCCTCCAGAAACTTCTGCAGCGGGTTGATGTCCAGCGGGTTGCTCTGGTAGGGGGACACCGACTTGGCCCAGAGGCTGGTCATGGCGTCGCTGAACATCTGACCCGGGGAATGCTTACCCCCTGTTAGAGCACCAAAGCCGCCGAACAGAATGTCCAGCGGCGCACGCTGGGCCTGCGAGATGCTTGATGCCATGGCGCCCATGTTCACAATCCCGTCCCAAAAGTGCGCCAGTGAGGCGCGCGCGGCTTCCCGCATTTGCAACGGGGACTGGCCCTGGGCTTGCGCAAAACCATGCGCCAGGGCCACGGCATTCATGGCCCCGGCGCTGGTTCCGCTGACGCCTTCCAGCTCCACGCGACCGTCGTCCAGCAGCGTGTCCAGCACGCCCCAGGTGAACGCGCCGTGTGATCCGCCGCCCTGCAATGCCAAGTTGATGCGTGTATTCATGCTTCTAGGGTACCTGAACCACGTTTTATGCGTGCACGGCATTAAACTGAACCAGCGCCATACCGCCCTTTGCAAACCAAGCGTTACCCAACCATGACTGATCTGGCCCCCAACCATGAACCACACTGGCCTCCCGTAGGCACCGGCCTGTGGACGCGCTGGTGGGGCTATCTGGTGCGCTGGCTGGTCTTTGGGCTGGTGATACACCTGTTTCAGCCCGTTGATGGCGACCTGGATTACTACTGGTCGCAGAAGCTGGACCAGGCACTGATCGGCCTGGCGTTTGGTCTGGCAGGTGCCGTGGTGTTCACCCTTGCCGAGAACAAATTCAACACCCCCCGGGTGCAGTGGAAGTCGTGGCTGATCGTGCTGGCCACCTGGCTGTTGGTCAAGACGGTATTTGTCAGCGCGATCGCGTTGCTGGGCTGAGCCCCGCGTGGGCCCTACGGCCGGCGAAAGGCAACCTGTTGGCGGGACCAGTACCGCGATGCCAGTTGGTCCAGGCGCACTTCGCCGCCCGTAGACGGGGCGTGGACAAACCGCCCGTCACCCACATAAATGCCTGCATGGGAGGCAGATCCACCCAGGGTAAACACGACAAGGTCTCCCGTTTGCAGGGCCTCGGCCGGCACCGACTGACCCCAGCCCGCCAGCATGGACACAGTGCGTGGCGCCATGACGCCTGCACCAGTCTTGTACACATAGCGAATCAGGCCGCTGCAATCAAAGCCGCTGTCGGGCGTGTTGCCGCCATGGCGATAGGGCGTTCCGACCAGGCCGACGGCGTGAATGGTTACATCGTTGGCCTGATCACGGGACAGCCGGGCGGGAGAGGAGGCTGCCGTGGGTTCCGCATAGCGGGGTTTGGAGGGCGTGGAGGAGCACCCGGTGAGCAGAAGCAGGCAAGCCATGCCCAGCATCGCGCAGATGCGCAACATGGCTGACTCGGGTTTGGCAAGACCCATTGGGGCGGACTCCTGTGTGGTGGCTGCAATTATGATGCAGAGCACCGCGAACTGCCAGTGGCTAGGACGCCACGACTGCGGGCAGATAGACGTCGCAAAACTCCGGCGGCATGCGCCGTGGCAGCCCGCTGCTGAGTTCAATGCACACCAGATCCCAGCGCCCGCGCAGCACCGTGACCTGGTCGCGGTCGCGCACCAGCTGGAAGCGGCGTTCCATGGTCAGCTTGCCGCTGCCCGCCAGCATCCAGGTGGCCAGCGTCAGCGGCTCGCCCAGCAGGGTGGGCAGAAGGTAGTCGTATTCACCACGGCGTATGGCCATGGCACGGTCCAGGCGCTGGTAGTCCAGCAGCGTCAGGCCCAGCGCCTCCGAGTGGGTCCATCCCGCCTTCTCGCACCATTGCACGTAGACGGCGTTGTTGGTGTGGTTCAGGCCATCAATGTCCTGCGCCTGCGGCACCGCAGGAATGGTGAAGGGGGTGGGGTAGTCCCAGGTCATGGAGGGTTGCGTAGGGGCCAGTGGAGGGCGGTGCATCTTACCTGTCGTCTGCATGATCTGGGTCAAGGCGAGCCGTGAATTGCGCAGTTTGGTCGTTAATCACATTGCAATTCATGCCTGCCAGTCCTTAAATGGGTGCAGGGGGAAAATTCCATGGAAAACCTGAACCTGCCCAAACGTACGCCAACCGCCATAGCGGTCGGCATCACCCTTCTGATCTGGTTTGTCATACCAGTGCCCGACAAGGTCAGCCCCGATGCGTGGCATCTTCTGGCACTGTTCATTGGGACCATTGCCGGCATCATCGGCAAGGCGCTGCCGATTGGGGCCATGTCCATTGTGGCGATTTCCCTGGTGGCCATCACCGGCGTGACGCGACCCGGCAAGCCCGAGGGCGCCATTGCCGATGCGCTGAGTGGTTTTGCCAATCCGCTGATCTGGCTGATTGCCATTGCCGTGATGATTGCCGTGGCCCTGACCAAGACCGGGCTGGGTACACGCATTGGCTACTACTTCATTGCGCTGCTGGGCAAGAAGACCATCGGCGTGGCCTATGGTCTGGTGCTGTCGGAACTGGTCATTGCGCCCGTCACGCCCAGCAACACGGCGCGCGGCGGGGCCATCATTCACCCCATCATGCGCTCCATCGCGGACGTATTTGGCTCCAGCCCGGAAATGGGCACGTCCAAAAAGATAGGCCGCTATCTGGCGCTGGTGAACTACAACACCAACCCCATCACCTCGGCCATGTTCATCACCGCCACGGCGCCCAATCCGCTGATCGTGGATTTGATCGCCAAGGCCACCAATTCGGCCATCAAGATCACCTGGGGTCAGTGGGCGCTTGCCGCGCTGGTGCCGGGCCTGGTGATGCTGCTGGTCATGCCGCTGGTGCTGTATGCGCTGTATCCGCCCGAGATCAAGAACACGCCCAATGCCAAGGAATTGGCGCAGACCGAGCTGGCCAAACTGGGCCCCATGAAGAAGCCGGAGTTCATCACCCTGTCGGTCCTGGGGCTGATGCTGCTCATGTGGGCGGGTGTTCCGCCGTGGCTGTTTGGCCCGGCCTATGAGATCAATGCCACCACTACCGCGTGGATTGGCCTGTCGCTGTTGCTGCTGACCGGGGTGCTGGAGTGGGAAGACATTCTCAAGGCCAAGAGCGCCTGGGACACCCTGATCTGGTTTGCCGCGCTGGTGATGATGGCCACCTTCCTGGGCAAGCTGGGCCTGGTCGCCTGGTTTGCGCTGACCATCCAGCAGGGCATCAGCTATCTGGGGCTGGGCTGGATGAGTGCCACGGCGCTGTTGATCCTGGTGTATTTCTACTCGCACTACTTTTTTGCCAGCACCACGGCGCACATAACGGCCATGTATGCCGCGTTCTTTGCCGCCGGTGTGGCACTGGGTGCCCCACCCATGCTGCTGGCACTGGCGCTGGCCTTTGCATCGTCCCTGATGATGTCGCTGACGCACTATGGCACCGGCACCGCCCCCATCATCTTCGGTTCGGGCTACGCGACGCTGAACGAGTGGTGGATCGCCGGTGCGGTGATGAGCGTGGTCAACCTGGTGTTGCTGGCCGTGGTCGGCGGCATCTGGTGGAGCGTGCTGGGCTATATCTGATGGGCTGACGCGCCGGCCCTCGGACCGGGGTGATTCGGATTCCGCGACAATTCGGGGAACTTGTCGCCACATCCATCCGAAGCACCCCCATGAATCCCATTTCTGCAAGCGCCGGCTCCAGCGTCCCGGCTACCGAGCCCCGTCTGACTTCCCTCTCGCATGGCGGCGGCTGCGGCTGCAAGATCGCGCCCGGCGTGCTGTCGCAAATCCTGAAGACCACCACGGCCATGCCGTTGCCGCCCGAGTTGCTGGTGGGCATCGAGACCTCGGACGACGCGGCGGTCTACCAGCTCAATGCCGAGCAGGCGCTGATTGCCACCACCGACTTCTTCATGCCCATCGTCGACAACCCGTTCGACTTTGGCCGTATTGCCGCCACCAACGCCATCTCGGACGTTTATGCGATGGGCGGCACACCCATCATGGCGCTGGCGCTGGTGGGCATGCCCATCAACGTGCTGTCGCTGGAGACCATTGGCCAGATCCTGGCCGGTGGCGCCTCCGTGTGCAAGGCGGCCGGCATCCCGATCGCCGGCGGCCACACCATCGATTCGGTGGAGCCCATTTACGGCCTGGTGGCCATGGGGCTGGTGCACCCCCAGCGCGTCAAGCGCAACGCCGATGCCCGCGTGGGCGACCGGCTGATCCTGGGCAAGCCACTGGGCGTGGGCATTCTGTCCGCCGCGCTGAAGAAAGAGAAGCTGGACGCTGCGGGTTATGCCCGAATGCTGGCCGTGACCACCCAGCTCAACACCCCGGGGCCGGAACTGGCCGCGCTGGACGGCGTGCACGCCCTGACCGATGTCACCGGCTTTGGCCTGGCCGGCCACGCGCTGGAAATGGCCCGTGGTGCGAAATGCGTGGTGCAGGTGGACTGGTCCCGCGTGCCGCTGATCGAGGGCGTGCATGCGCTGGCCAGCGCCGGCATGGTGACGGGTGCCTCCGGGCGCAACTGGGCGGCCTATGGGCATGAAATTGCCCTGCCTGCCGACTTTGGCGCGGTGAACCAGGCCCTGCTGAGCGACCCGCAAACCAGCGGCGGCCTCTTGGTGAGCTGCGCACCCGAGGCGGTGGATGCGGTGCTGGCGATTTTTGCACGCCATGGCTTTGACGGTGCGGCAGAGATTGGCGCCATCAAGGCGCCAGCGGCGCCGGGAGATAGCGCCAAATTGCTATCAATTCAGTAGCTTTATACGCTTATTCCACGAGGGCTGGAGGCCGATTTCGTTCAAAATCACTTGGGGGATTGGTAGCGCGCCATGAAGCGGCGGTCAATCCAGTCCTTCCACTTCCACACCCACCATCCCTGGGCGCTGTAGTTGCGCCAGGTGGCCACGGCGTAGCGGCTGCCGCAGGACAGGATGTTCAGCGTGGCCGCTGGCGGCTGGTGGGGCTTGAGGGCAGAGCCGGTGATGGCGGCCGCCAGGTTGTGGGCCAGCGTGGGGCCGGCGCGCACGGCATAGACACCGCTGCGGGCCAGGGGGCGATCCATGCGGGTGCTGACATCACCGGCGGCAAACACGCGGCTGTGGCTGGTGGAGCGCTGGTACATGTCCACCGCGATGAAGCCCTGGTCGTCCAGTGCCAGGCCGCTCGTGGCCAGCCAGGCTGGAGGCTGGGCGCCGGTGGCCAGCAGCGGTACATCGCAGGCCAGATCGGCACCGCAGCCCAATTGCACGGACCCGGCCTTGAGGCCAACGGCCACATCCTGCAGCACGGTGACACCGCGCCGCTTGAGTTCGGCCAGCAGCCGCTGCTGCACCTTGGCGGAATAGTTGGCACCGGGCAGGGTGGCGCCACTGATCAGCGTGACCGCAGCCGTGGGCAGGCGGTGGCGCACGGCCAGGGCCAGCTCGATGCCACCGGCACCACCGCCAATCACGGCCACGCGCAGTGCACGGGCATCGCCCATCTCGGCCACGCGGGGCCACAGCGCGCCAAAGGCCTCGATGGGGCGCACAAACAGGGCGTGCGCGCGCGCGCCAGGCATGGCACGCTCCAGCACGTCGCGGTCCTGTGTGGGGCCGGTGTTGACGGACAGCCAGTCAAAGCGCAGCGTGCTGCCGTCATCCAGTTGTACGGTCTGCTTCTGCGCATCCATGCCCACAACGCTTTGCTGCAGCCAGCGGATGCCGCCCCGTTGCACCAGCGGCTCCAGCGGGATGACGCAGTCCTCCAGCGCATAGTGGCCGGCCATGAAGCCGGGCACCATGCCCGAATACATCTGGCGCGGGTAGGGTGTGACCAGGGTCACCACGGTGCCCGGCAGCGGCTGCGCGGCCAGCTGGACCAGGGTCTGCACATGGGCGTGGCCGGCGCCGAGCAGCACCACTTGTTGGGGGCGCAGGGGGTTGGGCGACTGACTGGGGGCGAAATCCGACATGCCCGCTATTGTTCCATGAGTGAGATGGAGCCAAGAGCCCGCGGGATTAGCCGCGCCGCCAGTCGTGGAATCTGCGGGCCCAGGCCAGCAGGGTGCGCGGCTGGTGCGCGCGCGTCCATTCGCCGGCGGCGTATTTGTTGGCCTCGGCCAGCGTGGGGTAGGTGTGGATGGTGCCCAGGATCTTCTTCAGGCCCAGCCCGTGGCGCATGGCCAGCACGTATTCGGCCAGCCGCTCAGCCGCATGCGTGCCGACGATGGTTACGCCCAGGATGCGGTCCTCGCCCGGAACCGTCAGCACCTTCACCCAGCCGTGATTGGTGCCGCCAGCGCCCGCGTCGCAAATCTGGCGGTCCAGGTCGTCGGTGGCGTAGCGGGTCACTGCATACGCAATGCCCTGGGCCTGGGCCTCGCGTTCGTTCAGGCCCACGCGTGCTACCTCGGGGTCCACAAACGTGGCCTGCGGGATCACGCGGTAGTCGGCCTTGAAGCGCTTGACGTCGCCAAACAGCGCATTCACCGCCGCATACCAGGCCTGGTGCGCCGCCGTGTGCGTGAACTGGAACGGCCCCGCCACATCGCCCACGGCGTAGATGTTGGGGTAGAGCGTTTGCAGGTAGTCGTTGGTCTGCAGCGTGGGGGTGTCGGTGGGGATGCCCAGCGCCTCCAGCCCATAGCCGGTCAGGCGCGCTTTGCGGCCCACGGCGATGAGCAGCAGGTCAAACGCGATGGGCCACTCGGTGCCGTTGTGCTCCGTCACCAGCGTGCCGGCGGCGGGGGATGTGGCGCCGGCCTCCACCCGCAGAGCCCGGTGCGTGGTCAGCACCTGCACGCCGTCGCCCTGAAGGGCCGATGTGACCACAACTGACACCACATCGTCCTCGCGCAGCAGCAGGCGCGGCGCAGCTTCCACCAGCGTGACCGCCGAGCCCAATCGTGCAAAGCACTGCGCCAGTTCGCAGCCAATCGGTCCTCCGCCCAGCACGGCCAGGCGCGGCGGCACCTGGTCCAGCTGCGCCAGATGGTCCCACAGCGTGTCGCTGGTCACATGGGCCACGGCGTCCAGCCCGGGCAGGGGCGGCAGCACCGGCTTGGCACCGGCTGCAATGACGATGCTGCGGCTGGTCAGGCGCTGCGTGCCGCCACCGTTCAAGGCAATCTCCACGGTCCACGGGTTGACCAGCGTGGCGTGGCCTTGCAACACCTCCACACCCAGCGCGGTGTAGCGCTCCACGCTGTCGTGCGGGGCGATTTGCCCAATGACGGCCTGCAACCGCTGCATCACCGCGCGGAAGTTCACCTGCGGCTTGGCGCCGTGCAGGCCATAGCGTTCGGCATGGCGCATCTCGTGCGCCACACGGGCGCTCTGGATCAGCGCCTTGCTGGGCACGCAGCCGGTGTTCAGGCAGTCGCCGCCCATGGCATGGGCCTCCACCAGCGTGACCTTGGCCTGCACCGCGGCAGCAATGTAGCTGGTGACCAGTCCGCCAGCACCCGCGCCAATGACGACCAGGTTGCGATCAAAGCTCTTGGGGCGCTGTGCCTTCCACCGTGCATAGACCTGGCGGCGGCGCACCGCATCCACCAGCCCGCGCGCCAGCAGCGGGAACAGGCCCAGCAGCACAAAGGAGCCCAGCAGCGCGGGGCTGGCCACGTCGCCCAGCGTGTGGATGCGCCCCAGCTGTGTGCCCGCGTTCACATACACGGCGGTGCCGGCCAGCATGCCGAGCTGGCTGACCCAGTAATAGGTGCCGACGCGCATGGTCGTCAGGCCCATGGCCAGGTTGATCAGGAAAAATGGCACCACCGGAATCAGGCGCAGGCTGAACAGGTACAGCGCGCCGTCCTTCGCCAGGCCCCGGTTGATCTCGCCCATGCGGCCGGCAAAGCGCGCCTGCACCCAGTCGCGCAGCAGGTAGCGCGACACCAGAAACGCCAGCGTGGCGCCCAGCGTGGAGGCGAACGAAACAATCAGCAGCCCCCAGCCCAGCCCAAACACCGCACCCCCGGCCAGCGTGATGATGGTCGCACCGGGAAACGACAGCGCCGTGGCCGCCACATACAGCGCAAAGTAGGCCAGCGCCACCGTGACGGGTGACTGGGCATACAGCGCGGCCAGGCGCTCCTGGCTCTTGCGCAGCGCATCCAGGTTCAGCGCATGGTGCAGGTCCAGCGCAAAGAACAGCGTGGCGCACAGCAGCAGCGCGGCCAGCAGCAGGATCTTCTTGGCGTTCATGCGCAGCGGTTGAGGTGGGGCGGCTCAGGTGGGGCGGCCAATGCGCAGTTGGCCCGCCTCGTCCTGCTCCAGGGGAAGGGGCATCAGGGATTCGCCCTCGCAGTCGCCGGCCTCGCACACGCCGTCGGCCCAGCGGTAGCGTGCGTAGTGCACATTGCAGGTGATGCTGGTGTGCGGCTTGAAGATGAGCTGCGCCTGTTTGGCCGCCAGCGGCACGCCAAAGTGCGCGCAGCGGTTCACAAAGGCCGTGACCTGCGTGCCACTGCGCAGCAGCATCAGGCGAAACGGCTTGGTGGGGCCACCGCCCGTGTCCAGCTCCATCAGCGTGGGCTGGCCATCCGTCAGGCCCTGCCATGCGCACAGCAGTGTGCCGGGCGCTGGCGCGTGGGGCAGTTCAAACCAGTGCTGGGGTGTGGGGGGCGTGGACATGGCCCAAGTTTAGTGGGCCGGGGTGACGGGCGGTGTGGTGGGCGGCTTGGGCACAAAGCCTATCCGCAGACCATCGCTGGTCACCGTGATGCTGCCCGGCTGCATGCCCAGTCCATCGGGCAGCGCCAGGTCCTGCGGGCGCATGCGGTGCACCACCACCTCCAGCAACGTGCGCTCGGATAGCGCCTGGCCATAGGTGTTGAGCAGCGTCACCACGCCCGGCTGCAGCGTGGGGAACTGCAGACGATTGAAGCGCAACTGGTATGCGCGCACTGTGCTGTCACTGGCCTCATAGCGCAGCGCAAATTCCAGCTCCAGCGTGCCCTGGTGGCCGCGCCGCAGTGCCGGGCCGGCGGCGTCCACCACCGCCTGCGCGCCCAGGCGGTTGAGTGCGGGCAGCAACTGCAACTGCGGCACCTGCACATCCAGATTCATCAGCCCCTGAACGGGAAAACGCAGCGGGAAGCGCTCTGCCACCGCGCGCTGCACCTGCGCAAGGGACACGGTGTAGTGCGGCAGCGCCTGGGGCGGGTCGTCTGCTTCCGAGTCACCTGGCTCGGCCCAGGCCAGTTGGACCAGGAGCAAGGGTGTGGCCAGAAGAAGTCGGCGGCGCATGCGGCGGGTGGTTTACTTGGGAGGGCGGTGCAGCGCACAGATCTTGTTGCCATCCGGGTCGCGCAGATAGGCCAGGTAGAGCTTGCCCACTGAACCCTCGCGCCAGCCGGGTGGGTCTTCGCAGGTGGTGCCGCCGTTGGCAACGCCCGCCGCATGGAAGGCATCTGCCTGCTCGGGCGTTTGCATCGTGAAACCAATGGTGCTGCCATTGCCGTGCGTGGCCGGCTCGCCGTTGATGGGCGTGGTGATGCCGAAGGAGCCGGTGGGGCTGCGGTAGAAGTAGCGCCCGGCTACGCCGTTGTGGTTGTAAACGCCGGGCTTGATATCGAGCGTTCCGAGCAGGGCGTCGTAGAACTTGCGGGAGGCTTCGAGGTCGTTGACGCCAAGAATCACGTGACTGAACATTGCTTGTCTCCAATATGGGGTGGCAGGCATGGTACGCGAAGCGCGCAGGATGACGCCCGGCCTGTTACTTCTTGCATGCCAGGTTTGCAGCAGCTTTACATGCGCCGGTCGTCCTGGCGCCGTGGCTGGCGTTGTACAGGGGTCGCAAGCCCGCTTGCCCACCATCAGGAACACCGCCATGAAACTCTCAACCCCCGCTTACATTGCCGCAGCCTGCGCCACGCTGGCCCTTACCGGGTGCGTGGTGGCGCCGGTCGGCTATGAGCCAGGCTACGGTGGACAGGGATACGGCGGCCCCGCCTATGCCGCACAACCCGCCACGGTCTACGTGGCCCCCACCTACGCCATGCCCGGGCCGGGTTACGCATGGCGGCACCACGGCCGCCATGGCTGGGGCTGGAACCACCAAAGCCGTGGCTGGCATCGCGGTTGGAGATAAGGCGGTTGCCAGGATAGAGGTTCAGCAAAATCGGGCTGTAGCCCTCGTGGAATATTGGAATGCAGCTATAAATACAATAGCATCTTTCAGCCACAAGCTACGCCATGAGCCGTATTTCAGGTCTATTAACTGCATATTTTGCGGTGAATAGGCGCCATAATCACCGCATGCGCCCACCCCGCCGCACACGTAACCCCCGCTACATCTGGCAATTGCCGGACTGGCCCCACTTCACCTTTGACACCGCCGCCCTGGCCGCACCCCTGGCCCAAGTGCACCGCGCACAAGGCCAGCTGATGGGCCGCATGGCCGAGCTGGGCATGAACCAGCGCGAGCAAGCCACCCTCCAAGTGCTGACGCAAGAAGTCATCAAGACCAGTGAGATAGAAGGCGAGCGGCTCAACCTGGACGCCGTGCGCTCGTCCATTGCGCGCAAGCTGGGCATGGACATTGGCGCGCTGGCACCCAGCGACCGGCATGTGGACGGCGTGGTGGACGTGGTGCTGGACGCCACCCGCAACTTTGACCAAGCCCTGAGTGCCGAGCGATTGTTCGGCTGGCACGCCGCGCTGTTCCCCACCGGCTACAGCGGCCGGATGCGCATTACCGTCGCAGTCTGGCGCACCGATGCCGGTGGCCCCATGGAAGTGGTGTCTGGCGCAGTGGGGCGGGAGACGGTGCACTTCACCGCACCGCCTGCCGACACCCTGCCAGCGCAAACCGAGACGTTCTTGCAGTGGTTCAATGCCACCCCGGTGGGCGACGCCCTGATCAAAGCCGGGCTGGCCCACCTGTGGCTCGTCACCCTGCACCCGTTTGACGACGGCAACGGCCGCATCAGCCGTGCCGTGGGTGACATGGCGCTGGCCCGCGCCGAGGGCACCAGCCAGCGCTTCTACAGCTTTAGCGCCCAGATACAGCGCGAGCGCAAGGACTATTACGACCAACTGGAGGCCACCCAAAAAGGACCGCTGGACGTGACGCCCTGGCTCAGCTGGTTTTTGGGCTGCCTGCTGCGCGCGGTGCAGGGCGCGGACGCCACGTTGGCCGGCGTGCTGGACAAGGCCCAGTTCTGGCAACGCTGGGCCGGCACGCCCATGAACGAGCGGCAAACCAAGGTCTTGAACCGCGTGTTGGACGGCTTTGAAGGCAAGCTGACCAACGCCAAGTGGGCGGCTCTGGGCAAGTGCTCAGCGGACACCGCCCTGCGCGACATCAACGACCTGCTGGCGCGCGGGGTGCTGCGCAGGCTGGAGGGTGGGGGGCGGAGTACGGGGTATGCGTTGTGTGCAAAATAGGCCGCTAGCCCTCGTGGAATGTGCGCAAGCAGCTATGAAATATGTAGCGAAAGTAATCTGAAAACCATGCCCAACCCCGACCTGCTGGCCGCCCTGGCGCTGGCCTATGCGCCCTGCGGCTATAGCGTGGATCAGCTGCAACCCGAGCTTGAGAGCGCGGACTACGCCGCCTGCACCCTGCTGCTAAACGGCCTGCGCGTGCAATACCGCGTCGCCAAAACCACGCCCACCAAAGTGGGCCAGTTTGTAACGCTGTGGAAGCGCGTGGGCCGTGGCCCCATACAGCCGTTTGACGTGGGCGACCCGGTGGACGTGTTTGTGGTCAGCACGCGCAGCGGGCCGCAGCTGGGGCAGTTTGTGTTCCCCAAAGCGGTGCTGACGGCGCAGGGCGTGGTCGCCGGTGCTGACCGCGCAGGCAGCGGCAAGCGCGCCCTGCGGGTGTACCCGCCGTGGGACACCACCACCAGCCGCCAGGCGCAGCGCACGCAGGCGTGGCAACTGCGCTACTTTGTGGACATGAGCGAGGGGCGTGCGGTGGACTTGGCGCGGGTCAAGGCGCTGCTGGCCCTGCAGGGCTAGTTGCGGCACTTTTCGATGCCAAAACGGGCTGTAGCCCTCGTGGAATGTGCGCAAGCAGCTATCAAAATCAAAGCAACTCACTCTGCGACTCTGCCCAGCGCGATCAAGCCTCCCCAATCCGACATCCACAACAAGGCTCATTCGTCGTCGGCAACACCAGAGTTCTTGAGCTCGGCGAATTTGGCTGCCATCGTCGGGTTGCCGCGTGTCAGCTTCTTGATCGTCACGTCTTGCGCCTTATCGTTCGCAAGACGCAGGTTCCGGTCGGTGCCAAGCAGAGCGTCCTTGGTTTTCTGCAGGTGGTCGATGGATTTATCGATCTCATCGATTGCCTTTTTGAAGCTGTTGGATGCCAGGTCGTAGTTGCGCGCGAATGCGGTCTTGAATGTATCGAGGTTGTTCTCGAAGTTCGTGATGTCAATGTTCTGCGCCCTCACCAGCGCCAGCTCCGATTTGTACTTGAGCGAGTTCATCGCTGCGTTGCGCAGCAGCGTGATGATGGGCAGAAAGAACTGTGGGCGAACGATGTACATCTTGGGGAAGCGGTGGAACACGTCCACGATGCCGGTGTTGTACAGCTCACTGTCTGGCTCCAGTAGGGAGACCAGCACGGCATATTCGCACCCCTTCTCAAGGCGATCCTTGTCCAGCTCCCTCAAGAAGTCTTCGTTCTTATTCTTGGTGGTGGTGCGGTCGTTCTCATTTTTCATTTCGAACATGATCGAGACGATCTCGGTGCCCGACTCGTCCAGGTCGCGAAAAATGTAGTCGCCCTTGCTGCCGGTGCGCGCATCGTTGTCTTTCTCGAAATAGGCCCGCGGAAACGCCGTCGCGCGAATGCGGTTGAACTCCGTCTCGCAGTGTTGCTCCAGGGTCTCGCCAACCATCTTGGTGGATAAGCGCGCCTTCATGTCGCGCAGGCGCTCTATCGCATCATCGCGATCCTTGATCTGCGTTTCGTATTTGTCTTTGAGCGATTTCTCTGCGAGTTGTTTTTCAAGCTCGGCCCGCGCCAGGCCATTCTTCAACTCGTCGCGTTCCCGCTCGACTACATTGACCGCCTCGGTGATCGCGAGCTTTCGCATAACGTCTGTGGAATCCAGCTTGGCCTTCAACCCCTGGATCTCGGCATCCTTATCCGCTGCGGCTTTCTGTAGCCCGTTGGCGAGCTTGGCCTCGGCCAGTTCTGCCGCAGCTATTCTGTCGCGCTTGGCCTGCTGAAGTTCGTTGGCGAGTGCGTCACGCTCCTTTTGCACGGCACTCAGGGCCTCGGTGATGGCGAGTTTGCGCGCGACCTCCGCCGCATCAAGCCTGGCTTTCAGTTCCTGAATTTCGGAATCCTTGGCGCCAGCAGACTTCTGCATTTCGCCGGCAACCTTGGCCTGCGCAAGCTCGACGGCATTGCGCTTGTCTTGCTCGGCCAATTCAAGTCGCTCATGCAACTGCTGCTCGAACGCGCCGTCGCGAACTTGCTTCAGAATATCTGCGTACCCCGCCTCGTCGATTTTGAATGCTTTGTTGCAGTGGGGGCAGATGATTTCATGCATGGTCGTGCGGCCTCCTCTTGTTAGCTATCGCCCAATCAGTGAATCGAGCCTGACCCCTTTGTTGGCGCAAGCAGCTATCCAAAACATAGAAAATGGATGACGAGAAACCCACTACTTTGGATTGATCGGCCTTCTTATATTTCATCTGTGACAGACCTTTTTACAGCTGTGGTGCCGCCAATAGGCAGTCCACCCCGCTCCACTGCTTTTCTTTGATCATTACAAACTGGCAGGTGCCTTTCGATAACTTTGCCCAGAGCCCGCCAATATCGCGATCATCTTGTGCGTCAGTCCAGCCATTCGTACCCTTGTACTCCACGATCAAAAAAGAGTCGTTGTTAAGTTTGCAAACGAAGTCAGGATAGAAGCGTCCGGTTGCTTTTTGGAAAAAGAATGACGCGCCTTCTCGGCGTGCTAGGTTTCGCACCCAGTATTGCAGCCTGCCTTTCTGTGCCTGCGTATCCAGCCAAGCGGCGCATTCGAACTCCTCCTTGCTGTCGAAATCTCCGATTCGGCTGTAGAAGTGCTTTCGGAACGGGTGCTGTCCAAATCGACCGTCATAGTCACGGCTGGGTGCATATACCTCCGGCCTGAAGTCATAAACGAACTCAGCCGAGACACTGACCCGGTCAGCTGCGGCATCGCCAAATAAGCTCTCCTGGAAAGCCTGTTTGACGGCAATCGTACGTAGCTCCCGAATTCGTGCCTCAAGCAGGTTACGCATCTGGAATTTTTGCAAATTAGCCCTGGCCAAATCAAAACCAGATTGGACCAACAAGTTAGAAAGCCATCCCGACACAAAAGCCAACTTGCTCGCATGGGTGAGCGACGGCTCTGGCAGGTTGGTGCATAACCAGGCCGCCAGTTTGATGCTGTCCCAGTGCTCTGGCGTGTATGCCAATCCAAGGTCTCGCTGCAAATTGGGCATGAAGTCTTGAACCAGCTTACCGCTTGCCTCATCAATATCGATCACGCCACCTTCGCTCACCATCAAGGCTGTGCCGAGCTTGGCCAAGTTGTCGGCCGTCGGCTTCGCATCAAACAACGACAGCGCCCACGGGTAGTCCAGAACCTCCGGGTCATCAAACAATTGCAGCTCACCTTGCACGCGCAATGCAAGCTGTGGCACCAGCAAGGTCTTGCCTTCTTCAGCTGGGGTTTTGTAGAACTCAATGGCCGTCGTCCGGCTTTCAACAGCACCAGCCTCGATCGCAGCTTTGGCGAGCGGTGTTGCTACCACCAACTTCAAAGCATCGGTCTCATCAACAGTTAGCGGCGACCTGATGGTTAATGTGCTGGTTTTTCGGTCAAAGTCCACTTTGTCATTGATGGCGCTGCGCAGGTCTTTGGGTAAGGCCTTCAAGTCCGGTGCCTCATGCAACGGAATGACTACAGGGCGCAGCTCCACACGGCTTCCCATGCCCTCTAGGTCAAATATTTTCTGCTCTTGTCGCGCAGCGATCACAAACTCAGCCACGTCTTTGCGGTCAAAGCCTGAGCCCTCTACCAGCCGGTCGCGCAGCGCAGTCGCAGTCTCAAAAAAGCTACGTGACACCACCAGCGCATACGACTGATTGAGTTCTTTTGAGGCTCGGTGTTTTGCATCTGGCTGGCGCAATATGCGCCCCAGCAGTTGCTCCACTGATGTGGCCGACTGCAATGACGCCATGCTTACCAAGATGTAGGCGAACGGACAGTCCCACCCTTCCGCCAATGCCTTTTGAGTAATGACAAACTTTACCGGGCAGGTGGGGTCGCTGATGCCGAGTTTGTACTTCGCGTCGACGGCCTCAAGTCCTTTTTCATCGCTTGTGGCAACAATGATTTCGTCAGCAGGTATGCCGTGGTTGGTCAGCAATTCCTGGCGCACGCGCTCAAAGTCCAGCTTGTCCAACCCCTCACGGCGCGGCTCAGACTGGATCAACACAATCGGCCGCAAATAGGGGGCGCCCTGGCGCTGTTCATCGTCGGCCAGTTTTTGCAATGAATTGCGTCGGGCTATGGCATCACTTAAACACTGTTGCCAGTTGGGCTCGGTTTCGAGCACTACCGGCAGCTTGATCATTTGCTCGGCTTTAAGCTGTGAAGCGCTCACGCTGTGCAGCACATTGCTGGGCGTGCGCTCCATATCAGGCGTGGCAGTTAGCTCCATGATGCCGCTGGGGTTAAAACGGGCCAACATGTCAAAGGCCAGCTCGGTACGGTTGTTGTGTGCCTCGTCCACCACCACAAACGGGCGGCGCAAGCGCAACACATTGGCCAGCGAATAGGGCACGGTGTCGCCATCCTTCAGCAGCCCCTGGCGCTGCGTGGCCGTCAAATTTTCAAAGTGGTGCATCAGCGCACCACTGGACTCATAGACCTTGCGGCTTTCTTCGTCTTCAACCTGAAAAGCCTGGCGGGTGGCGACGATCACCACGGTGGAGGTGTCCAGCGTGGCACGCGTCAATGCCTTGGCCTCAGTCAAGTCCAGCACCGTTACTGGGCCAGCCTCGCGCAGCGCGGCGTTCAGCGGGTGGTTGCGGTCTTTTAGGCCGCGCAGCGTTTGCTCGCGAATCGGCTTACTGGGAACCAGCCACAGCACCACGCTGTGCGGCACGCGCAATAAATGGGTATTCACCAACTTCAGGCTCTTGGCAGCCAGCCAGGTTTTCCCGCCGCCTGTGGGCACCCTTAGACAAAAGTAAGGCATGTCTGTCGCAAAACCAGCAAGCGGCGTGTAACGCAAGCTCTGGCCCCACAGGTCTTCCGTCACAGCGGTAAAAGCTAGCGATGCGCGCCCGAACGTGTGAATGGCTTTGAAATATGCCTCCACGCTGTCGAGCACGCCGCTTTTGTTGGCGGAATCTTGTTGGTATTTTTTTGGTGAAAAAGTGGCCATGACTTACACCTCCAGTGCGTACGGTGTTTGCTTGAACACAATTTGCTCCCGCTGCAAACGGGGAGCGCCCAGGCGGCACGCCGCTGCATAGATGATTTTGGGGCCGTCAAAAGAGGGGAGGATGTTGAACACCACCCCGGTTAGCACGTTGCCACCACCCACCGTTTTATCTTTCAGTATGCCGTTGTAGAGCAGGTAGATGGCGCGACCTTCATGCTCGCCCAAAAGTGGCGAATCAGCCGTTCCGCGGTAGCCGACCCCGGTTTCCGCAAACCAGACAAATTCGGCCAGTTGGACAAATGTCACGTCGTCGCGGATCTGCCCTTGTGGGGTGAAAAGTGGTTCCGCTGACAAGGTGCAGAACTGGAAGCCACCACCCGCTGGCGACAAACCTGGCACCGCATCCCCCTTGGCATTGGTATAGCCCTGGCTTACGCGCTTCACGCGCTCGGCGGTGACGTTTTTGGCGATATTGGTATCCATCTCCACCAGGATGAATTTGCGCGTACCGCCGTCTTCGGCATTCTGTTTAAGTACGGCATGCCCAGTGGTTCCGGAACCGGCGAAGCTGTCGAGGATCAGACTGTCTTTGTCGGTGGCGACTTGCAATACTCGTTGGATTAATTGCGCAGGTTTGGGCGTAGCGAAGTCTGAGGCCGATGGCACGTCAAACAGTACTTCGCGGAGATCTTTTCTTGCGGTGTCGGTATGACCCGCAAAGTCGTGCGTCCACAGGGTTTGCGGTACCACACCGTCAGCGTTCCGCAGTTCATGCCTGTACCTCTTATAGGCGGGCACCTTCCCCTTGCCGTCTTTGCCCCAATAGATCAGATTCTCTTTGACATGACGAGCATGCTCTTCTTGCGAATATGACCAGACCCGAGTACGTTTGGGCCAAATTTCTTGGCCGGTATTGGGGTTCGCAACGGGGTAGTAGAGATTGGGGCGTTCTTCAACTGACTTGCTACAGGTGTAGTTGTCCGGGCGAAAGAGGCCTTTTTCATCCTCGAATTTGTAAAGTCCATCTTTGCTATCCCCTCGGGGTAGTAGATTTCGCTTCCACTGCGGAGAGCGCTGGTAGACCAGTAAAAAATCGTGCATGGGCGCGATGGTCTTATGGTCGTTGGCTACAGCATATTTCTTTTGCCAAATCACTGTTGCAACAAAATTTCCCGCCCCAAAAATCTCATCCATCAACAACCGCAAGGTCGCCACTTCGTTGTCATCAATCGACACGAAAATCGAGCCATCCTCCCTTAAAAACTGACGCAGCATTACCAGCCGCGGATACATCATGCACAGCCAACGGTCGTGCCGGTCCAGCGTTTCGCCTTCTTTGCCCACCACCGCACCCAGCCACTTTCGGATCTCCGGGCTGTTGACGTTGTCGTTGTAGGCCCAGCCTTCATTGCCTGTGTTGTAAGGCGGATCGATGTAGATGCACTTCACCTGGCCTGCATAGCGCGGCAACAGCGCTTTGAGGGCATGAAGGTTGTCGCCTTGCACAAGCAGGTTGCCACTTGCCGCGTCCCCGCACGAGAGAGCAGGCACGGGTTCCAGTAGGCGAAACGGCACGTCTTTGTGGTGTTTGACAACGGCATCTTTGCCGATCCAGTTCAAGCTTGGCATTCAGGGTTCCATGTCGTTTCTATCGCCCCGGTAATCGGTGTTGGACGATAGAAGTAGTAAATATTTTTGCGGCAATTTTGCCGATCACCTTGAGCATAGCGACGAAATCAGGTTGATTGATTTGGATTCGTTTTATGCGAGCATGAGGATGGTGTTTACCGCAATCCGAGGGGTTCAGATTTGCATTGTTTGCTTGCGCCATCCGCCTACCGCATTTTTCACCGCGCTCGCAGCGACATCCGTCGCCCAACGATCCCAAAATTCAACCGTACCGCTGTTAGGTTTTTGTTTTGGCTCAGCAATTCGGATACGTGTCGGCAACAGGCTCGCATCGCCGACAACAAGCGCTTCCCCGGTGTCCAGTACAGGTAACAAATCACCGAAGCTGCCTAAGCTATCTGGCAACACCGCCCTGTGCTTGTTTTTATATGGCGTGCATCATGCCGGGAAATGGCAGGTGTGGCTAGCGTAGCAATTGCGCTAGCGCAACGATTAACAACAAAAACCGTGCCTAGCCCTCGTCAATATTGCGTGAGCAGCTATTGAAACGATAGCGATAGCGCTATCGCCACGCCGCCCCGGCAACCGCCAACCCCGCCGCCACACCGCCAAAGCGGTTGCCCTCCACCAGCGTGGCCTGGGGCATGGCTGCGCGCAATGCTTCCACCAGCGGGCGCAGGGCGGACGAGCCGCCGGTCAGGTAGACGGCGTCCACGCTGGGCAGGCCCGAGCGCTGCACGCACAGTTGTGCGCATTGCACGACCTGGCTCAGCGCCTGCTGCAGGGTCTCGGCCATGGCGGGCACGGTCACGGTGGCGCCCAGGTGTTCGGAAGGGCCGTGGCCCAGAAAGTCCAGGTCCACCAGCGCGTCGATGCCGCTGATGGAGCAGGCAATCTTTGCGGCTTCCACCCCGGCCAGCATGCGGTGGCCGTGCTGGCCTTCCAGCGCGTCCATCAGGCGGGTGTGCAGGTTGCGGTCTGCGTAATCGGTCCACAGCTCCTTGGCAAAGTGCATGGCCTTGCGGGTGTAGGCCTGGTGGATCAGGTGCCAGGTGGTCAGGTCGAAGAACACGCTGTTGGGCACCGGGCGCCCGCCAGTGCCGATGTGTTTGTAGCCCAGCAACGGCATCACGGTGGACAGGTCCAGCAGGCGGTCAAAGTCGGTGCCACCGATGTGCACGCCGGTGGTGGCCAGGATGTCGGCGCTGCGGTCGCCCACGGTACTGCGCGTGGGGTTCAGGCGGATGACGGTGAAGTCGGACGTGCCGCCGCCAATGTCCACCACCAGGGCGGTGGTCTCAACCTGCACGCGCTGCTCAAAGTCCAGCGCGGCGGCAATCGGTTCGAGCTGGAAGGCGATTTCGGTAAAGCCGGCCTCACGGGCCGCGCGGCCCAGGGTCTCTTGCGCCAGTGCATCGCGCTCGGCATCGTCGTCCACAAAATGCACCGGGCGGCCCAGCATGGCGCGGGTGAGCGGCTGGCCAATCTGGGCCTCGCAGCGGCGCTTGAGTTCCTTGAAGAACAGCACCACGATGTCAAAGAACTGGATGCTCTGCCCGTTGACGGCCGTGTATTCGTCCATCAGGCGGCTGCCCAGCAGGCTCTTCAGGGACCGTAGAAGGCGCCCCTCGGTGCCGGCCAGATAGGCGTGCATGGCCTCGGAGCCGTACAGCACGGAGTGGGTTTCGCTGACAAAGAACAGCGCGGTGGGCATTTCCGAGCGCGCACCGTCCAGCATGATGGTGTGCATCTGGCCGTCGGGGCCTATCAGTGCTGCGGCAGAGTTGGAGGTGCCGAAGTCAATGCCCAGGGTCAGGGTGGGGTTTGCAGAACGCTTACTCGGCACAGGCAGACGCTCCTAGCACCTGCTTCAAGAAGGCGGAAATGTCGGCAATCTCGCGCGGATGCACGGCGTGCTGCATGGGGTAGGTGTGCCATTGCACCGGGTGGCCCAACGCGGCCAGTGCGTCGCGCGACTCCTCGCCACGCGCAATCACCACCACCGGGTCCTGCGTGCCGTGGGCCATGAAGATGGGGGTGTGGGCGTTGGCCTCCAGCCGTTCGCTGCTGGTGCGGTCTGCCAGCGGCAGGTAGCCCGACAGCGCCATGATGCCGGCCAGTTTGTTCGGCAGGCGCAGGCCCGTGTGCAGGGCCATGGCGCAGCCCTGGCTGAAGCCGGCCAGCACGATGCGCGCATACGGAATGCCGCGTGCCACTTCGTTGTCAATCAGGGCCCTGATGGCCTGCTCGGACTTCTGGATGCCGGCAGCGTCCTGGGCGGCGGTGCCGTTCAGGCCCAGGATGTCGTACCAGGCCGGCATGATGTAGCCGCCGTTGAGGGTGACGGGGATGCTGGGCGCATGCGGAAAGACAAAGCGGATCGGCGGGCAGCCATCCAGGTCCAGCTCGGGCACCAGGCCGGCAAAGTCGTTGCCATCGGCGCCCAGGCCGTGCAGCCAGATGACAGCGGCGGTGGCGGGTGTTCCGGGTTGGGATTCGAGTTCGATGCGGGGCAGCAGGGTGGACATGGCAGGGTGGGGCACAAAGCAAAAGGGGCCTCATTGTCCATGAAGCCCCTTGCCGGTGCCGGTTGTCGGCGATTGGCTAGTAGAACCAGTCGGGATAGAGCAGCCGGGTCTGGTCCAGCGCGCGGTCGCCCAGGGCGATCAGATCTTTGACGGCCAGCTCCGACACCGGGGCACTGGCCACAAAGGCAATGTCTTCCAGGTGGCGGTTGGCGTGCAGCATGTGGTGCAGGTCGTCCACGGTGAGGTCCAGCAGCTCAAAGGCCAGCTGGATGGTCATGGCGCGGCTGCCCTCCTGATCGCGCGGCAACACGCCATGCAGGTAGAGCGATCCCAGGCACAGGGCGTAGATGCCCTCATGGGCCATGTAGTAGCGGCCCACGGCGCTCAGCTCCGGCGTCTTGGCGTCCCGCAGGGACACCACGGCGTTGGAGAGGAAGCGCAGGGCGGCGACTTCGTCAAACCGGGGTTTTTGCAGCTGGCGGCTCCACAGCAGGAGCTCCAGCTGGGGCGTTGGGCGTTGGAGTAGGGTTGAGGTCATACCGCTTTCTCTCTGTTATGGAAGTGTCCTCTTGTCTATCGGCAGCCTGTCGCCGAACTGGAGGGCAATCCACCACAAACCCGTGTTTTTCCCTAGCCGACGCGCCGGATCAGTGCCGCCGTGAACTCGGCCGTGGTGGCCTTGCCACCCAGGTCGCCGGTGCGGATGTTGTCCACGTTCAGGGTCTGGTCGATGGCGGTGCGCAGGCGCGTGGCCATGTCGGGCAGCTTGCAGTGGTCCAGCATCATGGCCGCAGCCAGCAGGATGGCAATCGGGTTGGCAATGCCCTTGCCGGCAATGTCCGGCGCCGAACCGTGCACCGCCTCAAAGATGGCCGCATCGGCCCCGATGTTGGCGCCGGGCGCCATGCCCAGGCCGCCCACCAGTCCGGCCACCAGGTCGGAGAGGATGTCGCCAAACAGGTTGGTGGTGACCAGCATGTCGAACTGCCACGGGTTGAGCACCAGCTTCATGGCGCAGGCGTCGATGATGACGGTGTCCAGCTCGAACTTGCCCTTGTACTTGCGCTCGTACAGCTCCAGACCGGTTTCCAGGAAGATGCCGGTCAGCGCCTTCATGATGTTGGCCTTGTGGACGATGGAGACCTTCTTGCGCCCGGTGGTGACGGCGTGTTCAAACGCGTATTCCAGCAGGCGGCGGCTGCCGGCACGGGTATTGATGCCGGTGGCCATGGCCACGGCGTGCGGATCGTTGTCGATCTTCACATAGTGCTCGTGGCCGATGTACAGGCCTTCGAGGTTTTCGCGCACCACGACCAGGTCGATCTTGTCAAAACGTCCGCCGGGGATGATGGTCTGCGCCGGGCGCAGGTTGGCGTAGAGCTGAAACTCTTCGCGCAGGCGCACGTTGGAGGAGCGGTAGCCGCCGCCGGTGGGCGTTTCCAGCGGGCCCTTGAGGGCCAGGCGGGTGCGCCGGATGCTGTCCAGTGTGGCCTTGGGCAATGGGTCGCCCACGGCTTCCACGCCGCCCAGACCTGCGATCTGGCGGTCCCACTCAAAGGGCGCGCCCAGCGCGGCCAGCACCGCCACCGTGGCGTCAACAATTTCAGGACCAATGCCGTCCCCGGGGATCAGGGTGGCAGGAATGGTGTTCGACATACAAAGGCCTTTCAATGGCAGAAAGATGAACGCAAAGGCGGGGCCCCAGCCCCTGATGACCGCTGCGAAACAGTGTAAGCCCGTATGTCGCCGGGGTGACTGGCCCCGGCTTGACCTGTATCAGGGTTTGGGCAGCCAGCCCAGGCCGTGCGCGTGGTGGCGGCCGGTGCTACCCCAATAAAGCCTGTGCGAATTCCCGTGCGTTGAAGGTTTCCAGCTCTTCGAGCTTTTCGCCCACGCCGATGAAGTACACGGGTATGGGCCGCTCGCGCGCAATCGCGGCAATCACGCCGCCCTTGGCCGTGCCGTCGAGCTTGGTGATGATCAGGCCAGTCAGCGTTAGCGCATCGTCAAAGGCGCGCACCTGCATCAGCGCGTTCTGGCCGGTGTTGCCGTCGATGACCAGCAGCACCTCGTGCGGCGCGGTGCCGTCGGCCTTCTGGATCACGCGTTTGATCTTTTTCAGCTCTTCCATCAGGTGCAGCTGCGTCGGCAGGCGCCCGGCGGTGTCGACCAGAACCACATCCTTGCCGCGTGCCTTGCCAGCGGCCACGGCATCAAAGCTCACGGCGGCGGGGTCGCCCCCTTCCTGGCTGATGATCTCCACCAGGTTGCGGTCGGCCCAGACGCTCAACTGCTCGCGTGCGGCGGCGCGGAAGGTGTCGGCTGCGGCCAGCAGCACGCTGGCACCGTGTTCGGACAGGTGGCGCGTGAGCTTGCCGATCGACGTGGTCTTGCCCGCGCCATTGACACCGGCCACCATGATGACGGTGGGCTTGTGCTCGCCAATGACCAGCGGCTTTTGCAGCGGCTGCAGCAAATCGGTCAGCAACTGGGTCAGGATGTTCTTCAGCGCCACGGGGTGGGTGACGCCGCTTTCTTTCACCTTGCGGCGCAGCTCGGTCAGCAGGTACTGCGTGGCGGGCACGCCGGCATCGGCCATCAGCAGCGCGTCTTCCAGGCTTTCGTACAGCGCCTCGTCGATGATGGAGCCGCCGAACACGGTGGAGATGCTGCTGGCGGTCTTGCCCAGGCTGGCCTTGAGCTTGTCGATCCACTTCTGCCGCTCGGGCGGCGTGGCGCTGGGGACCGGGATGTCAATGGGCGTGACCAGCGCGCTGCCGATCAGCGAGCCGCCTTGTGGCGCGGCTGCGGATGGTGCCGTTGTGGCTGTTGGGGTTGCACCGACGGCTGGCGTCGGTACCTCGACAACGGGGGCTGGTTTGGGTTTCTTTTTGAAAAAACTGAACATGTGATGCGTTCTTAGAATCACAGCATTCTATGAAACACCCACCCTCGCTCTCCTTACGACCCCTGGCACTGCCGGGTCTCATGCCCTTTGTCCACACGGGCGCGCTGCTGCTGGCCGTGGCCTTGGGCCTGGTCGCGCCGGGCCATGCTGCCGGTGCGGACGTGCACCAGTTCACGCTGGGCAATGGCATGGCGCTGATCGTCAAGCCAGACCAGCGCGCGCCCACCGCGGTCAACATGGTCTGGGTGCGGGTGGGCTCCATGGACGAGGTGGATGGCGTCTCCGGCGTGGCCCATGTGCTGGAGCACATGCTGTTCAAGGGCACGCCCACGGTGCCCGAGGGCGAGTTCTCGCGCCGTGTGGCGGCGCTGGGTGGCACCGAGAACGCCTTCACCAGCAAGGACACCACCGGCTACTACCAGCAGGTGCCTGCCAACCGGCTGCTGGAGGTGATGCGCCTGGAGGCCGACCGCTTTGCCAACAACCAGTGGAGCGACGCGGTGTTTGCCCGGGAGCTGGAAGTGGTCAAGGAAGAACGCCGCCTGCGCACCGAGGATGACCCCCACGCCCGCCTGTCCGAAGCCATGGACGCCACCGTTTATCTGGCCCACCCGCACCGCCGCCCGGTGGTGGGGTGGATGAGCGACCTGGATGCGATGACCGCCGACGACGCCCGTGCCTTCTACCAGCGGTGGTACACGCCAGCCAACGCAGTGGTGGTGATTGCGGGTGATGTGGATGTGGAGCAGGTGCGCACCTGGGCCGAGCAGACCTACGGCAGCATCGCCGCGCGGCCGGTGCCTGCGCGCAAGCCGCAGACCGAGCCCACACAAGCTGGCATGCGCCGCCTGGACTTCAAGGCGCCGGCCGAGCAGGCCTATGTGGCGCTGGCCTTCAAGGTGCCGGGACTCAGTGCGCAGGAACTGGACAGTGGTGGCGACGATGCACTGGCGCTCACCGTGCTGGCCGCCGTGCTGGACGGCTATGACGGCGCCCGTCTGGCGCGGGCGCTAACCCAGTCGCGCGACCACGTGGCCGATGGCGTGTCGGCCCACTACGGTCTGACCGGGCGCGGGCCGCAGTTGTTCATCCTCTCCGGCGTTCCGGCCGCCGGCAAGACCAGTGCCCAGGTTGAAAAAGCCCTGCGTGCCGAGGTGACCCGCATTGCCCACAAGGGCGTGACTGAGGCCGAGCTGCGCCGCGTCAAGGTTCAGTGGATGGCTGGAGAAATCTACAAGCGTGACAGTGTGTTCAACCAGGCCAATGTGCTGGGCATGCACTGGGTCAACGGCTTTGCGCCGGACACGGACGAGCGGCTGATCGCCCGCCTGCGCGGCGTGACGGCGCGGCAGGTACAGGCCGTGGCGGAGCGCTACTTTGGTGACGACGCCCTGACGGTGGCCACCCTGCTGCCCCAGCCACTGGACAAGAACCACGTGCCGCGCGAGCCGGTGGCCGGGCCGCTGCGTTGAAGGAACTGCATGTTTGCTATTAATTTGAGAGCTATCTCCGCAGTATTGGCGAGGGCTGGTGCCGTATTTCTTGTGACTGGTTCGGCGCTCGCGGGCATCCCCATCCAGCACTGGACGCAGCCATCGGGCGCTCGGCTGTATCTGGTGGAAAGCCCGGCCATTCCCATGCTGGACGTGCGCATTGACGTGGATGCCGGCTCCCGGCGCGACCCGCCAGGCCAGGCCGGCTTGGCCAATGTGATGGCCATGTCGCTGGCCGATGGTGTGCGGGCCACCCGGCGTGAGCCGGCCCTGGATGAGAACGCGCTGGCCGAGGCCTGGGCCGAGCTGGGCGCCTCGTTGTCCGCCGGAGCCAATGGGGACCACCTGAGCATTTCGCTGCGCACGCTCACCGAGCCGGAGCTGCTGGACAAGGCCGTGGCACTGGCGGCCCGCCAGTTGGCCGAGCCGTCTTTTCCTGCCGCCCTGTGGCGGCGCGACCGTCCCAAGTGGATTGCCGCGCTGAAGGAGGCTGACACCCGTCCCGCCACCCTGGCAGCACGCGCCGTCTCGGAGGCGGTCTATGGCACACACCCCTATGGCGCCGAGACCACGCCGGCCAGCCTCATGCGCATCCGCGTGCAGGACATGGCGGCGCTGCATGCCCGCATGGTGCGGCCCTGCTATGCCCGTGTCAGCCTGGTGGGCGCGGTCAACCGCGCCCAGGCCGATGCACTGGTGACGCGGCTGCTCGGCCGGCTGCCGCAGGGCGACTGCCCGGCGCTGCCAGCCGTGTCGGAGGTCGCCCCCTTGAACCAGGCGCAGCAGATTAACTTGGCATTTCCTTCGGCACAGGCGCAAGTACTGATCGGTCAGCCCGGTTACCGCCGCAGCGACCCGGACCACTTCGCGCTGATGGTGGGCAACCACATCCTGGGCGGCGGAGGCTTCGGCTCGCGCCTGACGGAAGAGGTGCGCGAGCAGCGGGGCTTGAGCTACAGCGTGGACAGCCACTTCGCACCCGGCCTGCATGCCGGCGCCTTCACCATCAGTCTGCAAACCCGCCCGGACCAGGCGCGGCAGGCCGTGGACCTGGTTCGGCAGATCCTGGCGCGGTTCGTCACGGAAGGCCCCACCGAGGCCGAACTGCAGGCCGCCAAGGACAACCTGATTGGTGGCTTTCCGCTGCTGCTGGACGGCAACCTCAAGCTGCTGGACAACGTGGCCAACATCGCCTGGCACGGGCTGCCGCTGGATTACCTGGACCACTGGAACGAGCGCGTGCAACGGGTGAGCGTGGACAACATCCGCGCCGCGTTTGCCCGCGTGCTGCAGCCGGATCGCATGGTGACGGTGGTGCTGGGAGCAGGTGCCACGCAGTCCGGTAAGCTTGGGGAATGAAGAAACCCAGCAAACCCTCCCCCAAATCCGGTGGCCGCGCCACCACGGCCGGCGGCAAGCCGGTGCGCGCGCCCGTGCACAAGCGCCCCAGCGGCGAGATCCGCCTGATTGGCGGCCAATGGAAACGCATCAAACTCAAGGTGGCCGACAAGCCTGGCCTGCGCCCAACTCCCGACCGCGTGCGTGAAACCCTGTTCAACTGGCTCGGTCAGGACATGACGGGCCTGCGCTGCGTGGATGCCTTTGCCGGCACCGGAGCCCTGGGCTTTGAGGCCGCGTCGCGCGGCGCTGCCGAGGTGCTGCTGGTGGAGCAGGACGGCACGCTGGTGACCCAACTGCAGCGTGTGCTGGTGCAGTTGCAGGCATTGGAACTGCCCGAACCGGTGAGCCAGAAGCTGCACGTCCAGCGCGGCGAGGGCGTGTCTGCCCTGCGCAGCCTGGCACCAGCCAGTTACCACGTGATCTTCTTGGACCCGCCGTTTGACGGTGAGCTGTACGAAGGCGCTTTGTCTGCGGCGAGCCGTGCCCTGGCCGCCAACGGTTCCATCTATCTGGAAGCCCCCAAGGCCTGGACCGATGAGGCCCTGGCGCCCCTGGGCCTGGCGGTGCATCGCCACCTGAAGGCGGGTGCCGTGCATGCCCATGTGCTGCACAAGGCCACCGCTTCGGCAGAGGCGCAAGGGGCATAATTGGTTGATGTCCAAGCCCGTGATTGCCGTCTACCCCGGCACCTTTGATCCCATTACCCTGGGCCACCAGGACCTGATCCGCCGCGCCGCCGGTCTGTTTGACACCGTCATCGTGGCCGTGGCCGCGGCCCACCACAAGAAGACGATGTTCAGCTTGGAAGAGCGCCTGGAGACGGTGCGCGAAGTGATGCAGGCCTACCCGAATGTGCAGGTGGAGCCATTTACCGGTCTGGTGCGGGACTTTGCCGTGGGCCATGGTGCCAAGGCCATGTTGCGCGGGGTGCGCTCGGTCACCGATTTTGATTTTGAGAACCAGCTTGCCGGCATGAACCGCGCGCTGGCGCCGGATGTGGAGACCGTGTTCCTCACCCCCGATTCCCGCTACCAGTACATCTCCAGCACGCTGGTGCGCGAGATTGCCACGCTCAAGGGTGAGGTGGCGCAGTTTGTGGCACCCGCCGTGCATGCGCGGCTGCTACAGAAGCTGCAAACCCCTTAAACCCCCAGGAGCCTGCCATGAAGATTTTGCTGCCCGTTGATGGTTCCGAGTTGTCTCTGGAGGCCGTGCGTTTTGGCATCCGCATGGTGCTGGCCGGCCTGCGCGCCGATGCGGTGCTGGCCAATGTGCAGGAGCCAGCCAGTCTGTATGAGCTGCTGGTCGCGCACGACCCCGAGGTGATTGACCGCGTCAGCGGCGAGGCCGGCCTGCATGCGTTGCAGTCTGCCCGTGAGCTGCTGGATGCGGCGGGTGTGGAGTACGAGTGCGAGGTGGCCAAGGGCGACCCGGCGCACACCATCATTGACATCGCCGAGCGTTTTGCCTGCGACCTGATCGTCATGGGCGCACGCGGCCAGAGCGCCCTACGCAGCGCCATGCTGGGTTCGGTGTCCAACGAGGTGCTGCATGCCAGCGCGGTGCCGGTGATGATCGTCAAGCCCGACGAGGTCTGAGGGGGCGCCATGGCATTGATCATCACTGACGAATGCATCAATTGCGACGTCTGCGAGCCCGAGTGCCCCAATGAAGCCATCTTCATGGGGGCCGAGATTTACGAGATTGACCCGCACAAGTGCACCGAGTGCGTGGGCCATTTCGATGAACCGCAGTGCATGCAGGTGTGCCCGGTGTCGTGCATCCCGGTGAACCCGGAGTTTGTGGAAGACCGCGAGACCCTGTGGGCCAAGTACCGCCGCCTGCAACTGGTGGCGGTCAGCAAGGCCTAGGCGGGTCAGGCCGCTTGTGTAGCGGCGTGCTGTGTGGCCCAGGCGCCGACCTGCTCCTTGGGCATGGGTTTGCCAAAGAAATAGCCCTGCGCGTGGCTGCAGCCCAGCGCCGCCAGCTGCGCGCCGATCTCCGCGTCTTCAATACCCTCGGCAATGGTACTCAGGCCAATCGAGCGGGCCAACTCCAGCGCAGCCTTGATGATATGCAGGCTGCGTTCACTGTGGTTGAGCTGCTGCACAAAGGTCTTGTCGATCTTCAGGCAGGTGAAGGGTAGGGACTGCAGGTAGTCCAGCCCGGCATAGCCGGTGCCAAAGTCATCCAGCGCAATGCCTATGCCCAGTGCGCGCAACTGGTGCAGTGAAGTGGCCACCGCGTCCATGTTCTGGATGATGATGGTTTCGGTCAGTTCGATGTGCAGTTCGCTCGGGTCCATGCCGTGGCGGCCCAGGCAGGTCTGGATCGACTGCACGATGTCACCACCGGCCAGTTCCGGTGCCGACAGGTTGATGCTCATGAAGGGTTGAGGCTCGGCTCCGCCCAGGCAGTGCTGACGCAGTTCGGCCCAATCGGCCACGCCACGCTGCAACACCCATTGGCCGATGCGGTGGATCAGGCCCGTCTTCTCGGCCAGTGGAATGAACTCCACCGGGCTGATGAGTCCCAGCGTGGGGTGGTGCCAGCGAATCAGGGCCTCAAAGCCCACTACGGTCAACCCTTGAAAGGCCAGCAGGGGCTGGTAGAACAGTTCGAGTTGCTGGCGGTCAATGGCGTCGGACAGGTCCTGGGCCAGCGACAGCGTGCGCACAGCCGCCTTGTGCAGGTCCAGCGCCTCGGCGGCGTGGGCGTCTGGCACACCGCCATGGGAGGATGCCGCCTGGCGTTGTTGCTGCAGGCCGGCGGCGTCGTGGGTGCTGCGAAAGCGCGCCAGCAGCAGGTGCATCAGGTACTGGATGACGGAGTCCGAACGCAGCAGCAGTTCTTCCACATGGCTGCGGTCGATGCGGATCAGGCGGGTGGGCACCAGGGTGCGCACGGCGGCGGTGCGGGGCTGGCGGTCCAGCAGGGCCACTTCGCCAAACATGGCACCTTCGGTCAGAATGGCGATACGCCGCTGCTGCGGGCCGACTCCGGCCAGAACCTCGACACAGCCTTCTTCGATGACATAGGCAGAATCCCCAGGGTCGCCCCACTGGAAGACCATTTCCTGGCCGTCGAATACTTCTCGGTCAAATGCGTCAGTCATGGATGCACCCAGGTCGTTCGGATTGCCATGATCCACCCCAGTTGGAGTCGGCCGTGGCGGTAGCGGAGGCGGTTCACTATAAACCAAGCACCGCAATGCCTGGCCTATTGGCTCCTGCTGGCCGCCGTCTTGGGCTTTTCGGCAGCAGCACCACGGGCGGTGAAGTATTCCGGTTCCTTCTTCTTTTTCGCGGGTGTCTTGTGCGGCTTGGCGTCCTGGTGGGCGGCGTCAGTGCGACCGGTGCCCCCGGGCTTGGATGCCTTCTTCTTGTCCTTGGACGGGTTAGCTGTCTTGGTGTTGGCGCCCTGCAACTGGGCCTCTTCCTGCAGTCGGGCCTTCTCCATGGCGTTGGCCGTGCTGGCTTCGCGGCGCACGGCGGCTTGGGACTCAGCCTTCTGCGCTGGCGTACGGGCATCCTGCACGTCCAACTGTACGCCGTCGGTGCACGGCTGCTGGCTGTAGGTGTTGCCACAGCGATAGACCTTTTGGCCCATCGCCCCCGTGGATACGGCACAGATTGCTATAAAAAACGCAGCAAAAATCGTGAGGTGCTTCATGGCGTGCCTTCAGATGGGAGTGGTGTTTCGGGGCGGGGCGGCGGCGGTGCATGGGCCCGGGGCGGTTTGCTGGTGTGCACCAGCAACGTGGCCTTGTCCATGTCTCCGGCGAGGAAGGCGGGCAGGGCCTTGAGTGAACGGTCCATGCACTGGTCGATGGCGATGCGGTCGTCCAGCATGGGTTTCTTCAGCACCCAGTTGACGACCTCGGCCTTGTTGCCGGGATGGCCAACGCCCAAGCGCAGGCGCCAGTAGTCGCCGCTGCCCAGCTGGGCGTGGATATCGCGCAGGCCATTGTGACCGGCGTGGCTGCCACCAAACTTGAGCTTCACCTGGCCGGGGGCAATGTCCAGTTCGTCATGCGCCACCAGGATTTCATTCGGAGCGATCTTGAAGAAGCGCGCGAGGGCAGCAACGGATTTGCCAGACAGATTCATGAAGGTTTGCGGCTGCAGCAGCCATACCGTCTGCCCATGCACCGTGGTGCGCGCCACCATGCCATGGTAGCCCTTGTCCATACTGAGATGGACTTTGAGTTCGCGCGCCAGGGCATCGACCCACCAAAAACCGGCGTTGTGGCGGGTGGCTTCGTATTCCGGGCCGGGGTTTCCCAGGCCAACAAACAGTTTGATCATGACAAGCGGGGAGGGGAGAAACAGATTGTTGCCGATGGTAGGTCAAATTGGGCTTGCCACAAACGACAACGGCCCACCGAAGTGGGCCGTTTGCAGCTTGCGCTGGAATCAGTACAGGGACTGATTACTTCTTGGCGGCAGGTGCCTTGGCAGCAGGAGCGCCCTTGCCACCCTTGGCAGCCGGTGCGGCAGCAGCGGCTTCGGCGGTTGCTTCAGCCGATGCTTCGGCGGCCGACGTCACGACGGACACCAGCACGGGGTTTTCACGTCCCTTGACCACAGCCTTCACGCCGCTGGGCAACTTGACGTCGCTCAGGTGGAAGGACGCACCCTTCTTCAGGCCGGAGAGGTCCACTTCGATGAACTCGGGCAGGTCTGCGGGCAGGCAGGAGATGTCGATTTCGTTGAGCACGTGGGTGATCAGGCAGTGGTCAACCTTGAATGCGGAAGACTCTTCCTGGCCCTTGAAGTGCAATGGCACCTTCATGTGCATCTTGGTGTTGGCGTCCACGCGCTGGAAGTCGATGTGCAGGATCAACTGCTTGAAGGGGTGCATTTGCACGTTGCGCAGCAGGACCTTGGTTTCCGTGCCGGCCACTTCCATGTTCAGAACGGATGCATGGAAGGCTTCCTTCTTGATGGCATGCCACAGAGCATTGTGGTCCAGCTCGATCAGCGAGGGCTCACCGACTCCACCGTAAACGATACCGGGTGTGCGACCCGAATTGCGGAGACGGCGGCTCGCACCCGTGCCCTGCTTGGCGCGCTCAAAAGCGACGAATTTCATAAACTTACTCCTGTAGGAACCCACCGCGACCAGTGCGATTCCGGTTGAAAAAAGACGCGGGATCGTTGCCCTATGCAACGGCGTCTGTTGTTGTCTCGATCAAGACCTTAAAAAAGATTTTCCTGATCCGAGAACAAACTCATGACCGACTCACCCTTGGCAATGCGCTGGATCGTTTCGGCGATCAGCGGTGCCACGGAGAGCTGGCGAATCTTCTGGCAACCCTGGGCTGCAACGCTCAGGGGAATGGTATTGGTCACCACGACTTCATCCAGCGCGCCACCACTGGAGATGCGCTCAATGGCCGGGCCTGAGAAGATCGGGTGGGTGCAATAGGCGTAGACCTTCTTGGCGCCACGTTCCTTGAGCACTTCGGCGGCTTTGACCAGCGTCCCGGCGGTGTCGATCATGTCATCCATGATGACGCAGTTGCGGCCGTCGATCTCACCGATCACATGCATCACCTCGGACACATTGGCCTTGGGGCGGCGCTTGTCGATGATGGCCAGGTCGCAACCGAGTTGCTTGGCCAGCGCGCGGGCGCGCACCACGCCACCCACGTCGGGCGAGACCACGATCAGGTCGTCGTATTTCTTTTGGCGCAGGTCACCCAGCAGCACCGGGGACGCATAGATGTTGTCTACGGGAATATCGAAAAAGCCCTGGATCTGGTCGGCGTGCAAATCCATGGTCAGCACACGGGATACACCGGCAGCCTGCAACATATTGGCCACCACCTTGGCGGTAATCGGCACACGGGTGGAGCGTGGCCGACGGTCCTGGCGCGCATAACCGAAGTACGGAATGACGGCACTGATGCGTTCAGCGGATGCACGCTTGAGTGCGTCCACCATGATCAGCAGTTCCATCAGGTTGTCATTGGTTGGCGCGCAGGTGCTTTGCACCACGAACACGTCGCGGGCACGCACGTTTTGGTTGATTTCCACCGTGACTTCGCCATCGGAGAAGCGGCCCACGGTGGCATTGCCCAGGCCAATGCCCAGGTGCGACGCGATTTCGGACGCCATGCCGGGATTGGCATTGCCAGTGAAAACCATGAAATCTGGGGGAGGTGAAGCCTGCATGCGGGTTCCAGCGGGTAGAGTGGGTTTATGTCTTTACGTTGCGCGTTCCGTGTCCGGAATGTCCCGGACAACGAATTTGGCAGGGGAAGAAGGACTCGAACCTTCGCATGCTGGAATCAAAATCCAGTGCCTTAACCAACTTGGCGACTCCCCTACACAGGTTGACAGCGAAACGCTGCCCACCGCTAAACCATCTTTTCGCTGGGTGCCCATCCCACCAGAGGATGAACATCCAAGTTGCTGCATAACCTGACTTGTAGCGCGTCCGGCGCGCTACCCGTATCTATGTCATGCAGCAGTTGCGCAAATACCGCGCTGCCAGAGCCTGTCATCCTGCCGTGTAAACCCTGTGATTGCAGCCAATCTAAGGCTTTATTCACACCGGGGCACAGCTTCTGGGCAACGGCTTGCAAGTCGTTTCGGCCAAATTTGAATTTTCCGAAAGCATCTGCAGCGAAGCCTGAAATTATAGCAGTTTCTGAATCGCGCTTCAATGTGGAGTCAGAAAAAATTCGTGCGGTGTCCAGTCCAGCGTCGGGTTTGACCACGGCAAAGCGTGCGCGGGGCAGTTCCAGAGGCGTGATTTTCTCTCCGATTCCTTCAACCCAGGCGTGGTGGCCGCCCAGGAAGAAGGGCACATCGGCGCCCAGGGCCAAGCCGATTCGGGACAGGGTCTGCACGGGCAGATGGAGCTTCCACAGGCGGTTGAGTGCCAGCAGCGTGGAGGCTGCATCCGACGAGCCACCGCCCATGCCGGCCTGGGCGGGAACGGATTTGGCCACGCCAATGTGCGCACCCAGCGCGCACCCGGTGTGTTGCTGCAAGGCGCGTGCGGCGCGCACCACCAGATCGTCAGCCGGGAGGGCCCAGGTCAGGTCTTCGCGGCTGATCTGGCCGTCCGTGCGCAGACTGAAGTGCAGGGTGTCGCTCCAGTCGATCAGCATGAACACCGATTGCAGCAGGTGGTAGCCGTCGGCCCGTCGGCCCGTGATGTGCAGGAACAGGTTGAGCTTGGCGGGGGCAGGAATGTCGTAGATCGACTGCATGGGGAGGGATTATCCGGCGCTCAGCGTTCCAGGATGATTTTGAGTTGGGCTGGCGGCTCGGGTGCCATACGCTGGGCGCTGAGTCGCCCATTGGTCAGGCCCTGTAGGTCCACCTGCCAGCCCGGGGTGTCCAGGGCATCGCCCTTGAGCCACGCAAACAAACTGGCCACGGGCAGTACCGCCCCAGTGGCATGCAGTGTCAGCGCATCCAGTGACTCAAAATGCCGCGTTTCGCCCGACGCTTGCAGATAAGCGCCTTCGCTGCTCCATTGCAGGCGTGCCACGGTGGTGCCCAAGGGGGTGAAGAAGGCGAGCTCGCCCGTCTGCGCATTGCCCTGCAGGTCAAAGTCGGCCGAGAAGGCCTGTACGGGCTCGGAGCGCACGGTCAGCATCAGACGGCCCTGCCAGCGGGGGGGTTCTGAGTCTTTTTGGCCGGTAGCCCTCGTGGTACTTGCGCATCCAGCTATAAAAAAAATAGCAAATGCGATGGCCAAACGCAGCCAGGAACGGAGTGGCACGCTCACGGCTTGCCGCGCAGACGCTGCATGGTGTCGCGCAGGGTCTCGTTCTGCGGGTTCTGCTTCACGCCCTCGCTCCAGATGGTGCCGGCCTCCTCGCGCTGGCCGATGGACCAGAGCACCTCGCCCAGGTGGGCAGCAATTTCTGCATCAGGGCGGGCCTTGAACGCACTTTGCAGCAGGCGCAGAGCCTCTGCGGAGTTACCGGCGCGGAATTCCACCCAGGCCAGGCTATCCACAATGAACGGGTCATCCGGCGAGTGCACCAGGGCCTGTTTGATCAGTTCCCGGGCTTCGTTGAGGCGGATGTTGCGATCCGCCAGCGAATAGCCCAGGGCGTTGTAGGCGTGGTGGTAGTCGGGCTTTGCCGCCATCACCTTGCGCAGCAACTGTTCCATTTCGTCGGTCTTGTCCAGCCGCTCGGCCATCATGGCCAGGTCGTACATCAAATCAATGTCTTCCGGGTAGCGCAACGTGGCATCTTGCAGCAATTGGTAGGCTGGGGCGTACTGGCGGTTTTCGCGCAGCAACTGCACTTCGGCGTTGATCTTGGCCAGTGCGTCGGTGGCCTGCAGCTCCGGTACGTTGCGAATCGCGGCGCGGGCCTCGTCAATTTGCCCCTGCTGCGCCAGGATGGCGGCACGCCGCCTTTCCACGCGCAATGCGTCGTCGGGACTGTGGACCTTGTCCAGATAAGCCTTGGCCTCTTCCAGCCGCTGACCCTGTTCGGCAACCTGGGACAGCAACAAATAGGCCTGCACCAGACCGCGGCCCATGCTGGCATTGGGGGAGGTGTCCGGGTTTTTGGGGGCCAGCTCCACATAGGTCTTGAGCGATGACTCGGCCAGGGCCAGGTTGGCGTCCTGCAGCTCCAGCGAGCCGCGCATCAGCCATGCCTCGGGGAATTTTGGTTGCTCCTCAGTTGCCAGTCGCATTTGTGTGTATGCCTCGGCATAGCGCTGGGTGTTGATGAGGTTGCGGGCGTAGGCCATGCGCACTTCGGTGGTGGGTTTTCCGGTCAGAAACCGCTGGACCATGACCTCGGCCGTTGGGCGCTTGGGATCTATCAAAGCAATGGCCAGCAGCACCGGTTCTTCGGCCTCTGCATCCATGGCCACGCCGCGGCGTGCGGCCTCCAGTGCGCCTTCGCCGTCTTCAGCGTGCAGTCGCATGGTGCCGATGGCCGCCCATGCCGCAGCGCCCGTGGTGCGGTTGGCAGTCTCGGAGGCCAGCGTCTTTTCCATAACGGATGACGCCAGTTTTTTATCGGTCACACGGGCAAAGTAGCGGGGCAGCAGGTTGATGGCTGCAACCCTCTCGGTAGCAGTCATGCCGGCCAGTTCGCGCTTGATGGGTTCCTGCGTTTCATCAATCCGGTTCAGCCCCAACAGTATCTGCAAGTGGATACGGTTGGCCTCCCGCGAGGATGGAAACGCCCGCGCCCAGGCCTGCGCCGCATCCAGCGCGGATTCGCCACTGCGTGCGCTCAGCGCAATCTCCACGGCGCGCTCGTACAGCCGTGGCGAATGGGCCTTGCGCGCGGCGTCCAGCATCAGCGCGTAGGCCGAACCCCGGTCGCCCGCCTGCGCCGTCATTTCGCTCACCAGCAGCTGGTAGAACAGTTCTCCGTCCAGATGGGAGTTTTCCAGGCTTTCCCCTTTGGGGGCGGCTGCCCATGCGCCAGTTCCCAGGCAGGCTGCAATCAGGGTCAAGGACAGGAGACGGGAGATTCGTGACATCGGACCATAATAATCCAAGCAGGAGTACCCTTGAGCCATGCCTGAATTGCCGGAAGTTGAAGTCACGCGTCTGAGTTTTGCCGACCGCATTGCCGGTGCACAAATCCTGTCCGTGCGCGTGGGCAAGCCACTGCGCTGGCCGTTGGGGCTGGCACCCAGCGCTCTGGTGGGGCGCCAGGTGCAGGTGGTGCGCCGGCGTGGCAAGTACCTGCTGGTGGACTTGGACCTGGGCCTGCTGTTGCTGCACCTGGGCATGTCCGGCAGTCTGTCCTTTGTGCAACATGCGCCCGAGCCCGGCAAACACGACCATTTTGATCTGCAGACCTCGCGCGGCATGTTGCGCCTGAATGACCCGCGCCGTTTTGGCGCCGCTGTCTATGCCGACTCCGAAGACGACCCAGTGGCGCAAAAGCTGCTGGGCAAGCTGGGTGTGGAGCCGCTGGCGGGAGACTTTGATCCGCTGCGCTTCCACCGTGCGCTGGCGCTGCGCAACGCGCCCATCAAGCAGGTGTTGCTGGCCGGCGATGTGGTGGTCGGGGTGGGCAATATCTATGCCTCCGAGGCGCTGTTTATGGCCGGTATTCGCCCAACCACCCGGGCGGCCAAGCTGAGCAAGCCCCGCGCCGCCAAGCTGCACCAGGCCATACGCCAGGTGCTGGCTCGGGCGGTGGAAAAGGGTGGCAGCACGCTGCGGGACTTCTCCAACGCCCACGGTGAGTCCGGTTACTTTCAGCTGGAGGCCATGGTGTATGGGCGCGAGGGCCAGGCTTGCAAGGTCTGTGGCACCCCGATCAAGGCCATTCGGCAGGGACAGCGTTCCACATTTTTCTGCCCACAGTGCCAGAAGCCGTGAGCCCGTGGGGCGGGGGGAGTGCTATATTGGGCGGCTAGACGGGGGCTCTCTTGACTACATCCTTTAACGAACAGTTTGACCAGCTTGGCATATGGCGGCGTGAATTTGCATTGCGCCTGAAACTGCTTGCCGAATGGATGAAGGACAACGAACTGCTGGACGCAGCGGTTGAAGAACGCCTGCGCCGTCTGGGCACCCAGGTACGCTCCGACAAGGTCATGGTCGCGTTTGTGGCGGAGTTTTCCCGCGGCAAGTCCGAGATGATCAACGCCGTGTTCTTTGCTGGTTATGGGCGGCGCATCATGCCTGCCAGCGCCGGGCGCACCACCATGTGCCCCACCGAAATGGGCTACGACGCCGATGTGCCCCCCTGTCTGCGCCTGCTGCCCATCGAGAGCCGCTTGCAGCCCCAGGCCCTGATGGAATGGCGCATGGTCCCCGAAAAGTGGACCCGTATCGACCTGGACGTGAACAATCCGCAACAGCTGGCATCCGCCCTGGAGAAGGTCGCCGAGACCCGCAAGGTGACGCAGGACGAGGCCCGCGCTTTAGGTTTCTGGCACAGCCAGGCCCCGGAAGACAACCCCATGGTGGATGCCGATGGCATGGTGGAGGTGCCCAAGTGGCGCCACGCCCTGATCAACATCGCCCACCCGCTGCTCAAGCAGGGGTTGGTCATTCTGGATACGCCTGGACTGAACGCCATTGGTGCCGAGCCCGAATTGACCGTCAGTCTGATACCCCAGGCGCACGCCGTGGTGTTCATCCTCGGGGCGGATACCGGCGTTACCAAGTCCGACCTGTCAATCTGGCGCGAGCACCTGGTCAGCGAGACCGACAGCACAGACTCCCGCCTGGTGGTGCTGAACAAGATCGATACCCTGTGGGACGACCTGAGTTCGCCGGCGCAGATCGACGCGCAGATTGATCGCCAGATCAGCAGCACCGCCGAAATTCTGGGCATCCCGCGCGACCGCGTGATTGCGGTTTCTGCGCAGAAGGGGCTGGTTGCCAAGGTCACCGATGACGAAGCGCTGCTGCAACGCAGTTGCCTGCCGGTGCTGGAAGACGCGCTGGGCCGGGGCATCATGGGCAAGCGCCAGCGGATTCTGGCCGAGGCCATGGCGTCCGGCATCACCGACCTGCGCTTGGAGACCGCCCGGGTGATCAACATCCGCAAGCGCGACCTGACAGAGCAGATGATGGAGTTGAAGGGCCTGCAGGGCAAGAACGCGGCCGTCATCAAGCACATGCGTTCGCGCATTTCGCAGGAGCAGGCCGAATTCGATCTGGGCGGAGCCAAGATCCACGCCGTGCGCTCAGTGCACCTGAAACTGCTGCGCGAGGTGTTTGGCATTTTAGGCTCCACCGCGCTGAAGAAAGAGATGGCGCAGTTGAGCAGCGCGCTGCTGCAAAAGGGCCTGAAGCTGGGTGTCAAGCGCGCCTATGGCGAGACCTTTGATCGCCTGCGGGGCAACCTGCAGAAGGTACAGACCCTGTGTGGCGAGATCCAGGCCATGCTGGGCGCCACCTTCCGCCAGCTCAACGGTGAGCATGGTTTCTCATTGCAGGCACCCACCGAGCCGCAGATGGCGCAGTACCTAAGCGACCTGGACATGGTGGAACGCAGCCACATCCAATACCTGGGCATTGGTAACGCCTTCAAGCTGGCACAACCCGAGTTTGCCGACCGTCTGGTGCGTGCACTCTCTTCCCGACTGCGCAGCGTCCATGAAATGGCGTTGGGTGACGTGGAGCTGTGGAGCAAGTCGGCTGCGGCCCAACTCGACGCCCAGTTGCGTGAACGCCGGCGCAACTTCAGCCGCCGCATCGAAGCCATTGACCGCATCCAGCAGGCCGCAGGTGGGCTGGAAGACCGTATCCAGGACATTGATCAGCAAGAGGCCGCGCTGAACCAGATCGAACTCAAGCTGATCGAGTTGACGGACTACCTGATTGCGGCCAACCAGACGAACCACACCCCGGTGGACGTCGAGTTCGCCTGAGCGTGCGCTCCGACAAGGCCGGCTTTGCCGAGCGCGTGGTGGCCTGGCAGCAGACGCATGGTCGCAACGACTTGCCCTGGCAAAACACCCAGCACCCCTACCGTGTCTGGCTGTCCGAGATCATGCTGCAGCAGACGCAGGTGGTCACGGTGCGTGGCTACTTTGACCGCTTCCTGACCCGTTTTCCCGATGTGCAGGCGCTGGCCGCTGCCAGTCTGGACGATGTGCTGGGCCTGTGGAGTGGCCTGGGCTATTACAGCCGCGCCCGCAACCTGCACCGCTGTGCGCAGACGGTGGTGGAACAACATGGCGGTGTGTTTCCGCGTGACGCTGCGGTGCTGGAGACCTTGCCCGGCATTGGCCGCTCCACCGCAGCTGCCATTGCCTCCTTGTGTTTTGGCCAACGCGTGGCCATACTTGACGCGAATGTGAAGCGCGTCGTGACCCGTGTGCTGGGTTTTGATGCCGACCTGGCCCAGGCGGCCAGCGTGCGCGCCCTGTGGAACGCCGCCACCGGCCTGCTACCGGCGGGCAGTGGTGTCGCCACGGCCATGCCGCGCTACACCCAGGGCATGATGGACCTGGGGGCCACCGTGTGCCTGCCCAGTAAACCCGACTGCGCGGCGTGCCCGGTGCGTGGCGATTGCACAGCCACAGCAGCGGGCGACCCGCAACGCTATCCGGTGCGCACCCGCACGCTCAAGCGCAGCAGCCAGTCCATCTGGCTGCTGTGGGCACAAGCTCAATATGGCAGTGTCTGGCTGGACAAGCGCCCCACACCCGGCGTCTGGGCCGGGCTGCATTGCCTGCCACTGTTTGACAGTGAGGAGGCATTGAAGAACGTAGTGCCACCGCTCCTGCATACCGCCCTGCAGCCCATGCCGGTGTTTACCCATGTGCTGACCCACAAAGATCTGTTCCTGCATGTCTGGCGTTTGCCGTTGCCCGATCAGTTTCTGCAATGGGATACGGGCAGATGGATTGCCGCCGATGTCTGGCCTGGCTTGGGTCTGCCGGCACCGATTCGCAAGCTGCTGCAGGACGCCGCCGCGGCCTGAGACGGCCGGTCCTCAGCCGGCGTCGATTTCCCGGTGGCGTTTGAGTGTGACCCAATCGGAACCAAAGCGCTGGGCCAGTCGCTCCACCAGATAGACCGAGCGGTGCTGACCACCGGTGCAGCCAATAGCCACCGTCACGTAGCTGCGGTGGTCGCGGGCCAGCGCATCCAGCCAGTTCTCCAAAAAATGGCTGATGTGGTGCAGCATCAGGTCCACATCCGGCTGCTCCTGCAGGAACTCGATCACGGGCGCATCCCGCCCGGTCAGGAGCCGCAGTGCGGGTTCGTAATGCGGATTGGGGAGCATGCGAACGTCAAACACGTAGTCCGCATCGGTGGGCACGCCGCGTTTGAACGCGAAGGATTCAAACACCAATGTCAACTGCTCAAGCGGTGTCGAGACCAGGGCCTTCAGGTATCCCTGTAACTGGGCGGATCGGATGATGCTGGAGTCAATGATGTGCGCGTCTTCCCGCAGAATGGCCAGCAGCTTGCGTTCCAGTTCAATGGCGTCCACTAGGGCGCGCCGTGAGTCCTGCTCGCCATGGCCGGAATCGGACTGCGACAGCGGGTGCTTGCGCCGTGTCTCGGAATAGCGGCGCACCAGCGTGTCGGTATTGGCATCCAGAAACAGCGACTTGACGCCAATGCCACGGCTGCGCAAGGCGGCGAGTTGGTGTGGAACCAGTGGCAGCGATGTAGCGCTGCGCACGTCTATGGCAATGGCCACGCGGCGCGCCTGGTGCTTTTGCTCCAGCTCCACAAACTGCAGCAGCAGTTCGGGCGGCAGGTTGTCCACGCAATAGAAACCGGCGTCCTCCAGCGCATTGAGCGCCACCGACTTGCCGGAACCGGACATGCCGGTGATCAGCACTATTTCCAGGGGGTGTTGGGCGTCGTCCTGCATAGCTTTAGGCTCCTGACTGCAGCATTTCCTTGGCGTGGGCCAGCGTGGTGCTGGAGAGTTTTTCACCGCCCAGCATGCGGGCAATCTCCGCCACGCGCTGTTCACCAATGACGGACGCTACCGTGCTCAGCGTGAACTGGCCGCTCAACTGCTTGGCCACCACCAGATGGTGGTCCGCGCAGGACGCCACCTGGGGCAGGTGGGTGACGGCCAGCACCTGCCGGTCAACACCTAACTGGCGCATCAGCCGGCCCACGGTCTCTGCCACGGCACCACCCACACCGGAGTCCACCTCGTCAAAGATCAGTGTCTGCGCAGTGCCGAGTTGGCTGGTGGTGACGGCAATCGCCAGCGCAATGCGCGACAGCTCGCCACCGGATGCCACCTTGCCCACTGGGCGTGGTGTGCTGCCGGCGTGGCCTGCCACCAGAAAGCCCACATCTTCCAGCCCGCTTTGCATGGGCTGCGCACTGGCCTCCAGCGTCACCTGGAACTGGCCACCCTGCATGCCCAGGCCCTGCATGGCCTGGGTGATGGCCTGCGCCAGCACCGGTGCGGTCTTGGCACGGGCCTTGGACAGGGCCTTGGCCTCCACCAGGTAGGCGGCGTGGGCCTTTTTCTCGGCGCCTTGCAGGCCTTCCAGATCGGCGGCGGCATCCAGATGTGCCAGTTCGGTCCGCCAGGAGGCCAGCAGGGCCGGCAACTCCTCCGGCAAACGCTTGTAGCGCCGCGCCAGTGATACCCACAGCGACATGCGCTCGTCCAGTTCGGCCAGGCGTTCGGGGTCCAGCTCGGTGTGGCGCAGATAGCCGCGCAGTGTGCGCACCGTGTCCTCCACCTGCGCCAGGCTGGAGGTCAGCACCTCCACCGGGTTGCCAAAGTCGGTCTCCAGGTGGGCCTGCGACTGCAGCTGTTGCAGCGCGTTGTTCAGCAGACCCAGCACATTGCTCTCATCGTCTTCGAGCACCTGCAGCGCACCCTGCGCGGCGTCCAGCAGTGCCTGCCCATTGGCCAGGCGGGTGTGGCTGGTGTGCAGTTCTTCCCATTCATCCGGCTGGGGGTTGAGCTTTTCCAGTTCGCCAATCTGCCAGGCCAGTCGCTCGCGTTCGCGTTGCAAGGAGTCTTGCGCGGCCATGGCATCGGCTAGCGTGCTTTGGGCCAGGCGCCATTCCTGCCAGCGGGCACTCACGGCGGCGGTGGTGACCTGGGCATAGGCATCCAGCAGGCCGCGTACCGCATCTGGGCGGGTCAGGCTCTGCCAGGCGTGCTGGCCGTGGATGTCCAGCAGTTGTTCGCCAACCGTGCGCAACTGCTGCGCGGTGGCCGGGCTGCCGTTGATCCAGGCGCGGCTTTTGCCGGCCACATCCACCGTGCGGCGCAGCAGCAGGGTGTCGCCGTCGTCAAAGCCGGCTTCCTGCAGGGTTTCACGCACGCTGTTTGGGGTGTCGAATTCGGCGCTCACATCGGTGCGGCTGGCGCCTTCACGGATCACACCGGTATCGGCCCGCGAACCGGTCACCAGTTGCAGCGCATCAATCAGGATGGACTTGCCGGCACCGGTCTCGCCGGTCAGCACGGTGAAGCCGCTTTCCAGGTCGAGCTCCAGCTCGCTCACAATAACGAAGTCGCGCAGAACAATGCGTTTCAATGCCATCAGGCAACTCCTTCATTCCAGTGCAGTTTTTGGCGCAGGGTGTCAAAGTAGCTCCAGCCCTTGGGGTGCAAAAACCGCACCTGGTACTGCGACCGTGTCACCACAATGCGGTCCCCGTGCATCAGCGAGGCCAGGGACTGCATGTCAAAGTTGGCGCTGGCATCCCGGCCTGCTACTATTTCAATAGCGACCTCCGAGACATTGGCGAGGACAATCGGCCGATTTGACAATGTATGCGGGGCGATGGGCACCAGCACCCAGCCGGGGATGGACGGGTGCATCAACGGGCCGCCGGCGGACAGCGAATAGGCAGTCGACCCCGTGGGCGTGGCAATGATCAGGCCGTCGGCCCGCTGGTTGGCCACGAAGTGTCCATCCACCTCCACCCGCAGCTCCACCATGCCGGCTGTGGCGCCGCGGTTCACCACCACGTCGTTCATGGCCTGGGCCGAGAACACGCAGTGCCCGTCGCGCATCACCCGGGCCTGCATCAGGCTGCGGTGGTCTTCCTCGTACACGCCGGACAGCATGGGCTGCAGCGTGGCCTGGAAGTTGTCCAGCGGAATGTCGGTTATAAAACCCAAGCGCCCCTGATTGATGCCAATCAGCGGCACACCGTACTGCGCCAGTTGGCGGCCAATGCCCAGCATGGTGCCGTCACCGCCGACCACGATGCACACATCGCAGGTGCGGCCTATGGTAGCAACGTCAATGGCGGGGTAGTTGTTGCTCAGACCCATGTTGGCTGCGGTATCGGCCTCCACCGAGACTTCGCAGCCCTGGTCCATCAAAAAGTGGGCGATGCGTTCCAGCGCCTGGCGCGAGGACGCGCCGGTTGCTCCGCTGGACACAGCCTGGTATTTGCCAATCAGGGCAACGTTGCGGAATTGGGACTTCATTCGCAAATTACATCACTAAAATGTGTCGATGCTCGATGATCGTTCCAAGTTGTTGCTGAAAGCGCTGGTAGAGCGCTACATCGCCGATGGGCAGCCGGTGGGCAGTCGAACTCTCTCGCGGGCTTCGGGGCTGGAGTTGTCACCGGCCACCATCCGCAACGTGATGTCGGACCTGGAGGAGATGGGGCTTATCGTCAGTCCGCACACCTCGGCCGGGCGCATTCCCACCGCGCGCGGTTACCGCCTGTTTGTGGACACCATGCTCACGGTGCAGCCCAGCCAGTATGGTTCCCATATGCTGGCGCCCGATCAGCCGCAAAAGGTGATCTCCAACGCGGCCAACCTGCTGTCCAACCTGTCGCAGTTTGTCGGCGTGGTGATTGCGCCCAAGCGCACATCGGTGTTCCGCCACATTGAATTTTTGCGCCTGTCCGAGCGGCGCGTGCTGGTCATTCTGGTGTCGCCCGATGGCGACGTGCAAAACCGCGTCATCTTCACCGAGCTGGATTACACCCAGCCGCAGCTGGTGGAGGCGGCCAACTTCCTCAATAGCCAGTATGTGGGTATGGACATTGATGACGTTCGCCAGCGCTTGCAGGGCGAGGTGGAATCCCTGCGCTCGGAGATCGCCACGCTGATGCAGGCCGCCGTGACCGTCAGCTCCGAGGCCATCAGCGAAACACAGGACGAAGTCATCATCTCCGGCGAGCGCAACCTGCTGTCGGTCTCCGACTTCTCCAGCGACATGGGCCACCTGCGTCGCGCCTTTGAGCTGTTCGAGCAAAAGGCCCAGCTCATGCGCCTGATGGACATTGCCGGCCAGGCCGAGGGCGTGCGCATCTTCATCGGGGGTGAAAGCCAGGTCGTTCCGTTTGAGGACCTGTCCATCGTCAGCAGCCCGTACGAGGTGGATGGCAAGGTCGTCGGCACCCTGGGCGTGATCGGCCCCACGCGCATGGCCTATGACCGCATGATCCAGATTGTGGACATCACGTCCAAATTGGTCAGCAACGCGCTGAGTCACCACAAGTAGCTGTGCAGGTCGCTTGTATGGACGGTTTTGGCGGGAAGGTTTTTGGTGAAATTGGTCAGTAGCCCTCGTCAGATATCGCCATGAAGCTACCAAATAAATAGCGAATTGCAAAAGAAGCCATTGCGTTGTTGTTAATGAATGTACCGCGAGTAACGCCAGTTGGGCTTAACGGATGGGCATCTCGACACCCGCTATCTGCCTGTTGTGTAGTACCAATCCCCCTAACAGTCGGTACAACACAAACAGCAAAATGAATGGCACAACGAGCGTTTGCATCAGGAATACAACGATCAGCGTGACCATGCGTTCAGCGGTTCGCTCTGCCATGGCTTGAATGGCTTCGAACCGGGCCTGCGCCTGGTCCGCCGAAACATCCAGCGCGTCAGACATCCTGTCTTTTGCAGCCACCACGGCATCCTTAGCGCCACTCAAGGCTTCCATCGCACCCGAGAAAATACCCTTCTTTTCAGGGGATACCGCTGGCTTGCTGGCTGGGGCGCTTGGTTCGGCTGGGGCAGATGCACTGCTCGCGTGCGCGAGTGGTGTTGCACCACCGTTTAGTTTCTTTAACGCCGCTCCGGTCTGGTCAAGGGCCAGCAGACTGGTTTCGTAGTCAGACGCTAGAAACTTCTCAAAAATAAGGGCACTTCCAATCAAGGTGACGGGCATCACCAAACGAAGAAATACCACTACCAGGAGCAAACGAGAAAGCCATTCTGGTACCTTGTTGATCCAGAAAAGGCTGGCCCAAGCCAGGGCAAGCGCTGTCACGCATGCAGACACTGCCCAGTTTGAAGCGACGGTCAAAAGCAGCTTTTGAATGCCGAAAGCCACGCTGGCCAACAACATGATCGACGAAAACTGCTCGGCCAGATCGTTGATGGGGTCGAGTACCTGCCCCAGGGCCAATGTGATGCCGACGCCCAACGGGTGAACCACCACTTCGGTTCCTTGAACCACAGAGATGACGGCGTTAAGTGCCCGTGCCGAGGCAAAGCTAACCAGAGACCGTTTAAGCCCAGAGTCCACCTGAAAATTGGCCATCTCGCTGATGTCTTTTGACCAGCTCAGGACGATAAAAAGCAGGACCAGGGCAACCGTTGCTAGCCTGGATAGGTGCTTCGCGTTGAAATACGTGTCGCGGTATTCGCTCAACTGTGGCATGGGCACTCCTGGTGGGATACCGATGATTGTGCAGGACAAGCCGTAACAGGCCCCATAGTCAATGACAGCGTCCACCCCTTTGGGCTGCGTCTGGGTGGTTTGCATAAGAATTTTGCATACAATTGACCCTTAGCCCTCGTCAAATATGCCTGGTTAGCTATCAAATACATAGCGTGTGGCATTCGATCCATGCCCCGCCTTGGGTACGCTGTTGGGGCCACTACAATCACCGCCTGTGTTGGGGCGTTAGCTCAGTTGGTTAGAGCAGAGGACTCATAATCCTTTGGTCGAGTGTTCAAGTCACTCACGCCCTACCATTTCATATTCTGATGATTGCAAAAGGCCTGTTGTTCCGTGGAACGACGGGCTTTTTGCATTGTGGGCGGCCCAAAAGCACAAAGCCCCGCGATCATCGTGGGGCTTTGTAGGCTTGCCGCATTCTTGCGGCCTAAGACGTTACGGGGCGGTAACGTGAACCGGGCGAAATAGGTCCGGTGATGGTGTTGGGGCAATGTGTACGTTATCTATATTGACCACCTTTCAGAAGCAATCTTTTGAGAGCTACCGGGACCCATGTCCGCGTTTCCTGTAAGTTAACTATAGGCAAAGCCTGCGGGATTTCAAGCGCGGAAATTGCAACCAACTGTATCCGCGATCCCTGAAGATGGCAGAGCTACGTCGCCCGCCAGCAAGATTTCCCCGACGCGGTTACTATGCAAAGCCGTTTGTCACCTCTTGTTACAAGAGGTGCTCCACCAACCTGACCCGCCCACCGCATGAAACCTCCGTTCCGACTTCGCTTTCTCGGGTGTGCCATGGTCCTGCTATCGACCACAACCATGCTGGCTGTGGCGGCGGAGTCTGCGGACGACGCCATCGGTGCGTTTGAAGTGACGCGGTATGAGGTGGCGGGCGATACCCTGCTGGGTGCCGCGCCAATCGAGAAACTGCTGGCTCCCTACACCGGACGGTCGCGTACCTTCGCGGATGTGCAGCGTGCCATGGAATCCCTGGAGGACGCCTACCGTGCCCAGGGTTTCAGTGTGGTGAAGGTGAGTCTGCCCGAGCAGGAACTCAACCAGGGCACGGTGCGCCTGGTGGTTGCTGTGGCGCGCATCGGCAAGGTGCGGGTGGCAGGCAACACGAACTTTGACAGCGCCAACATCCGCGCCAGTGTGCCCGGCCTGGTGGAGGGCAAGGCCCCCAACATCACCCGCATTTCGGGCAGCCTGCGCGCAGCCAACGAGAACCCGGCGAAGAAGACCGTGCTGACGCTGGAGAGCGCGGGCAGCGATGACGAGGTGAATGCCACCCTGCAGGTGGTGGACGAAAAGCCCTGGTCCGCCGGCCTGACGCTGGACAACGCCGGCACCGACAAGACCGGCAAAACGCAGATCAGCGCGCAGCTGCAGCACTTCAATGTGGGTGGCATGGACCATACGCTGAGTCTGCAATACACGACCACGGTCGAGCAGCCGGGCAGCGTCCACGTCTATGGCGTGGGCTACCACGTGCCGCTGTATGCCTGGGGTGATTCGCTGGACCTGTACGGCAGCTACTCCGATGTGGACTCCGGCCTGGTGTCCACCGGTGCGTTCAACCTGCTGGTCAGTGGCAAGGGCACCGTGCTGGGCGGGCGTTACAACCACAACCTGGCGCGCCGCGGCAACTACGAGTCCCGCCTCCTGTTCGGCTGGGAACAAAAGGCCTTTCAGAACAACCTGGGGTACCAGGGCTTTCAACTGGGCAGCGATGTCACCGTGCGGCCCCTGAGCCTGACCTACGCGGGCGACTGGTCCCATGGTGCCGGCGGCAGCACCAACTACTACCTGACGGGCGTGCGCAATGTGCCGGGTGGCGACCGTGGCGGTGAGGCCGATTTCACCCGCATCCGCGCCGGTGCCGCCACGGGCTATGGCCTGCTGCGCTTTGGCATTGGCCATACACAGGTGTGGCCATCGGACTGGCAGCTGCGTGTGCTGCTAAACGGCCAATGGACGCAGGATGCGCTGGTGCCCGGCGAGCAATTTGGTGCCGGTGGCGCCACGTCGGTGCGCGGTTATGGTGAACGTGCGCTGGCCGATGACCAGGGGCGCGTGGCGAATCTGGAGATCTACACGCCCGGTCTGTGCTCGGGCGGCGCGCTGCAGTGTCGCCTGCTGGTCTTTGTGGATACCGGCAGTGTGACCCGCAACAACCCCTTGCCGGGTGAGCGCCGGGATGCCTCCATCACCAGCGCCGGCTTCGGCGTGCGTGCTGCGGTGGGGCGGCAATGGTCCATGCAAGCGGATGTGGCCCAGGTGCTTGCGGACAGCGATGCGCATTCCAAGGGCGATACCCGTGTGCACCTCCAAATGAACTTGGCTTATTAACCCGGGGCCACCATGAATTTCCATTCCCAACAGCAACAACCCGCGCGCCGAGGCCGCAAGGTGGTGGCATCTGCACTGGCCGCGCTTTTGTGTGTGTCCGGCAACAGCGCCTGGAGCAACCCGCTGGGTGCGCAGGTCATCAGCGGCCAGGCCAGCATGGTGTCCGTGGGCAACCAACTGATCATCACCAACACGCCCGGGGCTATTCTGCAGTGGCAGGGCTTTTCCATCAACCCGGGTGAGGTGACGCGCTTTGTGCAGCAGAGTGCGCAGAGCACGGTGCTCAACCGGGTGGTGGGGCAGGACCCATCGCACATCCTCGGCGCCTTGCAGTCCAATGGCAAGGTGTTCCTGATCAACCCCAACGGCATTGTGTTTGGTGCCGGCGCGCGGGTGGATGTGAATGGCCTGGTGGCCTCCAGCCTGAAGCTTGGCAATGAAGACTTTCTGGCCGGCAAGCTCAACCTGGGGGGCGACGCCGATGCCGGCGCGGTGCAGAACCACGGCGCCATCACCACCCCCGGTGGCGGCCAGGTCTACCTGATTGCGCCCAACGTCAGCAACAGCGGCATCATCACCAGCCCGGGCGGCGATGTGATCCTGGCTGCGGGGCGTAGCGTCAAGCTGGCGGACTCGGCGGACCCCAACCTGCATGTCGTGGTCAGCGCGGCCAATGACCAGGCGCTCAACATTGGCAGCGTGGTGGCCCAGGGCGGCAAGGTGGGCATTTATGGTGCTCTGATTCAGCAGCGCGGCGTGGTCAACGCGACCAGTGCTGTGCGCGGTGAAAACGGCCGAATTGTCTTCAGGTCCAGTGGCGAGGTCAGTTTGCTCGCCGGCAGCTTGACCAGCATCAGCGGCAGTGGCGAAATCCGGTTGATTGGTGAGAGTGTGTCGGTAGCGCCGGGATCGGTTGACTCTGGCACGGGTGTGTTGACGATCAACCGCACCGCCAATACCCGTTCCGACCAGGAGGTGCCACCGCCGCTGGTAGAAGTCCCTCCGCCGCCCACGTTGGATCAATGCATTGCCTCGCCGTCGCTGCCCGACTGCAGCGCGGTATTGCCGGGGATGGCGACCTGCATTGCCAATCCCGCGCAGGCCGGTTGCGCCGTAGTGCTGCCCAGCCTTAGTGCCTGTGTGGTGGCGCCGTTCCAGGCTGGCTGTTCCGTGGTGTTGCCTACGGTAAACGCCTGCGCGGCCACCCCGGAACTGCCGGGCTGCAGCGCGGTGCTGCCCACGTTGAGAGCGTGCGTTGCCTCACCGTCGCAAACTGGTTGTTCAGCAGTGTTGCCTTCGCTGGTTGCCTGCATAGGAAATCCCGGTGTGTTGGGCTGCAGCGTGGTGTTGCCCTCGTTGGCGGCCTGCGTTTCCACGCCATCCCGGGCCGGGTGTTCAGCGGTGTTGCCATCGCTTAATTTCTGCATAGTGAACCCCAGTGCAGTGGGTTGCAGTGTGGTGTTGCCCTCGGTGGCGGCGTGCGTTGCCTCGCCGTCACAGACTGGTTGTTCAGCGGTGTTGCCCACGCTGGGCATGTGCGTGGCTACACCAACGATGCCTGGCTGCAGTGTGGTACTGCCCACATTGGCCCAATGCACTGCAATGCCGACTCTGGCCGGATGCTCTGCGGTGTTGCCGCCTGTCAGTGCGTGCGTGAGCAATCCCTCCACACCTGGGTGTGTGGTTGTTGTTCCGCCAACCCAGGGGTCAGGTTCTGAACCGGTGTCCCAGGTGCTCAATTCGACCGTCAACATCATCAACACGGCGACTTCGACCGGGTCAGGCACATCCGGTGGGTCCAGCGCGGGGCCTGACACCAAGAAGGATGACAAGAAAGACAAAGTTGCAAGCAAAGATACTGGAGACAAACCACATGATGCTGCCAAAAAAACGTATTGCAACTAAGGCGCTGTGCGCGCTGTTGCTGGCGCTGGGCATGGCCCCGGCTATGGCGGGCACCGCCATTGGCACGGTGACGCAGCTCAACGGCCCCTTGCTGCTCAAGCGCGCCGATGGCGTGGTCAAGGCCATCGCGCTGCATTCGTTCGTGGAGCAGGGCGATGTGCTGCTCAGCGAGAAAAACACCTATGCCCAACTGACCTTTGCGGACGCCAGTGAAATCACCTTGCGGCCCAACACACAGCTGAAGATTGAAGTCTTCACCTTCAACGAGAACCGGGCCGAGAATCTGGAGAGCGTGTTCAGCCTTGCCAAGGGTGCCGTGCAGCTGCGCACTGGTTTGACCGGAGCACAGCGGGCCGATGGCATCAAGCTCGTCGCGCCCAGCCTGTTGAACCCTCTGGCGTCGGTCACAGTGAGCCGCACTGCTGGAACGACCTTTGTCGCGGAGTTCAGCGCGGACCCCGAGACCCGCCTGGCGCTGTGGGATTCGAAGCAGCTGGCGGCGCAGTTTCAGGGTGTGCAACTGGCGATGGCCGACTCGGCAGGCCGCTCGGATGCACCATTGCTGGCCCTGCGGGCAAATTGGGATGCCGCCTTGCAGTTAGCCCAACTCAGGCCGCCGCCTCCACAACCCGGCGGCCTGGCTCCCGGGTTGTATGTTCATGTCCTTGATGGAGCCATCAATTTGTCCAATCGGGGAGGTAGCCTGAATTTTTCTGCGGGCCAGTTCGGCTTTACCGCCAGCTTTCTCCAGCCCCCGGTTGTTGTTCCGGCCAATCCCGGTATCCGGTTCACGCCGCCGCCAGCGTTCAGTTCCCGTTCTACGCCATCCAGCGGGTCCAGCGGTGGAAAGTCCAACACAGTCGATTGCGAAGTGCGCTGAGGCGCGTTTAGTCCAGCTTGCCCAGATAGGTTTCGGAGAACAGGGAGCGGCGAAACTCCATCTCCTCGGGCTGGTGGTCGCCAATGGCCATCTTCTCCAGCTCGTACGCGGGCATGGGCATGGCAAACAGGAAGCCTTGCAGTTCGTTGCAGCCCATGCTGACGAGCAGATCTCGTTGTCCCACGGTCTCCACGCCTTCGGCCACCACACGCAGGTTCAACGCGTTGGCCAGGTTGATGATGGATTGCGCGATGGAGCGCGCGTCCTCGCTCTCTTCCAGATCCAGCACAAAGGCGCGGTCAATCTTCAGTTCGGCGGCCGGCAGCTTGCGCAGTGCCGCCAGGCTGGAGTAGCCGGTGCCAAAGTCATCAATCGAAACGTGAAAGCCCGCGCTGCGCATGCGCTCGAAGGTCAGCTGCGTGACCTTGGTATCTTCCATGGCCACGGACTCGGTGATCTCGCAGGTGAAGCGCTCCGGCTGGATGCCATTGCGCCTGAGCGCGGATTCGATGCGGTCCACCAGGTCATCCTCACGCATCTGGTAGCCAGAAATGTTGACGGCCACGCGCATGCGCAGGCCATGTTCGCGCCAGCGGGCGGCCTTGCGGCAAGCCTCTTCAATGACCCAGTGGCCAATGGCCCCAATCAGCCCATATTGTTCGGCCAGGGGGATGAAGACGGTCGGGCTGATCAGCCCACGCTCCGGGTGGTGCCAGCGCAGCAGGGCCTCGGCGGCGGTGACTTGCAGGCTGACGGCGTCAATCTTGGGCTGGAAGAATAGTTCGAATTCCCCCTTTGCCATCGCATTGCGCAGATCATTGAACAGCACGGCCTGCTCGCGCACTTCCATGCCCATCTTGTGGTCATAGACGCAGAAGTCGCCTCCGCCGTTTTGCTTGACGCTGCGCATGGCCAGCGCGGCGTTGCCCACCAGCTTCAACACCGCCCCGTGCTCCGGATACATGGCGATGCCGATGGAACAGGTCAGTTGCGAGCGTATCGATTCCACCGTGAAGGGTTCGGTCAGAGCCTGGGAAATCCGTTTGGCGCAGGCGCTGCCGGTGGCAAGACCGCCATTGATCAATAGCGAGAATTCGCCTGCCGTCACATGGCAACCTTCGGCGGTGGCGTCCACGCACGTGCCCAGGCGGCGCGAGACTTCCTGAAGCAGTTGGTCGCCGGTTTCGTGACCGAAGGCATCGTTGAGTAGGCCAAAGTTGTCCAACGCCACATACAGCACGCAAAACGGCTCGGTACCGCCATCGGTCTGCAGGGCTCTGCGTTCCAGGACCGCGTCGAAACCCGAGCGGGTCAGCATGCCGGTCAGCTCGTCACGCTCCAGCTTGGTGGTGGCCTGCAGTGAAACGGAACCCAGTTCGGCCGTCAGGCGCAACCGGCGCTGGCGTTCCCGGGCATACAGGACCAAGGCAATGCATGCCAGGAGCAGGCTGGCAGTGGCTAGGGCTGGCCAAAGACTCATAGTCGAGCCTGGATTGCTGACATCGGATTCCCCCTGTGTCTTGCGTTTGGGTCCAGTGTAGTGCGAATGACCAGCTCCGCGGCCCGGAGCCGCACATGCTGCGGTGTCACCAGTGTGCCGTGGGGATTCGGGAAGGAATAATGTGCTATCTATTTGATAGCTATTAAGTCAATATTGACGAGGGCTAGGTGCAGATTTGACCAAAAATCATTTGGCTGGAGCCGGCTTCAGGCCTTGCCGGTCTTCTCGCGGTCGGCCAATTGCTTGCGGCTGGTCGCGTTGATCACCCGCAGTTCGGCCAGGGTCTCGTCGATCTGGGCGCGCTTCTTTTCCAGCTCGGCAATCTCGTTGTCGGTGCGTTCAATCACGTAGGTGAGCTGCTGGGTGCGCCCTTCGCCCTGCACGCCGTACAGGTCCAGGTAGCGCTTGATTTCTGACAGCGGTGAGCCAATCGCCTTGGCGCGCAGGATCAGTGCCAGGCGGGCCCGATCCCGGCGGGTGTAGACGCGCGCGCCGTTGATGCGCCGGGGGCTGAGCAGCTCCTTGTCTTCGTAGAAGCGCAGCGCCCGCAGCGTGATGCCGAACTCGCGGCACAACTCGGTGATGCCGAAGAGTTCGGTCGTGCCCTCGTCGCGGTGCGAGTCGACAAAGGCTTGCGCGTCGGATTGGGCCATCAGATCACGCGATCAGATGACGCGTTGCAGGCGCATCGCCACGCCCATGTCGCCGGAGACCTTGAGCTTGCCGGCCATGAAGCCGGTGGTGGGCTCCAGGTCGCCGGAAAGCAGCGCGTTCAGGTTTTCCAGCGTGATGCCCACGGTGCAATCGCTGTCCACGTTGTCGTTGCTCACGGTGTTGGGGGTGGAGGCGCCGTCGATGCGGATGACGCCGTCGGCGCCGCAGTCAAATTTCAGCGTGGCGGCCAGGCCGCTGTCGGCTCCCACTTTGGCGCGGATGGCTTCGGTACAGGCTTGGAGGTCCATGGATTTTCCTTGTGGTTGGAGTGTTGGTTGCGGGCTGAATGCTAGCAGTCCACCATTCCCTAAGCATCAGTATAAACACCTATACGGCAACTAGTTGACGTTAACGTTACCTTGCCTTCTAATGCGGTAAACCTACCAGCAAGGACACCCGGCTATGCCCGTTATTCGTTCCAAGATCAATCCCCGCTCCGACGCCTTTGCGGCCAATGCCCAGCGCATGCAGGGCCTGCTGGCCGAAGTCCAGCGCCTGGAAGGCCTGGTGATTGCCGAGTCAGAGTCCAAACGCGACAAGTTCGAAAAACGCAAGCAGTTGCTGCCGCGCGAGCGCGTGGCCCGGCTGCTGGACCGCGGCACGCCGTTTCTGGAGATCAGCCGCCTGGCCGGCCTGAACATGCATGATGACGATGGCAAGAAGTCGGTCATGGGCGGTGGCTCCATCGTCGGTATTGGCGTGGTGGCCGGCAAGCGCTGCGTCATCTCCGCCAACGACAGCGCCGTCAAGGGAGGCACCGTGGCGCCCATGGGCCTGAAGAAGGGGCTGCGCGTGCAGCAGATCGCCCAGGAGAACAAGCTGCCCCTGATCTCGCTGGTGGAGAGCGGTGGCGCCAACCTGATGTACCAGGCCGAGATCTTCATCGACGGCGGCCGCACCTTTGCCAACCAGGCCCGCATGTCGGCCATGGGCTTGCCGCAAATTGCGGTGGTGCATGGCTCCAGCACCGCCGGCGGTGCCTACCTGCCGGGCCTCTCCGACTATGTGATCCTGGTGCGCGGGCGCTCCAGCATCTACCTGGCCGGCCCGCCGCTGGTCAAGGCCGCCATTGGCGAAGATTGCACCGATGACGAACTCGGCGGCGCCGAAACCCATGCCCAGATCACCGGCCTGGGTGAGTACCTGACCGAGGACGACGCGCATGCCATTGCCATGGCGCGCGAGGTCATGGACAAGTTGCGCTGGGATACGGCGCAGCCCGCGCCGCCGTGCGTCGAGCCGCTGTTTGACGAGCAGGAGTTGATGGGCATCGTCCCCGCCGACGAGCGCGAACCCTATGACGTGCGCGAGGTCATTGCCCGTCTGGTTGATGGCTCGGACTTTCTGGAATTCAAGATGGAGTATGGGGCCGAGACGGTGTGCGGCCATGCGCGGGTTCATGGGCAGTTGGTGGGCATTCTGGGCAACAACGGGCCGATTCAGCCAACGGGCTCTACCAAGGCTGCGCAGTTCATTCAGCTGTGTGACCAGACCGGCACACCTTTGGTGTTCTTGCAGAACACTACGGGTTATATGGTGGGTTCGGTGGCGGAGCGCAGCGGTGCCATCAAGCACGGCTCCAAGATGATCCAGGCGGTGGCAAACGCGCGAGTGCCCAAGTTCACCTTTGTGTTGGGCGGCTCGTATGGTGCGGGCAACTACGGTATGTGTGGCCGCGGTTTTGATCCGCGCTTCATCTTTGCCTGGCCGACAGCACGCACGGCGGTCATGGGCGGGGCGCAGGCGGCCAAGGTCATGGACATCGTCAACCGCGCCAAGATCGAACGCAGCGGCATGGAGGCCAACGAGGAGGCGCTCAAGGCCATGTCCGATGGATTGCGCCTGCGCCTGGACAAGGAATCCACCGCTCTGTTTGGCACGGCCCGCCTGTGGGACGACGGCATCATCGACCCGCGCGACACGCGCCGCATCCTGGGGCTGTGCCTGGCCCTGGCTCTTGAAGCCGAACAGCGCACGCTGCGGCCCAACACCTTCGGCGTCGCCCGCATGTAACCCCCAACCAGAACGTATCCACCATGAAATTCACCCCTGAGCACGAGCAGATTGCCGACACCGTCCGCAAGTTTGTTGCCAACGAAATCAACCCCCACTTGCCCGAGTGGGAAAAGGCCGGCATCTTCCCGGCGCACGCACTCTTCAAGAAGATGGGTGACCTGGGCCTGTTGGGCATCAAGTACCCCACGGAATTTGGCGGGATGGGTCTGGACTTCAGCTACTCCATGGTCATGGCCGAGGCGCTGGGCGAATGCAACGCCGGTGGCGTGCCCATGGCCATTGGGGTGCAGACCGACATGTGCACGCCGGCCCTGGCACGCTTCGGCAGCGACGCCCTGCGCCAGGAGTTTCTGGCCCCCGCCATTGCTGGCGACATGGTGGGCTGCGTGGGCGTCAGCGAGGTTGGCGGCGGCTCCGACGTGGCGGCGCTCAAGACCACGGCACGCAAGGATGGTGACGACTATGTGATCAACGGCTCCAAGATGTGGATCACCAACGGCATGCAGGCCGACTGGTGCTGCCTGCTGGCCAATACGTCCGAAGGCGCCGCGCACAAGAACAAATCGATGATCATCGTGCCGCTGAACAGCCCGGGTGTTACGCGCCAGAAGATCGAGAAGATCGGCATGCATTCCAGCGACACGGCGCAACTCTTTTTCGACAATGTGCGCGTGCCGCAAAGGAACCTGATTGGTCAGGAGGGCATGGGCTTCATGTTGCAGATGCTGCAGTTCCAGGAGGAACGCCTCTACGGCGCGGCCGGTTGCCTGCGCTCGCTGGACCGGCTGATCGACCAGACCATCGACTACACCCGCCAACGCCAGACCTTTGGCAAGCCCATCCTGCACAACCAGGTTGTGCACTTCCGCCTGGCCGAGCTGCGCACCGAGGTGGAAGCCCTGCGCGCGTTGACCTACCGTGCCGTGGAGCAGTATGTGGGCGGCAAGGACGTGACGCGCCTGGCCTCCATGGCCAAGCTCAAGGCCGGGCGCCTAATGCGCGAGGTGGCGGACAGCTGCCTGCAGTACTGGGGTGGCATGGGGTTCACCGCCGACAACCCCATCTCGCAGTCCTACCGCGATGGACGCTTGATCTCGATTGGCGGCGGCGCCGACGAGATCATGCTGGGCATCATCTGCAAGCTCGAAGGCACGCTGCCGGGCAAGGCATGACACATTCAGTGCCAAATGGGGCTGCAGCCCTCGTGGAATACGCGCAAGCCGCTCCTGAATTGATAGCTATCGTGGCGGAGCAAGCGGGTGCGGTATTGCACATCACACTCAACCGCCCCGAATCGCGCAACGCCATGTCGCTGCAAATGGTGTCCGAGCTGCGCCAGGTCTTGATGTATGCCGAAGCCAGCATTGGCACACCAAACGCGGTGCGCATGCTGGTGCTGCGCGGCGCTGGAGGCCACTTCAGCGCCGGCGCCGATTTGAACGATATGGCCGCCGCCCGCATGCATGCCATGCAGGCCACCGCCGGTGCGCCGGACCCCATTGCCGGAGTCAATGCCGCCTTCGGTGAACTCTGCGTGGCCTACGCCCGCACGCCACTGGCCGTTGTGGCCGTGCTGGAGGGCACGGTCATGGGGGGAGGGTTGGGCCTGGCATGCGTGGCCGACGTGGCGATTGCCAGTGAAACGGCGAATTTCCGCCTGCCCGAGACCGCGCTGGGCGTGGTGCCGGCGCAGATCGCGCCGTTTCTGGTGGAGCGCCTGGGCTACTCCCAGGCCAAGCGCCTGGCAGTGACCGGTGGGCGGCTGGACGCGGCTGCCGCGCTGCGCATCGGGCTGGTTCATGCCGTGGTGAACACGGACCAACTCCAGACCGAATTGGACACGGTGCTGGCCGACATCCTGGCCTGCGCACCCGGCGCACTGGCCGCCACCAAGGCGCTGATGGCCCGTGCGCGCCTGCAGGCGCCGCAAGATTTGGTTCAGCACGCCGCAGCCATCTTCTCCCAAGCCGCCCAGGGCCCCGAGGGCCTGGAGGGCATAACCGCCTTCATCCAGAAGCGCAAACCACAGTGGGCCCTGTCATGACGTTTTCCAAGATTTTGATTGCCAATCGCGGGGAGATCGCCTGCCGCGTGATCCGCTCCGCTCGCGACCTGGGCTACCGCACGGTGGCCGTCTTCAGCGATGCCGACCGCAACGCGCCCCATGTGTCGCTGGCCGACGAGGCGGTGCACATTGGTGCCTCCCCAGCGGCCGAGTCTTACCTGCGGTTCGATGTCATTCTGGACGCTGCCCGCAAGACCGGCGCCGATGCCGTGCATCCCGGCTATGGTTTTCTGAGCGAGAACGCCGCCTTTGCGCAGGCCTGTGTCGATGCCGGTCTGGTCTTTATCGGCCCACCGGCCAGCGCCATCACCGCCATGGGCGACAAGGCGCTGGCCAAACGCCGCATGCTGGAGGCCGGCGTGCCCTGCGCACCCGGCTACCTGGGTGCCGATCAAAACGATGGCGTCCTGATGGCCGAAGCCGAAAAGCTGGGCTACCCGTTACTGGTCAAGGCCGTGGCCGGCGGCGGTGGGCGTGGCATGCGCCTGGTGCGCCAGGCCTCCGAGTTGCAACAGGGTATTGACGGGGCGCGGCGCGAGGCAACCAGCGCGTTTGGCGACGGCACGCTGATGCTGGAGCGCCTGATTGACAACGGCCGCCATATCGAGATCCAGGTCTTTGCCGATGCCCATGGCAATGCGGTCTATCTGGGCGAGCGCGATTGCACGGCCCAGCGCCGCCGCCAGAAGGTGATCGAAGAGGCGCCATCACCCGTCGTCACAACCGCCATGCGCGAGGCCATGGGCAAGGATGCCGTGGCCGCCGCGCTGGCAGTGGGCTACCGTGGTGCTGGCACGGTGGAGTTCATCGTTGACGACAAGCTGAAACACTACTTTCTGGAGATGAACACCCGCTTGCAGGTGGAGCACCCGGTCACCGAAATGATTACGGGCTACGACCTCGTGGAGTGGCAACTGCGTGTGGCCGCCGGTGAGCCACTGCCCGCACGGCAGTCCGACATCACCCTGACCGGTCACGCCATCGAGGCTCGCTTGTATGTGGAGGACCCCTATGCCGGCTTTGCACCGCAGACCGGCACGGTGCTGTGGTGGCAACCCGGGCGGGCCATGTCTGCCGGTGTCCGTATTGATGCCGGCATTGCCCAGGGTAGCGCCATCTCCCCGTATTACGACCCAATGGTGGCCAAGGTCATTGTCCATGGCCGCGACCGCGATGATGCCATCCGCCGCCTGCGCGCTGCGCTGGTCAACACGCCGCTGCTGGGGCTCAAGAACAACGGCCGCTTCCTGGGTGATCTGGTGGACCACCCGGCGTTCCGCAAGGCCGAGATGACCACCACACTGATCGACCAGTGGCAGGAGCAGGATGAACCCCTGTTGCAGGAAACCGCCCCTTTTGATGCCGTCTGGCAGGTTGCCGCCATGGGCTTTGCCATGCGCGGGCTGGAGGACTGGCGGGGCCACAACTGGCGCTCGGACAGCGTGGCGGCTTTTGACTTGCGTCTGCAGTGCGGCGAACAGGTGCGCAGTCTGCGCGTACGGCCCGACCGCCAGGGCGGCGTGGCGATTGACATGGACGGTGCACGTATTGCGGCCACGGTGCTGGGCTTTGTCGATGGCACTCTGCGCTATGCCGTGGACGGCGTGGTGCGTACGGCCATCGTGGTGCTGGACGGTGCCCGTGTGCATCTGGCGCTGCAGGGACACAGCTTTGTGGTGTCCGAGGTGTCCGCCTTCCCGGATGCTGATGCACGCAAGGACGCGAGCAAGGCGCGCTCACCGGTGGCAGGCAAGGTCACCCAGGTGGTTTTGGCAGCGGGTGATTCGGTGCAGCCGGGGCAACAATTGGTCTGCGTGGAGGCCATGAAGATGGAAATGTGGTTGTGCGCGGAGGCCGCAGGCACCGTTCAGGCGGTGCATGCCAAGGCCGGTGAGCAGGTGGAATCCGGTGCGTTGCTGGTAGAGATCAACTTGAAAGACTGACATGGAAAAAGCCATACTGACTTGTGCGCTGACCGGCGTGCTGACCAACCCCAAGCAGCACCCGGTGCCGGTGACCCCGGCCCAGATGGCGGCGGAGGCGCGCGACGCCTTCAATGCCGGCGCGTCCGTGATGCACGTGCATGTGCGCAACCAGGAAGAGGGCATGGGCCATCTTCCGTCCTGGGATCCGGATGTCATGGAGTCCGTCATCAACGCCATCCGCGAAGCCTGCCCCGGCGTCATCATCAACCTGACCACCGGCGTGGTGGGCAAGGACATCTCCGGTCCGCTGGCCTGCATACGCCGCGTCAAGCCCGAAATTGCGGCCTGCAATGCCGGCAGTCTGAATTACCTCAAGATCAAGGAAGACGGCCAGTGGGCCTGGCCGCCCATGGTGTTCGACAACCCGGTGGCCAAGGTACAGCAGTTTCTGGACGTCATGGCCGAGTGCGGCACGCATCCGGAGTTCGAGTGTTTTGATGTGGGCATCGTCCGCTCGGTGGGCATGTACATCAAGGCCGGCATGCTCAAGCCCGAAATGGGCCGTGCGGAATACAACCTGGTCATGGGTGTGGCCTCGGGCATGCCGTGCGACGCGAATCTGCTGGCGCTCTTGCCGCAGTGGATGGCGCCTAACAGCGTGTGGCAGGCCACGCTGATTGGCCGTGCCGAGATCTGGCCGGTGCACCAGAAGACCGCCGACCTGGGCGGCATGCTGCGTACCGGCCTGGAAGATACCTTCTACCTGCCCAATGGCGAGCGGGCCGGTGGCAACGGCGCCTTGATTGCTGCACTGGCCCAGTGTGCCCGCAACGCCGGGCGTGACATTGCATCTCCACAGGAAGCGCGTACGATGTTGAAGTTGTGATCTTGCCAGGGCCAAAAAACCTGTGCTATAATTTTTAGCTTAGCGGCTGTAGCTCAGTTGGATAGAGTACTTGGCTACGAACCAAGGGGTCGTGGGTTCAATTCCTGCCAGCCGCACCAAATGGATAGCCCTGAAACAGCAATGTTTCAGGGCTTTTTCATATCCAGATGTTGTTCATCACGACCCAGTTGCGGGCCGTATTGACGGGTTGCCCATGAACAAGGCTTTCACCAAAGAGTCGGATAACGGGTCGGATAGCGCAGACGATGACGATCTGCAATTGCCCCCCATTCCGGCCGGCGGCAAAAATTACATGACCCCCCAGGGCTACGCCGCGTTGCGTGGCGAGTTGCTCGACCTGATCGACGTTGAACGGCCCAAGATCGTGGATGTGGTGCACTGGGCCGCCAGCAACGGCGACCGTTCAGAGAACGGCGACTACTTGTACGGCAAGAAGCGACTGCGCGAGATTGACCGCCGCATCCGTTTCCTGACCAAGCGCATGGAGATCGCCGAGATCGCCAACCCCTCCATGCACCATGGCAATGATCAGATCTTTTTTGGTGCCACCGTCACCTACTCGGATGAGGCTGGACTGGAACGCACGGTCACCATCACCGGAATCGACGAGGCCAATAGCGCGGCGGGCGAGGTGAGCTGGATCTCGCCCATCGCCCGTACGCTGCTGAAAGCCCGCACCGGCGATGTGCTCAAGCTGGTGATGCCCGGCAAGGTGGAAGAAATTGAGGTGCTGGAGGTCCGCTACCCTGCACCCCAGCAAGACTAGGTTGGCGCTGCCACCTTGCGCCGCTCGGCGCGCATGACGGATGCCGTGCGGTTGAGGTTGCGCAGGGCAATGGCCAGGTGACTGGCGTCGCGCACGCCGATGACAAAGCGGAATTCCACGTCATCCTGCGTGGCCTCATGCCCCATGTCGATGTGCACGATGTCGGCTTCGGCCGCTGCCAGTGCGGCCGCCACCTTGGCCAGTACGCCCTTGCCATTCTTGGCGGTAACGACCACGCCGGTCTCAAAGGCCCGCACCGGCTCGTCGGACCATTCCACCGTGATGAAGCGCTCCGCGTCCTTGTGCTGCAGTTTCTTGGCGATCGGACAGTCATGGATGTGCACTACCAGGCCTTCGCCGCGCCCCAGGTAGCCGACGATGTCGTCACCCGGTATCGGGCGGCAGCAGCGGGCAAATTGCACCGATGCGTTCTCACTGCCATCCAGCGTGATGGAGCCTTGCGAAGTGGATTCGTGTGCGGTGAAGCGTTCGCGGGTGAGTAGCAGCGCGTCGGGCTTCTGGCCGCTGTCGGCCAGCAGATGCACCAGTCGCTTGGCCACGATGTGGGCGATGCGTTTGCCCAGGCCGATGTCGGTCAGCAGTTCGTGGCGGCTCTTGCTGCCGGTAAAGCGCAGCAGCTTGTCCCAAATGGGGTCAAAGATCGGGTCGCGTTCCGGGAAGCGGTCGATGCCCTCGGCGCGCAGGGCTTGGGTCAGCAGCTTTTCGCCCAGTTCTTCGGACTCGGTATGGGCCAGAGTCTTGAGGTGGTGGCGGATCTTGGAGCGGGCGCGCCCGGTGCGCACAAAACCCAGCCAGGCCGGATTCGGCGTGGCCGCAGCTTCGGTGATGACTTCGACCACGTCGCCGCTCTTGAGTTCGGTCCGCAGTGGCACCTGCTCGCCGTTGATGCGGGCCGACACGGTGCGGTCTCCCACATTGCTGTGGATGGCATAGGCAAAGTCCACCACAGTGGCGCCGCGCGGCATCGCCATGATCTGACTCTTGGGCGTGAACACGTAGACGGCGTCCGGGAAGAGATCGACCTTGACGTGATCCCAGAACTCGGCGGCGTCGCGGGTCTCGTCCTGGATGTCGAGCAGGGACTGCAGCCACTTCGTGCCCAGGCGCTCGGAGGACACCTCTTCCGGTGCATTGACCTTGTACAGCCAGTGCGCAGCCACACCGGATTCGGCCACCACGTTCATGGCCTCGGTGCGCATCTGGAATTCCACGCTCACATCCGACGGCCCTACCAGGGTCGTGTGCAGCGACTGGTAGCCATTGAGCTTGGCGATGGCGATGTGGTCCTTGAACTTGCCGGGCAGAGGTTTGTACAGCTGGTGCAGCACGCCCAAGGCCGTGTAGCAGTCGATCACGGTGGGCACAATGACCCGAAAACCATAGATGTCGGTCACCTGGGCAAAGCTCAGGTGCTTGCTGTCCATTTTCTTGTAAATGGAATACAGCGTTTTTTCCCGTCCGGCAATGCGCGCGTTGATTCCCGCCAACGCCAGGGCCGCTTCCACTTCCTTCTGCACCTTCTGGATCAGATCACGGCGCCGGCTGCGGGCCTTGGCCACCGCCTTGGACAGAGTTGCGTAGCGCCAGGGCCGCAGGTAGCGAAACGAAAGGTCCTGTAACTCCCGGTAGGTCTGATTCAGTCCCAAACGGTGGGCAATGGGTGCGTAGATATCCAGCGTCTCCGATGCAATACGGCCCCACTTTGTCCGGGGCACATCGCCAAGCGTGCGCATGTTATGGGAGCGGTCGGCCAGTTTGATCAGGATGACACGTACATCGCGCGCCATGGCCAGCAGCATCTTGCGGAAGGACTCGGCCTGGTTTTCCTCGCGCGTGTTGAACTGCAATTTGTCCAGCTTGGTCAGGCCGTCCACCAGTTCGGCAACCGGTGAGCCAAAGCGCTCGATCAGCTCCACCTTGGTGACACCGCAGTCTTCCAGTGCGTCGTGTAGCAGGGCTGCCATCAGGGCCTGGGCGTCAATCTTCCACTCGGCGCATTGGGCGGCCACCGCAATCGGGTGGGTGATGTAAGGCTCGCCGTTGTTGCGCAACTGTCCCAGGTGGGCCTCATCGGCGAAGCGGTAGGCCTGGCGGACCTTTTCCAGATCCTCGGGGGTCAGGTAGTCCAGTTTGGAGGTCAGCGCCGCAAAGCTGGCGGCTGCGGCATTCACGGCTGCGGGATGTGGCGTTGCATCCTGCGGCCCGTTGGCGGCAGGTGCGTCTTTGCGCGGAGGTGGTTGGACGGCGATACCCATGGCTCAAATGTAGCGCGCTGTCAAAAATTTGGACGCGAAGGGAAAAATAAGGTCAAAAAAAAGCACCGCAAGCGGTGCTTTCAGCCAGTGATGCGAATCAGAGCGGGACTTTTTTCAGCATCTCCAGGCCGATCTTGCCAGCCGCGATTTCGCGCAGGGCGGTCACACCAGCCTTGTTCTTGCTCTCGATCTTGGGGGTGTGGCCCTGGTTCAGCATGCGGGCGCGGTAGGTTGCAGCCAGCACCAGTTGGAAACGATTGGGGATCTGCAACAGGCAGTCTTCTACAGTAATACGGGCCATGGAGTTCTCCGAAAGACTAGGGGATGTGCAATGCTTTGAATGTTTCGGCTCGGGCACGACGCTGTGCTGCAAATTTGAGCCGCTGGGAGTGAACAATGGCTTTCAGATCGAAGAGCGCACGGTCAAACAACTCGTTGATTATAACGAAGTCGAATTTATCCGCCTGGGCGACCTCCACCGCGGCGTTTTTCATGCGCACGTCGATGACCTCGGGGGCGTCCTCGCCACGGCGTTCCAGCCGGGAGCGCAACTCTTCCCAACTGGGAGGCAGGATGAAGATGGAAATGGCGTTGGCGAAAATTGTCTTGACCTGGATGGCGCCCTGGTAGTCGATCTCCAGGATCACATCCGCGCCCTGGGCCATGCGTTCTTCAATGGCTTTCCGTGAGGTGCCATAGCGGTGGTTGTGCACATGGGCCCATTCCACAAAGCCGTCGGCTGCCACCATGGCGTCGAATTCCTGCTCAGACACGAAGAAGTATTCGCGGCCATGCTTTTCCTGGCCGCGCGGCGCGCGCGTGGTGTGCGAGACCGAGGGCTGCACATGCGAATCGAGTTCGAGCAGGGCCTTGACCAGGCTGGATTTTCCGGCCCCGCTGGGGGCGGCGACGACGAAGAGGTTTCCGGGGTAGTCCATGCCCTATTCTATGTTCTGCACCTGCTCGCGCATTTGTTCGATCAGCACCTTCATATCCACCGAGATGTGGGTTAGCTCCAGTGCGGCCGACTTGGAGCCCAGGGTGTTGGCTTCGCGGTGTAACTCTTGTATCAAAAAGTCCAGCCGTTTGCCGATTTCGCCGCCCTTGGTGATCAGACGTTCGAGTTCTTCCAGGTGGGAGCTGAGCCGGGTGATCTCCTCGGCGACGTCAATGCGGATGGCAAAGGCGGTGGCCTCGGTCAGCGCCCGGTCCTGCGCGGCTTCGGGCAGCGTGCTGCCATCGGCCAGGGCCATGGCCTCTTTCCAGCGGGTCAGGAAGCGCTGGCGGTTCTGTTCCACCAGTTGGGGAATCAGGGGGACAGCTTGCTGGGCCAGAGTACGTAATTGCGCAATGTGATCCAGCAGCATGGTGGACAGGCGTGCGCCCTCGCGCTGGCGTGCCGCCATCAGGGCTTGTAGGGCCTTGTCGGCCAGTGGCACGACCAGGCTGCTCCAGTCGTGCTGGCCGGTCTGTTCCGAGGCCGAAATCCGGATGACATCGGACACGCTCAGCGGCGCCGCGGTGGGTAGCCAGGCCTTGACACTGTCCTGCACGGCATTGAGGCGCTGCAGCAAACGGGCAGTGGGGTCCGATACCCCGCTGGCGGCGTGGTTTTCGATGGAGGCGCGTACCTCAACCTTGCCGCGCTTCAGACGGCCAACCAGCAAGTCGCGCAGCGCCGGTTCAAACTGGCGCAGGTCTTCGGGCAGGCGAAAGGAGAGGTCCAGAAAGCGGCTGTTAACGGAACGGATCTCCAGGCCAAGCTGGCCGGCAGGGGGCCTGGCATCGGTGCCCGGGGTAGTTGTACCAGTGCTTTCCTGGACACTGGCATAACCTGTCATGCTGTAAACTGCCATCGCGTAATCTCGGTTCGTGAAACGACCCAGAGAATAACCCGGTTCAGACGGATCAGACGAGCGTTCAACTCTTAATTTATGTCGAAGGTCAAGCCAGCTCCCCTACCTCCGGATACGACCATTGGTGGCTATCGCATCATCCGCAAGGTGGCCGCTGGAGGCTTTGGGTTGGTGTACCTGGCGCTGGATCCCGACGGGCAACAGGTGGCGGTCAAGGAGTACCTGCCGTCCTCACTGGCCACGCGCGCGCCCGGTGAGTTGCTGCCACAGGTGCAGCCCGAAAAACTGTCACTGTACCGTCTGGGACTCAAGAGCTTCTTTGAAGAAGGCCGTTCGCTGGCGCAAATTTCCCACCCCTCGGTGGTGAGCGTGCTGAACTTCTTTCGCGAGAACGAAACCGTGTACATGGTCATGAACTACCTGGAGGGAGGGACCCTGCAGGATTTCATCATCACCGCCCGTGACCTGAAAAAACCCAAGGTGTTTCGCGAGTCGACGATTCGCTCGCTGTTCGACGAAATCCTGCGTGGGCTGCGCATCGTGCACCAGCACAAGATGCTGCACCTGGACATCAAGCCGGCCAACATCTTCATCACCGATGACAACCGCGCGGTGATGATCGACTTTGGTGCAGCCCGCGAGGTGCTGAGCAAGGAGGGCAACTTCATCCGGCCCATGTACACACCCGGCTTTGCAGCGCCTGAAATGTACCGGCGCGATTCGTCCATGGGTCCCTGGACGGACATCTATGCCATCGGCGCTTGCATCTACGCCAGCATGCAGGGTTATCCGCCCAACGACGCGCCGCAGCGGATTGAAAAAGACCGGCTGTCGCTGTCGCTGTCCCGGTTGCGCGGCGTTTATTCCGACAACCTGATCGAGGTCGTTCAATGGTGCATGGCGCTGGATCCGCTGGAGCGGCCGCAGTCGGTGTTCGCCTTGCAAAAGGAACTGAGCCGGGAAAGCGCGCGCCGCTACACCAAGCTCACGGTTGGCGAACGGGTCCGGCTGCAGTTTGACAGCGTGGTGTCCGACACCAAGAAAACAGCGCGCAAGGCCAATGTGCTTGGAACCCGGTTTAAATGAAATTTTCGGTTTTTCAGCTCAGCCGCATTGGCGGCCGGGCTTTGAACGAAGACCGCATGGGCTACTGCTACACCCGCGAATCGGGCCTGTTTGTGCTGGCCGACGGCATGGGCGGACATCCTGAAGGAGAAGTTGCCGCCCAGCTGGCACTCGACACGATTTCGGCCCTGTACCAGAAGGCGGCCAGACCCATCGTCAGCCATCCGGCTGAATTTCTTGCCAGCGCGGTGCTGGCAGCGCATCACCGGATCATTCGCCATGCTGCGCAAAAAGGCATGCTGGACAATCCGCGAACCACGCTGGCGGCGGCGGTTGTGCAGGGCGCCAGCGTAAGCTGGGTGCATTGCGGAGATTCGCGCCTGTACCTGGTGCGCAATGGCCAGTTGCTGCTGCGCACCCGGGACCATTCGTTTCTTGAGCAGGAGCGCGCAGGTTTGAACGAACTGGAACCGGTGAACCGCAACATCCTGTTCACCTGCCTGGGTTCGCCCGCCAAGCCAACGCTGGAGATTGCCGGTCCGTTTGCCTTGCAGCAGGGCGACAGGCTGATGCTCTGCTCGGACGGTTTGTGGGGCAGCCTGAACGATGCGCAGATCGTTGCGCAGTTGAGCGGCCAGAGCGTTTCGAAAGCAGTCCCAGCCCTGGTGGAAAGTGCCTTGCTGGCCGGGGGCGAGCACAGCGACAACGTAACCGTCCTGGCCATGGAATGGGAAACACCCGATGAGTTTGCACCCACACGGCTAGGCCCTGCGGACAGTACGATGGACGGCAGTTTCGCCTCCACCCTCGATGCAGGAAGCTTTGACACCCAGGCCGACGACCTCGATGACGCCATGATCGAGCGCTCGATTGCCGAAATCAACGCGGCCATACGCCGTTCGGCTGTCAGGAAAACCTGATCGGCGCTGTCCATTCCGCCCCGGCCCTTGGATCAAGGTACACCTGATTCCCATTGCTGCCGATCCTGCGTTTACAGCCAGAAAGTAGTCACCATCAGCCCGTTCGAACGAATCACTGCAACCTTACGGCAAGCATCACCGGCGCTTTCATCGCTGGCGCGGCGTTTTCTTGCCAGGAAATGAATGCGCTGCTCTTCCTGGCCAAAAGCGGCCTCCGGCAACGCATGGCGCTGCAACATCATTCACTATTAAATCAATAGCTAAATACGTATGACAGATAAGCGCAAAATAACTATTTCATCATGAAAATCATCCTCGCATCCAACAATCAGGGCAAGCTGGCCGAACTCCAGGCCATGCTGGCGCCGCTTGGCCTGGAACTGCTCAGGCAGTCCGACCTGGCCATACCAGAGGCCGAAGAGCCGTTTCGCACCTTTGTCGAAAATGCACTCGCCAAGGCGCGCCATGCGTCAGCCCTCAGCGGCCTGCCGGCGCTGGCCGATGACGCCGGCCTGTGCGTGGAAGCGTTTGGCGGACAGCCCGGCGTGGACACCGCGTTTTATGCCACGCAGTTTGGCTATGCCAAGGGCGACGACAACAACGTCAAGGCCTTGCTCCAGCAGATGGCCCACCTGACGCAGCCCGGGCAGCGGCGCGCAGCCCTGGTCAGCACGCTGGTCGCTGTG
>JBBQLM010000018.1:0-80578 GCA_038327925.1 Burkholderiales bacterium | reverse complement strand
CTCGACGTTGTTGGCCGCGATGCCGACGCCGACCGTGCCCACCCAGTCGGTCACCTCGGGCAGCTCGGCACTCAGGTGTTCCAGAATGGCCTGGGCGTCATCGGCATAGTGGTCGGTGATGTAGAGCAGGGCCAGCGGGGGCGATGCGGCGTGATCGGGCAGCGCCATCTGCGCGCGCAGCTGGGCCAGCACCATGGCGGCGGCCATCCGCCACTGCGGGTGGGTGGCGTGGGCGTGGGAAAACAGTTTCATGCAGGATAGGACCGCAGCGGGTGCGGAAGGTTCGTACCGCGGCTGGACTCAGCGCTTTGCGCGAGCGGTGGTGGTCTTTGCTGTGTTCTTGCGCGCCGCGGTTTTTTTCACCGTGGGTTCGCGCGCCTTGGTCGCTGGTTTCTTCTTCGCGCTGGCGCGCGCCGGTTTTTCGTCGGCCGCGCCGCCCAGCGTGAACCCCGGCACCTGGAAAAAGGCCGTCGGCAACGGCCACTCACCCTTGCCCAGAGGTTGCGTGGGCGCGGAGCGCGCCCGGCGGGCGGCGGCAGGCGACTCGTGTGCAGGCGCCGGCTTGGCTCGCGCCCTTTTCTTTTTGGCCACGGCCTGCTTGGCCGGCGCTGGCGCGCTGGCGGCGGTGCGGCGGCTGGTGACCGCGCGCGCCGCGGCCTGGCCGAGGCCAGCGGCAGCGCCCACGTTGCGGCTCACGGTGCCAGTGATGCCGCGCGTGACCGCGCCGGCCACGCCGGTGGCGGTCTTCACCGCCTGGCTGGTGAGGCCGCTGGCTGCGTTGCGCGTGCCATCGAGTGCCGTTTGTTTGGCCACGTCTTTCATCGCGTTGGTGGCGATGTGCTGAAACTGTTGCGACAGCGCCCCCCACCACTGCATGGGATCGACCACCCCACCGACCGGTGTCACCGGAATTTTCTTGCTGGCCGCGGCCTTTCGGCTGGTCTGCGCAGGTGCCGGTGCAGCCGGTGGCGGGCTGGGCTGAGGCATCTGCGGTGAGCCCACCACCGGCGCGGCGCCGTAGGTGCGCGCCGGCACTTCGAGGCCCGCGAAGCTGGTGGGCGCGGACACCGCCCCGCCGGTGAAGCCAGCGACCGTGTCGGCGGCCTTGATCTTGAACGCGTTGGCCACGTCGCCCAGGCTGAAGTTCATGCCTTGCAGTGTGGCCAGCGTCATCTTCTGCACCTCCAGCGCCTGGATGGTGGCACCCAGGGCGCGGGAGTTCTGCTCGAGCCAGAAGTGCACGGCCTTCAGCTCGTCGATGCGCTTTTCCAGTTCTTCCACATTCAGCGTGGGTGCCACCCAGTTGCCCAGGTTGGGCATCTGCGGAATATTGCTGCTGGCACCCTTGGCCAGGGTCTGCAGAAAGTCAAAGCCGGGGACGAACTTGCCAAAACCAGTGGTGTCTGTGTCACTCATATGCACTCCATGGGAGGTTGTCAACTCTGAACAGTTAACAGCTTACTCCAATGTGGTGCGCTGGTGCATATCCATAACCAGCCTCGGGTCAGCAAGCGTCCACCACCCGCACGTCCAGGCGCACCTGGAGCCAGTCGCGCAGGACGCTGAAAATGCGCGACAGGCTGTCCATGCCCGGCTTGCCGTTGCAGGTCAGCATCGCGCGCAGGCTGCGGGCCGACCGGTGGGTCAGCACCGCCAGCGCCTCGAAGCCGACGGTCGCCGTAACCAGGTCGCGCAGGATCAGACGCGCCGCCTCCGGCTCGCCGCCCAGGAAGAGCGCCACCGCCTGATCCAGCATGACCCGCGCAAAGCCCAGGTCGTGGTGGGCGACACCACTACGCGACACCGGCAGGTACGCACCCGACAGACGCGCAACGGTGGGCACGGGAATGGGCTCGAGCCCGTTTGGATTGGGGTTCATCAAAATTCTCCTAAGTCCAAGCTGCATGCATTGCGCACCAACAACCGCCTGAAGTGGAAAGCCACGCCAATCCCTTGATGGGCGCATCATTTGGGTGGACGAGCAGGTGGATTTGAACTGCCGGACCCGGCCTCGGGCACATACACCATGGAGCCGTTTTTTAGCCGGTAGGCGGTTCCCGCCTTGGCTCCCTGTCCTTCGCCGATCTGGCCGGAGGATTTGTATTCCTTGAGCTCCTGCCCTTCCTTGAGCACCATCGCCATGTCAGGCTTTCCAGGGTTCTTGATGACAATCACATCCTGGGTTGCAAAAGGGTTGAGCGGGTTCTCGATGACGGCGATCAACAGCACCGCGATGATCACCAGGAACACGTCGACGATATTGACCACGCTGAGAATGGGATCATCGCCATCGTCGTCATCCAGGATGTTGATGCTGATCCGGCGCCTTGGAGCTACCACCAGGTGATCAGGCATGGAGCGCTCCCGCCAGATGCACGGTGGGCGCGACCGCGTGCATGTGCGCATGGGCCTGCACCTGCTCGCGCAAGTCGAGCACCGCATTGAGCTCTTCGAGCAACCAGCGCTTGCGCACCGACTGCACGATGTAGGTCATGGCAGCAGACAGCAAAGCCACAATCACGGCGGAGAACGCCACCACCAGGTTTTGCGCCATGCCCTGGGCGTTGCCCGCCGACACGGCGATCAGCGCGGGACCCATGGGGATCATGGTGGCCACCAGCCCTAGCATGGGCGCAATGCGGCTGACAATGCGCTGCACTTCGATTTGCTTGAGCACCTGCAACTCCAGGTCTTCCTGGGTCGCCTTGGGATGGGCGCGCAAGTACCGGGCAATGGGTTGACGCCCTGCGCCACGAATAATTCGCAAGCCCAAATCAAACAAAAGCGTGCCCAGGCAGAACAAGGCATACACGAACATCGCGCACAGCAGCATCAACACCGGTGTGAGGAAGAACTTGGATATCTCGTACAAAAAACTCTCTATGCCGTTCATGTTTCATTTCTCTCGGTTAAGGTTATTCAGTTCAAGTCAGAGCGTTTGATTCGCGCCGCGTGCGCCAAGCCTGGTAGCCGATGCCACCCAGCACGACCAGGCCAATCAGCCAGGCATAGGTCCAGATCAGCCGCTCCATGCGCATCTCTTTTTTTACCTCCCGCATCTCTTGCCCGCGCACCACGTCGGGTGGCTTGGGCGCGGGTGGTGCAGGGGGGTGAATCTGGGCTTGCACCTGCGCTTGCGGCCGCGCCGCCTTGGCGCTTGCGGATGACGGCGTACCCAGGCCAAAGCCCTGCGCCAGCTCTTTGACGTAGGCCTTGAAGGTCTCATTGGCCGTGAACACATCGTGCTTGGCGGCCACCTCCTGGTACACCGCCACCAGCTCGCGCGTGGTTTGGGCGTCGGCTTTCCAGTAGTCCTTGCGAATGGCCTCCAGCATGCGCTCGGCCACCTGGGCCAGCGCGGTGGGGTTGGACTTCTCAAACCACTCGCGCATACCCAGTTGGTAACGGTCTTTTACGTAGGACTCATGAAATTCCTGCCACTGGTCGTCACGTACCACGTTCTTGTCCATCACCTGCCAGCCCCAGAAATTATTGACGGTATTGAGCATTTGCAGCGTGCCGGCGTAGCCCTCCTTTTGCATTTCCTTCATCCAGTTGGGGTGCTGGTACACCGCGCGCAGTTCGTTGGCCATGAACTTCTCCGCCGTTTCCAGCTTGGCCTTGTTGGGATCGCGCATGTTGGAGATGTAGAGCTGCGGGTTCGTGCCGTCGAGGTACTTCACCGCCATCGAGATGCCCCCCAGATACTCAAACGGGTGGTCCGTGTCAAGCAGTCCGCGCAGGTTGGACGAGCGCGAGAACACCGCCGCGTTGGTGCCACGCAGGTGCTCGGCGTAGGTGTTGATCTCGCGGCCACTGTCATCGCGCAGCTTCTGGCTCCAGTTGGCGGTGTTGGGTCCATACGCCCACGACATGCGCGACAGGTAGAGTTTTTCCAGCTTGCCATCGCCCTCCTCCCACTGGTCGGAGGCCAGCGAGGCATCGGTCAGCTTGGTGCTGTAGTCGCCGCTCTCATTGCCAAAGATGCGAGTCAGCGCGTACTCGCTTGCCACTTCGGGTTTGACGCCCTTAGCAAGCAATGCGGTTTTGATGCGCTGGGTATTGGCCTTGATGAAGTTCTGGCTGTCACTCTCCTTCAAATTAGCCAACATGCCAATGGCTTCGTTGAAGCGCTCCATCACATTGGGAAACTGGTCGCGGTACAGCCCGGTCAATGAAATGACAGCGTCTATGCGGGGCCGCCCCAGTTGCGCCATGGGAATGACCTCCATTCCCACCACGCGCCCACCCTCGTCCCACAGGGGCTTGACGCCCATGGCATACAAAATTTGCGCCTCCAGCATGCCCAGGTGGCGCATGGTCTCGCTGCTCCACATGGTGAAGGCCAGCTTCTCGGGGAACTTGCCGTGGGTGCGCTGGTATTCGGCGATCAGTTGCTCCACCGATTGCTTGCCTGCATCAAAGGCGGCGCGGGTTGGCACGCGCGTGGGGTCAAACCCGTACATATTGCGCCCAGTGTGCAGCGCATCGGGGTTGCGAATCGGGTCACCACCATAGGATGGATCGATCCACTTGGCGGCCAGACCCTGGCTGATGCCTTCAATCTCCCACGCCGCGCTCAGGTCCACCAGAAATTTTCGACCCTTGATGGCCAGCGCGCGCAACTGCGGATCGGTCAACTCGCTCACGGGTTTGTCGGCAAAGACATAGTCCTCTACAAATCGGTAGGGCTTGGTTTGCTGAAGCTGCTTGTAGTCGCCCTTGAACGCCGCCTTGGCGTTCTGGACGCCGGTGCCTTCGTACAGGGGCTGGCCCAGCATCTGCATCACGTTACTGATCAGGTGGCCACGCTCCGCGTCCTTGCCCATGGTGTGCAGGCCCAGCGGTTGCATGGCGGCTCCCAGGTCTTCCAGATAGTCCTCGACATCGCGCATGAAGCCGTCAAAGTTGCGCTCAAGGTCGGCCACCTTCACCTTCAGGTCCTTGTGAATATTCATCCTCACGGCCTGCTCGATGATGCGTTTCTTGCTGTTCTCCTTGACCAGGCCGCTGTCCAATGACTGGTACTCGCGGATCAGGTCATTGATCTTCACAAAATCATCCGACAAGCCTGCGGGCGCAAAGGCGGGCGTCTGGTGGCTGACGATGACGCCGCGCCCCCGGCGCTTGACGTGGATCGCCTCGGAAATGTTGTCCACGATGTAGGGGTAGACGATGGGCGTGTTGCCCACCAGGATGTTGGGGTCGTCATAGGCCCACAGCCCGCGCTCCTTGCCGGGGGTCCATTCCTGGCTGCCATGGGTGCCAAAGTGAACGATGGCATCGGCCTTGTACTGCTCGCGCACCCACAGGTAGGACGCCATGTAGAAGTGGTTCAGCGGCACCTTGACATCGTGAAGTAGCTTTTTTTCGTCGTGGTGGCTTGCCGCGCTCTCGCCGCGACTGGGCTGGGGCATCACCAGCAGCTTGCCCAGCTTCATGCGCGGAATGACGAAACCGGTGACACCGTTCTTCTTGGCGATCCAGTAGCTCTTTTCGGGCGGCCCCCAAAACTGCTCCACGTTCTCGCGGATGGCCACCGGCAGGGTGGCATACCAGCGCTTGTAGTCCGCAACCGGCAGAAAGTCCCAGTGGGCGGTTTTCATCAGCTCTGGCAGAGTCCCCGGACGGTAGTTCGGTCTGAGCATCTGCGCCACGGCGCTGATGATGTCTTTCTCGGTGGTGGCATCAAATGCATAGCCTTCCGCCTTGAGCCGGTCCACCAGGTATTCAATTGAACGGGGTACGTTGAGATTGGAGGCGCCCTGGTTCTTTTCGCCCGGCGGATGGTTCCAGAAAAACAGGGCCACCTGCTTGTCCGCGTTGGGCATGGTTTGCAGTCGCGCCAGATTCAGCGCCTTGCCCACCAGCATGTTCATCTGCTCGGCCATGGGCACCAGTTCGCCGCCTTCATTGGCGGTGAGCACCACCGGGTCCTGCAGGCCCATGTACTCCGCATTGGTGAGCGTGAACGGCAGGTAAAAGCTGTTCACCCCCACCATGTCTTTCAGGTAGTCGGCACGGGTTCCATTGCGGTACGACAGCACATTCATGACTGGTATGCCCATGGCCTGGTGCCATGCCTTGCGTGCTTCGGGGTTGGAGCCCAGGAACGTGTTGACCAGCAGTACGTGCAGGATGTGCTTGCCGTTCATGGTGATCAGGGGCTCGTCAACCGGTACGGCCTTGGTTTCCCTGGGGTTGGGGAAACCGTTGGGGTCGTCCGCGCCTGCCGAGGGGCGGCCAGACGATGCGCGCGCCACGCGCGAGCCGCGGTAAAACATCATGGGCAAGGCCCCGGACCTTTCAATCGCCAGCACCAGTTCGTCAAGCATGCGCAACTGGCCATCCGATATGTAACTGGACGATGTCTCGACGCCAACGACGGGCGTTTGCTGCCACTTGCGACCGGTTTTTCGCTCCCACCAGGCCAAATACGCGGGCAGCGTGTCAAACACCCGCTTGTCGTAGGACGGGTGATAGATGCCCCCATTGGGCAAGGCGACTGGCGGCGCAATGGCGCTCAGATCATCACCGTGGATGACGGCGCGCAGGTACTGAAACAGGCGCTCCTGGTTCACCCGGGTGCCCCCCACGTAGTAATCAAACACGCGCTGGGCCTGGTTCTTGTCCATATTGATGGCCCGCAAGCGGGTGGGTGGGCTCATCACGTTGATGCTGGCCGTGGGCAATGCCGACGCACGCAGGGGCTTGCCTGCCACGCCGTTGATCAGCGCCGTGTCGTCACTGCGGGGCGCATCCAGCAGGACCATGCGCGCGCCCGCAAGCACCCGCCTCACGCCAGCTTCGCCTTCGGCGTCAACCTGCGTCCACGCCAGTTCAATGCCCTGTTCCCGGGCCACTGCCTCCATCAACTTGAACTTGCGTTCCAGCACAAATTTGGTGGACAGAATGGCCACCTTGTCTGCAGATACGGCCCCGAAGCTGATCAGTGCCAGCATCAAACACAAGAGGTAGCGTTTCATCTCAGGAGTCCTTCAATTCGTAAACGATGGGAATGCGCAGCTCGGCCACGCGCCCGGGCTGGTTCTGGAGCCGTGTCACCTCGGCCGCCTGGCGCACCAGTTGCAGTGCGGCCTCATCCAGCGCCTTGAAGCCGGAGCTGATGGCCACCATGCAGCGCACCACGTCACCCTGTGGCGAAAAATGCGCCTCGACGGTCACGATGCCGGTCTGACGCATGCGCCGGGCGGCCGTCGGGTAGTGCTTGTGCTGAATCAGCATGGCTTCGAGCTGGCTGTGCCAGCGCGGTTGCTCATCCACCTTGGCCGGCACGGGCGGCTCCACAGTGGCTGCTGGCGTGGCCTTGGCCACGGGTTGGGCCTGTGCAAGGGGCTGGGTTGGCGGGACCGCTATCGGCACTGACGCCACCACCACATCGGGCGCCGCCACCGGGCTTGGCGCCACTTCCCTTTTGGCAACCGCCGGAACCGGCGTGCGGATGGGCTGCGGCACAGGTGCCACTGGCTTGGTTTGGGGCGGGGGAGTCGGCACCGGCGGGGCAACCCAGCTGACGGACAGGTCCAGCGGCACATGCACCGCGCTTGACACCGTGCCGTGCGACACACCCCACCCCACACCCAGCACTAACAAGGTGTGCAAGGCAAGCGATAGCGTCCAGTCGTAGGTGGCCGTCTTGCCAGACGCAACATGGTTTGGGTTCATGCCCGCTTGACCTCCAGGCTGACTTGCGTGAAGCCCAAGGCCTTGACCTGGTCCACCAGTTCCACAAAATCGGTCAACACCAGGCGACCGTCCGCGCGCACCACCACCGGCGTGCTACGCGGGTGGTGCTCCAGTGCCGTGGACAGGCTGCCCGGCCCCTGGCCCGGCGCCAGCGGCGAGTCATTGAGGAACAAGGCGCGCTCATGCGTCAACGTCAACACCAGGGGCGCGGCCTGTGCCGCTTGCGCTGACTTGGACGCCGCCAGATCGACCGGAATGCGTCCGTTGACGACGAAGGTGGCCGTCGTCAACACAATGGTCAGCAAGACCAGCATCACGTCCACCAGCGGCACGACATTGATTTCATCGATCTCGTCGCTCATACCGCTAGCCACCGTGGGCCTCGTCAAAATCGGTGAGCCGCTCGCGCACCCGCCTGCGCAACACGTTGTTCAACGCCACACAGGGGATCGCCACCACGATGCCCGCTGCTGTGGCCTTGAGCGCCAGGGCCAGCCCGGTCATGATGGACTTGACGTCCATCTCGCCGGTGGCGCCCAGGGTTTGAAAGGTCAGCATGATGCCCAGCACCGTGCCGAGCAGGCCGATGTAGGGCGAGTTGGATGCCACCGTGCTGATGACATTGAGGCGTCGGGTGAGGTCGCTCTCCAGCCGCGCGCGGCTAGCATAGCGCCGCGCGTCCACCTGACCGTAGAAGCGCAGCCGCTCCAGCGCGATGGCCACAGAGGCTACGCTGAGCAGCAGCAACACGCCGAAGACCGTGAATTCGACAATGGGGCGCAAGCCTTGCATCTCAGCCCCCTCAGAACCGCAGGGTCAAGCCGGCGCGCCAGACGCGTCCCGGGTCAACGGTGATGGACAGATCCTCGGCGTTGTACTTGCCGTCGTACTTGAACGCCGTGGCGTAACTCTGCGAATCATTGGTGCCGCGCGCAATGGTGTAGTAGCTGGTGTCAAACAGGTTGTCCACGCGCACAAAGGCGGTCAGGGTATTGCCCCCCAGCCAGGACACCTTGGCAACGTAATCCACCGTCAGATTGAAGACGGTGCGGTCGGGCCACTTTTCCTGGTTGATTTCATCAGCGTAGGCAGTCGCGCGGTAGTCCACTTCACCCGTGACTTTCCAGCCCTGTGCGGGCTTCCACGCTGTGCGCAGGTTGAGCGCGTGCGGTGGCACCCGCGGGACCCTATTGCCCGTATTGTTGTAGGGCGCCAACTGGTAGCAGCTGTTCCAGCTGAAGGCCGCATTGCCAATGGTGCAGGCCGGCGTGCTTCCCACCAGCATGCCGCGCGGGTTGCCCAAGGCCAGCAGGAACTTGTCGTACTGGGTGAGGGTGGAGTCCAGATAGGTATAGGCCACATCCCAACTCAGCGCATCGGACACCGAGGACTTCAGCGCCAGTTCCAGACCGCGTGACCGCGCGCCGCCAATGTTTTCGTAGCGGGCGATATGGGCTGCGTCGCTGCTGGCGTACTGGCCATTGGTGTCCAGGATGAAGTCCTTGCGGTCGATCTGGAACAGCGTGGCTTCCACCTGGGCTTCGCGCCGCATCAAGGCAAAGGCTTTGCGCATGCCCAGCTCAAAGGTCACGGCCTGTTCGGGTTTCAGATCGGGGTTGTTGGCCACACTGCTGGTCGGGCTTTGGCTGCCCCGGTATAACTGGTCCACCGTGGGCGCGCGAAAGCCGGTCGAAAGGTTGCCAAACCAGGTGGTGTCTTTCTGGCCGGTCCAGGCCAGGCCAAGGCGCAGGCTATTGGCGTCAAATGTCTTGCTCTCCTGAATGGTGACATTGCCATTGCCAGACACAGGCTTTGCAAAGTAGTCCAACGTGATCTGGTCGTGGCGGGCGTTGCCGGTCAGCGTCCAGTTCTCCATCGGACTCCACTTGACCTCGCCATAGAAGGCTTGCACGGCCTCCCGGGTATCGTCATCACCAAAGACAGAGCCCATCAGGGTGGTGGGTGGCGCCGGACTGTTGCGGAAGCTGACCTTGGCACTGGTCAGGTTGAGATACTGGTTCCGCTTGATCTCCACGCCGCCCATCAGTCCGACGGGCCCCGCGGCGGTGCGGAATTCGCTCTTGAAACCGCGCTGGGTCTGGTCGTAGTCGTTGAGCGTGGTGTAGGCGTTCGAGCTGGTGACGGCCGCACCGGTCGAGGAAAACCGTTGCGGTGAGGACCAGAACACCGTGTGGTCCGTGTATTGGTACACCAGCGCCAACAGATTGCTGTTTTCGGAAATGTCATTGGAGTACGTCAGATTCACGCGACGCAGGTCAACATCGAAGTGACGCGCATAGTCGCGCCCATTGACGCCCTGCGGGTCCTGATCGGCTTGTGTGACGCCGGTCACCACACCGTGCTTGTCGCGAAAGCGCGTTTCCTTCTCCACGCCCAGGGTCAGGTCTGAGTGGGCGTTGAGCAGCCAGCGCAGGTTGCCAGCGGCGGCCTTGCCTGAATAGTTGGACTGGAAGTGGTAGTCATCGGCTTGCCGGCTGGACAGCTGCAAGTGCCCCGACAAATCGTCATTCGCAAATCCTACCCGCGCAAGTTGGCGCTGATAGCCGAACGAGCCAACATCGCTTTCCAGGGACACCCCTTTGTTCGTGGCGCCCCGCTTGGTGGTGATGATGACCGCGCCAGCCAGCGCGTCTTCGCCAAAGAGATAGGAAGCCCCACCCTTGATGACCTTGATGCTGTCGATGTTGTCCAGGTTGATATTGACCTTGCCCGTGCGCTCGAACACCGGCACGCCGTCAATCACGATGGCCACGCCGGGCTTCTCGCCCATGTAGCGCTGGTTTTCCACGCCGCGGAACTTGATCTTCAAATCATCACCGCCCGATGTGTCGACGGTGATGCCGGGTATCGCCTTGAGCACCTGAACCAGGTTGTCAGCGTGCTGCTCTTCGATTTGTCGGCCTGAGAGGTTGACTGTGCTGGACGGCTCGCGTGCGCTGTCGCCGAAGCGGTCATCAATGGTGGAGCCAGTCACCGTGATTTGGCGCATGGTCTGTGCTGCGGACGGACCGGTCTGCGCCCACGCACTGGTTGCGGTCAGCACGATGATGGCCGCAGCAATAAGAGTCTTGTGGTGTTTCATTTGAAGTGTCTTGCAAGAGATTGAAGCGGCTTGAGGCAATGCCTCAACCGGAATGAAAAGATACGGAGAAAGACGGAAGTCGCTGCCGTTGGATAGCCGCACACGACGGCGCAGCCCCTCCCCCAGCGCGTCAAGAGGCTTGAGGCGGCCCGCGTGGCGGCGGCGCCAACGCAAAGTGCGTGAAGAAGAAAGAAGCCTGCCAGACCAAGGCCTCCTGCTGTCCGCCCTGAACCTGGAAGAGGTAAGGCAACGGGTTGGGCGGAGGAGCGCAGCGGTCCGTTGTGTGCAGGCAAAACGGGCAATGTGTGAGCGACAAGGCCGATTCCTGCCCGGTTGGGGAATCGGCTGAAGAAGGGGCTGCGGTATCTGCGGCCACCAGACGTGGGCCGGTGGCGGTGCAAACCTCGATGCGATTCCCGCCACCCGCCTGGCTCCAGGCCAGGGCATGCGACACCGTCGGGACCAAAGCCATCACCAGGGCGATGCACAGCGCAAACCACACCGCCCAGGGGCGGAGTTGTGGAAATGCGCGGCGTTGCAGGGCCATGGCTAGGTTCAGGTGATGCTTAGAACGTGAAGTTCAAACCCACGTACACCGAGCGGCCCATGCCCGGCACGGCGGTACCCCACTGCGGGTAGTTGGGCAGTGCCGGGTTGGACATGGTGGTGCCCTGGCCGGTGTAGGCGCCACCGGTTGGCAAGTAATAGAACTTGTCAAACAGGTTCTCCACGCCCAGGTCCAGACGCACCTGCTTCCAGGCGTAGCTGGTGCGCAGGTTGACCAGGCTGTAGCCGGGGGTCCTGATCTCGTTGCGCACACCGGAGACCGTGTCCTTGGCTTGCACCATCAACAGCTCCAGGCTGTTGTCCCAGCCGCCGGTCTTGTGGGTCAGCGCCAGCTTGGCGTTGAGCGGCATGATGTTGTACAGGCCGTCTCCCGTGTCCTGGTTGCTGCCGTTGGTGTAGTTCAGCAGGCCCTTGAGTCCAAAGTCCCCCACGGAACTCGTGGCCAATGGCATGTGGCCCGACAGGTCCAGGCCATAGATCCGCGCCGACTGGTTGACGAATTTGAGAACGCTGAACTTGTCTTTCACCGCTGCGGTGGCGGCCAGGTTGGTGGTGGCATTCCACTGAACGGCGTCGATGTAGTCGGCCACCTGGGTGTAGTACGGCGTGGCCTTGAAGCCCCAGCTGCCATCGGCGGCATGCCAGTCGAAGGTGGCCGACAGCTTGTTGGCCTGCTCGGGCTTGAGGGCGAGGTCGCCAAAGTAGCCGTTGCCATCGCCGACAAAGTTGTTCATCAGCGCCGCCATCTGCCAGGTGGACCAGGTGAAGCGCTCGTACACATTGGGTGAGCGGGTCTTGTGGGCAAATCCGAATTCGATGGCGTAGTTGTCGCTGGCGGTGTAGCTGGCCGCGGCCGTCAGGTCCACATTGTTGTCGGTCGTCTTGTGGCGGCGGGCGTTGAAGGCGTTGGCATCGCGCGCCTGGAAACCCATGCCAGACGGGTTGTAGCCGATAGCGCTACCAGCGTCCATGGTGACCTGTTCGTAGCGCGCACCCAGCAGGGTCATCCATTGGGCACTCTTGCGGCCTTCCCACTCGGCAAACACCGCGCTGCGGTCACGCTGGCCGTCCCGGATGTTCCAGAACGTGCCGGGTGACATGCCACCGCCCGACGGTGTCCACCAGTCGTTGATGCGGTACTGCTGCATTTCACCCCCCACGCGCAGCACATCCTGCTGGCCCAGGGTCATGTCGCCCTTGATGCTGATGCCGGTGGTCTTGCCTTCGGTGGTCATCGGCATGCCCGCTGCACAGGTGGAGCTGATGGGGGCACAGGGCGTGCCAAACAGCGCGGTGGATCCGCCCGAACCGAGCGGGGGCACAGCATTGCCGTACCAGTAGCGCTTGTCGGCGCCAAAGTCCATGAAGTGGTCCACCTTTTCCTGGTAGGCACGGGCCTCCAGCGTGCCCCAGTCAAACTGCCCGGTGTAGCGCAGGTTCACGCTGCGCTGGGTGTTGTCCAGCATGTCCATGCGCTGGTTGGGATAGAGCTGGAACGGCATGTCCTGAAACCCCAGCTTGGCCTGGACCAGGTGGTTGTCGCTCTTGAAGGCGAGTCCAATCGTCTGGTTGCGCGTGTCGTACGCGGTGGAGCCCACTTCGTTGCGCGGCAGGTTGTGGCCGGCGCGGCCGGTGAAGTCGTAGGTCTTGAAGTCAGCGCCAGCGGTGTAGTTGTCGGCCTTGCTGGTGGAGCCGTTGTAGCTGATGTTGAAGGCATCCGTGGCGTGCATGACGGAAACATTGGCGCCGCGCGCCTGGTTGTTGCCGCGGTAGAAAGCGCCCAGCTCGCCCTTGGTGACACTTTGGCCGGCTGATGCGAACTCGGGCGCACGCGATTCCGCGATGATGGTTCCGCCAATGCTGTCACCACCGGCGCTGACCGGTGTAATGCCCGCAAAGACCTTGAGCACGCCCACGTTGGTCGGGTCCAGGTACGACAGCGCCGGGTTCATGTGGTTGGGGCAGGACGCAATCAGGTCCATGCCGTCGACCTTGATGCGCAGGCGGTCGTCCGCCAGGCCGTGGATGGCGGGCAGGCTGGAGACGCCACCGGCGCCATACAGGCTCACGCCTGGGATGTCCGTCAGCAGGCTGGCCGTGTCACTGGTGGCGGACAGGCGCGGGGCCAGGCTGGCCTTGTCCAGCCGGGTGGCGCCAGGGGCGGTGTTGTCCAGCTTTGTGTCACTGACCGTGACTGCCGGCAGGTTGACGGACTGAACCTCAGCTGCCTGGGCACTGTTGCACAGCAGGCACAGGGCAGGCACGGCGAACGACAACGCCAGGGGGAGTGGTTTGATTTGGAAATGCGACATGTTCGGGACCTCTTCTTCACTATAAAAAACGCCTCCAGCCCTCTAGGAATGGGCTTGGAACGCTATGAATTCAATAGCTCAGAAAATTCCCGGAGGGCCCCGTGGCGGTGGCGTGACAGCGTGCGTGTCGGTGTGGAATAGCAGCTCCCAAACGGGCGCTTCCCTCTGCGCACCGGGAACCTGGAAGATGCACGGCAGACCGTCGCCCAGTGGGGCAAAACGGTCTGTGCTCTGCAGGCAAAACTGGCAATGGACGGGCGTCACCGCCGACCCGGGCAGGGGCACGGAGTCGTCTGCCGCGGCAGCGGCATCGCCGACCACCCAGCGGGGGCCTTCGCTGGTACAGATTTCGACCCCCCGCGGTGCCTGCCCGCTGGCAAGCATCAACGCATGCGACACCGTAGGCGCCAGCGCGCCCAGCACCGCGACGAGCACGGCCAGCCACACCACCCAGGGGCGATAGGACTGTGTGCGACGCGGTGTGGTTTTCATCAGGAGGCGCGCGGACGCTTACATCTTGTGCTTGCTGTGGTCCATGGCGGGCATGCCGCCGGCCGGTGCTGCGGTGTTCACCGGCACCGTCACTTCGGTCTTGGTCTCCACGCCCTTGGCGTCCTTGAACACCAGGGTCAGGGGCACGGTGCTGTCCTTGGCCAGCGGGGCCTTCAGGTCCATCAGCATGACGTGGTAGCCACCGGGCTTGAGTTCCACCGCCTTTCCGGCCGGCAGCTCCAGGCCACCTTGCACGGCGCGCATCTTCATCACATCGCCGTCCATCTTCATCTCGTGCACTTCGCTGACGCCAGCGACCGGCGAGGACACGCCCACCAGGCGGGTGCCGTCCTTGGCGGTGAGTTTCATGAAGGCGCCGGTGGCCTTCTGGCCCGGCACGGTGGCGCGGGCCCACGCGCCCTGGATGTCCACGGTCTGTGCGTACAGAGCGCCGCAGGACAGGGCGAGGATGGCGGTCAGGGATTTGAGTTTCATCATGGTGTGCTTCCTTGGGTTAGAGAAAAAAGAGAATCAGAGCAGCCAGGCCTTGAGCTGGGCTGCGGTGGGTTGGCCGGTGACGCGCTGCTGCTTGCCATTGCGGCCCACCAGCACGACATACGGAGTGATGTTGCGCCACTTGGGGTCCACTGCCTGGCGAATCGCCGGCTCGAAACCGTCAAAGGCATAGATGGTGGTCACGCCCACATAGTGGTGGGCATGGGCCAGGGCCCGCTCGCCGCGCACGTCCATCAGGATGGCGGCCAGCTCGACCGGCTGACCGGCGCCCTGCACCGTCTGCTGCAGCAGCTCGAACACCTCGGGGCAGGTGGCGCAAAAGCTGTTGGTGAACACATAGGCCGCCGGGCGCGAGCCCTTGGCCTGCAACTGCTTCCAGGTGGCGGCGTCAAAATCCACTACTGTTTTGATAGCGCCGTGCGCATGTTCTTCGAGGGCTGCCAGCCCATTTGGCATGTAGAGACCGGCCGACAGCAGCGTCGCCATCAGCAGCGCGTGGCGCCGGAATTTACCAAGGGATGTCATGGACCTGTACCTCCTTTTGCGTGCGCCAGACTACCACCAGACGATCACCCTGTTGCGCCAGACGCGGGTGGTCGTTGTCACCCACGGTCTGGGCAAGTGTTTTGGCCTGGAAGTGCTTGCCGCCGTCAACCGACAGCCATACCTTGAGCGTGCTGGTCATGCCGTCGGCGCTGCGCCAGACCACGGCCACGCGCTGGCCCAGGGCCGCCACGGCCGCATGCTCAGCGCGCTCGTCAGGCAGGCGCCGCACGGTGTCGGCCACCGGGTTGCCATCCGCCTGCAGCCGCCCGTAGCGCACACCGGGCACGCTCTGGCCGCCCTCCTGGCGGATGCCAAACCACACCGCATGGAAACCACCGTCGCTGGCCAGTGCCAGGCCGGGACCGTGGTGCGGGCAGCCGTTAACATGCCACTCGTCAAAGCTGGCGCGCACGGGTTGGCTGGGTGTGTCGCCCAGCGTCGCAAAGGCGTGATCGCGCACATCGGGCTCGAACACATGGCGCCACATGGCGTGCAGCAGCCCATCCGCGCCGCGGGTCAGCGCAATGCGGCAGCATTCGCAGGAATGGTCGGCGACCTTGGTGTCGGGGCCAAAGCTGGCGCCGGCGTCGCGGGAGCTGGCGGTGTAGATGGCCGCACCGCGGTAGCTGGACCTGCTGCCCACCCGGGGCGCGGCCTCCAGGTCGCGCTTGTCGATCCAGATGGCGTGCAGCACGCCCTGGGCGTCAAAGGCAATGGACTCGAAGCGATGCGTGATCTCCTGCCGGTCGGCGTGCACCGTATAGGGTGCCGAGAACGTCTGGCCGCCATCAACCGAGCGCAGCATGCGCACAAAGCCCGTGTTCGGCTTGGGCAGCGGCATGGTGTAGGCGATCAGCACCGTGGCGTTGGGGCCGAACAGCAGTTTGGGATGGTTTTCACCATCGGCCGAGATGGGGTCAGCCCCGGTGGCAATCACACGCGGTTCGCTCCACTGCCAGCGCGCTGCGCCTTTGGCCGCGGCAGGTGCCGGTGCGCTGCGCAGGGTCAGGCGGCCCTCGCCGTCCAGCCCCACCCACCACAACGAGCCGTCGGGCGCGAAGGCGGCGTCAATGCCCAATTGCGGCCGGGGCTTGCGCGCTGGCTTGCTGGCGGCCACCGCCGGTGCCGGTGCTGCCTCGGCGGCCATGCTGTGTCCGCCCATGGTTTGTGCCGATGCGGGGCTGGCGCCCCACGCCAGCAGCGAAGCGGCCAGCAGCAGCGCGCGACCCAGATGCCATCGTTGCATGGTGTTCTCCTTCTTCACAGCAGGCTGTAGCGCAGTTCGGTCTGCACACTGCGCTGCGGCATGGTGTGGCCCTGCCAGGACGTCTGGTTGGCCAGGTTATTGAGCCCCAGGCCCCACTCCCAGTGCCTGGCGAATTTCCAGCTGGCCTTGAGGTCCAGCTGGTTGACGCTGGACGTGCCGCCATAGGTGTTGGGGTTGTCGTCCACATTCAGCTCGGTGTTGTACATGGTGCTGGCCCAGCGCCAGCTGGCACCCAGCACCCACTGGGCATTGGGGCGGTAGCTGGCCTGCAGGGTGGTGCGCTGCGGCGGGATGCGCAGCCACTGCTTGCCCACCTGCGCCGGGTTGGCAGCGTTGGCCTTCACCACCGCATCGGTCCAGGTGGCACTGCCGCCCAGGTCCAGGCCCTGGATGCCCACATCGCGGCTCTGCCAGACCAGCTCAATACCCTGCGTCAGCACCTTGTCCACGTTGCTCACACGGGTCACGCTGGGAGCGACGGTGGCATCCGTCTGGCGCAGGATGGTGTCCGTCACGTCGTCGCGGAACAGACTGGCGCGCAGCCAGTGGCTCCCCCACTCGCGCTCGGCCGACAGCTCCAGCGAGTCCGACACCTCGGGACGCAGGTTCGGGTCACTGGTGGTGATGCTGGAGCCGGTCTTGGTGCCGTTGAACAGTTCATCCACATTGGGGAAACGCACACCACGCCCCAGGCTGGTCTTCACGGTGATGTCATCCGTGGCAGCCCAGGCCAGCGACAGCTTGGGGCTGGTGGCGGTGAGGCTGCGCCCGGGGAAGGCCGTGGCGGCCATCGGCGGGCCGGCAAAAAACTGTGAGCCGTCGGCGGACTCGAAATTCTCGAAACGCAGACCGGTTGTGAGCATCCAGTCCGGGTTGATCTTCCAGGCGTCCTGGGCATAGAGCGCAGTGATGGTGGTCTTGCCGTAGTAGTTCTGGTTCAGCGTGGTTTCATTGACACGCCAGTCGCTGGCGTTGTTCACCACGTTCTGCAGCTTGTACTGGTTGCGGTGCAGGCCCAGCACCAGGGCGTGCTGGCCATTGCCGAAGTCGCCCTCGCTGGGGGTGTAAGTGGTCTGCACTTCCAGCGTGTTCCAGCCGGTGCCGTCGCGCCGGGTCACGGTGCCGGCACCACCCAGATCGGCCAATGGCTGTGCCAGGTTGGCCTGGCGGGCGGCATCACTGACGATCTGGTAGTCCGTCACCACCACCGAGGCATTCCAGCCCTTGGCATGCTTGGTCTTCCAGGTGGCGCCGAGCTGGCGGTGCGTCTCGTCGCGCAGGCTGGGGGCAAAGGCATCGGCTGCGACCGTGAACTGGCGGGTGCTGTCACGCACGATCCCGCTCCACACCGGGTTACCGGCCGCATCGTGCAGCCAGGTGCTGGTGCGCACGGTGCTGTCGTCGTGCCACCAGGAGAGGCGGCCCTCAACCTCCTGCGTGGGAGAGATGTCAAAACCCATGCGCAGATTGACCGTGTCCTGCCTGCTGTGATCAATGCTGTTGGCACCGAACAGCGCGCGCTCGCGGCTCTGCGGGTCGCGGTCGTACTGGATGCCGGTGACCAGCTTGGCCGCGGCCGTAGGTGTGGCAAAGGCGCCGGCGGTAGCGCCGCGCACGGCATTGGCGTAGCCCATGGTGTGACCTTCGCTGTCCTGGTGCTGCAGGCTCATCGCGTACCACAGGCCCGAGTCCAGGCGCGACGCAATGCGGGCCGCGAGTTGCTGGCTGTTGTAGGCGTCGCTGCTGGCGTATTCGCTAAAACCCTGCTGGTTGAGCTTGATGCTGGCCGAGGCCTCCAGGCCGCGAGGCTTGCGCTCGGTGACGATCAACGTGGTGCCAATCGAGTTGCCGGGGTAGATGGCGGAGAACGGACCGTACAGCGCGTCGATGCGCTCGATGGCTTCCACGTTCACCATGTTCCAGCGTGGCGCATCGAAGCGGCCCAGGAAGTTGGAGATCAGATAGCCGTCCAGATAGACCAGTGCGCGGCCCGGCTGCAACGTCCCAAAACTGCGCCCACCGACATTGGAATTGCGGTCACCGAAATAGCGTTTGCGGATGGTGGTGCTGGGCAGGTTGACGGCGATGTCTTCCGGGTTGTAGACGGTCTGCTCGCGCAACTGTTCGGCCGTGCGGCTGGCGGTGCTGGAGGGCAGGTTGGGGTCCAGCGGGGCGCGCACACTGGCAATCTGAACGGTCTGGAGCTGGGCATCCAGGGCCACACCCTGGGCGAAGACGGCGAGGGGAAATGCGGCGGCCACGGCCAGCGCGATGCGATGCAATTGCATGGAACGACTTCCGAAATATCAAGAAAACAGCCAGCAGCCCTCGTCAAAGGGGCGCGAAGCGCTACAAATTTGATAGTGAGCTGAGGCAGCGCTAAAGATCTGTCCCGCAAAACCACCCTAATCAGTTGAGGACAGAGCTAAAGGTCTGTCCCGCAAAGTCTCAGGAGGTCGGAGGTCCACGCGCCGGCAACGGCGCGGCGGTGCGCGCAGCGATGTGCGCAGCGGGAATGGCCTGCAGGGCGTAGGCCAGGGGTTGGGTGGGTTCCGCGTTCAGGCGCGCAACCGGCGGCGGGGCCGCCAGGGATGCGCACAGCGGGCAGTCCATGGAATTGCTGGCCACGTCGCTGGCACTGCCGTCAGCGGCCTTGACCAGCACCTTCATGGCACCGGAGCCGGTACACACCAGCAGGATGTCCTGCGGCTTGACGATGGGCGAGGCCACCGCCACACCCAGCGACAACACGAACCACGCCAGCACCAGGCGGGTGAGAATCGTGAAGTGGCGCAGGGTTCGCATAGGGCTGGATTATCAACGACGCGCCGGGCACGGCCTTAAGCTGCGTCAATTTTTTCGCAGACTGTGTATGCTTGCCGGCAATTCCGAGACCCGCAACACCACGCCATGACGCAATACACCTTTCTGTCTGCCACCATCCTGCTGATACTGATCACCGACCCGATTGGCAACATCCCCATCTTCGCCAACGCGCTGCGCCCGGTCGCCCCAGAGCGCAGGCCCTGGGTGATCCTGCGCGAGATCCTGATTGCCTTTGCCCTGCTGCTGACCTTCATGTTCGTGGGCGAAGGTTTTCTGCGCGTCATGAACCTGAGCGAACTGGCGCTGCAGATCGGCGGCGGCGTCATCCTGTTCCTAATCGCCCTGCGCATGGTGTTTCCGCCCCCGGCCGGCGCCCCGGACGATGAACAGATGGCCGAACCCCTGATCGTGCCGCTGGCGGTGCCGGCCATCGCCGGCCCCTCGGCCCTGGCCACGGTGCTGCTGTTGGTCTCGCAGCAACCGGAGCGCCGCCTGGAATGGATCGGCGCCCTGTGCGTGACCATGACCATCAGCGCCATCGTGCTGGTCTCGGCCGATCGCATCCAGCGCATCATCGGCACGAGACTGGTCGTGGCCGTGGAGCGCCTGATGGGCTTGGTGCTGGTGTCGGTGGCCATCGAGATGCTGCTGCGTGGCATCAAGACCTTTGTGCTGCAGCTGGCGCGGGGGTAAAGCACCTGCGGCCCATTGGCTCGGCTGCGTTATGCCATTTCCTTGACCCAAGTCATCGAACGCCCGGCGCCCGGGGCTAGAATTTTCGCGGCGGGCTGACTTTTGCCCCTACACCGTTGGAACCCGCATGCGAAAAACGCTTTCTAGCTTTACTTCCAGCTTTTCAGATTTGCTGCACGGACAGAGTTCGAAGGACGCGCCGGGTGCGCGCCAGGAAGAAATTCGCACGGCCATGCTGGCCTCGCTGGCGGACATTGAAAGCTCGCAGCCCCACGCTTTTTCCAAAACGCTGGTGACGATTACCCAGGCGGCGGATGTGCAGTCGCTGTGGGATGCGCGCAGCGAACTGTTGCGCCTGATTGCCGACCGCGATGGCGAGACGGCCGCCCGCAAGACGCTGGATGGCATCACCGAGATGTTCCGCGGACTGGTTCCGCACAACCTGCTGCCCTCGCGCCGGCGCGTGGAACGCTAACCCACCAGGACTCCACCCGATGACACACACACACCAGGTTCACAAGGCCCCGTTCGCGGTGGAGTGGCGGGAAGGGTTTAGCATCGGCATCGACCCGTTGGACCGTGAGCACCGCCACCTGTTTTCGCTGGTGCTGGCGCTCAACCTGGGTACGGTCGAACAGACCGTGGAGCAATTACTGGACTATGTGGTGACGCACTTCTCCAACGAGCAGGAGGCCATGGAGAAGAGCGGCTACCCGGCGTTTGAGGCGCATCTGAAACAGCACGAGGCGTTCGCGTCGCAGATCGGCGACTTCCTGATGAGCGGCGACGGATGGACCGAGGAGCGGGTGCAGGACCTGCGCCGCTTCCTGAACAAGTGGCTGATCGGCCACATCATGACCCACGACATGCGCTTCGGCAAATGGCTGGCCTCGAAGAACCAACCAGCGCCGGCCGCCGCCGGCTCCGGGCGCACTGGGCTGGTCGCGCGCCTGTTCGGCTAGGCGTAGGTGTCGCCCATCAGGGTATTGAACCACGTCCCCATCTGCCGGAAGTTGCCCGAGGTAATGGCGGCCGCCTCGGTGGGGGCGGCTCCGGCAGTCAAACCGCCGTTGGCCGCAACCTTCATGGTCTGGGTGACTGGGTCGTACTGGTAGACGGCAGTCAACCACGACGCGGTCGTTGCCGTGATCGGCGAGTAGCACGCGGAGTTGGCAACCGGCGCACTGTCCGGGCTCTGGCCGGACAGCAGGCGAACAATGGCATCCGCACAGATCTTGGCCTCCTGGTTGCCCACATGCCCGGCCTTCGGCAAACCGCACTGGGCGGCATCGCCAATCACGTGCACGCCGGCCACCGCAGTGGACTCGTATGACAGCGGGCTCACCTTGGCCCAGCGTCCGTCGGCGCTGTTGTTCAGACCGGCGGCAGACATCCAGCCACCTGCCCCACTGCCGGAAGCACGGTGCGGTGGAATGGGGTTGACGACACGCGCCTGAACGGTCTGAGAAACACCAGACTTGTCGGTGTAGGTCACCACCTTGGTAACCGGATCAATGGCGATTGCGGTGACGCCCGACTGGTAATTCACAACACCCGCGTGGATGACGCCAAAAGCCCTGCCGAAGTTGACCGCCTCGGCCTGGATCTTGGGGTTTTCATCCAGAATCAGCACCCGGCAATTCGGGCCCTTGCGGGTCTTCAGGTAGTCGGCCACGACACACGCCCGCTCATAGGGTCCGGGAGGGCAGCGGTAGGGTGCGGCGGGAATGGTCATGACGTAGGTGTCGCCATTCACGGCGGCGGCCAGTTGCTGCTGCAACAGCGTCGTCTGCAAACCTGCCCGCCAGGCGTGCGGGGTGCGGGTGTCGTAGTCCTGCGCCGTCAAACCGTAGGCATTGTCAAAATCCACTCCGGGCGCCACCACCAGACGGTCGTATGGCAACACACTGCCGTCCGACAGCACCACTTGCCGGTTCGCGCTGTGGATAGCCTGCAGCCGGGCTTTCTTTCGGACCACGCCATAGTTCGAAGCAAGCTGGTCCCAGTTGTAGCGCAGTGACGACATGGCACGCACACCGGTCAGGACAAAATTGCTCATGATGTTGGAGTTATAGGCGTCGTCTGGCTCGACCAGGGTGACGTTCACCCCCGAACCACCCCACAGCCGCAGATATTTGGCGACGCTCGCGCCCGCCATGCCGCCACCAACCACCACCACGTTGGCGCGGATTCCGGTTGTGGCCAGCGCAATGCGCTGCCCACTGGAACCGGAGCGAGATGTGGAATCGCTGCCGCGATCGTCCCCATCGTCCGTGCGGCCAACCAGCGGGTAGAGGGTCCCCATCAGCGCCGTAGCAGACAGCACCAGCGCATTGCGCCGATTCAAATGGTCGAATTTTCGGAAGGTCATTTCTATGTCTCCTGTTTATTGCTGGAGGTAATTGACGATGGCCTGCAACTGGGCCGTTGTGTAACCCTGCGCATGGGCGGCCATGATGCCGGAATCAGCGGGCTTGCGAAGGTATTCAACGACCTCGGAAGCCTCCGATCCGCGGATGGACTCAAAGCCACCACGCCCCAGCGTGCCGTGGCACTGAAAACAGTTGGAAGCAAGCAGTCGCCCGGTCGTGTTGGCGGGCTGCTGGATCACACTGCCGGAGCTACGCTTAGCCCCCTGCACCATGTCGGAACCTCCACCGGCCACCGCCGAAGTTGCGTCGGATCCGCCACCACATGCACTCAACAGAGTGACGATTCCGGCAATAGCCGTTAGCTGATACGGAAGTCGTAACCGCATAGTCTTTCCTTGGAGTTGTTGATGCCGCTATTGGCACACAACTCGCTGAAGAAAGGCTTAAGGTTCGCCGTTTGTTACCCAAGTTACCGCAGGTAACGGTCTTAAGAATCGGCCCCGGGTGCCACCACTTCCTGTTCGATGGCGCCAAAGATGCTGTGGCCGTCCGCGCCCTTCATCTCGATGCGGATGGTGTCGCCCACCTGCATGAATTCGGTGCTGGGCTGGCCATCCAGAAGGGTTTCCATGGCGCGTTTTTCGGCGATGCAGCTGTAGCCATTGGGCCAGTCGGTGCGCGCCTTGTCACCCGCGCCCTTGGTCGCACCCTTGTTGCTGACGGTGCCCGAGCCGATGATGGAGCCGGCGCGCACATTGCGCGTTTTGGCCAGGTGGGCGATCAACTGGCCGAAGTGGAACGTCATGTCCGGCCCGGCGTCGCACAGGCCGACCTTGCGGCCATTCCAGGTGCTTTGCAGAGGCAGGTGCACGCGGCCTTTGGCCCAGGCGTCGCCCAGTTCGTCCGGCGTCACCGCCACCGGGCTGAAGGCAGTGGCCGGCTTGCTCTGCACAAAGCCAAAGCCCTTGGCCAGCTCGGCCGGAATCAGGTTGCGCAGGCTCACATCGTTGACCAGCATGAGCAGGCGAATGCCGTCCAGCGCGCGGTCAGCGGCGCAGCCTTGCGGGATGTCGCCGGTGACCACCGCCACCTCGGCCTCGAAGTCCAGACCCCAGTCCAGGTTGGCGCAGACTATTGGGGAGCAGGCGCCCTGCAGGTCGTCGCTGCCACCTTGATACATCAGCGGGTCGGTGTAAAAGCTCTCGGGTACCTCGGCGCCGCGCGCCTTGCGCACCAGCTCCACGTGGTTGAGGTATGCCGAGCCATCGGCCCACTGGTAGGCGCGTGGCAGCGGCGCCATGCACATGCGTGCATCGAACGGAAAGGCGTGGCGGGCGCGGCCATTGTTCAGCGTGTCATACAGGTCCTGCAATTGCGGCGCCAGAAAATTCCAGTCGTCCAGCACCTGCTGCAGGCGGTTGGCGATGTTGGAGGCGTAGTGGGCCTGGCTCAGGTCGCGCGAGACCACGACCAGTTGGCCGTCGCGGGAGCCGTCTTTGTAGGTAGCGAGTTTCATGGGGGAATTGTCGCTCTGAATTAAACTGGCAGGCCGGTCTGCGCACCGCCGCCCCTTGCCTGCCCTCCATGCCCAAGACCCTCTCCGGTTCAACCCACTCCTCCACTCGCCTGCCCTGGCGACTGGCGCTGCTGACAGTGGCTGTGCTGCTGGCGCACTGGGCAGTGCTGCGCGCGGCCCCCATGGCATTGGCCGCGCATGAAAACCGGGTAGCCCCCGAAACCTGGGCCTTTGCCACCCGCACCATTGCGGCACCTGCGCCCAGCCCGGGGCCGGTGGCGGTCAACCCGACTCGCACGGCCCCTGCGCGATCTGCTGCTGGCTGGAAGCCGGCACCCCGCGCCAATCTGTTTCCCACCGATGGTTTAGGACAAAATCAGGCTCCAGCCCTCGTGAACACTACACAGACAGCTACTGAAACCATAGCAGATCAGATTCCGTCCGGCAGCTCTTACGAAGACGCCCCGACCCTGCTGGCTGCCACGCCCAGCGGCACGGTCAAGGACGGCACTGCGGATGTTGCGGCCACCGCCGCCGCCAAGCCGCTGCCGGCCAAGGCGGTACGCAGCTACGCGTTCCCGCCCTCGGCGCGGTTGAAATACGCCATCACCGGCGAGGTCAAGGGCTTCCCCTACTACGTCAACGGCGAACTGGCCTGGACGCAGGACGGCAAGACCTACGACGCCCGCATGGAAATCAGCCACTTCCTGCTGGGCTCCCGGGTGCAGACCAGCACCGGCCAGCTCGGCGCGCAGGGCCTGGAGCCGACCCGCTTTGGTGACAAGGTCAAGAGCGAGGTGGCGGCACACTTTGAGCGCGACAAGGGCAAGGTTACCTTCAGCGCCAACACGCCCGATGCCCCGCTGCTGGCCGGCGCCCAGGACCAGCTCAGCATCTTCATGCAGGTGGCGGCGATGCTGGCGGGCGAACCCAATGGCTATCCAAAGGGCAGCACGCTGGCTTTCCAGGCGGTGGGGCCGCGTTCGGCCGACGCCTGGGTGTTTACCGTGGGTGCCAGCGAGAAGCTGACCCTGCCCGGAGGCGACATCCAGGCACTGCACCTGTGGCGTGACCCGGCTGGCGAATACGATCCCAAGACCGAAATCTGGCTGGCCCCCGAGCTGGGCTACCTGCCTGTGCGCATCCGCCTGACCCAACGAAACGGCGACTTTGTGGACCAGCAATGGAAGGCCACACAGAAGTAGGCCCCCCACGCTTGTCGCTTCGCGTACTACGCTGCCCCCCGAGGGGGCGTTCGCGCCTTGGGGCGGCCCGGCGGCGCTCAAGGCCCCTTGAAATTGCATTGATTGCAACCAAATGCAATACAGGCCCTATCATCAAACCTATGCACACGCTCTACGACTCCGACAGCTACTCCGTGACCCATATGCTGGCCAACGCTGAGGCCGATGGCGGCACGGCGCCCGGCGTGGTCAAGTCCGTCCAGTATCCCGGCGGAATCCCGGTGATGGCACGCCATGGCTTCGAGATTGTGGACAAGCGCTCGGGCAAGGAGGTCTACCTCGACGGTTCCTGGGCAGAGTTGTTCCAGCAGCACATCCTCGACTGGCAGACCAATACCCCCACCCAGGAAGAGGTGGAAGACACGCTGGAGCAGTACGCCGAGCTGGCTCAAAACCCGGTTCTGGTGCACTGAACCTGGGGTCCGGCACCAAATTGACCAATACACAACAACACCGGAGTCACGCCATGAACAGCCAACATATCAGCGCTTACCAACAACAGTTGATGGACATGCGTGCAGCACTGTTGGCCCAGATCGCCGAACAGCGCGGTGGCGTGGTCAGCCGGGTCGAAGTGGCTGCCGACCACTTTGGCCACCCGGAAGATTCCGGGGCCCAGTTGGCCTCCGAGCGTGAGCTGGAGTTCGCGCTGGGCGAGCGCGAAATCGCCGAACTCTCCGCCATTGACGCCGCCCTGGCCCGCATCGCATCCGACACCTACGGCGAATGCATCGACTGCGGCGTCCATATCACCCCGGCACGCCTGCACGCCAGCCCCGAAGCGGCACGCTGCATCCATTGCCAGGAAAAGGCCGAGAAGTAGCTCGCTGGAGTTCCCACAACGGTAGGACTTGGCGGGACAACTCGCCGCCGGGCCGCCCCCAAGGCGAGTTAGCCCCCCTGGGGGGCAGCGTAGTACGCGCAGCGACAAGCGTGGGGGCCACATGGACGACAATGGTCGCACTATGAGTCAGACCTACATCCTCACCCTGTCGTGCCCGGACCGCCTGGGACTGGTCCATGCCGTGTCGGGCTTCCTGCTGGAGCGCGGCGGCAATATTGAAGAAGCCGCCCAGTACAACGACCCGGACACCGGCCTGTTTTTCATGCGCGTGCAGTTCAAGTGCGTGCGGCTCACCTACCCGGATCTGAACTCGCAACTGGGCTTCTTTGCGAAGTCCCACGCCATGCAGTGGAGCCTGCACGCCACGGCGCAGCCCATGCGCACCGTGCTGCTGGTCAGCAAGGAAGGGCACTGCCTCAACGACCTGCTGTTCCGCTGGAAGAGTGGCTTGCTGGCACTGGACATCCGCGCCATCATTTCCAACCACCGCGATTTCTACCAACTGGCGGCCAGCTACAACGTGCCGTTCCACTACATCCCGGTCACCGCCGACACCAAGGCCAAGGTCGAGGCCCGCCAATTCGAGATCATCGAGGCCGAAGGTGCCGAGCTGGTGGTGCTGGCGCGCTACATGCAGATCCTGAGTGACGACTTCTGCAAGAAGCTGGCCGGGCGCGCCATCAACATCCACCACTCCTTCCTGCCCAGTTTCAAGGGTGCCAAGCCCTATTACCAGGCGCACGACCGGGGCGTGAAACTGATTGGCGCCACCGCCCATTACGTGACGGCAGATTTGGACGAAGGCCCCATCATTGAACAGGACGTGGCCCGCGTGGACCACAGCAAGACGGTGGAAGATTTAACGACCCAGGGGCGCGATACCGAGAGCCAGGTGCTGGCCCGCGCCGTCAAGTGGCACTGCGAGCACCGCGTGCTGCTGAACGGCCACAAGACCGTGATCTTCAAATAGCCTGGACGCTCAGGCCTGCGGGCCCGTCCGGTTGCCCATCGCTTCACCCATGCGAATGGCGCCTGTCGGCGTCCACTGCGGATTGAAGGCCAACGGCCCTTTTGGGAAGAGCATCACGACGGTTGAACCCAGCAAGAAGCGGCCCATTTCCTCGCCCTGGCGCAGACGCACGGCACCATCCTCATAGGAACGCTCCCAGATACGGCCCGGGCGCGGCGGGTTGACCTGCCCATGCCAGACCGTGGCCATGCTGCCCACGATGGTGGCGCCCACCAGGACTTGCACAAACGGGCCGTGCGCGGTGTCGAACACGCACACGACCCGCTCGTTGCGGGCAAATAGGCCCGGCACACCGCGCGCCGTGGTCGGGTTCACCGAGAACAGATCGCCCGGCACATAAATCATGCGGCGCAACACGCCATCACAGGGCATGTGGATGCGGTGGTAATCCCGGGGGCTCAGGTACAGGGTGGCGAAATGCCCGTCCTGGAACTGCGCCGCCAGGGTCGCATCGCCGCCCACCAGCGCAGTCGTGGAATAGCTGTGGCCCTTGGCCTGGAAGATCTGGTCGCGCTCAATCCGGCCGAACTGGCTGATGGCCCCATCCACCGGGCACAGCAGTTCGGCCTGGGCCAGCGGGCGGGCGCCCTCTTTCAGGGCACGGGTGAAGAAGTCGTTGAACGTGGCGTAGCTGGCAATGTCCGGGTTGGCGGCTTCGGCCATGTTGACCTGGTAACGCTGGACGAACCAGCGGATCACGGCCGTGGTCCAGGAGCCGGCACGCGCGCTGGCCAGTTTGCCGGCCAAGGCGGTGATCGCCTGCTTGGGGATGAGGTACTGCGGCAATACCGCAAGGGTGTCGGACACGGCGGTTCCTGCTGAAAGAGGGGGACGGGGAATAGGGTGCCGGATTATAGTGACGGACATGGATTCTGCCCCCACGCTTCCCGCCGCACGCAGTGCCGCGCGCATTCCCCCCATCCAGTGCCTGCTGACCTTCGAGGCCCTGGCGCGGCTGCGCAGCGTAACCCAGGCCGCCGAGGAACAGTGCGTGACCCCCAGCGCTGTGAGTCACCGGGTGCGGCAACTCGAAGAGATCATCGGCACCAAGCTGTTTGGCCGCGCCGACTTTTCGCTGACCACCGAGGGCAGCGAATACCTGGCCCATGTGCGCGAGGGTCTGGCCAGCCTGCAGAAGTTTCCCAGTTCAGCCGCCGCGCCGGGCAAGCGCAAGCTGCGCCTGGCGGTCACGCCCACGTTCTCGCGCTCCATCCTGATCCCGCGCCTGCGCCAGTTCACCGACGCCTACCCCGAGATCGACCTCACCCTGCAGGTCTCCATTCCGCTGCTGGACGTGGTGGCCGAAGACGCCGACCTGATGGTGCGCTTTGGCCCCGGCCGCTACGCCGACATGGAACACGCCCTGCTGATGAAGGACGAGGTCACACCGCTGGCCTCGCCCGCCTTTGTGCGCGAGCACGGACCGTTCGACGTGGCGCAGGATCTGGAGGGCGTGCCGCTCTTACGCAGTCCACTGGAGCCCTGGCGCACCTGGTTCGCCGCGCGGGGCCTGGACTGGCCCGAGCCGGTGGAAGGCTCTCAGTTCAACGATATTGGCCTGATGTGCGACGGCGCCGCCGCCGGCATGGGCGTGGCCCTGGTGCGGCTCAAGCTGGGTGCGCCCTGGCTGGAGCACGGCTCCCTGGTGCGCCTGGGCACGAACGCGGTGTTTGCCGGCAACGTGCCCAGCCCCCACGCGCACTACCTGTGCTGGCGCACCGGCATGATGGACCGATGGGAATGCGCGGCCTTTGCCGAGTGGCTGAAAAAAGCCGTGGCGTAGGCCCAAATACGGAGTAGCTACCGACATCAAACGCTATTAATAGTATAGCTGTCTGCGCATATTCCATGAGGGCTAGGGCCCGATTTGTCATCTAACCTAGAATGTGCAGCGGGGAGGAACAACCATGACGCCAGAAGCCAAAGCCAGAGAGAAAATCGACCATAAGTTGACCCAAGCTGGCTGGGTAGTACAAGACTTGAAACAGCTCAACCTGGGTGCCGCCATCGGCGTTGCCGTGCGCGAGTACCCCACCGATGGCGGCCCCGCTGACTATGTGCTGTTCGTCAACCGTGTTGCCGTGGGTGTCATAGAAGCCAAGCGCGATGAGGCGGGAGAAAACCTCACCGCCCATGAAGCACAGACCGCTCGTTATGCCAACGCCACGCTTAAGTGGCGCAAAGACCAGGCGCCACTGCCTTTTCTGTTTGAGTCAACCGGCCAGATCATCCACTTCACGGACGGGCGCGATCCGGCCCCACGTGCACGTGAGATCTTCCATTTCTTCAAAGCCGAAACGCTGCAAGAGTGGCTGGACCAGCCTGACCAGCCTGACCAGCCCAACACCTTGCGTTGTCGTCTGAAAAACAGCATGCCCGCGCTGCACGAGCGCAATCTGCGCGATTGCCAGGTCAGCGCCGTCACCGGGCTCGAAGCCTCGCTGGCGCTGAACAAGCCGCGCGCCTTGGTGCACATGGCCACCGGCGCAGGTAAGACCTTTACTGCCATTACCTCGGTCTATCGTCTGCTCAAGTTTGGGGGAGCCAAACGCATCTTGTTTTTGGTAGACACGCGCAACCTGGGCAAACAGGCGCACCAGGAGTTCATGGCGTACACCCCGCCGGACGATGGCCGTACCTTTACCGAGCTGTACAACGTGCAGCGGCTAAGCAGCAGCGCTATCGACCCACACGCCCAGGTGGTGATCAGCACCATTCAACGCATGTATTCCGTGCTCTCGGGCGAGCCCATCGACGAGTCGGCCGAAGACCTGTCGCTGAACGAAGTGCAGCAGACCCCAAGCCAAGCCAAGCTGGTGCGCTACAACGCGGCCATTCCCATAGAAACCTTTGACTTCATCGTCATCGACGAATGCCATCGCAGCATCTACAACCTGTGGAAGCAGGTGCTGGACTACTTTGACGCATTTCTGGTGGGCCTGACCGCCACGCCCGACAAACGCACGTTCGGCTTCTTCAACGAGAACATCGTCGCCGAATACAGCTACGAACAATCGGTGGTGGATGGTGTCAACGTGGGCTATGACGTTTTTCTGATAGAGACCGACGTCACGCAAAAAGGGGCCAAGCTCAAAGCCCGCGAATGGGTGGACCACCGCGACCGCCAGACCCGCAAAAAGCGCTGGCAACAAACCGAGGATGAAACGCCCTACACGGGCAAAGAGCTGGACCGCTCGGTGGTCAATCCCAGCCAGATCCGGCAAGTGATTTTGGCCATGAGAACGGCGGTGGAAACCAGCATCTTCCCGACCCGCAAAGAGACGCCCAAAACCCTAATCTTCGCCAAGACCGACAGCCACGCCGACGACATCATCCACATGGTGCGCGAGGTCTACAGCCAAGGCAACGACTTCTGCAAAAAAGTCACCTACAAGGCGGAGGAAGACGCCGACACCATCCTCAGCAACTTTCGCAACGAGTTCAATCCGCGCATTGCCGTCACCGTGGACATGATCGCCACTGGCACCGATGTCAAACCGCTCGAAGTGCTGCTCTTCATGCGCGACGTGCGCAGCAAGGGCTACTACGAGCAAATGAAGGGCCGCGGCGTGCGCAGCCTGGGCTTTGAGGCCCTGAGAAAAGTCAGCAACAGCGCCAACAGCGCCAAAGAGCGCTTTGTGCTGATCGACGCCGTGGGCGTGGAAAAATCCTGCAAGACCGAGAGCCGCCCACTGGAGAAGAAACCCGGTGTCAGTCTCAAAGACCTGCTGCAAGGCGTGGCCATGGGTCACCGCGACGACGACACCGTGCTCAGCCTGGCCAACCGTCTGGTGCGCTTGGCCAAGCAGCTCGACGACAAAGCCCTCAAGCGCATTGAAAAAGCCTCGGGCGGCAGCACCGTGGGCGAGTTGGGCAAGGGCCTGGTCGTCGCCTTGGACCCGGACAAGATCGTCGCGCAAGCCCTCAGCACCGCACAGGCCCAGGGCATCACCCGCACCGAAGACACGCTCACCCCCGATGAAATTGCCGCCGCCCGCGCCCTGCGCGTGTCCGCCGCTTGCCAGCCCTTCGATGCGCCCGCGCTGCGCGAGGAAATTGAGACCGCCCGGCGCGAACGCGAGCAACTCATAGACCACATCAACCTTGACCACGTCACCTTCAGCGGCTACAGCGCGCAGGCGGCAGAACAGGCACAGAAAGTCATCCAGACGTTTGCCGACTACATCGAGCAGCACAAGACCGAAATCGAGGCGCTGTCATTTTTCTACCAGCAGCCTTATGCGCGCCGCGCCCTGACCTTTGACATGATCGAAGACCTGCACGAGCGCCTGAGCCGCCCACCGCTGATGCTGACCACCGAGAAACTGTGGAGCGCCTACGCCCGCGTGCGGGCATCGCAAGTCAAGGGCGCGGACACCCGGCGCCAGCTCACCGACCTGGTGTCGCTGGTGCGCTTTGCCATCGGTCTGCACAGCGCACAGGGCGCTGACAGCGACAAGCTGGAACTCAGCCCCTTTGCCGATCAGGTCAACCTCCGTTTTGCCGACTGGATCTGGCGCCACAACGCCCAGCGCGGCACGGCCTTCACGCCCGAGCAAACCGAATGGCTGCGCCTGATCAAAGACCACATTGCCACCAGCTGCTGCATCACCCGCAGCGACTTTGACTACGCCGAACTGGCCGCCCAAGGCGGTTTGCAAAAAGTGTGGGATGTGTTTGGCAGCCAATTGGATGATCTGATGGGCGAGATGAATGAGGCACTGGTGGCTTGATGTTCCAATCGTTCTTCACCGATCGGCATTCAACGAACAAATGGAACACGGCTACGCACTGAAGCGTGGTGTGTGAAACCGAGAGCCAAATGAATTTACTATGAAATTGATAGCTGTCTGCGCATATTCCACGAGGGCTAGAGGCCAATTTTGCATAAATGCCATCGAGCACTGGCGGCAGAGCGAAATTGGGGTCGGATCCAAGCCCGCAGGGCGCAGGCGCAGCCCCCAATTTTGGGGGCTGCGCAGTGAGGCTGTGGCGGTTTCTGAGGTTGGATGCTTGGGATTGTTTGCGGGGGGTGGGGCGTGAGTGAGTTTCGGCTGCCCGCAGGCTGGGTTGGCGCAGCGCTAGATCAGGTCTTTGAACCGCGCAGCAGTCGCGTTTCTCCAGATGATTTCCCTGCATCGCATTACGTTGGACTTGAACACGTTGAAGCCCAATCGAGCCGACTATTGGGAACCGTTCCCGCAGAGACGATGTCCAGTAGCGCGGCGCGCTTCTTCGCAGGGGATGTCTTGTACGGTCGGATGCGGCCCTATCTCAATAAAGTGGTTCTACTGCCATTCGATGGACTCGCCTCCGCTGAGTTCATTGTGTTTCCAGAGACTGCGGGGGCAAACAACCGATTCTTACTCTGGCGGCTTTTGTCGAGCGACTTTGTAGAGTTCGCGTGCAGCCAATACGAGGGTGATCGACCGCGTGTCAAATTCGATCAGTTGGGAAAATTTCAACTTCATTTGCCCCCCACCGCCGAACAAACCCGCATCGTCGAAAAACTCGAAGAACTGTTATCCGACCTCGACGCAGGCGTCGCGGAACTCAAGGCGGCGCAGAAGAAGCTGGGGCAATACCGCCAGTCGCTGCTGAAAGCGGCGGTCGAAGGCGCGCTCACCGCCGAATGGCGTGCGAAGCAACGTGTCGGGCGAAAGAGCAAAGCGGCTTCCACCGAATCCGGCGCCGCGCTGCTGGGGCGCATCCTGACCGAGCGCCGCAACCGCTGGGAGGTTCGTCAACTCGCCAAGTTCAAGGCCCAAGGCAAAGCGCCGCCCAAGGACTGGAAAACCAAATACCCCGAGCCCGTTGCACCGGATACCACTGGATTGCCGGAGTTGCCGGCGGGGTGGGTTTGGGCGAGCGCCGAGCAGCTATGCGACTTCATCACCAAAGGAACGACTCCATCGAAGGACCTTGATGGCGGCGGCGCTAAGGTGATCCCATTTCTACGAGTAACGAACCTTACTGACAAGGGGTCGCTGGATATGGCGGACAAAGTTTTTGTGTCAGAAGAAACGCATCGCGGCTTTCTTGCGCGTTCAGTTGTCTACCCCGGTGACGTGCTGATGAATATCGTTGGACCGCCGCTTGGGCAGGTTTCGGTTGTGCCAGAAACTTTTCCAGAATGGAATATCAATCAGGCGATTGCGATTTTCCGGGCCGTCGACGGAGTGTTGTCCGGGTTTCTTTCCCTCACTCTGCTTTCACCTCCTGCCCAGCGTTGGTTAAAGGCACGATCAAAGACAACCGCCGGGCAAACGAATCTCACACTGGAGGTTTGCCGCAGTCTGCCAATTCCATTGCCTCCGCAAGCTGAACAGGCGGCCCTGATCGCAGTTGCCGACGAAGCGATAAGCAGAGTCGCGGAACAAGCTGCCGCGATACAAATCAGTCTCAAACAATCCGCCGCCCAACGCAAAAACATCCTGCAAGCCGCCTTCTCCGGTCAGCTCGTCCCCCAAGACCCTGCCGACGAACCCGCCAGCGTGCTGCTGGCGCGCATACGGACCGAGCGCGCAACGCGGGAGGCCGGGGCTGGGCGAGGCCGGGGCAAGAAGGGAGTATCAACATGACCCTGGAAATATCCCTAGACGATGTAGCCACCATGGCCGAGAGCGTGGACCTGGAGTGCAAGTCCGCCCAGGGCCGCGACGGCCAGGGTGAACTGCCCGACGATTTCTGGAAAAGTTACTGCGCCATGGCCAACAGCGACGGTGGCGTGATCTGGCTGGGTATTCAAGAGAAACCGCGTGGCCAGTTCCAGGCCTTGGGCCTAACCAACCTGGAGAAAGTTCGCAAAGCGCTGTGGGACAACCTGAACAACCGCAAGCAGGTGAGCCTCAATTTATTGTCCGAACAGCATGTTCAGCCTGTGAACGTGGCTGGCAAGACGGTTTTGCGCGTTGAAGTTCCCCGTGCCGCGCGCCAAGCGCGGCCGGTGCATGTGGGCAGCAACCCTCTGGAGGGGACCTATCTGCGCCGATACGAGGGCGATTACCTTGCCGATGGCGAGGCGGTGCGCCGCATGCTGGCTGAGCGGGTGGAGGACTCGCGCGATGAGCGCGTGCTGAAAGGGTTTGATTTCACGGACCTCGACATGGATACGGTTGCGGCTTATCGCAACCGGTTTGCAGCGGTGAAGCCCGGCCATGTGTGGTCAGACTTGCCACTGGCTGATTTCTTGGAGCGTATTGGGGCATTTGGCAAGAATCGGGAAGAGGGGTTTACAGGGCTGCGTCTTGCCGGGCTGCTGATGTTTGGCCGTGCAGAAGTGATCCGCGATGCCCTGCCAAACTACATGGTGGATTATCAGGAAAGGCCTGAGGCAAAGACCGAGCGGCGCTGGGTGGACCGGCTAATTCCTGACGGAAGTTGGTCTGGCAATGTGTATGATTTTTTTCGCAAGGTGTACCAAAAACTCACCGCCGATTTGAAAGTGCCGTTTCAATTGCAGGACGGTCAGCGGATTGAAGACACGCCGGTGCATGAGGCGTTGCGAGAGGCGTTGGCCAACACGCTGATTCACGCCGATTTTTCAGGCCGTATTTCTGTGCTGGTGGTGAAGCGGCCCGACATGTTTGGTTTTCGCAACCCCGGTTTGATGCGGGTGCCGTTGGTTGACGCCATCAAAGGCGGAACCAGTGACTGCCGCAACCGCCGCCTGCAGACGATGTTTCAACAGGTGGGTTACGGCGATCATGCGGGTTCGGGCCTGCCCAAGATTTATCACAACTGGGCGGGCCAGCATTGGCGGCGCCCGGTCCTATACGAGTTGCGTGAGCCGGAGCAGACCCTGATGGAGTTGCGCATGACCAGCCTGCTGCCTGCTGATGCGGTTGCCGAGCTGGAGGCCCACATGGGTGAAAAGTTTTCCGGTCTCCCTCAGTTGGAACGACTGGCGTTGGTAACCGCAGCGACAGAAGGAATGGTTCACCATGGCCGGCTGCGGGAGATATCGACCGATCACCCGACAGACATTACCAAGATGCTGGGGCGCATGGTGCGCGACGGGTTACTGGCATCCGAGGGCGTGGGGCGTGGCATGCGATACCTGCTGCCATGGCAAGAAAGTCAGGGAAAGGTGTTTTTTGGCGATGAAACTACCGCGTTAACACCGGAGCTAAGCGCTGAACCTCCACAGCTAAGCGCTGAACCTCCACAGCTAAGCGCCGAACCTCTACAGCTCCCTCCAGTCTATTTGGATAGCGCACAACTTACCCCGGAACTTCTAGCTGCGTTGGGGTTGATCGCACAGCCTGTGCGCGAGCGAAGCCGAGTTGCCTCCAGCGTCTTGCAAGACACCGTCCTCGCGCTGTGCATGCATCGTTACTTGGGGCGCAGAGTGCTGGCACAGCTGCTTGGTCGAAACCCTGATGATTTATTGAAGCGAACGTTGAATCCCATGGTGCTTGAAGGCAAGTTGAAAACAGCGTTCCCTTCGACCAGCGATCCCCGTCAAGCCTACGTAGCAGTGCAAAAATGAACACATCCTCCCTTATCCAGAAAGTCTGGAACTTCTGCCACACCTTGCGCGACGACGGCGTGGGTTATGGCGACTATCTGGAACAGCTCACCTACCTGCTATTCCTGAAAATGGCGCACGAATACGCCCAGGCACCGTACAAGCGCGACACCCATGTCCCCAAGGGTTACGGCTGGACCAACCTCAGAAACAAGGTGGGGGAACCGCTGGAAGCACATTACCTGGCCACGCTGCACAAGCTCGGGCAAGAACCAGGCATGTTGGGTGCCATCTTTTTCAAGGCGCAAAACAAGATTCAAGACCCGGCCAAGCTGTCACGCCTGGTGCAGCTGATTGATGCCGAAAGCTGGGTCGGCATGGACGCTGACACCAAGGGCGATCTATATGAGGGGCTGCTGCAAAAGAACGCCGAAGACACCAAGAGCGGCGCAGGCCAATACTTCACGCCCCGAGCGCTGATCCAGGCGATGGTGGAGTGCGTGCGCCCCGAGCCCATGAAGACCATTGCCGACCCGGCGTGCGGCACGGGGGGCTTCTTTTTGGGCGCCTACAACTGGCTGACGCGCAAGGGTGGCAAGCTCAACATCCGGCAGCTTGAGTTTTTGCACCGGCGCACCTTTCACGGCAACGAAATTGTGGCGGGCACCCGGCGCATGTGTCTGATGAACCTGTTTCTGCACAACATTGGCGATGTGGACGGCGAGCCAACGGTGGACCGCGCCGATGCCTTGATCGCCGACCCCGGCGAACGCTTTGACTATGTACTGGCCAATCCGCCGTTCGGCAAAAAAAGCAGCATGACCATCACCAATGCCGACGGCGAGGAAGACCGCGACGCATTGACCTACGAGCGGCAGGACTTTTGGGAAACCACGTCCAACAAGCAACTCAACTTTTTGCAGCACATCGTCACCATCCTCAAAGACAACGGCCAGGCCGCCGTGGTACTGCCGGACAACGTGCTGTTTGAAGGCGGTGCTGGCGAGAAGATCCGCCGCAAGCTGCTGGAGACGTGCGACGTGCACACGGTGCTGCGCTTGCCAACCGGCATTTTTTACGCCCAGGGTGTCAAAGCCAACGTGGTGTTTTTTGATGCCAAACCCAAAGACGGCAAGGTGCACACCAAGGGGGTGTGGTTTTATGACCTGCGCACCAACAAACACTTCACACTGAAAACCCGCACACTCAAACTGGAAGATTTGCAGGACTTCATTACCTGCTACCACCCGGAAAACCGCCACCAGCGCAAGGAAACGGAACGCTTCAAGCATTACCCCTACGCCGAACTGATGGCCCGGGACAAGGCCAGTCTGGATATCTTCTGGCTGAAGGACGACAGCTTGGACAACCTGGACGACTTACCGCCGCCCGACGTGCTGCAGCAGGAGATCATCGATCACCTGGAGGCGGCCTTAGCAGCATTCCGGGATGTGGCAGCGGGACTTCCCGCACGCGAAGTGACCTGATTTCACAACTCCATACAGGTTTCTTCACGCCAGGGCAGTGCGCTTTGGCGTACAGTGAACCGCATGAACGCCCCCACTTCTACCGTCGACACCGATTTGCTACAAAAAGCAGAGCTACAAGCCCAGGTTGTACGAGGGCTAGAGGCTCATTTGCCATCAAGCTCCCTGCTGTGGAACCGGGAAGACACCACCCCCTATGAATGCGACGGCCTGACCGCCTACCGCCAGCGGCCGCTGGTGGTGGCCCTGCCCGAGACCGAGGCCCAGGTGGCCGCCATCCTGAAAACCTGCTTTGCAATGGGTGTGCCGGTGGTGGCGCGTGGTGCGGGCACGGGCCTGTCGGGTGGCGCCATGCCGCATGCGATGGGAGTTACGCTGTCGCTGGCCCGCTTCAACAAGATCCTGAAAATGGACAAACGCAGCCGCACAGCGGTGGTGCAGTGCGGTGTGCGCAACCTGGCCATCAGCGAGGCGGCATCGCCCCTGGGCCTGTACTACGCGCCCGATCCATCCAGCCAGATCGCCTGCACCATTGGCGGCAATGTGGCCGAGAACTCGGGCGGCGTGCACTGCCTGAAATACGGGCTGACGCTGCACAACGTGCTCAAGGTCAGGGGCTACACCATTGAGGGCGAACCCATCACCTTTGGCAGCGACGCGCTGGATACGCCCGGCTACGACCTCCTCAGCCTGATCGTGGGCAGCGAGGGCATGCTGGCCGTCATCACCGAGGTCACCGTCAAGCTGGTGCCCAAGCCCATGCTGGCGCGCTGCATCATGGCCAGCTTTGACGACATCCGCAAGGCCGGCGATGCCGTGGCCGCCGTCATTGCCGCGGGCATCATCCCGGCCGGGCTGGAGATGATGGACAAGCCGATGACCGCCGCCGTGGAAGACTATGTGCACGCCGGCTACGACCTGAATGCTGAAGCCATCCTGCTGTGCGAAAGCGACGGCACGCCGGAAGAGGTGGAAGAGGAAATTGGCCGCATGAGCGCCGTGCTGCGCGCCAATGGCGCCACGGCCATTGCCGTGAGCCGCGACGAGGCCGAGCGACTGAAATTCTGGAGCGGGCGCAAGAATGCCTTCCCCGCCAGCGGCCGCATCAGCCCCGACTACATGTGCATGGACAGCACCATCCCGCGCAAGCGCCTGGCTGACATCCTGCTGGCCATCCAGGAAATGGAGAAGAAATACCAGCTGCGCTGCGCCAACGTGTTCCACGCTGGCGACGGCAATCTGCACCCGCTGATCCTGTTCGATGCCAACGACGCCGACCAGTTGCACCGCTGCGAACTGTTTGGTGCAGAAATTCTGGAAACCAGCGTCGCCATGGGCGGCACGGTGACCGGCGAGCATGGCGTGGGCGTGGAGAAGCTCAACAGCATGTGCGTGCAGTTCAGCGCTGAAGAGAACGAGCAAATGTTTGGTATCAAGCACGCGTTTGACACCAAGGGTTTGCTGAACCCCGGCAAGGTGATTCCCACCAAGCAGCGCTGCGCTGAGTACGGCAAGATGCTGGTGCGGGGTGGCAAGCTCAGCCACCCCGATTTGCCACGGTTCTAGCTGCCGTTGGCGATCAACGCCCCAGCTCTTTGAGATAGGTCCTTCGTGCGGCGATGGCAGTGTCCGTGAAGTCGGAGAACACTCCGTCAATGCCCAGGCGGTAAAACTGCAGGTACTCGTTTTTCGGGTCGCCCTTGTAGTCAAATGCCAGACGCTTGGGCTCGTTGCGGAAGGTCCAGGTGTGCACCGTCAGGCCCAGCTTGTGCGCATCGGCAATCAGGGTCGTGGCGGCCTGTGAGGTGGTGTCCATGTAGTTCACCGCACCGTCGCCATTCACATCGAGCATCTTGCCGGCTGCATCAAACGTGCCCTTGACCGGGACGATGTAGGGCTTCCACGGGCCTACGCCATCGGCGTATTTCTTGATCTCCGCCAGACCGGCCGGTGTGAGCATGGAGTCAAACAGGGCCGTCTTGCCAGCCTTGGTCCAGTCGTACGGCCGGTCAAACGGAGCCGCAAAAGTCACCTTACCGGTCTTGAAATCGTAGTCGTCACCGTCCACCAACTGCACCAGGCGAACCTGGGTCTTGGGTCGCAGGTATTGCAGGTTGGACACCTCAAACGACTGGATGATCACCGGCGAGTCCTTCTTGGTGTAGCCGTATTCGGTGAGGATCGTCAGCAGCCGGTCTTCCAGCTTGAGATTGGCATCCACGTGGTACGTGGGGTGCTTGGTCTCGGGGTACACGCCAATGACGCGCCCCGCCTTGACACCCTCGCTCTTGGCGAGGTTCAACACTTCGCGCAGCGTCGGAATCTGGTACTTGCCGTTGTGCGATGGGTCACGATCACTCAACGGCTGGATGGCCCGCAGCGTTTTGATTTCAGCCAGCGTGAAGTCCGTGGCAAACCAGCCGGTCTCCGCCACCCCATCGACCATGCGCGTGGTTTTGCGGGAGGCAAATTCGGGGTGGCTGGCCACATCGGTGGTCGCGGTGATATTGGGTTCATGCCGCGCGATCAACTCGCCATCTTTCGTGGCAACCAGGTCGGGCTCAATGAAATCGGCGCCATTCTGGATCGCCCGTGTGTAGCCCTCCAGGGTGTGGTCCGGCAACACGCCGGCAGAACCACGGTGACCAATGACCAGCGGCTGGGCGCCATCCAGGGTCTGGAATGGCAACACGCCGCCACCGCCGCAAGCGGCCAGAACGGCGATGCTCAAACCGGTCAAGACCAGTGTGGACGGGCGAATCAGGGAGAAAATTTGCATGGCATGGCTTTCGATGGGAGAAAGCAAAAACTGTAGGGCTCGTATGTGAAACTTTGACGTCACTTTGATGATGAAATCACGACAAGCCAACAAAGGCTCAGGCGCACCCAAGACATGCAATACTTGAGCCCATGCGGTTGTTATTTCTGTCCGTCAACTTCGAACCCCGTCTTCAGCAGAGAACGAAAACCAGTTCCGCCCCATGGCGAAACACAAAGGCGTCTACATGCAGGTTCACAACAACCCCTGCCCATTGCCAACGCCGGAGCGCAGATCATGCAGGTTGAGTCCCGCCTGTATCGGCTGCTGCACGTGTTTTCGCCTACCGGCTGGCTGGTCGTGGCAATCGTGTCAGTGGTTCTGGCAAGCGGTTCTGCGCTTTTGCTTGCAGCGCGTCTTGATAGAACAGAATATAGTGTGCCCGGCAAAACCTTTGACACGGTGGAGCAGTTTGTGCGCGATACGATTCGCCTGACCTTTAAAGACCGAGCGTCGGGCGAATCGTCGAATGCCGTCTTTGTCGCTCCCAAAGGGATTTTGAATGAGAGCGCCACTTTTAAGTGGCTCGACAATTCCCTGGAAACAGAATCACACGGCGAAGCAGCTGCTCCAGTAGCCATTGCCCCCGCTCGCCTGCTCGACCCCGATTGGGCGCCCGTATTTTCCGGACTTCCCGACGATAAGAAGAACCCATGAACATTTCAATCGTATTCACGTGGGCATGGATTCGCTCCTCGCTTCGGTCGTTCATCGCGTGCGTTTTGATGGCAGTGACCGGATTGGCGATAGCGGTGGAGGCCAAGCCCGTTCAAACGCTGGAACCGGTGTACTTGTACTCCAGCCCTTTAACAACGGCTTTTTTTTCCAGTAACGGTGCTAGCTACGATGCGATGAAGGCGCGTTGGCGTGAATACTTGCGCACCTATTACGGCAATGCCAACCGCGAGGTGTCACGCGCCAGCCTGTTGGCTGGGCTAAAGCCGGGTGTGCTGGTTCTGGGGTCCGCTGTGCTGCTGGATGAACAGGAGCGCCAGGCTATTCGCGCGTACGCGCAGGCGGGTGGCAGTGTTTTGGTCACTTGGGGTACGGGCGCACGCAATGAAAAAGGCCGATGGGTAGGCTATGGTTTCATTGAGGATCTGCTCCAAATGAAGGTCTTGGGTCCCGTGACCGCTGAAGACGATTTGCGTTTCATCAATACCTTTGGTGATCACCCCTTGACCTGGGGGGTTCCGGGCGGTCAACGTATATTTTTGGGTGTTATCGGCGAAACGCCCTTGCGTGTAGCCTCCCCCAACTTGGCTGCACGTTACTTTGACTGGCAACGCTTCCCTGCTCCAAGAAGCTCCAATGGAGCGATTGCGTTCCTTGAGAAGGACAATTCCCGCCGGGTCTACTTGGGTTTCCCTGAATCAAGTTGGGAATATGACGAACACTTTGACTTGCCCAAGATGCTGGATTCGATCATTGCGTGGCTCAGGCATCGCCCCACCGCCTACAAAGCGGCGTGGCCCAACGCGTTTCAGTCCGCCCAATTGCTGGAGATGGACACAGAAGACAAATTCGACAATGCACTGAATTTTGCGGCCGAACTGGATGCCGCCAACATCCGGGGTACGTTCTATTCCTTGACCAGTCTTGCGATAAAACACAGGGATGTGGTCTCGAAGCTAGCGAAAAAGCACGAAATCGGCTACCACGCCGAAGTACATGTCGGATTCAAGGGAAAGTCCGAGGCGGTTCAAAAGGACCGTCTGGATACGATGGTCAGCGACATGAAGGACATCGTAGGTTCCCGCGCCTGGGCAAAGGTTTCAGGATTCAGGGCACCAACGGAGTCATCGGACGAAACTACGGAAAAGCTGTTGCGGAAAATCGGGGTGCGCCACCTAGTTGGAAACCCGGCATCCTCCGAAGCACGCCTGCCCAGTTTCTCGGCAGCCGAACCTGAATTGAGCAGCGAACAAGCCCTTGTGGTGTTGCCGCGCACCCAGATGGACGATCTGAACTACAAGGGCATGCGCCTCAGCGACGAAAAGGCTGCGGCTTCCATCATGCTGGACTTCGACTACCTGCACGAAGCGGGTGCACTGGGGGTGCTTTCTGTTCACTCACAGAACTACGGGGCGGAGGGGATCATGGCAAAGCTCACGCCGCCCTATATCCAACGACTACAGCAACATCGTGCCGATGTATGGACCGCCTCCGGCGAAGAAATTGAAGGCTGGTGGCGAGCGCGCGAGCGCGTTGTCTACGATCCGTTGAAAAGCACGGCCACCCGTTTTGAATTTGATGTCCGGCCCCCCGGAAACGTCACAGGCGTAAAGTTTTATGTGACACATCCTTCAATGAACAGAGCGCCAAGGTCCGTGACAGCAAGCAGCGCAAATGCGCCGACACCAGAGCTTAGACAAATCGACGCTTACCGCTCGTCTTTGACTTTTCCGCAAGAACTGAAGACAGGACACTATGCTTACTCTATGGAGTTTTAGACCATCCATGCGATTTTCTGCTTTGCCTTTTCTGCTGGTTTACCTTCTGGCAAGCGTTCTGTCTGCTTGCGGCGGCGGTGGCGACACAAACGTCGTCACAGCGGTGCCTTATGTCAGTGTCCCCGTGTCGAATGCGCGCCAGATTGAAATCGAGGACCGAATCGTCAGTGCCTTTGAGAATTCGACGACCACCATCCAATATGCTTTTATTGCCAACATCCATGATGGACGGGGCTACACTGCGGGTCGCGCTGGATTCACGTCGGGCACCGGCGACATGCTCCAGGTGGTTGAGGAATACATCACCCTTGTCCCCAACAATGTCCTGGCCAAGTACCTTACGCCACTGCAAGCCGTCAATGGAACCGATTCAGTCAGTGGGCTGGATGGCATTGTGCAATCCTGGAAAGAAGCCTGCCAAGATCCCCTGTTCCTTTCCACGCAAGACCGGGTAAATGACCGCCTATACCGTCAGCCATCGCGTCAGCTCGTGTCGACGCTGGGAGCACAGCTGCCTCTCACCAAGCTAGCCATCTACGAGGCTGGTATTCAGCACGGGTATGGCTCCGATTTCGATTCGGTCCGCAGTATTGCGGCACGTGCGTCGGCAGCAGCCAACGGTTCGCCCTTGGTTGGTGTAAATGAGTCGATGTGGCTGCAGGCTTTTCTGACCGAAAGGCGAAAAGACCTTTTGAACCCTGCAAATCGGGCAACAGCTGCAGGCTGGGCAGCATCCGTCAGCCGCGCGGACGCCATCCAAAGCATCTATAACAACGGGAACTTCAATCTGGACAAACCAATCAGCATTACCGTGTATGGAGATGCCTTTTCGATTTGAGCCGTCAGCATGCCTGAAGCGCATGAAGGGATTGCGGAGCCGCAACGATCAAATCGAATTTCGGCGCGAAATCTGGATGTGCCGTAGCCGCCGATTTGCGTACGGCCTGGCTTGCAAGCCGGTGAACCAACCCACAGGGGATAGCGTTGCACTCTCCCCGCAAAATGCAAAAAATCCTCAAATGGGTATAGAACACCCCATTTGAGGTTTGCACGAGCATTAGCCCATCTGGTCCAACGCCGCTTCCAACTGCGCCACCGTCCGGTCCACGTTGTGCAGCTTCTCCAGCCCGAACAGCCCGACGCGGAAGGTGCGAAAGTCCGCTGGCTCATCGCACTGCAGCGGCACGCCGGCGGCGGTCTGCAGGCCCTGGGCCAGGAACTTCTTGCTATTGTGGATGTCCGGGTCTTCGGTGTAGCTCACCACCACGCCGGGCGCCTTGAAGCCCTCGGCGGCCACACTCACAATGCCCTTGCTCTCAAACAGCGCGCGCACTTTCACGCCCAGTGCGATCTGCTCGGCACGCACCTTCTCGAAACCATAGTCACGGGTTTCCTGCATCACCTCGCGCAGGCGGCACAGCGCGTCGGTCGGCATGGTGGTGTGGTAGGCGTGGCTACCGCCTTCAAAGGTTTCCATGATCTGCAGCCACTTCTTCAAATCGCAGGCAAAGCTGGTGCTGGTGGTGCCGTCAATGGCCTTGCGCGCACGCTCGCTGAGCATGACCATGGCGCAGCAGGGTGAGCCGCTCCAGCCTTTTTGCGGCGCGCTAACCAGCACGTCCACGCCGGTGGCTTCCATGTTGACCCACATGGCACCGGAGGCAATGCAGTCCAGTACCATCAGGCCGCCCACGGCATGCACGGCGTCACTCACGGCGCGCAGGTAGTCATCCGGCAGGATCATGCCGGCGGCGGTTTCCACGTGCGGGGCAAACACCACGTCGGGTTTCTCGCGCGCAATGGTGGCCACCACTTCGTCCACCGGGCACGGAATCCAGGCGGCTTGTTTGCTGTCACCCAGGCGACGGGCCTTGAGCACGGTGGAGGCGCTGGGGATACGCCCCATGTCGAAGATCTGCGTCCAGCGGTAGCTGAACCAGCCGTTGCGGATGACCAGCGTCTTCTTGTCGGTGGCGAATTGGCGTGCCACGGCTTCCATGCCAAAGGTGCCGCTGCCGGGCACCAGGATGGCGGACTGGGCGTGGTAGACCTCTTTCAGAATGGCGGAGATGTCCTTCATCACGCCCTGGAAGCGCTGGGACATGTGGTTGAGCGCGCGGTCGGTATAAACCACCGAGAATTCGAGAAGCCCTTGTGGGTCGATATGGGGCAAAAGGCCGGGCATGGCGATCTCCTGTTGTAGTCACGGTTTCAAACCAATGGATCAGCTTAGCATGCACGGACAGGCCCTATCCCTGACCGATACAATGACCCGAATCCGTTGGTTACCACCCGCCGTCAAGGCCCCGCACCATAACGACACCGTGCCATGAGACGCTTCTTCATTGCCCTCTGGCTATTGCTTGCCGCAACGGTGACTTCCGCGTGGGCCGATACGGCCCTGCGGTTCGGCGTGCTGGCGTTCCGGCCCAAGCCCCAGGCCATGGCGCAATGGCAGCCCCTGGCGAGCTACCTGCAAAGCACGCTGGGGCTGCGCGTCGAACTCACGGTGTATGACCTGGGCGAGCTCGAAGCCGCCATCGCACAGAAGGCGGTCGATGTGGTGTTCACCACCTCCGGACACTTCATTGTGCTCAAGCACCGCTACGGTCTGTCGGCTCCGCTGGCCACCCAGATCACGCGCGGCGACGGTCACGACCTGTCAGCCTTCGGTGGCGTCATCTTCACCCGTGCCAACAACGCCGACATCAACCGCCTGGAAGACCTGACGGGACGCCGCGTGGCCCTGCCCAGCCTGGATTTCACCGGCGGCTACCAGATGCAGTCCATCGAACTGCTGGACGCCGGCTTGCCCGTGCCGTCCCACTCGCAACTGCTGATGACCGGACTGCCCCAGGACCTCACGGTGGACGCGGTCATGGCCGGACAGGCCGACCTGGGATTTGTGCGCACCGGCATTCTGGAGGCCCTGGCGCGCGAGGGCAAACTGGACCTGGCCCGCGTCAAGGTCCTCCACCGTCTGGACCTGGGCGCCTTCCCCTACGTCAGCTCCACGCGCCTGTACCCCGAATGGCCCATGGTGCTCATGCCGCATGTGGACGAGCGCCTGGGCCGCCAGTTGGCCGTTGCCCTGCTCTCGCTGACACGGGACAACGTGGCTGCCAAGGCTGCCGGCATCAGCGGCTTTTCGATTCCCGCGGACTACACCAGCGTGGAGCACATGATGCGCCGCCTGCGCCTGCCACCCTTTGACGGCACGCCGGAGTTCACGCTGGCCGATCTTTGGGGCCGCTATACGGACTGGATCATTGCCGTCCTGGGCCTGACCTCCCTGGTGTTTGCCGGCGTGGGCGCGCGCCTGATCATCCAGAACGCCGATGTGCGGCGCAGCCAGGCACAGTACCGGCAGCAAAGCCAGCGCGTGTCCGAAATCCTGTGGGGCACGAACACCGGCACCTGGGAATGGAATGTGCAAACCGGCGAGGTGGTGCTCAACGAACGCTGGGCCGAGATCATGGGCTATACGCTGGGGGAGCTGGCACCCCTGAACATCCAAACCTGGATGCGACGCACCCACCCGGACGACCTCAAGCTGTCCGAAGCCATGGTGGAGCAGTGCTTTCAGCACGAACAGGACAACTACAAGTGCGAATTGCGCATGCGCCACAAGAATGGCGACTGGATCTGGACGCTGAGCCGTGGCCGCGTCGTGGAGTGGCGCGAAGACGGGCAGCCCCTGCGCATGTCGGGCACGCTGGCCGACATCACCGAACGCAAGCTGATGGAGCTGGGCCTGCGCGCCAGCGAAAAGCGCTTTCGCGACCTGTTCGACAACTCGCCCGACCCCTGCTGGCTGATCAAGGGCGGCCAGTTCGTCGATTGCAATCTGGCGGCACTCAAGATTCTGGGCTACCAGACGCGCGAAGAAATCCTGCAACACCCGTCCCGCCTGTCCGCTGAATTCCAGCCCGACGGACGCGCTTCCCTGGAAAAAGCCGAAGAGCTGATGGCCATTGCCCGCGCGCGCGGCATGTACCGGTTCGAATGGGAGCACCAGCGTGCCGATGGCAGCCGCTTCCCGGTGGAGGTCACGCTGGCCAAGCTGGACCTGATGGATGGCGATGTGCTGTACTGCGTGTGGCGCGACATCACCGAGCGCAAGCGGGCCGAGCAGCGCGAGCGGCACCACAACCGCATCCTGGAGATGCTGGCCCAGAAGGAGCCACTGTCCGACGTTCTGGATACGTTTGCACGGGATGTGGAGGCCATCAGCCCCGACGCCCGCTGCAGCATCCTGTTGCTCGACGAGGACGGCGAGCACCTGCGCATGGGTGCGGCCCCCAGCCTGCCCGCCTACTACCGACAGGCCATTGACGGTCTGGGCGTGGGTGCGGGCATCGGCGCCTGCGGGACTGCCGCCTTTTCTGGCCAGCGCGTCGTGATCGAAGACATTGCCAGCCACCCATCGTGGGAGCCGTTTCTGGAACTGGCACGCCAGGCCGGGCTGGCAGCCTGCTGGTCCCAACCCATCGTCTCCTCGCAGAACCGTGTCATCGGCACCCTGGCCCTGTATTTCGGGCTGCCCTGCGCGCCCTCGCCGGAAGACATCCAGTCCATCGAGGACGAAGCCCGTCTGGCGGCTCTGGTCATCGAAAAAACCGCCAGCGAGGCCAGCCAGCAACTGGCCGCCAGCGTGTTCACCCACGCGCGCGAAGGCATCATGATTGCCGACGCCAACGGCATCATCGTCGAGATCAACGACACCTTCACGCACATCACCGGCTACAGCCGCGCCGACGTCATTGGGAAGAATCCGCGCCTCCTGCAGTCCGGGCGCCAGGACCGCGAGTTCTATCTGCTGATGTGGAAAACGCTCAATGAACGCAGTCACTGGTCGGGCGAAATCTGGAACCGGCGCAAGGATGGCGAGGTCTACGCCGAGGCACTCACCATCAGCGCAGTGCGCGATGCCACGGGCCAGGTCCAGAACTATGTGGCGCTGTTCACCGACATCACCTCGGTCAAGGAACACCAGCGCCAGCTGGAACACTTTGCCCACTACGACGCGCTGACCGGCCTGCCCAACCGCGTGCTGCTGGCCGACCGGCTGCAACAGGCCATGCTGCAAAGCCTGCGCCGCAACCAGTCACTGGCGGTGGCCTACCTGGATCTGGACGGCTTCAAGGCCATCAACGACCAGCACAGCCACGGTGTGGGGGATGAGTTGCTGATTGCCCTGTCGCAGCGCATGAAGGCGGCCTTGCGCGACGGCGACACGCTGGCCCGCATTGGCGGCGACGAATTCGTGGCCGTGCTGGTGGACCTGGAAAAGCCCCAAGACTGCGAATCGGTGCTGCAGCGCCTGTTGCAAGCGGCCGCCACGCCGCTGACGGTGGGCGACACGCTGCTGCAGGTCTCCGCCAGCATTGGCGTCACGCAATACCCCGAGGACGCTGCCGATGCCGACCAGCTGATGCGCCATGCCGACCAGGCCATGTACATCGCCAAGCTGGCGGGCAAGAACCGCTACCACCACTTCGACATCGAACAGGATGCCGCCGTCAAGACCCGGCGCGAGGATCTGGAGCACATCCGCGGCGCGCTGGAGCGGCGGGAGTTCGTGCTGTACTACCAGCCCAAGGTCAACATGAAGGCCGGCGTGATGACCGGCGCCGAAGCCCTGATCCGCTGGCAGCATCCCGAGCAGGGCCTGCTGGCGCCGGCCGCGTTCCTGCCCGTCATCGAGAACCACCCCATCAGCGTCGAACTGGGCGAGTGGGTCATCGACACGGCACTCCAGCAAATGAGCGAGTGGGCTGCTGCCGGCCTGCACTTCCCGGTCAGCGTCAACATCGGCGCGCGACAGCTGCAGCAGGGGGATTTTGTGGAGCGGCTCACCGCACTGCTGCACGCCCACCCGGATGTGCCGCCGCTCGGCCTGGAGCTGGAGGTGCTGGAGACCAGCGCCATGGAGGACATTGGCCACGTGTCCACCGTCATGCAGGCCTGCCGCGCGCTGGGCGTGGGCTTTGCGCTGGATGACTTTGGCACCGGCTACTCGTCGCTGACCTACCTGAAGCACCTGCCGGCCGAGCTGCTCAAGATCGACCAGAGCTTTGTGCGCGACATGCTGGACGACCCGGACGACCTGGCCATCGTGGAGAGCGTGATCGGCCTGGCCAGCGCCTTCCGGCGCAACGTGATTGCCGAAGGGGTTGAATCGGCCGCGCACGGGGAGCTGCTGCTCACCCTGGGCTGCGAGATGGCGCAGGGCTATGGCATTGCGCGCCCCATGCCGGCCAGGGACCTGACGGGCTGGCTGGCCCGCTGGCGCCCCGACCCCAGCTGGACCGCCTGGCGCCAGCGCGCCCTGAGCCGCGACGACAAGGCCATGGTCTTCATTGAAGTGGGCCACCGCCACTGGCTGCGATCATTGGAGGCCTTCCTGCAGGACGACCGCCACGTCGCCCCGCCGATGGACGCCATCGAATGCCACTTTGGCCGCTGGCAATCGGGCGAGGGACTGGCGCGCTACGGGAAAAACCCCGCCTTCAACACACTGGTGGACCTGCACAACCGCATCCACGGCGTGGCGCAGGCCCTGGTTTCTGGGGTGCGGCGTGAACAACCCGCGCACGAAGTACCCACCATTGACGAGCTGCGCCAGATGCTGGACGAACTGGCCCGCAGCCTGCGGGACCTGATCCGGCCGTAGCGGGCACCCGGCCGCTGCAACCCTTACCAGGTGTCGATGCTGGCGCTGGCCGGCAATGGCGCCACACGCCCCGCCTGCAGACCGCTTGAGAGCCAGGCCCGGGTCTCGGCCGGGTCGATCACCGCGTCAATTTCCAGCGTCGTGGCCATGTGGATGGCGCTGCCCTTGTCGTACTGGTGCGCCACCAGTTGGTCGTAGAGCGCCTGGCGCTCGGGGCCTTCGGGCACGGCCTCCAGTTCCTTTTTGAAGCCCAGGCGCACCGCGCCCTCCAGCCCCATGGCGCCAAACTCGCCCGTCGCCCAAGCGACGGTGAACAGCGGAGAGTGGAAGCCCCCGGCCGTCATAGCCATCGCCCCCAACCCATAGCCCTTGCGCAGCACCACGCTCAAATACGGCACACGCAAATGCGCGGCTGCGATGAACAGGCGGCTGACATGGCGCACCTGGGCCATGGCCTCGGTGTCCGGCCCGACCATGAAGCCGGGCGTATCGACCAGGCTGACGATGGCCAGTCCATGCGCATTGCACAGCTGCATGAAGCGCGCAGCCTTGTCGGCGGCATCGGCATCAATCGCGCCACCCAGGTGCAGCGGGTTGTTCGCCAGCAGGCCGACCGGTCGGCCTTCGATGCGGGCCAGCGCGGTGTGGATGCCTTTACCGAAACCGGTGCGCAGCTCCAACAGCGAGCCCACATCGGCCATACCCTGCATCGCATCGCGGGTGTCGTAGACACGCAGACGGTTCTCCGGCACCACGTCGCGCAAGGCCAATGCCGGTGGCGCGGTGAAGTCCGTTGCGGGCCCCTGGAAGAAAGACAGGTAGTGGCGCGCCGCTGCCACGGCCTGGGCCTCGTCGTCCACCAGGATGTCGATGACGCCATTGCCGTGCTGCACGGCGGATGGGCCAATCTGCTCCGGCTTGAAGACGCCCAGGCCGCCACCCTCCACCATGGCTGGGCCACCCATGCCGATGTTGCTATTCTTGGTGGCGATGATCACGTCGCTGCAGCCCAGCAGAGCGGCGTTCCCCGCAAAGCAGCGCCCGGCGACGATGCCGACCACCGGCACCTGGCCGTTCAGCCGCGCATAGCTGGCGAACGTGGCCACATGCAGGCCCGCGACGATGGGCATGTCCACATCGCCGGGCCGACCGCCGCCGCCCTCGGCAAACAGCACCACCGGCAGCTTGTTCTGCAGTGCCAGGCCCAGCATGCGGTCGGTCTTCTGGTGGTTGCGCATGCCTTGGGTGCCGGCCAGCACCGTGGCGTCGTAGGCCATGGCCACGACTTGGTGGCCGTTGACGCTGCCAATGCCGGTGACCATGCCGTCGGCCGGTGTGTTCTGAATCAGGTCTTCCTCGGAGCGGCGGCTGCGCTGGGCCGCCACGGCCAGCGCGCCGTATTCGATAAAACTGCCGGGGTCGCACAGGTCGGCCATGTTCTCGCGCGCGCTGCGCAGGCCCTGGGCGTGGCGCTTGGCCATCGCCTCCGGGCGGCTGGCGTCTGCTGTGAACGCCTGGCGATCCAGCAGGCGTTGCAGGTCGGCGCGCGGCAGCGTTCCGGGCTCCGGTTTCCCCAGGTCATTTGGAGTGTTTTCGGCCTCTAGCCCTCGTGGAATATGCGTAACATGCTCTGAAATCAATAGCACTTCATCATCACCCACCAGATCCCCCGGGGCAAACAACAGCTCCAGCACACGCCCGTCGGCCAGCGCCCGGACCTCGTGTTCCATCTTCATGGCCTCCAGGATGACGACCACATCGCCAGCGTAGACCGTGTCGCCGGGCGCGACCAGCCATTGAACAATTTGGGCCTGGAGGGGGGAGCGGAGTTGGTGCATGGCGGCATTGTGCGGCAGGCCCTCGCCGCTGTCGGTCAACCGAGTGACAGTCGCAACAGGGCTTGCAAATTGCTCCACAATCGCGCCATGAACCCGAACATCAGCCTGATTGGCGCCCCCACCGACATTGGCGCCGGCAGCCGTGGCGCCAGCATGGGGCCTGAAGCACTGCGCGTGGCCCACATCGCTGACGTGCTGGCCCAGCAGGGTCTGGACGTGCTGGACCGCGGCAACCTGAGCGGCCCCAACAACCCCTGGCTCCCGCCCGTGGACGGCTACCGCCACCTGGCCGAGGTCACGGCCTGGAACCAGGCCGTACACGACGCGGTGTACGCCGAACTGCGGATTGGGCGCCTGCCCATTCTGCTGGGCGGCGACCACTGCCTGGGCATCGGGTCGATCAGCGCCGTGGCCCGCCACTGCCGCGCCACGGGCAAGAAACTGCGCGTGCTGTGGCTGGATGCCCATGCCGACTTCAACACCAACCTGCTGACCCCCAGCGGCAATATCCACGGCATGCCCATGGCCTGCCTGTGCGGCCACGGACCCGACGCGTTGATTGGCATGAGCGGTGAAGTGCCGGCGATTTCGCCGAAGTGGATACGCCAGATCGGCATCCGCAGCGTGGACGAGGGCGAGAAGCGCTTTGTGCACCAGATGGACCTGGAGGTGTTCGACATGCGCTACATCGACGAGATGGGCATGCGCGCCGCCGTCGAGCTGGCGCTGGCGCTGGTGGACGCCAACACCCATTTGCATGTGAGCTTTGACGTGGACTTTCTGGACCCGGCCATAGCCCCCGGCGTGGGCACCACGGTGCGCGGCGGCCCCAACTACCGCGAGGCCCAGCTGTGCATGGAGATGATTGCCGACACCGGCCACCTGGGATCGCTGGACGTGATGGAACTCAACCCCGCGCTCGACGAGCGCAACCGCACCGCCGAGGTGGCGGTGGACCTGATCGAATCACTGTTCGGCAAGAGCACGCTGATGCGCAAGTAAGCGCGGCGCTCACTTCTCTGGCTTGAGAACAACCTGCACATAGTTGTCGCGCTTCAGATAGCGCTGCGCGGCCTGTTGCACCTCGGCCGGGGTGATGGCATCCACCTGCCGGTCATAGTCCAGCAGCGTGGCCGGGTCCGTGCCATACAGGGTGGCGGACTGCAGGCGCCCCAGCCAATAGCCGTTTTCGCGCAGTGACTTGCGGTGGCTGGTGTGCCAGTTCTGCTTCACCTTGGCCAGGTCGGCCTCCTTCACACCCTCGTCTTGCAGCTTGCGGATTTCGCCCAGCGCTGCGGCAATCACCTGCTCCACATTCTCGGGCGCGCAGGGCAGCGACAGGCCCAACTGGTAGTGTTCGTACGGCGCGCGCACCAGACCGCCACCCATGCCGCCGCCGTAAATCAGCGTCAGCTTCTCGCGCAGTTCGTCGATTATCTTGATGTTCAGCACATCTACCAGGGCCTGCACGCGCATCTGTTCGGCTTCGGAATATTCGGCTGTGCCGGTGAAGGTGATGGACACCGTACTCTTGGGCTCGCTGCCGGCATGCACCGCCTGCTTCACCACACCAGTCACCGGGCGTATGCCCAGGTCCACGGCCTGCGCCGGCACCGGCGGCGTGGGCAGGCTGGCCAAGTAGCGGGCGATCAGCGGGCGAACGGCCTCCACAGTGAAGCTGCCCACCAGGATGAATGTCATGCCCCGGGCACTGGCAAACCGCTCCTGGTAGATGGCGCGCATGCGCTCCAGGTTGAGCTGCTCAAAGTCGGCCGGTGTGGGAATCAGGCGCACGCGCGGATGGGCATTGAACAGCGTGGTCTGGATGGCGTTGGAGAACACCGACTCCGGGCGCGCCAGGGTGTGGCGCGCTGCATCCTGCGAGCGGCTGACAAAGGACTGGTACAGGTCGGCGTCCAATCGCGTGGGGCCGAATCGCAGGCTCAGCAACTGCAGCATGCTCTCCAGATCGTCCAGCCCGGATCGGCCATTCACCGCATCATTCCAGGCCTGCAAGCCGGTGTTGACGGTCAGCACCTTGCCGGCGAGCATCTTCTGCAAATCGGTGGGTGAAAAGTCACCCACCCCCATGGATGCGACCACCGTGCCGGCGTAGGCCGCATTCAGACTGTCCGCCTGGCCGTACAGGGACTGTCCGCCAAACCGGTTGGCTGCCATCAGGATCTCGTCGTTCTTGAAATCGGTCGGCTTGAGTATGACCTTGACCCCGTTGGACAGGTCCAGCTCCGTGAGCCCCAGCGCGGCGTTGTGCCGCTCACCCACGATGCTGCCGCCCACGGGCGGCTTGGCCATCAGGGTCTGTGCCACGGCCTTCTCGGTCTGGGCGCTGACCGTGCGCTGCTCGGCCTGGGTGACCTGGTCCAGCAACTGGGCCTGGGTGGGGGTGCGGGCATCGGCGTGGTTGCTGCCGGTGTAGACCACCAGCCGGGCAGCCTGCTGGGGAATCACCGAGCGGGCAAAGCGGTTCACGTCATCCAGTGTGATGGTGGGCAGCAGGGTGCGGGTGTAGTCGCGCTCGTTGGCAATGCCGGGAATGGTTTCCTGCTCCAGGAAGTGGCGCAGGTACTCGGCCGCGTAGGTGGCGGAATCGGTCTTGTCGCGCTCGGCATAGGACTGCTCAATGCTGCGCAGCAGGGTCTTCTTGCTGCGCTCCAGTTCGGCGGCACTGAAGCCGAACTGGCGGGCGCGGGCGTTTTCCTGAACCAGCGCGTCCACCGCCGGCCCCATACCCTGGCGGCCCAGTACGGCACTGGAGTTGAATGATCGGTACCCCGGCACCAGCCTGCTGACCCCGCTGCCCCCGCCCACAAACGGTGGTTGCGGCTGCTGCGTCAACTCCTGCATGCGCAAACCCAGCATGTTGCCGAACAACTGCTCGACGAGCGACCGGCGGTAGTCGCCCAGGGTGCGTACCTCCGGGTCGGCGTGCACCGGGTAGCGGATCATCGCCAGGTTGCTGGTGGCTTCCTTGTCGGTGACCACCACCGCCTCTGAGTGGTTGCGCACCGGCACTTCGGCGTAGAGTCGGGGCCGCGCTTTGTCCGGGTTCCTGAGCGGGCCGAAGTGGGCTTCCACCAGGGCCTTGGCATCCTGCGGCTCGATGTCGCCCACCACCACCACGGCCATCAGGTTCGGGCGGTACCAGTCCTTGTAGAACCGGCGGATGGCGTCATGGCGGAATCCCTTGAGGCTGTCTTCCGTGCCGATGGGCAACCGCTTGGCATACAGCGAGCCGTCAAAGATCTTGGGGTACAGGATCTTGTTCATGCGGTCCTGGGCGCCCTTGCCCAGGCGCGACTCCTCCAGCACGATGGCGCGCTCCAGGTCGATGTCCGGCGCGTTGAAGCTCACACCCTGGGCCCAGTCTTGCAACACCAGAAAGCCTTTTTCAATGGCCTCGCGCTGGTCGGTCGGCAGCGGCAGGATGTACACCGTCTCGTTGAAGCCGGTGTAGGCGTTCAAGTCGGCGCCAAACTTCAGGCCGATGGACTGCAGGTACGACACCAGCTCGTGCTTTTTGAAGTGCGTGGAGCCATTGAACGCCATGTGCTCGGTGAAGTGGGCCAGGCCGAGCTGGTCTTCATCTTCCAGGATGGAGCCGGCCTTGATGGCCAGTCGCAGCTCCAGGCGCTTCTCGGGGCGGCTGTTCTTCTGGATGTAATAGGTCAGGCCGTTTTCCAGCTGGCCGACCAGCACCTGAGGCCCCACCGGCAGCGTTTGCGCCAGATCGGGCTGTGCCTGCGCGCCCAGCAAGGTGCCCAGCAGCAGCGCGGCAATGCCCAGTTGGCGAATGAGCTTGGTGATCATGGGGTTCCCGTCAATTGCAACGGCACGAGCTTAGCAGTTGCCGTCGCGCTGTCAGTCCCCACTCACTTCTGTCTGGTCGCTCCCTTGGCCAGCAATGCTTCCACATCCAGCGTGGCGGCAATCGCCTCCAGCCGCTGCATGACCTGGGCGGCATCCGGGTAGTTCTTCGACAGCACCAAGTGCACATCCTGGCGCGACAGCACGTCAAACGCAATGCCCGCAATGGGTTCCGCGGACAGCACTTCAGCGGCTGGACCGGCGTATTCGATCAGGTAGTCCGCCCGGCCATTGGCCAGCATGCGAAACGCCGAGGCGTGTGCCTGCGTGTCGTGGGTGGTGATGCGATTCTGCGGGTCTGCCAGGAAGGCAGCCAGACCACCATAGCTGTAGCCTCGGATGGTGATGACCTGTTGGCCCACCAACCCGTCCCGGCTCTTGATGGAGGGGGTTCCTGCGCGGCGGTAGGCGCGAATCTCGGCGGTGGTGACCGGCTTTTTGCTGAACAGGCAGCAGCCCTGCAATGCCGGGACCTTGACCAGCATGGAGAACTGGGCGGTACCGTTCTGCAGGTTGCCGAACAGCCGGGACGCAGGGTAGGTGGTGGCAGTCCAGGGAATGCCGGCCCGGGAAAACAGCGCGGCCGCCACCGCCTTCAACGGGTTGTCCGGCTCGCCGTTCTCCAGCGTGCGGGTTGTCCAGACCGATTGATCGGGTGATGCGTATTCGATCCGGGTGGCATTCTGGTTTTCCGAATCCGCCGCCCACAGCGGCATGTTCAACCCCATGCCCAATGCCGCGCATGCCATCCACCCAGTGAACACGCGTGCGCAGTCAGGGCGGCTCTTGAACAGAACCATGGGAACCTTTCAACGTCAAAAATCCCCTGGCGCCAACGCCTTGGGGCCTGCCACCAGCGCGTAAAATGCACCGTGGCTGCACCATATTACTCCCGCCGGCAGCCCCTCCCAGTGGACTGCGCATGGCTTTCTTAAGATACTCCGTTCTTGCGTTCAGAATTCTGCTGTGGGTTCTGCTGGCAAGCCTCGTGGTGTTCACCGTGGCAACCGGCTTCGGGCTGGTCCACGAACGGGACAAGGCGCTGCGGGCCGCCCACTCCGCAACCCAGGAGGCCGTGGCCCACCGCATTTCCACCGTCTCCAATTCCCTGTGGCAATACGACATGGCCGCGCTGGATGTGCTGCTGCGTGGCATGGTCCGGTCCGGCACGGTGGCCCAGGTTGAGGTGCTGGACCGGGACAAGGTGGTCGCCACGGCCCGCAGGCCGGGGTTTGATCTGGCTTCGGATAACACCTGGTCGCAGCCGGTCATGGCACCCAACGGCCGTGACCAGATTGGCAGCCTGCGGGTGTCCGAGTCCTACGCCGATATCAACGCCAAGATAGCGGAATCCCTGAAGACGCTGGCCGTTACCGATCTGGCCAAGATTCTGGGGCTGTCGGCTATTCTGTTCACCATTGTCTACCGCAATGTAGCCAGGCATTTGCACCAGTTGGCAGATGATGTAACGCGTCTGGGGCGTTCCGACAACGAACCGCAGATTGTGCTGGCGCGCAAGACCGGGCGCAGCTACCGCGATGAACTGGATGTGCTGGTTGATGCCATCAACCGCTTTGTCGGTGATCGCCGCGACGAGATGCAAAAGCGATCCCGTGCAGAGGATGATCTGCATGAGCGCATTTCCGAAATCGAGGCCACGCTGGGCGCCCTCTCCGACGGCGTGATCGCCCTGGACCCGCAACTCTGCATCCGCTATGCCAATGTGGCGGCGGGTGCCCTGCTGTGCACCCGGCCCGAAGCGCTGCAGGGCCTGCCCATTCGGGACGTTCTGCGCGTGGCCCATGCCAACAGCGGTGACGACATGGGGCATCTGTACAGCCTGGTCATGGGCAGCGGTGAGGCCGTGCACCTGGAGCGCGACACGCTGATCCAGGTCCCGGGCGGGCGGGCGTTTGATGCCCGCATCAGCGCCGCGCCGGTCCCCGGCTCGGCCGACGTGGCCATGATCTTTGTGTTCACCGATATTTCCGAAGAGGTGTCCGGGCGCCAGAAGATCGAGTTCCAGGCATTCCACGATCCGCTAACCCAACTGGGCAACCGATCAATGCTCGCGCGCGATCTGCCACGGGACATCGAACACGCGGTGCAACACGCGCGCCAGGTCGCGGTTCTGTGCCTGGACCTGGACAACTTCAAGAACATCAACGACACGCTAGGCCACATGCTGGGCGACGTCATGCTCAAGCAACTGGCACAGCGCTTCGAATCGGTGGTGGGCCGCTCGGGCTGGGTGACGCGCCACGGCGGCGACGAATTCGTGGTCGTGCTGCCGAACATCGCATCCATGGAGCCAGCCATCGCGCTGGCCGAGAAGCTGATGGCCACCATCGCCGAGCCCTTCTCCATTGAGGGGCATGAGTTGCGCGTGACATCTTCCATTGGCATCAGCGTCTGCCCGGATCACGGCACGGGCGTTGGCAAGCTGCTGAGCAACGCCGACCTGGCCATGTACGCCGCCAAGCGCCACGGCAAGAATGCGTTTCGCGTCTTTGAAGAGCGCCTGCTGCAGCGCTCCACGGCCCGTCTGAATATGGAAAACGGTCTGCGCGTGGCCCTGCTGGAGGGGCAGCTGTCCCTGGTGTTCCAGCCCAAGGTGCACCTTGCTTCGCTGCGTGTTGATTCCGTGGAGGCCCTGTTGCGCTGGAATGATCCCAAGATCGGTGCCATTGGGCCGGACACCTTCATCCCGGTCGCCGAGGACACCGGCCTGATCATTGAAATTGGCGACTGGGTGTTGCGCCAGTCCCTGGTGGCCGCGCGGCAGCTGAAGGCCGAGCTGGGTTACAGCGTGGCGATTGCGGTCAACGTGTCACCGGTGCAGTTTCGCAGCGACGCCCTGATGGTCACGCTGCGCCAACTGCGTGAGGCAACGCCTGACCTGTCCGAGCTGCTGGAAATTGAACTCACCGAGACGGCGCTGTCTGGCGAGATCGACGATGTGGTGGCCAAGCTGCGCGCGTTTCGGGACATGGGCCTGAAGGTCGCCATTGACGACTTTGGCACCGGCTACTCCTCGCTGGCCTACCTGAAGAACTTCCCCATCGACATCCTCAAGATTGACCAGGCCTTTGTTCGCGGGCTGTCCGACAGCCCGCAGGACAAGGCCATCGTGACCTCGGTCGTCCAGCTCGGGCGCAGCCTGGGTTTCAAGACCGTGGCCGAGGGCGTGGAACTGCAAGACCATGCCGCCATACTGCATGCACTGGGCTGCGACTATGCGCAGGGCTACTGGTTTGCCCGCCCACAGCCCCTGGAACAACTGGCCAACACCATCCGCACCATTTCTGGAACCACCTGAACCATGACCACCACCCCTATCCGCTTCTCCCTGCTGGCTTTGGCCGCCATCGCCCTGGCCGCGTGCAATCCGGCCGCGCCGCCCGCAACCCCGGCGGCGGCCAGCGCGGCATCCACACCGCCCATGACCGTCGCCAGCGCCATGGCCCAACTCCCCCCCATCGTTCCCGTGCCGGCGCCAGTTGTGCCCCCGGAGCTGGTGGCGGGCAAGCAGGTGTTTGACAAGACCTGTGGCCTGTGCCACGGCTCGGGAACCGGTGGCGCCCCGCGCCCCGGCGACAAGGCCAACTGGGCTCCGCGCATTGCCCAAGGCACGGAAACGCTGTACCAGCATGCCCTGCTGGGCTTTAACGGCGCGGCAGGCTTCATGCCCGCACGCGGCGGTGCCGCACTGTCCGACGCCGAGGTCAAAGCCGGCGTGGACTACATGGTCGCCCTGTCCAAATAGCGCTCTGGCGCCGACGCTTATGAGTCAAATTGGCCTCTAGCCCTCGTGGAATGGGCTCGAATAGCTCCTGATTTGATAGCAATCAGCGGCGCAGCGCGGCAAAGGCTTCGAACTCCCAGCTGCGCATGGCCAGCAACAGCGTGTAGCCCTCGCGGTCTTTGTCGTGCAGTTTCTGGTCGGCCAGGTGCTGTTGGGCAAAGTCCTGCGCCACGCGCTGCATGCGCTCCAGAAACGACGGCGCAAGGCTGCGGCTGACCGAGCCGTGCACCAGCAGCAGGCCTTCACCCGCGCCGTCAAAGCCGCCGGAGAAATAGTCCAGCAGCGCGTTGTCGCGGAAGTAATCCATCACCGGGCCGTGGGGCCGCCAGCGGAAGGCCTTGGCCAGCTTCAGGCGGTAGCGGTTCAGCGGGCGCAGCTCGATGATGCCGATGCGGTCCAACTGCGCCAGGTAGCCAATGCACTCGGGCTCGCTCAGGCGGTAGGCCGCCACGATCTGCTCCAGCGTCCACTGGCTGAGCACGCAGATCGCCAGCAGCAGCAGCTTCTTGTCCGCCACCACCGCGCGCTCCTGCTCGGCCGTGAGCTGCGCCAAGAGCGGCTGCGCCTCGGCCACGCGCCGCGCCAGGTCGGCGAAGTCCAGCTTCAAGGCGCGGCAGATGGCGTCGATGCGTGACAGCGGCATGTCGCCTTTGGACAGCATGCGCTTGACGCTGGATTCGGCCAGGCCCAGCGCCACGGCCAGGTCGGCGTAGCTCATGCGGGCGGATTTGAGTTCGCGCTTGAGCGCGAGAACGAGGTCGGCGGTGGTGCTCATAAGTATCGATTATTGATACCTTGCGTATTTTTGTACAGCCATGTATTGATTTTTGCGTAGTCCACGATGCGATGCGCAACACACTGGCGGCTCTGTTATTCACCCAGGAGCCTCTGATGCAACACCCCCTGAACCCTGCCGAACGCGGCCTGCTGGCCGCCCTGGTGCTGGCCATTGCCATCGCCTGCTTTGGGCCATCCGTGGCCCAGTTCGACCACTACCACGCATTTGCCGATCAGCGCCACCTGCTGGGCCTGCCCTGCGCGCTGGACGTGCTGAGCAACCTGCCCTTTGCGCTGTTCGGTGGCTGGGGCTTGCTGCGCTTGCGCAACGCCGATGTCGGTCAACCCACGGGTGCACAGCGCACGCTGGCGGCGCTGTTCTTTGCCGGCCTGGTGATAACCGCGCTGTGCTCAGCCTGGTACCACCTGCGCCCCGATGATGCGGGCCTGGCCATCGACCGTCTGGGCATGGTCAGTGCCTTTGCCGGCCTGCTGGGCCTGGCGGCGGCGGACCGCATCAGCGAACGCGCCGGGCTGTGGACGGCCGCCGCCGTGCTGGCGCTGGGACCGCTCTCGGTTGTTGCCTGGGCCAACAGCGGCAACCTGCTGCCGTGGGCCGTGCTGCAGGGCGGCGGCATGCTGCTGATCGTGCTGCTGGCACTGCGCAAACCCGTGGCCGGCGCCTGGGGTCTGCCGCTGGCGGCGGTCATCGCCTGGTATGTGCTGGCCAAGGCGCTGGAGTTGGGCGACCACGTGGTGTTTGACCTGACACAGGGCCTGGTTTCCGGCCACACGCTCAAGCACATGGCCGCCGCAATGGCCGCCTGGCCCGTCATGGCGTGCATGAAAACCTCCGTGCTGCGCACTGCGGTGCCCGCTTGCTTGGGGCGGCCCGGCGCGGCGCTCATGCACAATGGCGCGCGAGCCCGGCCCTGGCAGCGCCAAACAGTCCGTGCCTGAATCCAACAAAAAAATGAGAGGAAACACCGTGACTTCTGACGCCCTAAGCCCCACCACAGCGGCCCCCGCTGCCGACCCGCACACGCACCCCAACCAGTTTGCGCTGCTGAGCCAGCGCCGCTTTGCACCCTTCTTCTGGACCCAGTTTGCCGGCGCGGCGAATGACAACCTGTTCAAGTTCGCCTTCACCGTAATGGTCACCTACCAGCTCAGCGTCGGCTGGCTGCCACCAGCCATGGCCGGCCTGGTGATTGGCGCGTTGTTCATCCTGCCCTTCCTGTTGTTCTCGGCCACCGCGGGCCAGTTGACCGACAAGTACGACAAGACGCTGATGATCCGCTTCGTGAAGAACCTGGAAATAGTCATCATGGCGATTGCCGCCTACGGGTTTATGACGGACCAAGTTGCCGTGCTGCTGCTATGCACGTTCCTGATGGGCGTGCACTCCACGCTGTTTGGCCCGGTCAAGTTTGCGCTCTTGCCCCAGGTGTTGAACGAACGCGAGCTGACCGGCGGCAACGGCATGGTGGAGATGGGCACCTTTGTCGCCATCCTGATGGGCAATGTGGTCGGCGGCCTGCTGGTGGCCATTCCCAATGTTGGTCATGAGACGGTGGCCGTGGCCTGCGTCGCAATGGCCATCGTGGGCCGTGTGGTGGCGGGCTTTATTCCCAAGGCTCCGGCCACCGACCCCGGCCTGACCATCAACTGGAACCCCATCACCGAGACCGTGCGCAACCTCAAGCTGGCGCATGGCAACCTGGTGGTGTTCCGCTCGCTGCTGGGCATCAGCTGGATGTGGTTTTTTGGGGCCGTGTTTCTAAGCCAGTTCCCCAGTCTGGCCAAGGAGGTGCTGCATGGCAACGAGCAGGTGGCGTCGCTGCTCTTGGTGGTGTTCTCCATCGGCATTGGCACCGGCTCGCTGTTGTGCGAGGTGATGAGCCGCCGCCACGTCGAGATTGGCCTGGTGCCGCTGGGCGCCATTGGCATGAGCGTGTTTGCCGTGGATCTGTACTTTGCATCCAACGGCCTCCCCGCCTCCGAGATCATGGGATTGAGCGCCTTCGTGGCGCAGCCCGCCCACTGGCGCGTGATGGCCGACCTGGCCTTGTTAAGCCTATTCGCCGGCCTGTACAGCGTTCCCATGTATGCGCTGATCCAGTTGCGCAGCCAGGCCACGCACCGCGCGCGCATCATCGCCGCCAACAATATCCTGAACGCGCTGTTCATGATCGGCAGCTCGGTGATTGCCGGTGCGCTGCTGAAGAGTGGCTTCACGATTCCGCAAATCTTCTTGTTCACCGGCCTGGCCAATGCGGTGGTGGCGTTCTACATCTTCATGCTGGTGCCCGAGTACCTGCTGCGCTTTGTGGCCTGGGTGCTGACGCACTTCATCTACCGCTTCAAGGTCAAGGGTGAGGAGCACATCCCCACCACCGGTGCCGCCATTCTGGTGTGCAACCACGTGAGCTTTATCGACGCCGTGCTGCTGATGGCGGCCAGCCCCCGGCCCATTCGTTTCATCATGGACCACAACATCTTCAAGGTGCCGGTGCTGGGCTGGCTGTTCCGCCTGGCCAAGGCCATTCCGATTGCGCCACGCGCCCAGGACCCTGCCGCCTACGAGGCGGCATTTGATGCGGCTGCCAAGGTGCTGCTTGATGGCGACCTGCTGTGCATCTTCCCCGAAGGCGGCATCACCCGTGACGGCACGCTGCAGGAGTTCAAGGGCGGCATCATGAAGATCCTGGAGCGCACCGCCCAGCAGGGCCAAACCGTGCCGGTAGTGCCCATGGCGCTGACCAATCTGTGGGGCTCGTACTTCAGCCGCGTCGAGCAAGGCGGCGCCATGGTGCGGCCGTTCCGCCGTGGCATGTTCAGCCGCGTGGGCTTGAATGTGGGCTCGGCCAGTGCACCGCAGGATGTGCAGCCGGAGGTGTTGCGAGGGCGGGTGCAGCAGTTGCTGGGGGTTTAGTGCCGACTCCTGCTTGAAACAGGTTCGGCGGCTCTCGTTTTCAATTTGATAGCTGTCGCTTAGCCTGGATTCAGGCCGCAATGCGGCGAAGCAGTCGTTTGGATTGGGCGTTCAATTTGGGTGGGACCTGTCCAAACTTGGTTAAGCTGTTCGACGGTTTTGACAAAGCTAAGATTTTTGGGAGATGCCGCAGTGGCGAACATAAATGAGATATTGAATTGGTACGAACGTGCTACTTGGTTACGAGCACTAGTGCAGCTTCCGCCAGGTGGTGGCTCAGTAGATGTTCTTCTGGCCGGCAAAGCGACAGAGCTCAATCAAATGCGGGTAAACGAGCTGATCGCAGGGGTAAGTCGGCGTGTACAGGCGCTTGAGGGTGCGTTGCCAATTGCGCTTCTGCAATCTGAGACTTTTTTTGAAGCGTTTCGCACAGCCGCTGAGATCGTTGCTCGCTCAGCAGATCAAAAGAAGCGGGAGGTTGTCGCGGAGTATCTGTCCGGGATGATCCGTGACGGATTCGTAACAGACCTAGGCACACAAGTACTGGAGGACCTTAGGTTCTTGCAGTCTCTGCATATTCAGGTGCTAGCGGCCCTTCCTTCTGTTGAAAATACTCCAGTCAATAAGCAACATCCCCCCGAGAGCTTAGGCGGCATGCCAGCGGATGTTTACGAAAAAGCAATGTCTGACTTGGAGAGACTTGGTTTCCTGCGGTACAGCACTGCCGGAATCGGAACGCTTGGAGGAGGCGGTGGCCATTGGGAAACGACGTCTTACGTGCGGGTCTTCCGTCAACACATTGAATGCTAACCAGCGCGTCAAGTCGGACAACTAAAAGTTGCGCCGCTTCGCTCTGTCACTTTCGGCAGCCGGTTACTGGCCGCATCAAAACACCAAATTAGATGCTTGGAGTGACCGCAGTCTGGAAACTTGGATGAATGCTTGGCGTCTGATAAATACTTTTTTGCGCAATTACCCGAAGTAAAAGTTACTGGGCGAGCGCTAACAAATAGCGCGTTCGCCCAACAGCCCAGCCTCAATGCGCCCCCGCCAGCAACGCCGCATTGCCGCCCGCCGCCGTGGTGTTCACCGTGATGGTCTGCTCGGCGCAGAAGCGGTACAAGTAATGCGAGCCGCCGGCCTTGGGGCCGGTGCCGCCCAGGCCCTCGCCACCGAACGGCTGCACGCCGACCACGGCACCGATCATGTTGCGGTTGATGTAGACGTTGCTGACGTGCGCGGCGTGGGCCAGCGCCTTGGCGCGGCTGTCGATGCGGGTCTGGATGCCGAGCGTGAGGCCGTAGCCCAGCGCGTTGACCTGTGCGATCACATCCGCCGACTCGCCGCCTCTGGTTTTAGCTTCAATGCAGCGATAGGTGCGCACGTCACGGCCGCAGCAGGCGTTGGATTTCCTTATCTTCGGCCGCAATGGCCGGCGGGCGGGCGGCAGCCATGGCGTTCGCGATGTCAATAGCGCGTCGGCCGTCCGCCAGGGTGATCGATGGGTCTGCTCCAGCTGACAGCAAATCACGGACGCAGCCCGCCTTGCCCGAAGCCGCCGCAGCCATGAGCGGCGTCCATCCCTGTTCGTCCTTCTGCGCGACGGCCGCACCCCGCACGATCAAAGCTTTCAGCACCCGGCAGGCTCCGGAGCGCGCCGCCAGATACAGCGGCGTGCGCCCATGGATGCCACCGGCGGCGAAGTCTGCTCGGGCATCCAACAACTGCAGGGCCAGCGCCTCGTGCATGCTGCCGATAGCCAGGTCCAGGGCACTTTCGTTGCTAGCGCTGCGAAGGTCGGGACTGGCATTTGCGCGCAACAGAGCATGAGTGGCGTGAGTGGCTCCTTGGCGGGCCGCCACCATCAAGGCAGTGATGCCCTGGTTGTCTCTGACATCAATGAACACGCCGCTGGCGACTGCGCGCTCGATGCCGGCGGCATCATCGCTGTGCGCCGATAGCATTAACAGGTCCACCTTCCGGGTTGCCAAGGGGCCAAAGAAACGGTCACCATATGCGAAGAATGCAATGCCGAGTAGTACGACGCCCGAAAGTACCGCCATCCCCACGGCGGGCGGCAGCGGTTTGACCTTGTCCGGCGCGTCTGCCAACGGGTCGCGACCCAGCACGCGTTGGATGAACCAGCCGACCACAGACATCGCAGCGATTGTCAGCAACACCCAGGATGACACTTGGCGCCGGATATCCACCGGGTGGGTTATGGTACTTCGGGCACTGTGTGTGTTCCGCAGGAAGGCCTGAATAAGGGGTTGATCTTCCCGATAAGGATAGGAAACACTGTCATCACCTACGAGCAGAAGCTCTTCGGGATTGACGAACATACCGAAGGCGTCGCGGTAGGCACCGGAACGCCGCTCAGATACCGTCAGGTTCACGTTTGCCATTCGGACCTCGCGCAGGCCGGTCACCGAGCGCGACACGAGGGTGATCGTGTTGTGCAGTCGCCAAGCATTCGTCGCATCCACGCGCCCAGCGGCATTGCGCTCCAGTAGCAGCGTGGACTGGGTGCCCAGCAATAGGCCTGCCACCAGGATGACCGTGAAGGCAATGAGGCTTACGACCTTGTCACTCTTGCTTGCTTTGCGAGGTGCCATGTTCTAACTCCCTTGCACAGCCGACATGGGTCCATTTGGCCGCTGTTCCACGGCGCTCGCTTTAGTCCCCTCCCTAAGGAAACACCACCGGAAAGTACTGGTAATACGGCTTGGGTCCAAAAGGCGTGCCGACCACCAGACCGCCACCGTTGCGATAGGGCTTATTCCCCGCCAGGGTCAACGGAGTCAAACCGTAATCCAGCGTGGCAGAGTCCACGGCGAAGGTCTTCGCCGCGGTGTCGCCGGACTGACTCAGTACCAGGAAGTAGTTGCTGGCGTACACCACCTTACTGTCCGCATCCTTGATTTGCAGCGAATAGGTATTGGTACCCGCTGAACCCTGCAACCGGGCTTGTGGCCCTCCATTGGCGAGCTGGTCTTCTATATAGGCTCGCATGCCTGGTATGACCGGGGCGTTGGGCAGATTGACAGCGATTTCAAATGCGAACGTACCACTGGGTACCTTCGTCGCGGTGCCCGTGGTCATGCCCTGCAGGGGAAGAGTGGCCGACGCAATGGCTGCACCTTTGTCGTTTGCTCCCTGGGCTGTCACTGAGACCAGGTAGGACGTCCCTGAGCGCAGGCCCGAGAGAACGCACTTCTGCTGGTTGTCCTTTGCCACGATCCCGCCCGCGCAGGGTGGCGTCGCAATGGGTGGGCTGGTCTTGACGGTGTAGGCCGTGGCACCGGCCACGGTCGGCCAGCTGACGGTTAGCGTGCTGTCGGTGGGGCTGCTCACGCTGGCCAATGGGGTGTCAAGCCGGTTGTCGTTGAGGATGGTGATGCGCACCGTGTCACCGGCTTTGAGTGTGTACAAGGGGCTGGCTGCGGCGAGGCGGTCGCTGTAGGGGTGCCCATAGGCGTCCGACAGGTAATTGAACAGCGCCGCATACGGGTTGTAGAAGCCGTCATTGGTATAGCGCGCGCCGCCAAAGGGGTAGGCATAGGGCAGTAACACGGCGGCGTAGTACGTGCTGATGTCCTGGCTCTTTGCCGGTGTGAAGGTGCTGGCGTCGAAGCGCCCGCCCAGGTAGCCAAAGTTCAGCGCAGCCTGCAAGTCGCCCACCAGGGCACCGTAAATGCTGGCATTGGCCTGCTTGACCATGTCTTGCGCCACGTACCTCCGTGGTGATCCGGTGTCGTCTTTGAACGGATATTCCGCAATGCTGTACGACGACGAATTGGCCACCGTCGCATAGATGAAAAAGTCCAGCTGATCCTTAGGCAGCTTGATCGTGACCGTGGTCGTGACGCCCGGCTGCGGCTCCGGCAATGGGGGCACTGGCGGCGGTTGTGTATTTTCTTGCTTCGTATTGGCCGACCCCACGCAGGTAATCACGAAGCCACTAGCACCATCACTGCTGAAGCTCGCGGTGAACTTGGAACCGCCGTACTGGGTGCCGTTCACCACATAGCTCTTTCCTACCAGTGAATTGAGGTAGGTTTTGAAACTGGGGTAAGGCGCGGGAGAGCCGTTGCTCCCGGTGGCCGCGGCCAACGTGTTGGGTGACTGGATGCGCGCAAACGTCGAGAAGTCGGTTGTTCCTGCCGTGTAGGGCCAGTTGGTACCATCGGTGCTGCGCAGCGCCCCGGCCATATCGATGTTGCGGTCCTTCCCAGCATCGGTCAGCAACTTCAGCATCGTCGGCATGGACGCATAGAAGCTCTTGGTCTGTAGCGGGTCGGGTTGGGTGTCCCCCGCGTGCGTCACCTCCACTTGCAGTGGGATGGCATGAAAGTCGATGGCCGTGAGGTTGCCGCCCCCGCCATACACACCGGTCGTTGCGTCTGGCTTGAAGGTGATCTCCATCTTGTCATAGCGCACATTGGTTTCGGCGGTCGGCGCTTTGCCGTTGGCGATTTTGATGGCCTTGCCGTAAGAGAATGACAGGCGGCCCGAGTCCACATTGCTGAGGCTAAACGCGTACACCGGACGGGTTCTGCCGGTGTAGGGGGAGACCACGTTACTGCTCGTGGTCAGGCTGCTGAGCGCAAAGCCCTCTGCGTTGGTAGTCGCATCGCCGGAGTTGCCCACCAGGGTGATGCCGCTGGCCGCACCACTGGCCGGGATTTTGGGCGTATCGAACAGCACAAACATCTTGTCGTCGCCCCCGGTATTGCCGGTGTCGTTGACCAGTTCAATCTGAATGCTGTTGGCGCTGGATACCGGGCCCGGGGAAGCCAGAACGGGTGGCGCGTCTACGGTGCTTGAGGGACCGCAACCAGCGACCAGGCTGGACAGGATCAAAACGCCGAGAGCCAACGGATGGGATGGAAACGGATGAAGCATGGCGCATACCTCCATGGAAAGCGGAGAGGACTCCGAACCGCTCGCGGTTCAGTATGCGCCCAATAAAACCGGAATTCCGCGCCGATGTTTGATCCTAATCAGACCTTTCCGCTTTCCAGATCAGCGCCAGCAGCAGCAACAGGGTTGCTGGCAGCAGGAGGTCGGGAAGAACCACCAAAAAATTGTAGGGTGCGTAATTCCCGCGGGTCACAATTCCTTGGACGTGCTGCACGGCGGCGAGAAGAAAAAACACGCTCGGTGCCACCGTGATCCCCAGCCAATAGCGGCGGTCCCTGATCCACAGGCCAAGGAGTGCGGAGACGCCCATTCCCAACTCGTAGGCAGCCAACTCGAACTGGAAGAAGGGATGGGGCTGCCAGCCGATTTTCTGCGCGACCTGTTCCGGGGCAAAGGCGTGACCTGCAAAGCCGAAGAATCCGGCAAAGCCCAAACCAAACACCAGCTGGTACAGGAAGAACACGCGCAGCATGGCCGCTTTGCCCAGGGAGTGGCGTCGCAGCAGGCAGTGAATGCCTGCGAGTACAAGGCCCAGAGCCCAGGGAAGCACGAACAGCATGGGATTCTCCGAAAGCAAAGGTCGAAGGGTTGTCGAAGACCGGGCAACAGCAGAATTATGAACCTGAACAACAGCCAAGAAACTCAATGCCCGCTGGCCAGCAGCGCCGCATTCCCCCCCGCCGCCGTCGTGTTCACGGTAATGGTCTGCTCGGCGCAGAAGCGGTAGAGGTAGTGCGGGCCGCCGGCCTTGGGGCCGGTGCCGGAGAGGCCCTCACCGCCAAACGGCTGCACGCCGACGACGGCGCCGATCATGTTGCGGTTGATGTAGACGTTGCCGATGTGCGCGGCATGGGCCAGCGCCTGGGCACGGCTGTCGATGCGGGTCTGGATGCCTAGCGTGAGTCCGTAGCCCAGTGCGTTGACCTGCTGGATGACATCCGCTGGTTCGCCGCCCCAGCGCACCACCTGCAGCACCGGGCCAAAGATTTCGGCCTTGACGTCGGCGATGTTGGCAACCTCGAAGGCATGCGGGGCGATCAGGTTTGCTACGGTTTTGGTAGCTGCTTGCGCGGATTCGGCGAGGGCTAGCAGCACTTTTGACTCTTGCTTCAAGCGCTGGATGTGGCCTCGGATGCCGTCAAAGGCTTCCGCGTCAATGACCGGCCCCACATCGGTGGTGATGTCGGCGGTGTCGCCCACCACCAGTTCCCTGGCGGCGCCTTGCAGCATCTCGATGACGCCATCCGCGATCGCCTCGTGCACGCACAAGAGGCGCAGCGCAGAGCAGCGCTGGCCCGCCGAGCGGAAGGCGCTTTGCACCACGGCATCCACCACCTGCTCGGGCAGCGCGCTGGAGTCCACCAGCATGGCGTTGATTCCGCCGGTTTCGGCGATCAGCGGGACGATGGCGCCGTCCTTGGCGGCCAGCGAGCGGTTGATGATCTTGGCGACCTGGGTGGAGCCGGTGAACACGACTCCGGCCACGCCGGGTTGCGCGACCAGCGCGGCGCCCACGGTTTCGCCGGCGCCATGCGCCAGTTGCAACACGTCGGCCGGCACACCGGCGGCGTGCAGCAGTTGCACCGCCACCTGGGCCACACCCGGCGTCTGCTCGGCTGGCTTGGCCAGCACACCATTGCCGGTGGCCAGCGCGGCGGCCACCTGACCGACAAAGATGGCCAGCGGGAAATTCCATGGGCTGATGCACACCCACACGCCGCGTGCGGTCAGCGACAGCGTGTTGGACTCGCCGGTCACGCCAAAGCTGTGGCAGGCCAGCGCGGGTGGCAGGTGGTGGATCTGCGGCTGTGGCAAGGGCTGCATGATGCGCTGGGCCTCGTCCGCGTAGTAGCGCAAAAAGTCCACCGCCTCGCGCACCTCGCTCACCGCGTCGCCGCAGGTCTTGTGCGCTTCCTTGACCAGCAGCGCGCAGAACATCGGGGTTTGCTCCAGCATGGTGTCGGCGGCGCGGCGCAGGATGGCGGCGCGCTCGGCCACCGGTGTGCGGCTCCAGCCCTTTTGCGCGGTGGCGCCGGTGGTAAATACCTCGGCAGTGCGGCGCGGGTCGAACTCGGGCACCACCGGCACCGGTGTCGTGGCCAGCGCGGCCAGCAGCGGGTCACGCATGCTGGGCACGGTCAGGTCCAGGCCGGTGCTGTTCTTGCGCGCACCGGGATGCGTGCCAAACAGGTCGGGCGGCAGCGGCAGGCTGGAGTGCGGCTCCAGGCGCAGCGGGGAGGTCAACAGGTCTTGCAGTTCCACCGTGGGGTCGGCCATCTGGTGCACAAAGGAGGAGTTGGCGCCGTTCTCCAGCAGGCGGCGCACCAGGTAGGCCAGCAGGTCGCGGTGGGCGCCCACCGGCGCATAGACGCGGCACGCCACCAGGGGGTTCTTCAGCACCTCGCGGTACACGCCCTCGCCCATGCCGTGCAGGCGCTGCAGTTCGAACGGGGCACCAGTCCGGGCTGCCATTTGCAGGATGGCGGCGATGGTGGCGGCGTTGTGCGTGGCGAACTGGGGGTAGATGGCATCCGGCACATCCAGCAGCGCGCGGGCGCAGGACAGGTAGGACACATCGGTGTGGTGCTTGTGGGTGAACACGGGATAGTGCGGCAGGCCCAGCTCCTGGGCGCGCTTGATTTCGGCGTCCCAGTACGCGCCCTTGACCAGGCGGCACATCAGGCGCACCTGGTAGCGGCGGGCCAGTGCGGTAACCGCCTCGATTAGTTCCAGCGAACGGGTCTGGTAGGTCTGCATGGCCATGCCAAAGCCGCGCCACTGCGGGCACTCGGCCGCCACCTTGGCCACCAGCGCCTCCAGCACCTCCAGCGTCAGCTCCTGGCGCTCCACCTCTTCGGCGTCGATGGTCAGGTTGATGTTGGCCTTTGCGGCACGCTGGCACAGGCTCCAGACACGCGGCACCAGCTCGGCCATGATGCGGTCGCTGTGCGCATCCTCAAAGCGCGGGTGCAACGCGCTGAGCTTGATCGATATGCCGTCATTCTGCTCGATAGCCCTCGTGGTATCTACATGGGCAGCTATTGATTCGATAGCATTTGTGTAGCTATGCAGGTAGCGCTGCGCGTCCGCATCGGTGCGTGCACCCTCGCCCAGCATGTCGTAGGAAAATCGGAGCCCCCACGCTTGTCGCTCCGCGTACTGCGCTGCCCCCTCAAGGGGCTGTTCCGCCTTGGGGCGGCCCTGCGGCGGAACGCGGACTCCCGACTTTTTGCGCGCCGCGTCGGCCTCGTGCTGCGCTTCCTTCATGGTCTGGCCCAGCACAAACTGGCGGCCCAGCAACTGCACGGCACGCAGCGTGGCGGCCACCACGGTTTTAGCACCGAGCTTGGCCATCAGGCCGGGCTCGGTCTTGGGACCGGCGCCGGTTTCGGCGTTGGGCAGGAAGTGTTTGGACATCGCAATCGCGGTGCTGGACAGGCGCGACAGCACCTTGTCACCACTGCCATCAAAGTCGGCGCGGCCGAGTTGGTCGGCGGTCAGCGCAATGGCGGTTTCGGCATCGGGCACCCGCAGCAGGGCTTCTGCCAGCCGCATCAGGGCCAGGCCTTCGGCGCTGGAGATGGGGTATTCCTTGAGCAGGCTTTCCATGGCCCAGAACGGCGGCGGGTTGTCGCGCACGGCCTGCACCCAGGGCGTGGCGGTGCGGGCGGCGGCGGCCCAGTCCAGCGCTTGGTTGACGCTTTGCAGGTGGCGGGCCACCACCTCGGCCTCGGGGCGGTATGGGAAGGGCAGGCGTTGGGCGACGGGCATGGTGGGTCTCCGGTGGTGTTTCTGGGCAGTCCGCGGTGTCTCCCGGAGCTGCAATGGATTAAGTCGCTATGGTCTTGGAATTTATGATTGATTTCTCACTAAAATTTGCCACATTTGTAGATGAATATCTAGTTAGCTGTTTGTTAGGGGTCGCCACGGTGGTCATAAGTAGCGCAGTGGAACGCATGGAGAAATACCGGTATCCGGGTGGCGCGCTGTAAACCTTCGCAACAGCGGTTTGGGTGTGGCCGACCGCCGATTTCTGCGCATTTGGCAGTATGAGGCGGTCGTCCATACCCAAACCGCTGCACCACAACCACCCGCAAGCCCTTCAACAAAAATGACCACAGACTTGGACCGCATCGACATCAAAATCCTGAACTGCCTTCAGGAAGACGGCCGCATCTCCAACCTGAAACTGGCAGAGGCCGTGTCGCTCTCACCCACCGCAGTGCTGGCACGCGTGCAACGCCTGACCAAGGACGGCTACATCCTCGGCTACGAGGCGCGGCTCAACCCCCTGAAACTGGGCGCCGGCATGATGGTGTTCGTCGAGGTGTTGCTGGACCGCACCACGCCCAACGTGTTCGAAGCCTTCAAGGCCGCGGTGCAGGTGCGCGGTGAAATCACCGAATGCCACATGGTGGCGGGCGGCTTTGACTACCTGCTCAAGACCCGCATGGCCGACATGGGCGCCTACCGCGAATTTGCCGGCACTGTGCTGTGGCAGCTGCCGGGCGTGCGCGAGACCCGCACCTACGCCGTCATGGAAGAAGTAAAAAACACCACCCGCCTGACCCTGCGCTCATGAAAGCGGTGCCTATAATCCGCCGGATGTATGCTGCCGCCCAGACATGAAGGCGGCCAGACGGTAGCAAGCGGCCCAACCACGACGTGTCCCACTTCCGAACCCAGGCACCCACTATGCGCCATTCACTGATAGTTCTGCTGACCAGCATGGCCTTGTGTAGTGGCGTCATGGCCCAGGGGTTCAAGTTCTCCAACGAGGACGACGCCGACAAGGCGCAGGCAGCCGAGCAACAGGCCCGGGTGCAGAGTCTGCTGTCCACCCCCTGCAAGGCCAAGATCAAGAACCAGAAGATCATGGTGCTGATTGGCGAGAGCCGCGACGGCTATCTGCAGGCACGCCAATCCAGCTACAGCGGCCACTTCGATGCGCTCAACGCGCGCCTGCAGAGACTGGGACTAAAGACCACCACCCAGTCCCAGATCACGGCACAGATCGCCCAGGCCGAGATTGACGCCTATTTCAAGAACGACCCCGACGCCGCGCTGAGCGCCTCCAAACGGCTGTCTGCACAGTACATCCTGCGCGGGTTGATCACCAGCCAAGCGGGCTACAACACCATCGTGCGGGTCAACCAGGTTTCCATCCGCATGGCCTTCACGCTGACCGACGCCAATGGGCGCATCTTGTCGCAGGCCAGCGCCGAGAACGCCAGCTACGCCGGGGTGGACACCGCCGGCATGGCACTGACACTGATCAACGAAAAAGCCGACGAAGTGGTCGCGCAGTTGTACAGCGACTATTGCCGCCTGGGCGGTTCGTAGTCACTGGCCCGGTCCGTTATTTTTTTGGGAGCAAGTCGATGAGCAAAGATTTCCGTGCATACAAGACCACCGCAGTGTCCGCGCTGCTGGTGCTGGCCGCCCTGAGCGGTGCCGTGCAGGCACAGCCCAGCTTTGGCAACCCGTCGCCCACGGCCGGCACATCCACATCGGACAAGGCCAATGCCGCCGCGGACTCCGCCGCGTACAAGGAAGTGGAATACGTTAACAAGAACAAGCGCGGCCCGGCCCTGATCGTGATCCCCGGAGAGATCAAGAGCAACAACGCCAGTTTCACGCAGCGCTTCCTGCCCAACAACATTGCCGATTTTGCCGAACTGGAACTGTCGCAGGCCAACTTCCCGGTGCTGGAGCGCACCAACCTGGGACCGCTGGTCAACGAAATCTCGCTGGCCTACAACCTGGGCGACCCGCAGGCCGCCCGCAAGACCATGCAGATGGGCAAGCTCAAGACCACCAAGTGGATTCTGAAATTCGACATCCTGAAGGCCGAGCAGATCGCCGAAAACAAGAAGGGCTTTGATGGTCGCGCGGTGGGTAGCCTGCTCTCCATCTTTGGTGGCGGCAGCATGGCGGGCTCGGCCGCCGGCACCGTGGCCGGCTCCGTGCAGACGGGAGACACCACCGGCGTCTGGCTCATCGGCATGCGCTACAAGATCATGGACGCCAACACCACCGAGCAGGTGGCCCAGGGCTACAAGGACCTGAAGATGGAAGTCGGCGCGACCTCCACCAGCGTGATGGGTGTATCCGAAGGCGCCAAGGGTGGCGTGGGTCTGGACACCATGGTGCAGCGTCTGGTGCAGACCCTGGTCTGGGATATTGACTCCAAATATAAGTAAGCTCACGAACCCAGCACCGCCATGACGACGTTCACCCGACTCGGTAAATACCTGATCCGCCGTGAACTCGGCAAAGGCGCCATGGGCGTGGTCTACGAGGGATTTGACCCCGCCATCGAACGGACGGTGGCCATCAAGACCATTCTTCCCGCACAACTCAGCAGCGAAGAAGCCGCCAACGTGCTGGCCCGCTTCAAGCGCGAGGCACAGGCCGCAGGGCGGCTGAACCACCCCGGCATCGTGGCGGTCTACGACTACGGCGAAGAGATCGCCGATGACGACCACACCATGGTTGCCAGTGAGGCCGCCAGCCAGGCGCGCCAGCGCGTGGCCTACATCGCCATGGAGTTCGTCAAGGGCCGCGAGCTGCGCGACTTCTTCGAGGCCAACGAACGCTTTGCGCTGAAAGACGTCGAGCGACTGATGGCCGAGATCCTCGACGCCCTGGCCCATGCCCATGCCCATGGCGTGGTCCACCGCGACATGAAGCCGGCCAACCTGATCGTGCTGCCCAACGGCAAGATCAAGGTCGCTGATTTTGGGATCGCCCGCGTCGAGAAGTCCGAGCTGACGCAGGTGGGCACGGTGATGGGCACGCCGGCCTATATGTCGCCCGAGCAGTTCATGGGCCAGCCGGTCGATGGCCGCAGCGACATCTTCTCTTGCGGCGTCATCCTGTACCAGTTCCTGACCGGCGAGAAACCGTTCACCGGCAACTCCACGACCATCATGTTCAAGGTGCTGCACGAGGAGCCGCTGGCCCCCTCGCTGCTGAACGTGGCGCTGCCCGCGGCCTTTGACCAGGTCGTCAAGAAGGCCATGGCCAAGAACCCGGATGACCGCTACCAGACGGCGCAGGAGTTTGCCCAGGCGATCCACGCCACACTGAGCGCGCCGGCGGTCCAGGCGGCAGCAGCCGATCCCGACCGAACCGAACTCAGCATGCCTCCGGTAGCCCCGGCCAAGCCTGCGGTGACCCCCAGCCCCCAGTCGGCGCCGGCCGCAGCACCGACAGCGCCTGTCGTCGGGGACGTCCCCCACAAGTCCAATGCCGCCCTGGTCGCCGCCGTGATTGCCGGTGTGGCTGTCCTCGGTGCCGGCAGCTATTTCTACCTGCGCGGTGGCAGCAACGCCACGCCCGCAGTCGCCCAGGCACCGGCTGGCGGAGCAACATCGCCGACCACTGCACCAGCAACACCCGTCACAGCGGCGGCCGTCGCGGAGCCCGCGCTGGAGCCGGGCACCATGGTCATCAGCGCCCTCGGCCTGGTGGACCCCAAGGATGCACGTTTCAGCGGCGACGCCGGCGCCGCCCAGGCCGAGTCCCGTGCCGACGCCATGCGCCAACTGGTCGAAAAGGCCGTGGCGCTGTATGTGGACAAGGACTCCATTACCAAGAACTACGCGGTGCTGGACCGCAAGCTGCTGTCGCAGCCGGGCGCCTACATCAAGACCATGATCCAGGAGGGCGCTGCTGCCACCGGACAGGACGGCCTGCTGCAGACCGAGGCCCGCGCCGTGGTCAAGGTGCGCGATGTGCAGAAGTCGCTGAACCAGTTGTCCAAGGAAGAGCGCATCGAGTTCATTCGCAACAACGGCGACCCCAAGGTCTCGATCCAGATGGCCATCCGCAACGCGGACACGACGCAGGCGCTGCCGCCGGAGCGCTCCATGCTGGCCGAGAACGTGGTCAAGGAACGCATCAAGTCCTTTGGTTTCCGCGTCTGGTCGGCCGATGGTGAGCTACCCGCCGGTGCGAAGGCCCAACCGTCGGACTTCCAGATCCAGGGCGAGGTCAAGCTCAAGGTGCTGTCGGCCCGGCTTCCGGCCTCGGGCCTGACCATCACCAAGACGGCGCTGACCTCCTGGACCATCAAGGCCATTGACAAGGCCAGCGGCGAAGAGGTCTACCTCAACACCATCAACCCGCAGGGCAAGAGCTGGGCGTCCGAAGACCAGGCGCTGGCGGAGATCGGCAAGCTGGTCGGCGATGAGTTTTCCAAGAACTTCTTCCTGGAGCACTTCAATTTCAGCGCGCAGAAGGTGAACCTGAACATTGCCGGTCTGCCCGACGCCACCAGCGCGAAGCTCATGTTGCGTGAGCTGCGCGGTTTCCGCCAGGTGCTGGACGCACAGCCCGTGGGGGATGGCGGCAAATACCAGTTGCAACTGGCCGATGGCAATGCCAGCGACCTGATCAACGACGGCGTACTGAAACCCCTGAACGCCAAGCTGGGGCAGGCCTGCTTTGCGCTGGCCGGCTCCAACGGGGCTGATGTGAATGTGAACTTCTCCACCGCCTGTGCCGATGCGGCGGTGCGCGCCAAGCTGGATACCCTGCCACCGGCCGGCCTGCAAAGCGCCGCCGGCGCGCGCGGCAAGCTGCAGGGCAAGACGCGCACCTAGCCGCGCAAGGTAAAGGCCACCACTTCGGTGCCGTCCTGGTCCAGTGAGTGGCCAAAGCCGATGCGCCCATTGCCGCGCAGCATCAGTTCTTCGCGGCGCAGCACCAGTTCGGGCTCGTTGGCAAAGGCAACAAAGGTGCCGTTGGTACTCTGATCCACCAGAAAAAACTTGTCGCGGCGGCGCTCGATGCGGGCGTGTTGGCGCGAAGCATTGCGGTCGCTGATAACGAGGTTGCACTGCAGGTCGCGCCCGAGCACGATGCTGTCATGGTCCAGCTCGATGGTCTGGCTGCCGTGCTTGAGCTGAAGGGTCACAGCCTTGGTGGTGAACGCGATCGACGAGGTGGACATGGTCAACTCTTCGCCGCCCTGCCAGATCACTTCGCTGACAGCAACCTCATCGCCCTTGCCCTTGACCGCCAGCGCCGCGATGGAGCGCGTGGACAACTGCAGCATCGGAGAGAGGCTGGCCACGGTGGCAGCGGTGGTGATGATCTGCATGCCCTTGGCCAGACCGGCCATGCGGGCCGCCAGGTTGACGGTGTCACCAAACACGTCGTTGTTCTCTTCGATGACGGGGCCGAAATGCCAGCCAATGCGCACGCTGCGCTGCACGTTGGACACCTTGGGCAGAGCCATGATCTTGTTTTGCATGTCGGTGGCGGCCAGGCAGCCGCTGTCGGCGCTGGGCAACACACACATGATCTCGTCGCCAATGGTCTTGATGACGCGGCCACCGTACTGCTGCACCACGCCGCGTAGCGCGGCCAGGCAGTCGTCAATCATCTGCTTGGCTTGGTCATCGCCAAACGCCTCATACAGCCGGGTGCTGCCCACCACGTCGGCAAACAACACGGCCAGCGCGGCGGTGGGGTGCGGGGATGCGGTGTGCGCCATGCCCGCGTGCACGGTGTCGCCGGATGCGTTGGGGGGTAGATCGGTGTGTGCCATGGTCCCTGGGGTATTTCGCCCGATTCTAGTGCGCCATTCCCAAAGGCCACAACATTCGCCACAATGCTTAATCGTAGGTTGCGGGTCAGACCACTCGCACCAGCGATGTGCTCTGACCCCAACTGATTAGGAGTAAAACATGAAACTGCACACCCGTATTGCCTACCTGCTGCTAACCACGTTTGCAGCTTGCGCCAGCGCCCAGAGCATGAAACCTGGCCTGTGGGAAATCTCCACCCAGATGAAGGGCTCCGGTCAGACCGGAGACGCCATGGCCCAGGCGCAAAAGCAGATGGAAAGCATGCCACCCGAGCAGCGCAAGTTGATGCAGGACATGATGGCCAAGCAGGGCGTCCAAATGGGGACCAGCGCCGGTGGCGGCATGACGATCAAGATCTGCATGACCCAGGACATGGTGGACCGCAACGACATCGCCAGGGGGCAACAGAACGATTGCACCCATACCAACAGCCCGCGCAGCGGCAACACCATGAAGTTTTCTTACGTCTGCACCAAGCCTCCAAGCAGTGGCGAAGGCCAGGTCACCTTCACCAGCCCAGAGGCCTACAGCACAAAGATGACCAGCACGACCACGGTGCGCGGCGCACCGGAAAAGATGGAAATGCAGAGCAACGGCCGCTGGCTGGGCACCAACTGCGGCAGCGTCAAGCCGCTGGCAATGCCGAAGAAGTAGTTCGGGATCCAAAGATCGCGCTGCCCACGCGGACCATCGTGGAGCCACTGGCAATGGCGGCCTCCAGGTCTGCGCTCATGCCCATGGACAGCGTGTCAAGCCCCATTCCGACCCCATTCATTTGATCAAATAGGGCTCTAGCCCTCGCAAATACTGCGCAGGCAGCTACAAAATCAGGAGCAGGCTCGGGAATGCACATGAACCCGCGCAGCCGCAGCCGCGGCAGGGCGGCAACCGCCTGGGCCAGCGCCAGCGCCTCTGCGGGTGCCACGCCGGACTTGTTGGGCCCGCCATCCACATTCACCTGAATGCACACCTGCAGCGGCGCCCGATCCGCCGGGCGCTGTTCGCTCAGGCGCTGGGCGATCTTCAGGCGGTCCACGGTGTGCACCCAGTCAAAGTGTTCGGCCACCAGCCGCGTCTTGTTGCTCTGGATCGGCCCTATGCAGTGCCACTGCAGCGGCAGGTGCTCAAGCGCGGTGATCTTCTCCACCGCTTCCTGGATGTAGTTCTCGCCAAATGCGGTCTGGCCGGCAGCATGGGCCTGCACCACGGCGTCTGCCCCAAAGGTCTTGGAAACCGCCAGCAGGGACACGGACTCCGGTGCACGGCCACTGTGGGCACAGGCCTGCGCAATCCGGGTGTGTATGCTGTGGAGATTGTCGGCAATCATGGTCATAATCTCTCTAGCGTAACAAACTCAGCCCTTACCCAAAGAGGACCCCGTGGACATTACCCAACTACTGGCCTTCAGCGTCAAGAACAAGGCCTCCGACCTGCACCTCTCCGCCGGCCTGCCGCCCATGATCCGTGTCCACGGCGATGTGCGCCGTATCAACGTCGAAGCGCTGGACCACAAGCAGGTGCATGCCATGGTGTATGACATCATGAACGACGGACAGCGCAAGCACTTTGAAGAGTTTCTGGAAATCGACTTCTCGTTCGAGATCGACGGCCTGGCGCGCTTCCGGGTCAACGCCTTCAACCACAACCGGGGCGCCGGCGCGGTGTTCCGGACCATTCCGAGCAAGATCCTGTCGCTGGAGCAGCTCAACGCGCCCAAGATCTTTGGCGACCTGGCCCTCAAACCCCGCGGCATGGTGCTGGTGACCGGCCCCACCGGTTCGGGCAAGTCCACCACGCTGGCCGCCATGGTCAACTATTTGAACGAAACCGAGTTCGGCCACATCCTGACGGTGGAAGACCCCATCGAGTTCGTGCATGAATCCAAGAAATGCCTGGTCAACCAACGTGAAGTGGGGCCGCACACCCTGTCGTTTGCCGCGGCGCTGCGCTCGGCGCTGCGCGAAGACCCGGACTGTATTCTGGTCGGCGAAATGCGCGATCTGGAAACCATCCGCCTGGCCATGACGGCGGCCGAAACCGGCCACCTGGTGTTTGGCACGCTGCACACCTCCAGCGCCGCAAAAACCATCGACCGGATCATTGACGTATTCCCGGCCGACGAGAAGGAAATGGTCCGCGCCATGTTGTCCGAGTCGCTACAGGCAGTGATCTCGCAAACGCTGTGCAAGACCAAGGACGGCCAGGGCCGTGTGGCCGCTCACGAGATCATGCTGGGCACCAGCGCCATCCGCAACCTGATCCGCGAGGCCAAGGTGGCGCAGATGTATTCGTCGATCCAGACCGGCAACAGCGTGGGCATGAAGACGCTGGACCAGGATCTGACCGATCTGGTCAAGCGCAATGTGATCAGCGCCGCGGAGGCCCGCAGCAAAGCCAAGATTCCTGAGAACTTCCCAGGCTAGGTATGTGGCCCCCACGTTCGTTCACTGCGTGTAACTCTCTGCCCCCCGAGGGGGCCGCAGTTGCCTTGGGGCGGCCCGGCGGCAACTAATCACATCAAGGAGGTGCTCTCATGGAGCGCGATCAAGCCACGAAATTCATCAACGACCTGCTCAAGCTGATGGTGGGGCGCAATGGCAGCGACCTGTTCATCACCGGGGACTTTCCACCCGCGATCAAGGTCGATGGCAAGGTGACCAAGGTGTCGCCCCAGCCCCTGAATGCGGTGCACACGCTGTCGCTGGCGCGCTCCATCATGAGCGACAAGCAGATTGCCGAGTTCGAGCGCACCAAGGAGAGCAACTTCGCCATATCGCCGCCGGGCATTGGGCGCTTTCGCGTGAACGCCTTCATCCAGCAGGGCAAGGTCGGCATGGTACTGCGGGTCATCCCCACCGTGCTGCCCACCATTGACGGCCTGGGCGTGCCCCAGGTTCTGAAGGAGATCGTGCAATCCAAGCGCGGCCTGTGCATCATGGTGGGCGCCACTGGTTCGGGCAAGTCCACCACGCTGGCCGCCATGGTGGACTGGCGCAACGAGAACTCCTATGGCCACATCATCACCGTGGAGGACCCGGTCGAGTTCGTCCACATGCACAAGAACTGCGTAGTCACGCAACGCGAAGTGGGCCTGGACACTGACAGCTGGGAAGCTGCACTGAAAAACACACTGCGCCAGGCACCCGACGTGATCCTGATGGGCGAAATCCGCGACCGCGAGACCATGGAACATGCGGTGGCCTTTGCCGAAACCGGTCACCTGTGCCTGGCCACCCTGCACGCCAACAGTTCCAACCAGGCGCTGGACCGCATCATCAACTTCTTCCCGGAAGAGCGCCGGGCCCAGTTGCTGATGGACCTGTCGCTGAACCTCAAGGCGCTGGTGTCGCAGCGCCTGATCCCCAAACAGGACGGCAAGGGCCGTGTTGCCGCAGTGGAAATCATGATCAATTCGCCGCTGATTTCGGACCTGATCTTCAAGGGCGATGTCTCCGAGATCAAGGAGATCATGAAGAAAAGCACCAATGTTGGCATGCAGACCTTCGACCAGGCGCTGTTCAACGCATTCGAAGAAAACGTCATTTCGCTGGAAGATGCGCTGCGCAACGCCGATTCGCTCAACGACCTGCGCCTGCAGATCAAGCTCCACAGCCAGCGCGCCAAAACGCAGGATCTGGCGGCAGGCACCGAGCACCTCACGATCGTTTGACCGCCGCCAAACCACGCGACTGCGCGCGCTCCGCGAGGGGAATGCCCTCGGCACGGCCAAGCCGGCTGCTTGGCCTTTCTAGAATACGCTCAGACATAACCATCAGATCGATCTGAAAACCACCCTTATGAACACCATCGCCGAACGCAGCTCCGAACCCTCCAAATCCCAGCGTGTAGCTTTCATCGGGCTGGGCGTCATGGGCTA